>NZ_BAABAH010000007.1:0-188952 GCF_039537325.1 Nocardioides panacisoli
GTCAGTGGAGCGTTAGCGTGAGTCATTGAGGACCTTCGGTGAAGAGGTTGGTGTGGTAACCCCTCCGTACCGGAGGTCCTCGCTATTCGTCTACGCCTCGCCGTTCACAACCTGCCGGGGAACTACAGCTAGCCGGCTGCGGGCGGGCGGCGCGGCTACCGCGAGGCGACGACCAGCTCGGCGATCTGGACGGTGTTGAGCGCCGCGCCCTTGCGCAGGTTGTCGTTGGACACGAACAGGGCCAGGCCGCGCTCGTCGTCGACACCCGGGTCCTGGCGGATCCGGCCGACGTACGACGGGTCCTTGCCCGCCGCGTGCAGCGGGTTCGGGATGTCGGCCAGCTCGACGCCTGGGGCAGAGCTCAGCAGCTCCTTCGCGCGAGCCACGGGCAGGGGCTCGGCGAACTCGGCGTTGATCGCCAGCGAGTGGCCGGTGAAGACCGGCACCCGGACGCAGATGCCGGACACCCTCAGGTCGGGGATCCCGAGGATCTTGCGCGACTCGTTGCGCAGCTTCTGCTCCTCGTCGGTCTCCTCCAGCCCGTCGTCGACCAGGTTGCCGGCGAACGGCAGCACGTTGTAGGCGATCGTGCGCTGGTAGACGCCCGGCTCCGGGAACGCGACGGCCTCGCCGTCGTAGGCGAGCTCACGGGCCTTGTCGCCGGCCGCGGCGATCCCGTCGGCGAGCTCCTCGACGCCGGCGACGCCCGAGCCGGAGACGGCCTGGTAGGTCGACGCGATCAGCCGCACCAGGCCGGCCTCGTCGTGCAGCGGCTTGAGGACCGGCATCGCGGCCATCGTCGTGCAGTTGGGGTTGGCGATGATGCCGTGGCCGGCCTGGATCACCGCCCGAGCGGCGTCGGGGTTGACCTCCGAGACCACGAGCGGGATCGCGGGGTCCTTGCGGAACGCGCTGGAGTTGTCGACCACGATCACGCCGGCGTCGGCGAACTTCGGGGCGAGTGCCCGCGACGTGGTCGCCCCGGCGGAGAACAGCGCGATGTCCAGACCCGTGGGATCGGCGGTGGCGGCGTCCTCGACGACGACCTCACGGTCGCCGAAAGCGAGCGTGCGGCCCGCCGACCGTGCGGAGGCGAAGAAGCGAACCTCGTCGGCGGGGAACGCCCGCTCGAGGAGGATCTGGCGCATGGCGACGCCGACCTGGCCGGTCGCGCCGACGATCCCGATCTTCATGACTTGATCCTTCCGAACGCCCGCGGGTCGCGCGAGCGAGTTTTCAAGGCCGTGGCGCGGGCGGGTCGTGCCTCAACGCCCGGTGCCGCCGTAGACGACCGCCTCGACCTCGTCGGCGTCGAGCGCGAACGCGGTGTGCGCGGCGGCGACGCCCGCGTCCACGTCGGTCTCGGCGACGACGAC
This sequence comes from Nocardioides panacisoli, assembly GCF_039537325.1. Taxonomy (GTDB): domain Bacteria; phylum Actinomycetota; class Actinomycetes; order Propionibacteriales; family Nocardioidaceae; genus Nocardioides; species Nocardioides panacisoli. Next base: position 1,377 of record NZ_BAABAH010000007.1, read on the forward strand.
CGAGATGCGGATCTCGGACGTCGAGATCATCCCGATGTTGACGCCCGCGCCCGCGAGCGCGCTGAAGAACTTCGCAGAGACGCCCGGGTGCGAGCGCATGCCGGCGCCGATCAGCGAGATCTTGCCGATCTTGTCGTCGAACAGCAGCGAGTCGAAGCCGATCTCCCCCCGCAGGTCCTCCAGGGCCTTCATGGCGGTGGTGGCGTCGGTCCGCGGGAGGGTGAAGGAGATGTCGGTGAGGTTGGTGGCGGCGGCGGAGACGTTCTGGACGATCATGTCCAGGTTGATCTGCGCCTCGGCGAGCGCCTCGAAGATCCGGGCGGCCTCGCCGACCTTGTCGGGAACGCCGACCACGGTGATCTTGGCCTCGCTGCGGTCGTGGGCGACGCCGGCGATGATGGGCTCTTCCACGGTGCTGTCCTCGCTCCTGGGATCGTTGATGCTGCCGGACACGATCGTCCCCATGAGCTGGGAGAACGACGACCGGACGTGGATCGGGATGTCGTAGCGGCGGGCGTACTCGACCGAGCGCAGGTGCAGGACCTTCGCACCGCAGGCGGCGAGCTCGAGCATCTCCTCGAAGGTCACCGTGTCCAGCTTGCGGGCGGTCGGCACGATCCGCGGGTCGGCGGTGAAGACGCCGTCGACGTCGGTGTAGATCTCGCAGACGTCGGCGTGCAGCGCGGCCGCGAGCGCGACCGCCGTGGTGTCGGTGCCGCCGCGGCCGAGGGTGGTGATCTCCTTGGTGTCCTGGCTGACTCCCTGGAACCCGGCCACGATCACGATGTGGCCCTCGGCGATCGCGTCCCGGATCCGGCCGGGGGTGACGTCGATGATCTTGGCCTTGCCGTGCACCGAGTCGGTGATCACGCCGGCCTGGGAACCGGTGAACGAGCGCGCCGTGTAGCCGAGGTCGGAGATCGCCATCGCGACCAGGGCCATCGAGATCCGCTCGCCGGCGGTCAGCAGCATGTCCAGCTCGCGGGCCGGCGGCAGCGGGCTCACCTCGGCGGCGAGGTCCAGCAGGTTGTCGGTGCTGTCACCCATCGCGGACACGGCGACGACGACGTCGTTGCCGTCCTTCTTGGCCTCAGCGATGCGCCGGGCCACCCTCTTGATGGCGTCGGCGTCGGCGAGGGACGAGCCGCCGTACTTCTGAACGACGATGCCCACGGCGGACCACTCCTGGGTAGGGGGGAAGACGACCCGCCGATTCTACCGAGCGGCGCCCGCCACCCCGGACGCGTTCTGCCGACCGGACGCAGGCCGGCCGCTAGGACACGTCGGCGCCGTTGAGCGCAGCCTCCGCGGCCTCGATCTGCTCGACCTCCGAGGGCAGCTCGACGTCGAGCCGGTCGTGGGCGATCACCGAGATCATCGCCTTCTGCGCCGCACCCGCCAGCGTCCCCCACGAGGAGACGTAGGAGAACTGCCACCACCACAGCGCCTCCTCCACGTCGCCGGCGCGGTAGTGCCGCATGCCGATCTCGAGGTCGGAGGCGATGCCGGTGAGGTCGTCGGAGAGCTGGCTCTCCACGATGTCCGGGTCGTAGGGGTCGAACACGTAGCAGTAGGTGTCGAGGTCGCCGAGCAGCTCGGCGAGGCGCATCCGGAGGTCGTCGAGGTCGGCGTCCGGACCGACGTCGGGCTGGTACTCGTCGCGCGGCGCGAAGTCGCGCTGGGCGCCGAGCCGGGCGCCGGCGAGCGAGACGTGGCTGAGCTGCAGCAGCAGCAACGAGACGGCCTGGCCCCCGGTGGCCTCGCGCGCGATGACCGGCAGCGCATCGAGGAAGCCGCCGAACGACGCGGCGATCTCGTCGGCGAACCGCACGGTCTCCGACTCCACGGCGAGCAGGGCCTCCAGCGCCGCCTGCCCGGGAAGCTGATCGGTCATGTCGCTGCCTGCCTTCCGACGAAAGCGCGTCCGAGGGTGACCTCGTCGGCGTACTCCAGGTCCCCGCCTACGGGAAGTCCACTAGCCAGCCGCGTGATCCGCAACCCCAGCGGCGAGAGCATCCGGGTGAGGTAGGTCGCCGTCGCCTCGCCCTCGAGGTTCGGATCGGTCGCGAGGATCACCTCGGAGACCTCCGCGCCGTCGCCCTGGCCCAGCCGGGCGAGCAGCTCGCGGATGTGCAGCTGCTCGGGGCCGATCCCGTCGATCGGCGAGATCGCACCGCCGAGCACGTGGTAGCGGCCGCGGAACTCACGGGTGCGCTCGATCGCGACGACGTCCTTGTACTCCTCCACGACGCACAGCACGGTGGCGTCGCGGCGGGGGTCGCGGCAGATCCGGCACTGGTCGTCCTCGGCGACGTTGAAGCAGGTCGAGCAGAACTTCACCTTCGCCTTGACCTCGAGAAGCACGTCGGCGAGGCGGCGTACGTCGACGGGGTCGGCCTGCAGCAGGTGGAAGGCGATCCGCTGCGCACCCTTGGGACCGACGCCCGGCAGCCGGCCGAGCTCGTCGATCAGGTCCTGGACGACCCCTTCGTACATGTCCTGGGTCCGGGCCTACACGAACCCGAGCGGGCCCGAGGGCCCGCCGGGAGCATCGGGGAAACCGGGCATCCCGCCGGCGAGGGGGCCGATCTTCTCCTGGGCGAGGGCGTCGGCCCTGGCGCGCGCGTCGCGGTAGGCGGCGACGACCAGGTCGCCGAGCTCGGCGAGCGACTCCTCGTCGGCGCCGTCCACGGTGCCCGGCGTGATCGTGACGCCGGTGAGCTCGCCGACCCCGGTGAGGCTCACGGACACCGCCCCGCCGGCGACCGACCCGCTGACGATCGTGTCCGCGAGCTCCTGCTGCGCGGCCTGCAGCTGGTCCTGCATCTGCTGGGCCTGCTGCAGCAGGCCGCCGAGGTCGAGGCCACCGAGACCCCCGCCGAGGGCCTCGAGCGGGTTCTGTCCGGACGGGTCTTCAGTCATGGGTCCATCCTCCTCTGCCGGCACGCGTCGATCACGACCGGGGGATCTCGTCGATGACCTGCGCGCCGAGCTCGCGGGCGAGCAGCTCGGCGCCGGACTCGTGGTCGGCCTCGGCGTCGTCGAGGTCGACCGCGGCGTCGGGGTCGTGGGCAGGCTCCGGCGACGCGGTCGCCTGCTCGGGTGCGAACGCCTCGGGCGGTGGTCGACGGGAGACAGGAGGCTCCGGCTGCGCGGCCGCCTCGGGCGGGGGCTCGGGTCCGGACGCCCACGACGGCGGCCCGTCCGGTTCGGCGGCCCGCGCCGGAGCCGGCGTGGACGTGCCGGCCGCGCCGTGGTCGACGATGGCCTCGATCTTGGGCTCGATGCCGAACCCGTCGACGAGGGCCTGCAGGAGCACGGGCTCGTGGCCGCCGTTGACGAACTGGTCGCGGAGCCCCGCGGAGGCGAACCCGAGGGTGAGCAGACCCTCGGCGTAGTCGAGCACCTGCGCGTTGTGCCTGACCAGCGACCAGGTCGCCTTGCGCAGCGACATCGTCGCGGCCACGACGTCGGGCCACACCCGCCGGACGTCGGCCGCGGACATGCCCGCGGAGGACTTGGTCGTCGGCGCCGCGGCCGGCGGCGGCTCGGGATCGGCCGTCGGTGCCGGCGTGGGCGTGGGGGTGGGCGGGACGGGGGCCTCCGGCCCCTCGGCGACCGGCACCTCGGCGACCGGCGCCTCGGGGACCTCCTCGACCCGCTCGGGAGCGGCGCGCTCGGCCCGGGACGGCTCGGGGCGGTCCTGGACGGGGGCGGGCTCCGGGACCGCCGGCGCGGCGGTCGGCGTACCGGTGATCGACATCCTGCGCTCGAGCCGGTCCAGCCGGGCGCCGAGGCCCTCGGTGCTGTGGTCGGCCGCGGGCAGCAGGATCCGGGCGCAGATCAGCTCGAGCAGCAGCCGCGGCGCCGTCGCGCCGCGCATGTCGGTGAGACCGGTGGCGACCAGGTCGGCCGCGCGGGTGAGCTCGGACCGGCCGAACCGGCCGGCCTGGGCGACCAGCCGCTCTCCCTGGTCCTCGGCCACGTCGAGCAGGCCGGACGCCGGCGCGTCGGGGACCGCGGACACGATGACCAGGTCACGCAGCCGCCGCAGCAGGTCCTCGGTGAACCGGCGCGGGTCCTGGCCCGTCTCGATCACCCGGTCGACCACCCCGAACACCGACGCCCCGTCCCCGGCGGCGAACGCGTCGACGACGTCGTCGAGCAGGGTGTCGGGCGTGTAGCCGAGCAGGCCGCTCGCCAGCTGGTAGGTCACGCCGTCCGGGCCGGCGCCCCCGAGGAGCTGGTCGAGGACCGAGAGCGTGTCGCGCGCGGACCCGGCACCGGCCCGCACCACCAGGGGCAGCGCGGTCGGCTCGATGGTGACGCCCTCGCGCTCGCACAGCTCGGAGAGGTAGGACGACAGGAGCCGCGGCGGGATCAGCCGGAACGGGTAGTGGTGGGTCCGCGACCGGATGGTGGGGATCACCTTGTCCGGCTCGGTCGTGGCGAAGATGAAGCGCAGGTGCGGCGGGGGCTCCTCGACCAGCTTGAGCAGGGCGTTGAAGCCCTGCGTCGTGACCATGTGGGCCTCGTCGATGATGTAGACCTTGTAGCGGCTCTTGACCGGCGCGAAGAACGCCTTCTCGCGCAGCTCGCGAGCGTCGTCCACCCCGCCGTGGGAGGCGGCGTCGATCTCGATCACGTCGATCGAGCCGGGCCCACCCCGGGCGAGGTCGCGGCAGCTGTCGCACTCCCCGCAGGGGTCGGCGACCGGCGCCTGCTCGCAGTTGAGCGACCTGGCGAGGATCCGGGCGCTGGTCGTCTTGCCGCAGCCGCGCGGGCCGGAGAACAGGTAGGCGTGGTTGACCCGGTTGCCCGCCAGGGCGGCGCGCAGCGGCTCGGTGACGTGCTCCTGCCCGATGACCTCGGCGAAGGTCTCTGGGCGGTAGCGGCGGTAGAGCGCGAGCGGGGATTCCATCGACGCTCACCCTAGTCGGAGGTGGCGACAACCGACGGGGCGCTCAGGCCGCGAGGCGCCGCTCGGGAAGGGCCACCAGCCCGGCGCGGGCCGCGAGCCCCCCGCCGAGCACGGCGAGCCCGATCGTCACGATCGCCCCGAGCATCAGCGCCGAGGCCTCCCCCGCCCGCAGCACGCCGGTCTGGGAGCCGATCGTCGCGGCCGCGACCGGCACGCCGAGCTGGGCGGCGGAGAGCAGGTCGAGCGAGACCGGCTGGCCCAGCGCGAGCGGGACCAGGTGCGTTGCCGCGGCACCGAGACCGAGGGCGACGCCCAGCAGGATCATCTGCGGGTGCTGGCCGAGCTCGCGGAGGTCGAGCTCGGCGCCGAGCCACACGAAGAACACCGGCGCCAGGAAGCCCTCGGTCAGGGCGAACAGCTGCTTGGCCAGCCGCCGCGGCTCCCCGACCGCCTCGACGGCCAGCCCGAACGCGAAGCCCGCCAGCATGATCGAGACGTGCGTCGTGGTCGCGAGCGCGACCAGCGCGAAGAGCACGGCCAGCTGGATCCGCAGCTCGACGGCGAACAGCCGGTCCTCCGACACGTCGTGCACCCGCTGCCGCCAGCCCCGCACGTCGCCCCACCGGAACACCACGAAGATCACCGCCGCAGCCGTGATGACGAGCACGGTGCCGCCGGCCGCGCGCACCGCGTGGCTCGGGTCGATCGCGAGCGGCAGCGCGACGATGCAGGCGGTGTCGGCGATCGCCACCTGCGGCAGCAGGCCGATCACCCGCTCGCCGCCGAGCCCGAGCGAATCGACGACCGGCAAGACCAGGGCCGCGCTCGACGACGTCAGGAGCACCGCGTAGAGCGGGCCGTGGCCGGTCCCGGCGACGTACCCGATGCCCGTGCCGAGCGCGACGGCCACCACCGCGACCACGACCGCACGCACCAGACCGGACCTCAGTGCCGGCCGGATCGCCGGATCGCGGACCGGGACGTGGGTGCCGACCACGAACATCACGAGCGCGAATCCGATCTCCGCGAGGAACGCGAAGGTCGGGTCCGAGGAGTCGAGGTAGCCGACCCCGGTCCGGCCGAGCAGCACGCCGGCGACGAGCTCGCCGAGCACGACCGGGAGGTGCCAGCTCCGCGGGAACGCGAGCAGCGGGCCCAGCAGGGCGACCGCGCCCACCACCGCCAGCTGGGTGAACGTCACGCGAGCATTGTGGCGGACCGGCGCCCCCGGGAGACCTCAGAAGACGCAAAGGCCCCCCGCACACCCGACAGAGCTCACTTACCCTTGCTGCCTTCCGGCCCTGGGGGAGTTGGGCGAGATGCCGCCGCACGGGGGGTTGGCCCAACTCTAGACGACGGTGGTCGACTCGATTTCATCGGCAGGTGGCCGCACCGGTAACCTCCTCCGCTGGAGGTATCGCCTAGTGGCCTATGGCGCTCGCTTGGAAAGCGGGTTGGGTTAACGCCCTCGGGGGTTCGAATCCCCCTACCTCCGCCATTGACCTCGGCCCGGCCGGGCGCGCCGGGTCCGGGCGAGCGGTGCGCCGCCGATGTAACTCGGTGTTACGTACGCTCCCTCGGCGTACGGACCCCTACCTCGGTGCTGTGACCGGTTCACAGCATCGAGGTAGTGGTCGTAACCCTGAGTTACCGCTGCACCCCGGCCGACCGACAGATCGCCTCAGGAGCTGCGGCGCCGGGTGAGCACGCGCCGCACGCTCGTCTGCGGCACCAGAGGCAAGGCTTGCTTCTTTGTCGGGCCTTCCAAGACCTGCTGCCGGTCAAGGGCTCGGCATTCGGAAGCTGCAGGTTCCGAACGGTCAGGCTAGACCGCGTTCTTGATCTCGTAGTCGGTGTAGGGAGCGACCTTGTCCATGCTGGAGCACTGCAGCGTGGTCGTCTGACCCGGGTTCACGGTGTTCCCCACGCAGTCAAAGGTGGCCACGAGGTCGTTCTTCTTGTTCGTCAGCCGGATCTCCAACCACGGCTCGTCATCCTCCTTCGAGACGTTCTTGACCTTGAGGTCCACGATCTTCCAAGTTCCGTACTCGGTTCCGAACGTGGGCTTGTTCAAGATGTCCCAGTTCCCCACATCGCCCGGAGCGCTCTTGGAGGAGTCCTTCTGTTTGCCCGTCGACTCTTCATCGCTGCCCCCGCTCCCCGAGGAGCACGCCAGCACGACGATTAGAGGCAACCCGAACAGGACAGCCTTCGCAGCTTTCCCGTTCTTGAGCGAATTGCGTACAGATTCCACGAGATCAACCCTTCTGTGTTCCCCATGTCCGGCGCGAGCCGCGCCTCACTACCTGCACGCGTACCCGGACGGCGAGTTCCCAGACGGTGAGCCCTGCTCGGCCTCTAGCGTCGAGGCCATAGGCGGCGGACTTCGCAGGAGCCCTCTTCCCAGTAGGCGCCTTCTACTCGTCGGTGAGCAGGACGGCACCCCGGGTGGTACCGGGTCCGGTACCCGGCGCAGGGGCCGTTCAAGAGGTCAGGAGCCACGTCGGCGGTTGAGCACCGGCCGGAGCAGCACGGCGACGACGAGCGCGCCGCCGGCGACGAGTCCCCACCAGAGCGCGTCCCGCCGGGTGCCGGCGAGGTCGTCGGTGCGGGGCTCGGGCGCCGGCGCGGGCGTCGCCCGCTCGACGACGTCGCCGGGCTCGGCCCTGCCGACGTCGATGCGCTGCACGGCGTCGAGCGGTTGCACGATCCCCGCTCCGCTCACCGGGCTCAGCGCGCCCGGTGCGTCGCTGCCGGCCGCGGTGCGCACCAGCCGATCCCGCAGCTCCCTGGCGGTGTCCTGTTCGTGACCGGGCGCCGACCAGACGAGCGCCGCGACCGCGGCGACCTCGGCGGCGGCCACCTGGGACGACGCGACGTCGATCCGGCAGGAGATCCCGTTGCCGCCCCACGAGACGCCGCCGACGGTCGGCGCGGAGACGTCGACGTCGGAGTTCGGCACGACGTAGTCGGAGACGTCGGTGTCCCCCGGCAGCGGAGGTACGCCGACCGCGAGCACCGAGCCGTAGCCGGCCGGCCAGGTCGCGCCCCGCGCGTCCTCGCCCGGCGGCAGGTCGGTCCCCTCGGCCCCGGCGAAGGCGCTCAGCGGGGAGGAGGTGTCGCTCGTCTCCGGCCGGTCCCCGATCCCGGCGACGACGAGCACGCCGTCCGAGGCGAGCCGCTTGACCGCAGCCGTCAGCCGGTCGTCCTTCCCGACGGCCTGAGGCACCAGCGCGACGACCCGGTCGCCCAGCTGGCCGCGCTGGGCGTGGACCCACTCGAGCCCGGCGGCCACCCGGTCGGCGTCCGGCTCGGCAGCACCCTCGATCCCCAAGCCGTAGTCGGTGTCGTAGACCTCGGCCGCGACCACCCGGGCGCCCGGCGCGAAGCCGATCGGCACGCCTCCCTCGTCGGGACCGCGGACCACACCGGCCGCGATCGCGCCGTAGGGGCTGCTGCCGTCGGCGGAGCGGAGGCCCAGGTCGACCGCCTCGACACCGGGCGCGGCGACCCGCGGGCCGACCACCACGACCGTCACGCCCTGGCCGGGCGCCCGGGCGGTGCCCTCGAACAGGTCGGCCGTCGCGCCGATCCGCAGCGCGTCGTAGACGGAGTTGGAGCCGGTCACCGGCGCGGTCCGCGGGCTGGTCGGGCCGGTCTCGGTGCACTGCGCGGGGGTGGCGTCCGCGTGCGCGGCGCCCGGCGCCGTGACGCACGCCGCGAGCAGGGCGGCCGCAGGCAGCACGCTCAGCCGCATGCCGGGTCCGGGTCGTTCGTGGGCGGGCAGAGGGCCGCGTCGCGGGACAGCTCGGGGCCGGGCTGGAACAGCTCCATCCACCCGTCCGGCACGACCACCCGGTCGACGCCGTCGTAACCCAGGTTGTGCACGGCCTCGTCGCCGCGCAGGGCGTACTTCATCCCGCGGTCGTCGACCAGCGTCGGCAGCCCGGCCTCGTCGGACCAGTCGCCGTCCTCGACGACCGCGCCGTGCCCGGACATCACGTCGACGTCGACCTTGGCGGGGCCGGTGCCCTCCGCGGACGCCGCCGGCCCGGGATCCACGGCAAGCGCCACCGTGGGCGGGGCGCCCGGTGCCGTGTGCAGGACGGTGCAGATCTGGTCGCCGTCCGAGACCGGGTTCTCGAGACCGGCCACCGGCCAGTGCGACCGCGCCCACGGCGGGGTCGGGGCGTAGGGGATGCTCTCGGTGTCGACGTCCCCGCGCACCTGGTGCGGCCGGTAGCCGCCCAGCCGCGAGCTGGTCAGCACGTCGAACGCGAAGTCGTCGAGCTCGGCGGCACCGTCGGCGGTGACGACGAACCTGCGGTCGTCGTCGGTCTGGTACCAGTCGCCGATCCGCGTCCCCTTCGGCAGGGCGGCTGCGAGCGCGCCGGACACCTGCGACCCTGCGCCGGTCACGCCCAGACCATCGGCGTCGAGCGAGCCGCCGGTGTCGAAGAGCGCGACCCAGGCGGACGGGACGCGGACCACGGTGCCGTGCACGCCGATGGCTGTGGTCAGCGCGTCGGCGTCGTCGGGCAGCGGGTAGGCCCGGGCCGTCGCCGGGACGTCGGGGCCCGAGTCGGGCGCGGGGGCGACGAGGTACTGCCGGCCCTTGCTCTGGACGACGAACGCCGCGTGCTCGTCCTCGCTGGCGTCGGCCGCGCCGCTGACCTCGAGCTGGACACCGTCGCCGGCGGCGGTGCACGCCGTCCACCCGTCGTTGATGAGGTCGCCGGCGGGCGGAACGGTCGCCGGCGCCTCGAGGATCCCGATCGGCGGCCCCTTCCGGGTGGTGGCGATGTCGGAGCCCGGCACCGACTGCGCGGCGGCGTTCTCGATGCCGAGGATCAGCTGCGCGGAGGTCACGTTGACGACCGACCGGAGGGTCGGCTCGTCGGACCCGGGGATCGCGTCGTCCTCCAGCACGACGTAGAGCGCGCCGGAGTCCTTGTCGACCACCAGCCCGGCCTGGTCCTGCCAGCCCTCGTCGGCGCGGTCGGAGAACACCCCGGCGATCGCGGCGCCGGCCAGCAGCAGCACGGCGAGCGCGACACCGGCCACGACGGTCCGGCCGGGCCGCGCCGGCTCGACCTCCCGGCCGCCCGGAGCGCCGGAGACGAAGGCGGTGACCAGTCGCCGGCGGCTGAAGCCGTAGGCCTCGACGAGGTCCTTCTTGGTGGCCATCCCGGACCAGCCCTAGAGACCGGCGGTCACGTCGGTGACGGTGCCGAAGAGCCCGGTCGCGAGCACCAGCAGCGGCACCAGCGCGATCAGTGCGATCGTCTCGAGCACGTCGCCGGACCTGCCGCGCCGGATCGAGGGTGCCGACGGCGTGAGGGTCGCGGCCATCAGGCCGGCGCCACCGACGGCCAGCACGACGGCGAGCGTCGGCCGCCAGTCGGGGTGCAGCACGAGCACGGCGGCGGCGGTCGCCACGAGCCCGGCGACGCCCGAGCCCAGCCCCACCAGGACCTCGGAGCCGGTGCGGTACTGCCGGGTCCGCAGCATCACGACCAGGCAGCAGTCGGCGGCGAGCAGGGTGCCGAGCACGCCCAGGCCCACGGCCACCGGGGCGATCAGGACGATCAGCAGCCCGACGGTCCCGCTGATCGCGAGCAGGATCTCGTGGGCCAGCCGGGCGTCCGCCCCCACCCGCGCGGGGTCGATGTCGTCGGGGTCGGCGGTGATGTCGGCCGTGCTGTAGAGCTGGTCCACGTTGGTGCCGGTCGCGCCGAGCGCGAGCCACGGGAACACGCTCCCCACCAGCACGACGACGGCGAGCACGGAGGCGAGCACGATGCCGGGGTCGAGGTCGTCGGCCGCGCGCATCAGCATGCCGGCGGCGAAGCCGATCGCCCCGACGGCGACCGGCGGGAACACCAGGATCCGGCCCTCCCCGAGCCCGGTCACGCACACCAGGCCGGCGAGCAGCGCCCCGGCACCGGCCGCCGCGAGCGGGTCGGCGTACGGCGACCCGTCGCTCGGCGCGAGCATGATGCCGGCGACGACGGCGTAGAGCGCCCCGAGCCACGCGACGCCGACCGCGGCCTCCGGCTCGTCCTGGGCGCGGGACAGCACGATCGCCCCGGCACAGAGCGCCACGGCGATCACCACGGCCGCCGTGACGGCGAGGTCGGAGCCGCGCTGCACGAGGAGCGCGGCGGCACCGAGCACCAGCAGCAGGGCGGCGGCGACGAGGGCCGTGCGTCGCCCCGCGGCCGGCTGCCACGGCCGGAGGTCGTGCTCGACGACGTCGGTCATCGCCTCGACCACGTCGTCGTAGACCCGCGCGGGCGGGTCGTCCACGCCGGCCGAGAGGGTGAGCAGGCCGCCGTCCTCGACACCCTGGAGGGTGAGGCCGGTGTCCGTGCCGAGCCGCCGGCCGTCCGCGGTGACGACGCGGTAGCCGCCGTGCACGGTCGCGGGGTCGAGCAGCCCCACGCTGCGCGCGAGCTCGGGCAGCAGCTCGGCGACCGGCACCGCCCCCGGGAGGACGAGGTCGACCCGGCGCGTGCCCGAGGTGACGGTGACCCGCACCAGGCCCGAGGTGATGGCGCCCTGGCTCATCGGCAGCTCAACCCTTCCGCGAGCGACGGCCCCGAGGACCGACGCGACGCCCGATCGTCACGGACCCTCCGAGAGCCCGTCCGGTGGTGGCATCGTGGCACGACTCCGTCACGACATGACAGGAGGGACCGACCCGCTGGGGATCGGTCCCTCCGACGAACAACGACGCGGCTCAGATCTGGAACCGGGCCGCGCCGCGCTGGTCGGCGGAGCGGTACTCGTCGTTGGACTGGTAGACCGTGCGGTGGCTGTCGTCGAGCAGGTCGCGCATCTCCTGGATCGCCCAGTCCCACTTGGCCTTGGCCACGGTGTAGGCCTGCTGCTGGCTACCGGCCCAGCTGCTCTGCAGCGGCTTCAGCTCGGACTCGAGCCGGTTCATGCGGTTGTCGATGTCCTGGACCGTCTTGTACATGTCCTGCGCCGCCTGGTCGAGCGCGGCGTGCTGGACGCGGATTCCGTCGAGGCTCATGGTGTCTTCTCCCTTGTCCCTCGGCGTCAGCCGAGCCGGCCCTGCAGGTTGGTGTAGCTGGAGCGCTGGGTGTCGTCGGTCGCGGTGTTGTCGCGCTCGGTGACCTGCAGCGAGTCCTCGAACTCGTTCAGCGCGTCGACGATGACCTTGTGCTTCTCGGTCCAGGCCTGGTGCAGCGTGAAGAACGCCGTCGCACCGGCGCCGCCCCACTTGCCGTGCACGCCGGCGATCTGGTTGGTCAGCGTGTTGCTGTACGAGTTGAAGTCGGTGCGCGCGTCGGCCACCATCCCGGCGGCCCGGCTGAGTACGCCTTCGCCTTGCCCGAACTCGGGGCTGTTCGACATGTCGTCTCCTCATTGATGTTGCGTACGACGAGCGACGCCGTACGGCGGTCTGTGGATTGATCTGCTGGGCTCCCGAGCTGCCACGGAGCCGACACGCAACGGGTTACCCCACCTCTCGCGATCGGTAAACCTCAGCCCGTGATTTCCCACAGGTGGCGGAACAGCCCGACGGCCACGACGAGCGACGCGAGGGCCGCCGCACCGCACAGGACCTCCGCGACCTCCGCACGCCGGGACCACCAGGCCGAGCGCCAACCGCGGCCGACCGCGACGGCGGCGACGAGGACGAGGAAGCCGAGCCCGATCACGACGCCGGTGAGGACGCCGAGCGCCTGGTCGCCGAGCGGCCCCGGCAGCGCGACCGCGACGCACGCGACGCAGTAGACGCCGGCGAGCCGCAGCATCCGGCGTGCCGTCGCGTGGCGGTGGCTCCGGGCCGCGAGCAGCAGCGCGCCACCGCCGAACAGCACCAGCAGCCGGGCACCGACCCGGTCCAGCGGCAGGTCCGCGGTGAGGAGGAGCAGCGGGGCGGAGACCGCCACCACGACGAGGATCGCGACCGCGGCCGCGTCGACCAGCCGTGCGCCGCGGGCGGCGACCTCGACGACCCGGCCCGGCGGCACGACGATCCGGCCGCGCCGGCCGGTCGGTCGGTCCCGGGCGGACCACGCGGTCACCGCGAGCCGCTGCACGTCGATCAGGTACTGGTCGGGCAGGTCGATCACGACCGCGGGCACCAGCCGCGCGGCGAGCACCGCGGCGATCAGCAGCACGGCCCACGGCACCCGCGGTGGCTGCGAGAGGACGGCCGCGAGACCGGCGACGACGAACCAGGCGGTGCCGACGACGATCCAGACCCGCAGCGCCTCCTCGGAGCGGTCGGTGAGGGCGCGGCCGACGGCGGCGGTGAGCGCCGCACCGAGAGCGGCTGCACCGACGACGATCGGCAGCAGGTCCGGGTCGGCGTCCCACGCGACCGCGAGGACGGCGGCCGCGGCGTACGCCGGTGCGACCATCACCCGCTGCGCGGCGAGCGGCCCGAACGGCAGGCAGCCGACGAGCGCCGCGACCGCGAGCACGACGACGGCGACCGTGCGGTCGTCGTCGGGAAGCCGGGTCGCGGTCCAGCCGGCGAGCACCGCGACCGCCGCCGCGAGCCCGCACCAGAGCGCGGACAGCGCGCCCGGGCGCAGGCCCGCCTCCGCCACGAGCGGAGTACGCCGACCGCCGGCCTGCGGGCGGACGTCGGGGTCGACGGCGACCAGCACGGTGCCCGAGGGCAGGCCCGCCTGCTCGAGCGTGGCGTCCGGAGCAAGCGCCCGGCCCGACCCCGTGACGAGCGGCAGCACCCGGCCGAGGCCGGCCTCCGCGGCATACACCCGGGCGACCTCGGCGCAGGTCGCTGCCGTCGGCACGGTGAGGTCGACGACGCCGCGCGGGCCGTGCACGCTGACGGCGGTCACCTCACCCGGGGCCAGCGAGCCGGTCATCGAGCCTCCCGAGTGCTCTGTGGGTGGTCCTGAGGATTCTGGTTGACTGCCCGTGGGCAGGGTAGTCGTACCCACAGATCACACCGCTGACGCCGCAGGCACGACTTCCCACCGGTGATCGGGCATCGACAGGACGGGCATGAGCACGACGCAACTCGGGACACCGACGGCCAACCCTGCGGTGCCCGCGACCCTGCGCTCGGCGCGCGCGGACCGGCCCGAGCTCCCCTCGGGCCAGCTCAAGCTCCAGCCACCGCCGCAGATCCAGCCGAGCGAGGGCGCCGCCGGCGTCGCGATGAACGCGATCCCGATGCTCGGCAGCCTCGGCTCGATCGTGCTCGTCGCGGGCCTCGGCGGGACCGCCGGCGGCGGGCCGGTGCGGTTCATCGCGGCCGGCATGTTCCTGTTCGCGACGCTCGGCTTCATCGTCGTGCAGATCGACCGGACGCGGAAGCAGCGACAGCAGCAGGTGACCGGGTCGCGGACGGAGTACCTGCGCTACCTGAGCGGCGTGCGGCAGGTGGCGCGCGACGCCGCGGACCAGCAGCGGCAGGCGCTCACCTGGCTGCACCCCGAGCCGGCGGCGCTGCCGTCGTTCGCGGAGGAGCGGAGCCGGGTGTGGGAGCGGTCGCCCGTCGACCCCGGGTTCCTGCAGGTGCGCTACGGGACCTGCGCCCAGCCGCTCGCGCTCGAGCTGGTCCCGCCGGACAGCGCGCCGATCGACGACGTCGACCCGGCCGCGGCGTCCGCGCTGCACCGGCTGCTCGTCGTGCACCGCCTGCAGCCCGACCTGCCCGCGTCCGTGGACCTCCGCGCGTTCGCGTCGATCGAGGTGTGCGGCGAGCCGGAGCCGGCGCGGTCGCTCGCGCGGTCCCTGGTCTGCTCGGCGGCGGCGTTCCACTCCCCCGAGAGCCTGCAGGTCGCCGTGCTCACCTCCGACGACCACCTCGCCCACTGGGACTGGGTGAAGTGGCTGCCGCACGCGCACAGCCAGCACCTGACCGATGCGGTCGGCCCGGCGCGGATGGTCAGCACGTCGCTGTCCGACCTGGCCGCGATGCTCCCCCAGGACCTCGGCGAGCGGCCGCGGTTCGCCGCCGACGAGCGGCCGGCCCAGCCGCACGTCCTGCTCATCACCGACGGCGCGGCGCTGCCGCCTGGCAACCACCTGATCCCACCGGACGGCCTGCACGGCGTGACCGTGGTCGACCTGCCCGAGCGCTGGACCGAGCTCGACGACCCCGCGACGCTGCGGCTCGAGCTGCTCCCCGCCGACGGCGACCCGGACGAGACGACGGCGCCGCTCCGCGCGTTGCGGCTGCGGGAGACGCCGATCGTCGCGCGCGGCGACCGGTGCACGCTCGCGGTCGCCGAGGCGTTCGCCCGCCGGCTGACGCCGCTCTTCTCCGCCGGGACGACCGTCAACGTGGAGGACACCGGCGCCGACATCACTGGCCCGCTGGACTTCATGGACCTGCTGGGGCTCGGCGACGTGCATGCGTTCGACCCGGGCGCGGCCTGGCGTCCGCGACCGGCGCGCGACCGGCTGCGGGTGCCGATCGGCGTCGGCGAGGGCGGCGTGCCGATCCACCTCGACATCAAGGAGTCCGCCCAGCAGGGCATGGGTCCACACGGCCTGGTGATCGGGGCGACCGGCTCCGGCAAGTCGGAGTTCCTCCGGACCCTGGTGCTCGGGCTGGCGATGACGCACTCCCCCGAGCAGCTGAACATGGTGCTCGTCGACTTCAAGGGCGGCGCGACCTTCGCGGGCATGGCCGAGATGCCCCACGTCTCGGCGGTGATCACCAACCTGGCGCAGGAGCTGACCCTCGTCGACCGCATGCAGGACGCCCTGTCCGGCGAGATGGTGCGACGCCAGGAGCTGCTGCGCGAGGCCGGCAACTTCGCATCGGTGCGGGACTACGAGAAGGCGCGCACCTCGACGGCCGAGGGCGCGCACCTCGCACCGCTGCCGTCGCTGTTCATCGTCGTCGACGAGTTCTCCGAGATGCTCTCGGCCAAGCCGGAGTTCATCGACCTGTTCGTCGCGATCGGCCGGCTCGGCCGTTCGCTCGGGCTGCACCTGCTGCTCGCGTCGCAGCGGCTCGAGGAGGGGCGGCTGCGCGGGCTGGAGTCGCACCTGTCCTACCGGATCGGGCTGCGGACCTTCAGCGCCCAGGAGTCGCGCGCGGTGCTCGGCGTACCGGATGCCTACGAGCTGCCGGCGGTCCCCGGGCTCGGCTACCTCAAGCCGGACCCGACCACGCTGACGAGGTTCAAGGCCGGCTACGTGTCCGGGCCGCCGACGACCGGCGGGCCGCGGGTGCGCCGCGACGACGGCGGGAACCTGCGCGGGATCCTGCCGTTCACGATCTCGGAGGTGCAGGCCTTCCTCGAGCCGGACCCGGCGGCCGACCACGACCGGGCCGAGCCGCAGCCGGCGGAGACCAGCAGCACCACGCTGCTCGACGTCGCGGTCTCCCGGATGGAGGGCAGGGGCCCGGCGGCGCACCAGGTCTGGCTGCCGCCGCTCGACGTCCCGGACACCCTCGACCAGCTGATGGGCGACCTCACCCGGCAGCCCGACCTCGGGCTCGTCTCCCCGCGGTGGCGGGCGATGGGCGGCCTCACCGTCCCGCTCGGCACCGTCGACCGGCCGCGCGAGCAGCGTCGCGACGTGCTGACCGTCAGCCTCAGCGGCGCCGCCGGCCACGTCGCCGTCGTCGGCGGGCCGCGGAGCGGCAAGAGCACCCTGCTGCGCACGATCGTCACCAGCCTGTCGCTGACGACCACGCCGCTGGAGAGCCAGTTCTACGTCCTCGACTTCGGCGGCGGCACCTTCGCGCCGATGTCCGACCTCCCGCACGTCGCCGGCACCGGCACCCGCTCGGAGCCCGAGGTGGTGCGGCGGATCGTCGCCGAGCTCCAGGGGGCCGTGGACCGGCGGGAGGCCTACTTCCGCCAGCACGGCATCGACTCGATCGAGACCTACCGCCGGCGCCGGTTCCAGGCCGGCCGGCACGGCGACGTGGTCGACGACGGGTACGGCGACCTGTTCCTCGTCGTCGACGGCTGGAGCACGCTCCGCGCCGACTTCGACGACCTCGAGATGGAGCTGCAGCAGCTCGCCTCCCGCGGCCTCACCTTCGGGCTGCACGTGGTGGCCGGCGCGTCACGCTGGGCGGACTTCCGCGCGTCGATGCGCGACCTGTTCGGCACCCGGCTGGAGCTGCGGCTCGGCGACGTCCTCGACTCCGAGATCGACCGCAAGGTCGCTGCGCTCGTGCCTCCCGGCCGGCCGGGCCGCGGCCTGGTGCCGGGCAAGCTGCACTTCCTCGGCGCCCTTCCGCGCATCGACGGCGACCCGCGCGGCGACACCCTCGGCGACGGCGTCGACGCGATGGTGACCGCGGTGGCGAAGGCGTGGACGGGCCCCTCCGGACCGAAGCTGCGGCTGCTGCCCGACCGGATCGCGCTGTCCGACGTCCGCGCCCTGGCCGGCGTGGCCGCGGACGGCGTACCCGGCTCCGGCGGGCCGCTCCTGCTCGGCATCAACGAGAAGGAGCTGGCGCCGGTCCGGCTCGACGTCGACGCGGAGCCGCACCTGCTGCTGTTCGGCGACGGGCAGTCCGGGAAGAGCGCGACGCTGCGGGCCTACGTCCACGAGGTGATGCGCACCCGGACGCCCAAGCAGGCGCAGGTCGTGCTCGTGGACTACCGCCGGTCGCTGCTCGGCGAGGTGCCGGAGGAGTACCTGCTCAACTACCTGACCTCGGCGACCCAGGCGCAGCCGGCCCTCAAGGACCTCGCTGAGTACCTTGAGAGCAGGATCCCCGGCCCCGACGTGACGCCGGACCAGCTGCGCAGCCGCGCGTGGTGGACGGGTGCCGAGGTGTTCGTGGTCGTGGACGACTACGACCTGGTCGCGACCCAGCAGAGCTCCCCCGTCGCCCAGCTGCAGCCGCTGCTCGCGCAGGCCCGCGACGTCGGCCTGCACGTCGTGGTCGCCCGCCGGTCCGGCGGCGCGTCGCGGGCGCTCTACGAGCCGGTGATCCAGGGCCTCCGGGACCTGGCGATGCCCGGGCTGCTGCTGTCCGGCAGCCGCGACGAGGGGCCGCTGCTCGGCAACGTCCGACCCTCGATCGCCCAGGCCGGGCGCGGCCAGCTGGTCACCCGGGACCGCGGCGTCGAGGTGGTCCAGATGGCGTGGACCGACCCCGCGCTCTGAGACCCTTGCCGCGGCCCGTGCGGAGGCGCACCATGGAAGGCAGGGAGGTCCGGAAGGGCAGCCATGCGCGACACGCTCAGCACCAGCATCAAGGTCACCCGCAGCATCCTGGCGGCACGACTCGATCGCGCCGAGGCCAGCAGGCCGACGCGCGACCGGCCCCGTGACCGGTTCCCCGCGACCGACACCTTCCTCGCCGGCACCAGCCGGCACGTCGGTGCGGTCAACGCGGTGCTCGTGCCCGCCGTACGTCGACGCCTGCCGGACGGCCACGACGCCGCGGCCGAGCTGGTCCGGCTCAGCAGGCGGCTCGAGGACGCGATGTTCCAGGCGAAGTCCAAGCTGTACGGGTCGGCGTACGCCGTCGGGCGCCCGTGGGCGTCGATCTGGGCCGACGTCCACGAGCGGTTCGACGACCTGCTGACGCTCGAGGAGGCGCTGGTCGCCCGGATCGTGGACGCCACCGACGAGCTGCACTGCGGCGAGCTGACCGAGCGGCTCTACCGCGCCGAGCTCGACGCCCCGACGCGTCCGCACCCGCACCTCCCCCATCAAGGCGTCCGCGGTCGGGTCGCGCGACGCGTCGCGCACGGGGTCGACCGGTTCTGGGACGCGGCCGAGGGCCGGATGATCCCCGAGCCCGTGCGCATCCACGATCACCACCACGACAGCAGGCTCACGCAGTACCTGCTGGCGCAGACGCGGCTGCCGGAGGAGGAGTAGCCGATTCCTCCAGCAGCCGCGACCTGTGCCGGTCGCGGCCGGTGACCCGCGCGACTCGATTGGTTGTTCGCAGCAAGTAGTTTGTAGGCTGCGCCGCAACCGACCAGGAGGACGACCCGTGTCCGAACCCGCGCCGCCGACTGAGATCGCACGCAACCCGCTCGTCGCCGTCGTCGCCCTGTGCCTCGGCGGCCTCGCGGCCGCCACCACGCAGACCATGGTGATCCCGATCCAGAGCGAGCTCCCCGGGCTGCTGCACACCTCGGCGTCCAACGCCGCGTGGATCGTGACGATCACCCTGCTCGCCGCGGCGGTCTCGATGCCGGTCGCCGGCCGGCTCGCCGACATGGTCGGCAAGCAGCGGGTGCTCGTCGTGAACTCCGCGACCCTGCTCGCCGGGTCGGTCGTCTGCGCGCTGTCCTCGTCGCTGGTCCCCATGCTCGCGGGGCGCGCCCTGCAGGGTGTCGCGATGGGCTTCATCCCGGTCGCCATCTCGCTGATCCGCGAGATCGTCCCGCCGAGGATGGCCGCCACGTCGGTCGCGGCGATGAGCGCGACGCTCGGCGTCGGCGGCGCGATCGGCCTGCCGCTGGCCGCGTGGATCGCCAACGCCGGGCACTGGCACTGGCTGTTCTGGGTCGGGGCGGCGCTCGCCGCGCTGGTGACCGCCGCCTGCGTCGCCGTCGTCCCGCACGTCCACGACGCGGTCCCCGGCCGGCTCGACGTCGTCGGCGCGATCGGGCTCGCGGTGGGCCTGGTGTCCTTCCTGGTCGGCGTCTCCAAGTCCAGCGCCTGGGGCTGGGGCGACGGCCGGACGCTGGGTGCGATCGCCTTCGGCGTCCTGGTGCTGCTGGCCTGGGTCGCCTTCGAGCTGCGCCAGGACGAGCCGATCGTCGACCTGCGGACGAGCGCGCAGCGCCCGGTCCTGCTGACGAACATCGCGGCGGTGGCCATCGGCTTCGGGATGATGGCGCAGTCGATCGCGATCCCGCAGCTGCTCCAGGAGCCGGCGGCGACGGGCTACGGCCTGGACCAGTCGATCCTCGCCGCCGGGCTCTGGATGGCGCCCGGCGGGCTGATGATGATGCTGCTCTCGCCGGTCTCCGGCAGCCTGATCGGACGAGTAGGCGCGAAGCTGACGCTGATGCTGGGCGCGGTCGTGCTGGGCATCGGCTACCTGGTGGCGCTGCTGCTGATGGGCGCGGCCTGGCAGCTGATGGTCGCTGCCTGCATCGCGGCCGCCGGCGTGGGCATCGGGTACGCCGCCATGCCCACCCTGATCCTGGACTCCGTCCCGCCGCGGGAGGCGGCCGCCGCGGTGGGCCTCAACTCGCTGATGCGCTCGCTGGGCACGACGATCTCCGCCGCCGCGATGGCGACGATCCTGACCAGCAGGACCCAGCCGTTCGGGGCCTTGGAGGTGCCGACCCAGGGTGCCTTCCGGCTCTGCTTCGTCGTCGCGGCGGTCGCGGCGTTCGCCGGTGTCGCGATCGCGGCCGCGGTCCCGCGGCTCCGTGCCGCCGACGAGGCGGGCGCCGTCGCGCTGGAGGACGTCGCCGCCCGCTGACCGACCTCGGCCATAGGTAGAACACGTTACAGTTCTGCCATGGACGAGGCGTACGACGTCGTGGTGGTCGGCTCCGGCGGCGGGGCGATGACGGCTGCCGCCCTGACCGCGCGGGCCGGGCTGAGCACGGTGGTGCTCGAGCGGACCGACCACATCGGCGGTACGTCGGCCTACTCCGGTGGCGCCTGCTGGCTTCCCGGCAGCGAGGTCCAGCAGCGCGCCGGCCTGCCGGACTCCACCGACGGCGCCCGCGCCTACCTCGCCGCCGTGCTGGCGGACCCCGACACCGAGCGGGTGGAGGCGCTGCTCGCGCATGCGCCGGAGCTGGTGGCCGAGCTCGAGTCCGACCCGCTGATGGACTTCGAGTGGATCCCGTTCTCCGAGTACTACGACGCGCCCGGTCGGGTCCCGATGGGCCGCTCGATCCAGCCCGTCTCCATCGCGCGGGACGACCTCGACCCGCAGGTGGCCGCGTTGGTGCGCCCGCCCGTCGAGCGCGACCGGGTGGGTCGCGGGGGCCGGTCGACGCTGTCCGGCGGCCAGGCCCTCATCGGCCGGCTCGCCGCGATGCTCGTCCGCGACGGCGGGACGATCCGGACGGGCCACCACGCCACGGGCGTGCGTCGCGACGACGGCGGGCGGGCGGTCGGCGTACGGGTGGAGACGGAGGGGGGCGAGGCCCTGATCGGTGCCCGGCGCGGGATCGTGGTCGCTGCCGGCGGCTTCGAGGGCAACCCGCGGCTGCGCAAGGAGCACGGCACGCCCGGCAGCGCGGCGTGGACGATGGCGCCGCGCGGCACCAACACGGGCGAGATCATCGAGGCCTGCGCCGCGGCCGGTGCGGCGACCGACTACGCCGGCGAGGGATGGTTCTGCCCTGGTCTCGAGCACCCCGACGGCAGCGGGACGTTCACGCTCGGGTTCCGCGGCGGGCTGATGGTCGACCAGCACGGGCGACGCTACGGCAACGAGTCACTGCCCTACGACCGGTTCGGCCGGGTGATGGCGGCCGCGCCGGAGCGGGTGCCCTCGTGGTTCGTCTTCGACTCGCGGGAGGGCGGCCGGCTGCCGGCGATCGCGATGCCGGAGGGCGACGCCGAGGAGCACCTCGCCGCCGGGACGTGGGTCCGCGCCGACACGCTCGCCGAGCTCGCGGCGCTCGCCGGGCTGGACGCCGCTGCGCTCGAGGAGACCGTCGCCCGCTTCAACGGGTTCGCCGCCTCGGGGGTCGACGAGGACTTCGGCCGCGGCGAGGACGAGTACGACACCTTCTTCGCGGGAGCCGGCACACCGAACAAGGCGCTGGTGCCGCTGGACACCCCGCCCTACTACGCCGCGCGGTTCGTGCTCTCCGACCTCGGCACCAAGGGCGGCCTGGTCACCGACGCGCGCGGCCGGGTGCTCGACGGGTCCGGCGCTCCCATCCCGGGGCTGTACGCCGCCGGCAACTCCGCCGCCTCGGTGTTCGGCTCGGCGTACCCCGGCCCCGGCGCGCCGCTGGGCTCCGCCATGACCTTCGCCTCGCTCGCCGTGCGGGACATCCTCGGCAGCTGAGGATCGGGGGACGACACCGGCCCCGGCCGCAGGCACAATGGCGCCATCATGAGCGCGACCAGAGGCTTCCTCGGCAAGAGACGCGATCGCGACGACCGGCTGCCGCCGGGGCAGTACGACGTGGGCGGCGGGTGGCCGGTGCTGACGGCCGAGGCGACGCCGCAGATCGAGCCCGAGCAGTGGTCGCTGAAGGTCGACGGCCTGGTGGAACGGCCGACGACGTGGTCGTGGGACGAGATCCGCGGGCTGCCGAGGTCGACGTACACCGGCGACATCCACTGCGTGACCACGTGGACGAAGCTCGACGTGGCGTTCACCGGCGTCAGCGTCGACACCCTGCTCGAGGCGGCCGGGCCGCTCCCCGAGGCGGCGTTCGTGCTCGCGCACTCCAGCACGGGCTACACCACCAACCTGCCGCTCGCGGACGTGACCGGCGGCAAGGCGTGGGTCGTCTGGGAGTTCGGCGGGAAGCCGCTCGACCGCCAGCACGGCGGACCGGCCCGGCTCCTGGTGCCGCACCTCTACTTCTGGAAGTCCGCCAAGTGGGTCTCCCGCCTGGAGCTGATGGAGCGCGACCAGGCGGGGTTCTGGGAGCAGAACGGCTACCACGACCGGGGTGACCCGTGGCTCGAGCAGCGCTACCAGGGCGACTGAGGTCGTGAGCCCGCGATGAGCGCCATCGACGACGTCCGGCCCCGACCGACCACGTGGACGACGGGGACCGTCGTGGAGAAGGACAACCCGACGCCGAGCACGGTCCGGCTCCGCATGGACGTGGTGGACCGCCAGCGGCACTGGCCCGGCCAGCACTACCTGGTCCGGCTGCGCGCCCCCGACGGCTACACCGCCCAGCGGTCCTACTCGGTCGCCTCCGCCGACGACGACCCGCTCGTCGAGCTCCTGGTCGAGCGCCTGCCCGACGGCGAGGTGTCCGGCTTCCTGGCCGACGTGGCCGAGGTGGGCGACGAGCTGGAGCTGCGCGGACCGATCGGTCGCTGGTTCACCTGGGACACGGCGACCCCGGCGCTGGTGCTCGTCGGCGGGACCGGCGTCGTCCCCGCCGTCTCGATGGTCCGCGCCGCCCGGCGACTGAACCGCACCGACCTGCTCCGCGTCGTCGCCGTCGGCCGCACACCCGAGACGCTGCCCTACGCCGACGAGCTGGCGGCCGCCGGCTCCACCATGGCCTACACCCGCGTGGCGAGCGGCACCCGGCCCGCAGGCGCCCCGACCGCCGACGAGGTCGCTCCGCTGCTCGCCGGGATCGAGAGCTTCTACGTCTGCGGCTCGCCCCGCTTCGCGGCGTACGCCGAGACCCTGCTCGTCGACTGCGGCGCCCCCGCCGCGTCGATCCGGGTGGAGCGGTTCGGTCCGAGCGGCTAGGGACGCGGGCGCAGGACGACGTACGCGAGCGCGACGCCGAAGCCCGCCAGCAGCGGCCCGAGCACGGCCAGTCCCTCGGACTTCTCGCCCGTCCCGATCACGCCCCACGCGGCCAGGGTCAGCGCCACACCGGCCACCAGCAGCAGGACGGCGGGCGGCAGGCCGAACGCCAGGATCCGCCAGCGCGGGGTCTTGCCGTACCGCGACTCGTCCATGCCCGCGCACTCCTCAGCAATCCTCGATGCGGCGAAGCCCGGCCCTTGCGGGCCGGGCTTCGGTGGAGCCGCCTGTCGGAATCGAACCGACGACCTGCTCATTACGAGTGAGCCGCTCTACCGACTGAGCTAAGGCGGCGTGCAACCTGCGGAAGCATACCGGCGGGGTCAGGAAGGGGTGAAACCGGCGGGAGGCCTCAGCACTTCGTCCCGTCGGCGGGGACCTTGCCCTGCAGCAGGTAGGCGTGGACGGCGTCGTCGATGCAAGTGTTGCCGTGGTTGTAGCCGGTGTGGCCGTCGCCGTCACGGGTCAGCAGCACGCCGGAGTCGAGCTCCTTCGCCATCGCGACCGCCTCCTCGTAGGGGGTGGCCGGGTCCCGGGTGGTACCGATGACGACGATCGGGGCCGCGCCGGGGGCGTCGATCTTGATCGGCGGCTCCGAGCTCTTCACGGTGTCGCCGTCGCAGGCGGTCAGGAACCAGGCGAAGATGTGGCCGAACGTCGGCGAGGCCTTCTCGAAGGCGCCGTAGTGCTTCTCCACCTGCGCGGGGGTGTACGTCGTCGGGTCGTCGAGGCAGTTGATGACCGAGATCGCCTCGAGGCTGTTGTCGGAGTAGCTGCCGTTCTTGGTGCGCGAGCCGTAGGCGTCGGAGAGCGCGAGCAGGGTGCTGCCGTCACCGTCGAGCGCCTGCTGCAGCGCCTGGTCGAGGTAGGTCCAGTAGTCCTTGTTGTAGAGCGGGGTGATCACGCCGTAGACGGCGTTGCCGATCTGCAGCTCCCGGTCCTGGTTGGTCGGCAGCGGGTGCGCCTCGACCTGGTCGAGCAGGCCGGTGATGGTCTGCAGACCCGCGTCGACGGTGTCGCCGAGGAAGCAGCTGCCCTGGTCGACGCAGTTCTGCACGTAGGAGCGCAGCGCCACCTCGAAGCCCTGGGCCTGGTCCAGGGTGCTGTCGTAGAGGGGGAGCTTGGGGTCGATCGCGCCGTCGAGGACGAACTTGCCGACCTTGTCGGGGAACAGGTCGGCGTACGTCGCGCCGAGCTTGGTGCCGTAGGAGAAGCCGAAGTAGGTCATCTTCGACTCGCCGACGGCGGCGCGCAGGACGTCCATGTCGCGGGCCGCCTCGATCGTGCTGACGTGGCCGAGGAGGTCGCCGGTGTGGGCGGCGCAGCCCTTCCAGAACTGGTGCGTCTCCTCGACGTAGCTCCTGACCTCGGCCGGCGTGTCCGGGCCGGGGTCCTCGGCGACGTAGTCGTCGAGCTGGGAGTCGCTGAGGCAGTCGACCGGGCTGGAGGCGCCGGTGCCGCGCGGGTCGAAGCCGACGATGTCGTAGGCCTGCAGCAGCGGGTCGGCGAAGTAGAAGTCGGCCTGCGCCGGGACGTCGGTGCCCGGTGCGCCGGGGCCGCCGGGGTTGACGATCATCGAGCCGATCCGGTCGCCGGTCGCGTCGTGCCGCTCGACGGCGAGCTCGATCGTGTCGCCGTCGGGGTGGGCGTAGTCGACCGGCACCTCGAGCTTCCCGCAGTCGTCGGAACCGCACGACGTCCAGTCGATCTGCTGGCTGTAGAACCGGTCCAGTCCCGGCGGCACGTCGCCGGAGCCGCTCGACGACGACGTCGAGGGCGGGACCGGCGCGCTCGACGGGCTGCTCGTCGAGGAGGCGTCGGAGTCGTCGGAGTTGTGCACGATGACGACGACCGCGGCGGCGACGCCGACGACGAGGACCAGCCCCCAGATCACCACCACGGCGACGACAAGCTTCTTCAACGTTTCTCCTCGACTACGACGCCTGCAGGCTCACCATCATGGACTCCAGCGCAAGCGCCGGCTGGACATTGAACTCGAGCATCTGCTCGCGCGCCGCGAAGATCGCACCGATGCGGCGGAGGTTGAGCTCGGGGGTCGAGGCGCGGGCGAGGCCCTCGATGTCGGACCGGACGTCCTCGTTCACCAGCGCCCCGCCCGCGCCCGTCGAGAGCGCGATGGCGTCGCGGTAGACCGACACGAGGTCCATCAGCGCGCGGTCGACGACGTCGAGCTGGCGCCGCTTGGCGCGGGTCTTCTGGTCCTTCTCGAGGTCACGGAGCGCAGGTGCGTACTCCCGCGGGCGGCGGCCGC
This sequence comes from Nocardioides panacisoli, assembly GCF_039537325.1. Taxonomy (GTDB): domain Bacteria; phylum Actinomycetota; class Actinomycetes; order Propionibacteriales; family Nocardioidaceae; genus Nocardioides; species Nocardioides panacisoli. The sequence goes on from NZ_BAABAH010000007.1 coordinate 26,958, forward strand.
GCTCGACCACGCCGTACGCCGCGTCGAGGTCGGCCTTCTCCTTGGCGTCGAGGTCGGCGGTGATCGCGTCGGCCTCGGCCTTGGTGGCCTCGCCCAGCCGGTTCGCCGCGTCGAGGCAGGCGCCGAGCGAGGTGAGCGACGTGGGGATGCGTACGACGTCCGCCCGCCGGCCGCGGACCTCCGGGTCGCGGGCGAGTGCACGAGCACGGCCGATGTGCCCCTGGCTGGCGCGGGCGGCGAGGTCGGCGAGCCGGTCGTCGACCCCGTCGCGACGGAGGAACTCGGCGACCTCCTGCGCGGTCGGGGTCGTGAGGGTCACCAGCCGGCACCGCGACCGGATGGTCGGCAGCACGTCCTCGACGGTCGGGGCGCAGAGCATCCACAGCGTGCGGTGGTTGGGCTCCTCGATCGCCTTCAGCAGCGCGTTGCAGGCCTGCTCGGTGAGCCGGTCGGCGTCCTCGACGATCAGGACCTGCCAGCGGCGGCCCATGGGGGTGAGCGCTGCCCGGCGGACCAGGTCGCGCACCTCCTTGACGCCGATCGAGAGCTTCTCGGTGCGCACGACGGCGACGTCGGCGTGACTGCCGGCCAGGACGGTGTGGCAGGAGTGGCAGGTGCCGCAGCCGGCCTCGCCACCCGCGTCGCCCGCCTCGCACTGCAGCGCGGCGGCGAACGCGACGGCGGCGTTGGAGCGGCCCGACCCGGGCGGTCCGGTGAACAACCACGCATGGCTCATCCCCTGGCCGGCAGCCGCCTGGCGCAGCGTGGCGATCACCGGCTTCTGGCCGACGAGGGAGTCCCACACGGTCATCGGGCGGCCTGCTCGAGCAGCGGCGCGACGCGCCCGGCGATGAGCCCGGCGATCTCCTCGACCGGAGCGCGGGCGTCCAGGACGAGGTAGTGGTCCGGGTCCGCCGCGGCGAGGTCGAGGAACGCCTGCCGGACCCGCTGGTGGAAGTCCAGGGACTCGCCCTCGATCCGGTCGCGCTCCTCGAACCGGCCGAGGCCGTGCGCCGGCTCGAGGTCGAGGACGACGGTCAGGTGCGGCCGCAGGTCGCCGGTCGCCCAGCGCGCCACCGCCTCCAGCTCGGCGGGGTCGAGGTCGCGCCCGGCGCCCTGGTAGGCGAGCGTGGAGTCGACGTAGCGGTCGGTCACCACGACCTCGCCCCGCTCGAGCGCCGGCAGCACCAGGGTCTCGACGTGCTCGGCCTTGTCGGCGGCGTAGAGCAGCGCCTCGGTGCGGTGCGCGAGCCGGCCGGTCTCGGGGCTGAGCACGATCCGGCGCAGCTCCTTGCCGACGGCGGTGTCGCCCGGCTCGTGGGTCAACCGCACGGCGTACCCCTCCGCCGTCAGGCGGTCGGCCAGCAGCCGCGCCTGGGTCGACTTGCCCGAGCCCTCGCCACCCTCGAGGCACACGAAGACACCGCGCTGGGTGTAGACGCCGGACCGCACGCTCAGAACCTACGGTGCCCCGGCGACACGAGCGACCCGAGGTCCGACAGCCGGCCCCGACCCCCATCGAATCGAAGGCCCCTCGAGGTTGATTCGAAGGTTCGTGAGGGTTGAATCGAAGGTTCGTGGAGGTTGAGTCGAAGATCGCCGTACGCCGACCCGACACGGATCTTCGACTCAACCCCGACAGACCATCGAATCAACCCTCACGGACCATCGAATCGACCCGGAGAGACCTTCGATTCAACTCTTCTTTGCGGCCTTCTTGGCCGGCGACTTCTTCGCGGTCTTCTTGGCGGTGGTCTTCTTGGCCGTCTTCTTGGCGGTCTTCTTGGCCGCCTTCTTGGCGGGGCCCTTGGCGCGGCGCTCGGCGAGGAGCTCGGCGGCGCGCTCGAGGGTGATCGACTCGACGGAGTCGTCCTTGCGCAGGGTGGCGTTGTACTCGCCGTCGGTGACGTACTCGCCGAAGCGGCCGGCCTTGACGACCACGGGCTGACCGGAGACCGGGTCGTTGCCGAGCTCCTTGAGCGGCGCGGTGGCGGCGGCGCGACCGCGCTGCTTGGGCTGGCTGTAGATCCGCAGCGCCTCGTCGAGGGTGATCGTGAAGAGCTGCTCCTCGGTCGTGAGCGAGCGGGAGTCGGTGCCCTTCTTCAGGTACGGCCCGTAGCGGCCGTTCTGGGCGGTGATCTCCTCACCGCTCTCCGGGTCGGTGCCGACCACGCGCGGCAGGGACAGCAGCTTGACCGCCTGCTCGAGGGTGATCGTGTCCAGCGACATCGACTCGAACAGCGAGCCGGTGCGCGGCTTGGCGCTCTTCGGGGCGTCCTCGGGCAGCACCTCGGTGACGTAGGGCCCGAACCGGCCGTTCTTCGCCACCACCTGCAGCCCGGTCTCCGGGTGCACGCCGAGGTCGATCTCCTCGCCGGCCGGGTTGGCGAGCAGCTCCTTGGCCTTCTCGACGGTCAGCTCGTCGGGCGGCAGGTCGTCCGGCACGTTCGCCCGCTTGGCGAACGGCGCTCCGTCGTCGCCAGGACCTTCGAGGTAGGGACCGTACTTCCCGACCCGCAGCTGGATCCCGTCCTCGGGCGAGCCCACCGGGAAGGTCGCCAGCTCCTTGGCGTCGATGTCGCCGAGGCCCTCGACGAGCGGCTTGACGCCCTGCAGCTTGTCCGACCCGTAGTAGAACTCCTGCAGCTCGGTGACCTTGTCCTTGTCACCCCGTGCGATCTCGTCCAGCACGTCCTCGAGGCCGGCGGTGAACTCGTAGTCGATCAGCCGGGTGAAGTGCTCGGTCAGCAGCCGCACCACGGAGAACGCGATCCACGCCGGCACCAGGGCGGTGCCCTTCTTGTAGACGTAGCCGCGGTTGAGGATCGTGCTGATGATCGAGGCGTACGTCGACGGCCGCCCGATCTCGCGGTCCTCGAGCTCCTTGATCAGCGTGGCCTCGGTGTAGCGCGACGGCGGCTTGGTCTCGTGCCCGTTGGCCTCCAGCGACGCGGCGCTGACCCGGTCGCCCTCGGCGAGCGCCGGCAGGCGCGTCTCCTGGTCGTCCTTCGCGGCACCGTGGTCGGTGCCCTCGACGTAGGCCTTGAGGAAGCCGTGGAAGGTGATCACCCGGCCGGACGCGGAGAAGACGACGTCCTCCCCCGACGCGGCGGTGCCGCCCACGCGGACGGACACGCTCTGCCCGACGGCGTCCTTCATCTGCGAGGCGACGGTGCGCATCCAGATCAGCTCGTAGAGCCGGAACTGGTCGCCGGTCAGCCCGGTCTGGGCGGGCGTGCGGAAGCTGTCACCCGCCGGCCGGATCGCCTCGTGCGCCTCCTGGGCGTTCTTGACCTTGCTCGCGTAGACGCGCGGCGAGTCCGGCACGTACTCGGCACCGTACAGCTCGCGGACCTGGTCGCGCGCCGCGCCGACCGCCCCGCTCGAGAGCGTCGTCGAGTCGGTCCGCATGTAGGTGATGAAGCCGTTCTCGTAGAGCCGCTGGGCGACCGACATCGTCACCGACGCGCTCATGCCGAGCTTGCGGCTCGCCTCCTGCTGGAGCGTGGTGGTGCGGAACGGCGCGTACGGCGAGCGCCGGTAGGGCTTCGACTCGACGGTGCGCACGTCGTACGTCGTGTCCGCGAGCCCCGCGACGAGGGACTCGGCCCGCGACCGGTCGAGGTGCACGACATCGGCACCCGGCTTGAGGAGCCCGTCCGGACCGAAGTTCCCTCCGGACGCGACGCGCGTGCCGTCGACGGAGTACAGCTTCGCCGGGAACATCCGCTGGTCGTGGGCCGCTCCTGCGTCGAACGTCCCCTCGATGTCCCAGTAGGACGCCGAGCGGAACGTCATCCGCTCCTTCTCGCGGTCGACGACCAGCCGGGTCGCCACCGACTGCACACGACCGGCGGACAGCCCGGACATCACCTTGCGCCACAGCACCGGGCTGACCTCGTAGCCGTAGAGCCGGTCGAGCAGGCGCCGGGTCTCCTGCGCCTCGACCAGGTCCATGTCCAGCTCGCGCGGGTGGGCGGCGGCGTCCTGGATCGCCGCTCGGGTGATCTCGTGGAAGACCATCCGGCGGACCGGGATGTTCTTCGGCTTGAGCTCGTCGAGGAGGTGCCAGGCGATCGCCTCGCCCTCGCGGTCCTCATCCGTCGCGAGGTAGAGCTCGTCGGCGTCCTTGAGCAGCGACTTGAGCTTCGAGATGTGCGACTTCTTGTCCCGCGGGACCACGTAGTAGGGCGTGAAGTCGTTGTCGACGTCGATCGCCAGCCGGCCCCAGGGCTTGTCCTTGATCTTCGCCGGCGTGTCGGCGGCGTTGTTCGGCAGGTCGCGGATGTGACCGATCGAGGACTCGACGACGTAGCCGTCGCCGAGGTACCCGCCGATCGTGCGGGCCTTGGCCGGTGACTCGACGATCACCAACTTGTGGGGCACTGCGACCTACTTCTCTGGGCTCGTGGCAGCCGGATCTGCCGGGTGGACCGGGACGGACGACGTGTCCCGAACCTGGCAGGAACGGGGTCACGGCCGATCACGGTAGCGCGTGCTGTCCAGTCCCCCACCGCTCAGGAGCATGCGGTGGGACCTCGATCACCCGACGGAGATCTGGTCGAACTCGTCGGACTGCTGCTGCGCGGCGTTGTCGTCCCCGAGCGGTACGCCGCTGATGTAGACGCCGTAATTGTCGCTGTCACCGGTGTCGACGACGACCACCTGGAGCAGGTCGCCCTCGACGTTCACGTCCGGATTGTCGACCCGGACCTCGGTCAGGACCGAGTAGGCGTCGTGGCCGTCGACGGTGACCGCGCCGACCTGCTGGTCGGTGGCGCCGGTGAAGCCCTCGTAGAGACCGGAGTGGGTCATGCAGTAGACGAGCGCCTCGGCCGCCTGCTGGGTGCTGTCGAACCCGTTGGCCTTGGCCAGCGCCCCGACGCCGTAGCTGGAGATCCAGCCGCCTTGCTGGTCGATGACGAGGTAGGACGCCTCGAAGGCGGTCGCGAACTTGTAGGGCTTCGAGATGCGGTGGTCGACCGTGTAGCCCTGGTCGGTCAGCGACGGGATGGTCAGGCCGCCGCCGGTCAGGGTCGGCGACGCCGGGTCGAGCTCACCCGGGTCGGGGTCGCCGCCCTTGCACTGCTGCTTGCTCGGCACCGCCGTGGGGCTGCTGCCCTCGGAGCCGGCGCTGCTGCTGGAGTCGTCGCCCGCGGTGCTCGTGTCGTCGTCCCCGGTGGCGCCCCGGACGACGAAGAACGCCCCGACGCCGAGGGCGACGACGAGCACGATCGCCAGCAGCACGATGGCGACCGTGCGGCCGGCGCCCGAGCCGCCGGAGCCGCCGGCCGGCGGGGTGCCGTAGCCGGGCTGGCCGTAGCCCTGCTGGGCATAGGGCTGCTGGGCATAGGGCTGCTGCTGGCCGTAGCCCTGCTGCGGGAAGCCCGGCGGCGCGGGAGTGATCTCTCCGTAGCCCGGCCGGTGGGTCGTCGGCGGCGCCGGAGGCGTCGCAGGCGGCTGCTGCTGGTACGGCGACGTCGGCGGTGGCGGCTGCGGCGGGAGCGGGGTCCCCGGCGCCGGCGTCGCCGGGTTGGTCGTCGTCGCCTCGCTCCAGGACGTCCCGTCCCAGTAGCGGAAGGTGTTGGGTTGACCGGCGGGGTCGGGGTACCAGCCTGCGCTCGTCACGCGCGCAATTGTGCACGCGGGGCCGGTGCGGCGACCAGGAAGCCCTCACGCACCAGCTCTGTCACCTCGGCCATCCGGTCCGCGGTGGTCGCCGCCGGGTCGAGCTCGAGCAGCTGCGCGACCGCCGCCAGGATCTGTCCGACCGCCAGCTCGCCGTCGCAGGCGCCCACGAGCGCCGCGGCGACGGTGTCGACCTGCCGCGCCCGGCGCAGGCCGCGCTGCTGGCGCAGCACGATGGTGGCGGGGTCCTCGGCGCCGACGGCGCCGACCGTCTCCTGGCGCACGTCCTCGCGGACGACCAGCCGGGTCCCCGGCTCGACGGCCGTCGCGGCGGCATCGGCCCAGCCCGCGATCGCCGGCGCGATCGGCTGCTCGACGTCGTAGGGCCACTCCAGCAGCTCGCGTACGCCGTCCGCGGTGCCGGTGCGGCGCAGGTTGATCCACCCGAAGCCGACGCCCGCCACGCGCTGCTCCTCCAACCAGGAGAGCCAGGTGTCGTAGCGCTGGAAGTAGTCGGGCGCCCCGTGGTGGCCGGAGTCCTTGAGCCACAGCTCGACGTACGCCGCCGGGTCGAGGACCTCGCGCTGGACCACGAACGCGTCGCACTCGTCGGGCAGCCAGTCGGCCAGCCGCTCGTCCCAGGACCGGTCCGCGGCGATCACCCAGTTGGCGAGCACCTGGCACCACCCGCCGTCGGTCAGGTGGTCCGGTGCGGTCCGGACGATGTGCTCGACGACCCGGTCGCCGGGCAGCCCGGAGTCGCGGTAGACCAGCCGCTCGCCGGTCGCCGGCGAGATCACGAACGGCGGGTTGGTCGCGATCAGGTCGAAGCGCTCGCCGGCGACGGGCGCGAAGAACGAGCCGTCGCGTACGTCGACCCGGTCCGCGACGCCGTTGAGGGCGGCGTTGAAGCGGGCGACGGCGAGCGCCCGCTGGTTGACGTCGGTGGCGACGACCCGGTCGCTGTGCTCGGCGAGGTGCAGCGCCTGGACGCCGCACCCGGTGCCGAGGTCGAGGCTGGTGCCCACCTCCTGCCGCAGCGTGAGCTGCGCGAGCGAGGTCGAGGCAGCGCTGATGCCGAGGACGTGGTCGGTGGCGACCCGCTGCGGCCCGCCGTCGAGTCCTGGCGTGAGGTCGCTGACCACCCACAGGTCGAGGCCGTGGTCCGTCCCGTAGGGCCGGCAGTCGAGACGCGCGGCGACCTCGCCGACCGAGCGGACCAGCATGCCGGCCGTCGTCAGCCGGTCCACCAGGCCGGGCAGCGCGGCGTCCGCCTCGTCGGCGGTCACGGTGCGCTGCAGCAGGAACAGCCGCACCAGCGTCGCCAGCGGACCGGGCTCGGCCTCGGCCCGGCGCCCCGCCGGAGTGGTCTCGTTGCGCATCAGCGCCGCGTGCGCGACCTCGCCGAGCAGGTCGCCGACGGCGTCGAAGGTGAAGTCGGCCTCGAGCAGGGCGTCGCGCAGCGGCGCAGCGAGGTCAGGGGTCACCGCGCCACGTTAGCGGCCGCCCGGACCGCGGCAGGCTCGAGGCGGCCGGGGTCACCGACGTAGTCGGCGACGCATGCAGCGAAGCGCGCGGCGTGCCAACCGTCGACGTAACGATGGTCGAAGGTCGCGGTCAGTCGCAGCACGGGCCGCACGACGACCTCTCCGTCGACGGCGACGGGCGTCGGGGCGATGCCACCCACGAGGACCAGCAGCGGGACGCGGTAGTACGCGGCGAGCGGCGAGTAGGCGTTGCGCACGCCCCACATGCCCACCGACGAGATCATCGCGTCGCCGAACGGCCGCCGGGCGACGCCCAGGGCAGGCAGGTCGATGCCGAGGTCCGACGCCATCCAGGAGCCGGCCCGCAGCACCAGCCGGCGCAAGGGCAGCGGCAATGCGGCCAGGGTCCTGGTCGCGCGGTCGAGCGGCCCGTCGCCCTGGCGGACCCGGCGGGCCTCCTCGGCGAGCTCCTCGGACACCTCGACCGCCGACTTCCCGGCGACGTCGCTCAGCTTGAGGCCGGACAGAGCGCCCTCGGTGGCCACGATGAAGAACACGTCCGACGTCGGTTCCCCGGACCTGATCCGGCTCGGGTTGTGCAGCTCGGGGACCTCGGACAGACCGTGCGCGACCGCGCGCCCCACGAGGGCGGTGACGGTCACCGGCGTCCCGACCTCCTTGGCCTGCTGCTGATAGGCCAGCAGGGCAGAGGCGTCGACCTCGAGGTCGCCGTAGAACTGGGGATCGGACGGGGCCGACCATGCCGCGGACGCCAGGCGGCGCCAGCGCCGCACCGACCCTGTTCCTGCTGTCATCCAGCCAGCATCGGCCGCGATCACGCCGCCCGGTAGGGACCTCGGTCACGACCCTGCGGACCCGAGACCCGCAGGTCAGCGGATCCCGGCGGCGCGCACGATGCCCCGGCCGGCCACCCGCGTCGCGTAGCGCAGCGAGACGCTGCCCCGGTACTCGATCGTCGTGGCGACGTGCGCCCGCCCGTAGTGCTTGTTGTACCAACCGGTCATCGTCGGTGAGACCTGTCCTGCGGGGGTCCCGACGCCGAGGAACCGGATCGGCAGGTGCAGGTTGTGCGACAGCTTCCGCTGCCAGCGCCGGTGGCCCGATGTCTTGCCGATCGCCGCGAGCGGCTGGTGGATCGACGCGACGTAGTCGGGCTGCACCCGCCGGAGGAACCGCAGGAACGCCTTGGTCTCCGGCTCGCTGGCCGGGCTCGGGCCGCCCCACGTCTCGCTGCCCTGCCCCGCCGACGTCCAGCCGCTCGTCGGCCAGTTGCGGTTGAGGTCGACGTGGTGGGCGTTGCGGCGGGTGTTCATCGCGTCGCCGTCGGGGTTCATCGTCGGCACCACCCACAGCCCGGTGCCGGGTCGCGGGTGCACGGTACGTCGTACCCATCGCGCGGTCGCGATGCCGGCGTGCTCGTCGCCGTGCATCTGGCCGAGCAGCACCAGCACCCGGCGCGGGTCGGCGGACCCGCGGTACCACGCGTGGATCTTCCGGTCGCGGACGGAGTGCCCGATGACCTTGTGCCGGCGGACCTCGTCGGTGCGGACGACGGCCGCCGGGGCGGACCGGACCCGGTCCGCCCCGGCGGCGGTTGCGTGGCTCGTGGCAGGCAGGGCGACGCCGGTCAGGACCAGCGCCGCCGCTGCCGCCAGACGCGCTCGCGCGAGGCGCATCGACCCGCCGTCAGGCCGCGGCGTCGACCGCGGCGGCCTCCGGCTCGTCGTGCATCGCCGAGGTCCGCTGCTTGGAGATGAACACCGCGGCGAAGATGCCACCCGCGGCGAGCAGGGCGATGACGATCCGGACCGCGTCGTTCTCGCTGGCGCCGTAGGAGAGGTTCACGATGGCGCCCACGATGAGCAGCGAGACCAGGTTCATCACCTTGAGCAACGGGTTGATCGCCGGGCCGGCCGTGTCCTTGAAGGGATCACCCACGGTGTCGCCCGTGACCGTGGCCGCGTGCGCCTCCGAGCCCTTGCCGCCGTAGTGACCGTCCTCGACCAGCTTCTTGGCGTTGTCCCAGGCTCCGCCCGCGTTGGCGAGGAAGACGGCCATCAGGGTGCCGCTCGCGATCGCGCCGACGAGGAAGCCCGCGAGCGGGCCGACGCCGAGCCCGAAGCCGACCGCGATCGGGCTCAGGATGGCGAGGATGCCCGGCGTGGCGAGCTCGCGGAGCGAGTCGCGGGTCACGATGTCGACGACCCGGCCGTACTCCGGTCGGCCGGTGCCCTCCATGATCCCGGGGATCTCCCGGAACTGCCGCCGCACCTCGAACACCACCGCGCCGGCAGCACGGCCGACGGCGTTGATCGCGAGGCCGGAGAAGAGGAACACCACGCCCGCGCCGAGGAGCGCGCCGACGATCAGCTTGGCGTTGTAGACCTGGAAGCTGTCCAGCAGGTCCGCCGACGCGTTGGCGCCGATCTCGTCGAACGCGCTCTGCGTGTAGGAGGCGAACAGGGCGCTCGCCGCGAGCACGGCGGTCGCGATCGCGATGCCCTTGGTGATCGCCTTGGTCGTGTTGCCCACCGCGTCGAGCTCGGTGAGGATCTGCGCGCCGGCGACCCCGACGTCACCGGACATCTCGGCGATGCCCTGGGCGTTGTCGGAGACCGGACCGAAGGTGTCCATCGCGACGATCACGCCGACGGTCGTCAGCAGGCCGCAGCCGGCGAGCGCGACCGCGAACAGCGCCAGGCCGGTGGTCCCGCCAGCCAGGAGGGCCGCGCCGAAGACGGCGGCACCGATCACGATGGCGGTGTAGACGGCCGACTCGAGGCCGACGGACAGGCCGGAAAGGATCACCGTGGCGTGACCGGTCAGCGAGGTCTTGGCGACGTCGTTCACCGGCCGGTGGTCGGTGCCGGTGAAGTAGCCGGTGAGGGCCAGGATCGCTGCGGCGAGCACGATGCCGATCACGACGGCGCCGGCGGCGAACAGCGGCGGCGCGAGGTCGGCCTCGACGCCGGAGCCGAGGTCGCTCCAATCGCCGGGGAGGTAGACGAACGCGGCGATCGCGCTCGCCACCGCACCGATGGCGGCGGAGAGGTAGAACGCCCGGTTGATCGTGGTGAGCCCGTTCTCGCCCTCCTTGGGGCGGCACAGGTAGGTACCGATGACGGCGGTGATCGCGCCGATGGCCGGCACGATGAGCGGGAAGACCAGGCCCTTGTCGCCGAACGCCTGCGAGCCGAGGATCAGGGCCGCGACGAGCGTGACGGCGTAGGACTCGAAGAGGTCGGCCGCCATGCCGGCGCAGTCGCCGACGTTGTCGCCCACGTTGTCGGCGATGGTCGCCGCGTTGCGCGGGTCGTCCTCGGGGATGTTCTGCTCCACCTTGCCGACCAGGTCGGCGCCCACGTCGGCCGCCTTGGTGAAGATGCCGCCGCCGACCCGCATGAACATCGCGAGCAGGGCGGCGCCGAAGCCGAAGCCCTCCAGCACCTTGGGCGCCTCGTCCTGGAACGCGATCACGACGACGCTCGCGCCGAGAAGTCCCAGGCCGACGGTCGCCATGCCGACGAACGCGCCGGTGCGGAAGCCGATGTTCATCGCCGGGTTGCGGCCCTCGGTCTCGGCTGCGGCGGCGACCCGGAGGTTCGCGCGCACGGCAAGAGACATGCCGAGGTAGCCGATGGACGCGGAGAAGCCCGCGCCGACGAGGAAGAACACGGATCGGAAGATCCGCACGCTCCAGTCGTCGGCGGGCAGCGCCATCAGCGCGAAGAAGGCGATGGCAGCGAAGATCGCGAGCGTCCGGAACTGGCGGGTCAGGTAGGCGTTGGCGCCCTCCTGGACCGCCTGGGCGATCCTCCGCATGTTGTCGGTGCCCTCGCCGGCCGCCAGCACCTGCTGGCGGAACATCGCGGCCATGGCCAGCGCTCCGAGCGCGATCACGGCGACGATGACGACGAGTACGAGGTTGCTGCCGGAAACCTCTACGACGGCGGGAAGAATCCCGGGCATTCGTCCTCCAAGGGGGGTAAGCAGAGGGAGATGGGACCTGTCCTAGGGGCAGGCTGCGGCGGAGTCTACGCACGGTGTGGCCCAGAACACACCGAGGTTGTGACGTGAGTCACGCGCGCCGGTCGGGGTCGATCCGGCAGCGGGGCGCGCGATCGCCGGGGCGCGCGTCCTCGACACGGCGCCCTGCAGCGGTGGCGTACGGCGACGTACGCCCGACGGAGTCAGGCCAGGGCGTCTGCGGAGCCGTGGATGACGAAGACCTTCGCCAGTCCGGTGATCTTGAAGATCTTGAGCAGGCGGTCCTGGTTGCAGATCAGCTCGAGCGAGCCGTCGTGGGCGCGGACCTTCTTCAGGCCGCCGACCAGCACGCCGAGGCCGGTCGAGTCGAGGAACTCGACGCCCTCCATGTCGATGACGAGGTTGTAGGCGCCGCCGGCGACCAGGTCGGTGATCGTGTCGCGCAGCTTCGGAGCGGTGTAGACATCGATCTCACCGGCGACAGCAACGACGGTGCGCCCACCGGCCTCGCGCGTCGTAAGTGTCAGATCCACCGCTCTCCCACCCCGTGTTGTCGCCTCAGCCCTTGCCAGGCTCGCGTGCTATCAAACCACGCGAACCTTCTCCACGCACGACGCACAGGTGTCGGGAGTGGTTGGCACAATCGGCGGGTGAGCCCTGGCACCTCCCTCCCACCCGCGGACCGGGCGCCGTCTCACCGACCCGAGGAGCTCGTCGCACGGCTCACCGCGGCGCCCGGGAGAGCAGACCGGCTCACCCACCTCGAGCTGCTCCCGGAGCGGGCCGCGACCCTCGCCGACTGGCCGGAGTGGGCCGACCCGGCGCTCGTGCGGGCGTACGCCGACCGCGGCGTCACCCGGCTGTGGCAGCACCAGGCGGCCGCAGCCGACGCGGCGCACGCCGGCCAGCACGTCGTGCTCGCGACCGGCACCGCCTCCGGGAAGTCGCTGGCCTACCTGCTGCCGGCGCTGAGCGCCGCCCGCGCCGGGCGCGGGGCGCGCGGGCAGCGTGGCGCCAGCACGCTCTACCTCGCGCCCACCAAGGCGCTGGCCCAGGACCAGCGCGCCGCGATCGCCGAGCTCGGCCTGGACCTGCGGGTGGCGACCCACGACGGCGACAGCCCGCCCGAGCAGCGCGAGTGGACCCGCGACCACGCGGAGTACGTCCTGACCAACCCCGACATGCTGCACCGGTCGCTGCTCCCCGGCCACGCGCGCTGGGCACGGTTCTTCTCGACCCTGCGCTTCGTCGTCGTCGACGAGTGCCACCACTACCGCGGTGTCTTCGGCGCCCACGTGGCCCAGGTGCTCCGGCGGCTCCGGCGGGTGGCCGCGGCGCACGGGTCAGACCCGACCTTCGTGCTGGCATCGGCGACAGTGGCCGAACCCGGGGTGGCGGCCCAGCGGCTGACCGGGCACGAGGTGCTCGAGATCACCGGCGACACCTCGCCGCGGGGCGAGGTGGCGGTGGCGCTGTGGGAGCCGCCGCTGACCTCCTTCCGGGGCGAGCACGACGCTCCCGTGCGCCGGCCGGCGTCCGCCGAGACCGCCGACCTGCTGACCGACCTGGTTCTCGAGGACGTGCGCACGCTGGCGTTCGTGCGCTCGCGGCGCGGCGTCGAGCAGGTGGCGCGGCGGACCGCGGAGCTGCTGGAGGAGGTGGACCCGGCGCTGGCGGCGCGGGTCGCCTCCTACCGGGGCGGCTACCTCCCGGAGGAGCGCCGGGCGCTGGAGCAGGACCTGCGCAGCGGGCGGCTGCTCGGCATGGCCGCGACGAACGCGCTCGAGCTCGGCATCGACGTGAGCGGTCTGGACGCCGTCGTGATCGCCGGCTTCCCCGGCACCCGTGCGGCGTTCTGGCAGCAGGTCGGCCGAGCGGGCCGGACCGGTGGGGGCGCGCTCGGCGTACTCGTCGCACGGGACGACCCGCTCGACACCTACCTCGTGCACCACCCCGAGGCGCTCCTCGGTCGGCCGGTCGAGGGGACGGTCTTCGACCCGGGGAACCCCTACGTCCTCGGGCCGCACCTGTGCGCCGCGGCGCAGGAGATCCCGCTGACGACTGCCGACCTGCCGCTGTTCGGGCCCACCGCGCGAGAGCTGCTCGACGACCTGGTCGGGGCCGGGCTGCTGCGCCGCCGGCCCCAGGGCTGGTTCTGGACCGATCGCCGGCGCGCGGCCGACCTCGCCGACATCCGCTCCGCCGGCGGCGCGCAGGTCCAGCTGATCGAAGGAGCGACCGGCCGGGTGGTCGGCACCGTCGACGGCGGACGTGCGCACTCCAGCGCCCACGCGGGCGCGGTGTACGTCCATCGCGGCGAGACCTGGCTGGTCGAGGAGCTCGATCTCGACCAGCGGGTCGCGGTGATGCGCCCGGCGGAGGCCGACTGGACCACCAGCGCCCGCGAGACGACCGACATCACCATCGCCGTCGAGCAGGAGCACGTGATGTGGGGCCGGTGCCGGCTCTCGGTCGGCACGGTCGACGTCTCCAGCCAGGTCGTCTCCTACCTGCGCAGGCGGGCGTCGACCGGCGAGGTGATCGACGAGACGCTGCTCGACCTCCCCGTGCGCACCCTGCGCACGACCGCGGTCTGGTGGACCGTGCCCGACGACGTCCTCGCCGAGACCGGGCTCGCCCAGGACGACCTGCCGGGTGCCGCCCATGCCGCCGAGCACTGCTCGATCGGCCTGCTGCCGTTGTTCGCGACCTGCGACCGGTGGGACATCGGCGGCGTCTCGACCGCCCGGCACCCCGACACCGGCGTGCTGACCGTCTTCGTGCACGACGGCCACCCCGGGGGCGCCGGCTTCGCCGAGCGGGGCTATCGCACCGCCGCCCGGTGGCTCACCGCGACCCGGGACGCGATCGCGGCGTGCGAGTGCCTGACCGGGTGCCCTTCCTGCATCCAGTCGCCCAAGTGCGGCAACGGCAACGAGCCGCTCGACAAGGACGGCGCGGTCCGGCTGCTCGATGCGCTGCTGGCCCGGCAGGTCTGAGCGCCGATACGCTCCCCGCCATGGTGCTCTTCGGGCTGGTCCTCGTCATCCTCGGCGTGCTGCTCGCGCTGGCCGGCCTGTTCGGCACCGGTTATGACTACGACAGCCACAACAACTTCCAGTCCAGCCAGTTCCTGGGCATCGACGCCGACCCTGCGGTGCTCATCATCATCGGCATCGTCGCGGGCGCGCTGGTCGTGATCGGGCTCTGGATCATGAAGATCGGCGCCCAGCTCGGCTGGAAGCACCGCAAGGAGCAGAAGCGGCTCAACGAGCTCTCCGAGAAGCTCGACCGGGCGGAGGCCGAGCGACGCGCCAAGGGTGACGTCGAGGACGAGGACGCCAGCAGCTGACCCGGGTCAACCGCTGGCGGGTCCCGCGCGGGCCTGCCCGGTGAGGTCGCCGGTCTGACCGAGCCACCGCGGGCCGGTGACGACCACCTCGATCACCGCATCGGTGCCCTCGATCGAGCAGGACGTCAGGCGCGCGCCGTTGGCCGCGGCGACCGCCGCCCCCTCGCCGCACGGGTCACCGCCGTCGGCGATCGCCGAGGCGGCGGCGAGCGCCGCGAGGTCGGCCGCGGCCTGCGCCTCCCGGTGGGCGGCGACCATGGCCGCCACGACGGAGAGCGCCGCGCCCAGGAGCAGCAGCAGCCCGATGCAGCTGATCGTGAACACCGTCGCCCCGCCGCGCTCGTCCCGCGCCATCACGGGCCGGCCCCGTCCTCCTCGACGGCGGCGACGGCCTCCGCCGAGACCGAGGCACCCGGGAGGAACGCGAACAGCCCGCCTGGACCGGGCACCTGGCCGGACGCCCGCGCCACGACCCGGTCGCCCTCGGTCGTCACCGTGACCGTCACACCCTCCGGGGCGACCCGCTCCCCGGTGGCCACGGCCGCACCGGTGTCGTCCCCGCGCGCGACCGCCCGTGCGGCCTCCCGCGCGGCGTCCACCGTGCGCACCTGGGCCGCGCCGACGGAGAGCAGCCACACCAGCGCGGTGGTGACGGCGAGCAGCGTCGGCAGGGCGAGCGCCAGCTCGGCCGTCACCGCGCCCCGCTCGGACCGCCGCCTCATCCGATGCCCAGCAGGCTCATCACGTGGTCGAACAGGGTCCGCAGCAGGTGGTCCCCGAAGCCGCCGGTGAGCAGCTTGAACAGCAGGCCCGCCAGGCCGGCGCCGGCAGCCGTGCCGACGGCGTACTCCGCCGTGGTGATGCCGCGCTCGTCACTGCGGACGGGAGTGATGTGGTTCATCGGATCTCCTTCGATCGGTCGCGCCGGCCGCCCCGTGCGGCCGGCGCAGCAGAGCCTCCGCGAGCGCGGCGACGGAGTGGCCTGGTGCCCGGACGGCCTGTGGAGCGGCGCACCCCGTCACCCGCCCTGTGCACGGTTCCCGGCCCGTTCCGGGACGCAGGGGGCACAGGCGCTACCAGTCGATCGCCCCTGCCAGCCCGGCCACGAGCGGGACGATCCCGAGCAGCAGGAAGGCGGGCAGCAGACAGACGCCCAGCGGTACGGCGGCGCGCACGCCCACCGCGCGGGCTCGGTCCTCGACGGCGGCGCGCGCCTCCCGCGCGAGGTCCTCCCCCAGCCGGTCGACGGCGGCGACGACCGGGGCGCCGGTGCGGTGGGTACGCGCCATCGTGCGCCCGAGCGGGCCCAGCGCAGGGTCCTCGGCGAGGCCGGCCCAGACCTCAACCGGGTCGCTGCCGAGCTCGAGCCGGACCGCGACCGAGCGCAGCCGGTCCGCGGCGGCGCCGGGCAGCGCGCGACAGGTCAGGTCGACGGCCGCCGCCGGTGCGGAGCCCGCCCGGAGCGCGGCCCCGAGCAGGCAGACGACGTGCGGAAGGTCGCGGCGGACCTCCTCGCGCCGGCGTCGCACCGCCGGAGGCTCCAGCCGTCCCGCGACGACCCAGACCACGACAGCGGCGACCGCCCCCGCCAGCGGCGCCGCCGGACCACCGAGGAACGCCCAGCAGCCGACGCCGGCGAGCACAGCCCACAGGAGACGCCACCGGCGCAGCAGCCCGAGGTCCTCGGTCGGCGGGGCGGCCGGATCGGCGACCGGCGGTGCCGCGCGCGACCGCGACGGCACCGCCAGCACGGCGGCGCACGCCGCGGCAACCGCGGCGACCGCGGTCAGCGCGGCGGTCACCGGCCCCGCTCCACGTCCCGGGCCAAGGCCTCGATCCAGGTCAGCCCGGCGAGCAGGAACCCGAGCCCGCCGGCGAGACAGCCGAGTCCCACGGGCGTGGCGAGCAGGAAGGTCCAGGGGTCCGCGCCCGCGCTCCCGCCCATCAGCAGCGCGAGCACGGGCAGCACGGCGACCAGCCGCGCGGTCGCCCGGGCCGACGCCAGCTCGCCACGGACCACGCGCCGGGTCTGCTCTGTCGCACGGAGCTCCTCACCGACGCGGACCACCGTGTCGCCGAGGCCGTGCCCGGTCCGGTGCGCCACCTGCCAGGCGGCGGCCACGACCCGCAGGTCGCCGGCACCGGGCGTTCCGGTGAGGTCGCGGAGGGCCGCGGGTACGTCGCCGCCCGTCGCGGCGGTCCGCGTCACGGCTGCGAGCAGCGGCCAGTCCCCGGCGGCGCGCTCGAGCGCCGCCGCGGGTGCCTGGCCGGACACGAGCTCGGCGTGCAGCGTGGCGCACAGCTCGACGACCCGTCCGCGGACCACGGCCTCGTCCCTGTCGGCGCGGTGCCGCGCGACCAGCCGCGTCGCCACCGCTGCGGCCACGAGCCCGATCACCGCCAGCACCGCCAGCCGCGGTGACCCGGCGGCGAGCACTGCGACGAGGAGCGTCCCGCCACCCAAGAGGTACGGCGTCCCGCGCGCCCGCCGCGCACCACCGCCGAGCGACGCGCGTCCCGGCAGCGCGAGGGCGCACGCGGCGGCCGCCAGCACGACGGCGAGGACCGTCGCCACGGCGCCGGTCACCCCCGGTCCCTGGCGTCGACCAGGTCGAGCAGCCGCCGCCCGCCCGGTCCACCGCTGAGGCTGCCGTCGCGGGCGACCCGGACCGCGGTCGCCGTACGCACGAGGCCGGAGGGATCCCGCTCCAGGACGGCGATCTCGCCCAGTCGCCGACGTCCGTCGCGGTCGCGCACCATGTGCAGCACCGCGTCGACCGCGGAGGCGAGCTGGCTGTGCGCCGCGTCGCGGCCGAGCCCGGCGGAGAGCGCGAGCGCCTCGACCCGCGCAGGCAGGTCGGCCGCCGAGTTGGCGTGGACCGTGCCGCAGCCGCCCTCGTGGCCGGTGTTCATCGCGGCCATCAGCTCGACGACCGCGCCGTCGCGCACCTCCCCGACGACCAGCCGGTCGGGGCGCATCCGCAGCGCCTGCCTGACCAGGTCCCGCAGCCCGACCGCGCCGGCGCCCTCCAGGTTCGCCGGGCGCGCCTCGAGCCCGACCACGTGCGGGTGGTCCGGCCGCAGCTCGGTGGCGTCCTCGACCACCACGATCCGCTCGGCGGGGTCGACGGCACCCAGCAGCGCGGCCAGGAGCGTGGTCTTGCCGCTGCCCGTACCGCCGGTCACCAGGAACGCCAGCCGGCCGCCGACCACCTGGCGCGCCAGGTCGAGGGTCTCGTCGGTCAGCGTCCCGTCGTCGCGCAGCTGGTCGAGGGTGAACCCGCCCTGCCGCGGCACCCGGAGCGAGATCGCGGTCCCCGGGCGCGCCAGCGGTGCCAGGACCGCGTGGCAGCGGGTCCCGTCGGGCAGCCTGACGTCGGCCCACGGCGCGGCGTCGTCGAGGCGGCGTCCGCCGGACGCGACGAGCCGCTGTGCGAGCCGGCGTACCTGCTCCTCGCTGTCGAAGCGGACCGACGTCGGGCGCAGCCCGTCGCCCTCGTCGACCAGGACGACACCCGCCCCGTTGACCAGGACGTCGGTGACGCCGGGCCGCCGGAGCAGCGGCTCGAGCGGACCGGCGCCGACGACGTCGCGGCGCAGCGCCTCGTAGACGGCGAGCACGGTCGCGTCCCCGACCGGCCGGCCGGCCGCCCGCAGCGACTCCGCGACGCGGTGCGGCGTCAGCTCCCCCGGGGTCCGGACCAGACGGTCCCGGACCTCGTCCACCAGCGCGCCGACCTCCTCGGCCTCCGTCCTCACGACGCGCTCCGCGAGGACCTCGCGAGGACGGCCTCGGCCGCGCGGGCGAGCGGGCCGCGGGCGGCCCGCAACGGTCCGAGGCCGAGGTCGATCGCCTCGTGCACGCCGCGCTGGTCCCGCATCTGCGCGACGACAGGAGCGCGGACGGCGCGCGCGACGTCGGAGGCGGCCAGCTCCTCGCCGCGTACGACGACGTCGACCTCGGGGTGGTCCGCGAACCGGGCCCGGATCCGCGCCGACGCCGCGACGCCCACGACGCTGGCCATGGTGACGACCACGAGCCGGTCGCAGCGGGCGGCGACCTCGTCGATCAGCCGGTCCGGGGTCCGCGGCAGGTCCACCAGCACGGTGCGGTGGCCGCGGCGGGCGGCCGAGAGCGCCTCGCGGACCGCGAAGGCCTGCAGCGTCTGCGGCCGGCCGCCGACGTACCACGACAGCACGCCGAGCTGGTCCCGCCTCGGCAAGGCCTCCCGGAGGGAGCGCGCCGAGAGCCGGCCGGTCGTCTGGCAGAGCGCGTCCCAGCGGAAGCCCTCGGTGCGCTCCATCCCGAGCATCCGGTCCAGGCCGGGTCCCTGCGGGTCGCAGTCGATGACGACCGCGTCGCCGGACCGCGCCGCCCACTGGCCGAGCGCGCACGCGAGGGTCGTGGCGCCGGCGCCGCCGGACCCGCCGACCACGCCGATCACCTCGCCCCTCGTCGTCTGGTGCTCGGTGAGGTCGGCGAGCAGCTCGACCAGCCAACCGGCCGACCCGGGCAGCTCGACGACCTGCTCGACGCCGAGCGCGAGCGCGGTCCGGAACAGCTCGTCCGGCGCGCGGTGCTGGGTGACGAGGTAGGCGTGCGACCTCGTCCCCGGCGCGACCCGCACCAGGTCGGGCGCGAGGTCCGGGCCCACGAGGGCGACCGGCGCCCGGGCCCAGCCCGACAGGGCGTCGATCGGGTCGCGCACGACGACGGGCGTGACGTCGGCGGCCGCGGTCAGCGGAAGCAGGGTGGCGATCAGGTCCTCGTCGGCGGTGACGACGAGCGGCGGTGCGTCGATGGCAGTCATGCCGGGGTGATCGCCGTACGCCGCCCGTGGCATGCGTCGTCGTGCGCCAGTTGTGGGCGATCGGACGGAATCCCCGTCCTGTGGAGGGTTCCTGGCCCGTTGTGTGGCGCCTGCGGCCTACGATTCTGGCATGTCCCCCCGCCGGAGCGCGGCGTTCTTCGACCTCGACAAGACGATCATCGCCAAGTCGAGCGTCCTCGCGTTCAGCAAGCCGTTCCAGGCCGGCGGGCTGATCTCGCGGCAGGCGCTGCTCAAGTCGGCCTACGCGCAGTTCGTGTTCATGGTCGGCGGCGCGGACCACGACCAGGTCGAGAAGATGCGCCAGTTCATGTCGCAGCTCGTCGCCGGGTGGGACGTCGCCACCGTGCGGGAGATCGTCGCCGAGACGCTGCACAACATCCTGGAGCCGCTCGTCTACGACGAGGCGGTGCAGCTGATCGAGGAGCACCACCTCGCCGGCAACGACGTGGTGATCGTGTCCACGAGCGGCAGCGAGGTGGTCGAGCCGATCGGCGCGATGCTCGGCGCCGACCGGGTGATCGCGACCCGGCTGGAGATCGTGGACGGCCGCTACACCGGCGAGATCGACTACTACGCCTACGGCGAGGAGAAGGCGAGCGCCGTCCGCGACTACGCCGCCGAGAAGGGCCTCGACCTCGCCGACTGCTACGGCTACAGCGACTCGATCACGGACCTGCCGATGCTCGAGGCCGTCGGTCACCCCCACGTCGTCAACCCGGACAAGGAGCTGCGCAAGGTCGCGGCCCAGCGCGACTGGCCCGTCCTGGTGTTCGTGAAGCCGGTCGCCCTGCAGAGCAGGCTGCCGCTGCCTCCGGCCAAGCCCACCCTCGCCGCCCTGGCGGTCGGCGGCGTCGTCGCCGTCGGCGCCGCGGTGTGGGTCGGCGTACGTCGGCGTAGCACCGCCTGACTCAGTCGGCGAGAGCCGCCTCGCCGCCGGAGGTCCGCGCGAGCGTGACGTTGCGGATCACGGGCCGGGTGGCACCGGCCACCCCGACGACCACGCACACCACGACGCAGCCGAGCTCGACGTCGCGCGCGCCGAACGCGAGCGCGAGAGGGCCGGCGGCGAGCTGCCCGATCGGCATTGCGACGAACGAGAAGAACCCGTCGATCGACATCACCCGCGACAGCATCTCCTCGGGCACCTTCTGCTGCACGGTCATGCTCCATGCGAGGTTCAGGACCGCAAGGCCGATCCCGGAGACCAGGAACCCCGCCGCGAGGACGGGTGTCTCGACCCAGGTGCCGAGCACGAGCATCGGCGCGCCGGTGCACGTGAAGCCGAGGACGCACGCGCGCAGCGGCCGTCCGATGTGCACGCGACCGAGGAACATCGCGGCGACGAAGATGCCGAGTGCCTCGGCGGCCCGCGCGAGGCCCCAGCCGCTGCTGCCGATCGTGCCCTCCGCGATCGAGGGCCCGAGCACGCCGATCGCGCCGCTGACGAGCGCGTTGAAGACCAGCGAGCACGAAGCCACCGGGATCACCCAGCCGAGGTGCCGCGCGAAGGACCAGCCGGCGGCGAAGTCCCCGATGACGCTCGGCTTCCGATCGGGCCTCAGGCCGAGCGGGAGCGAGACCGCGGTGAGGAAGCCCGCGGCGACGGCGTACGTCGCCGCGTCGGCGGCGAGTGCCCAGCCCGGGCCCACGGTCGCGACGAGGACACCGGACAGGGCCGGCCCGATGATCCGGAGCGCGCTCTCGGACTGGCCCATCAGCAGGTAGGCCGCCTTGCGGTCCGGCTCCGGCACGAGCACGGGCACCATCCCGTGGAACGCGGGGTAGCTCACCGCGAACACCGTCCCCGCCACGAACTGCAGGACCGCGAGCTCCCAGATCTGCGCGGTGCCGGTGAGGACCAGCACCGCCGTCGTCGCCTGCACGAGCGCCTGCACCAGGTTGCAGCCGCGCAGCACGAGGGCCCGCGGCAGCCGGTCGGAGACCGCCCCGCCGAGCAGCATGAACCCGACCATCGGCACGGTCCACGCCGCGAGCACCCAGCCCAGCGCCGATGCCGAGTCACTGATCCCCAGGACCGCGAACGCGAGCGCGACGCCCGACATCGACGACCCCGCGCTGTTGACCACCTCGCCGAGGAAGAACCACCGGAACGGCCTGCCGCTCAGCGGAGCGAGGTTCCAGCGCGCCGGCATGCGCCGACCGTACGTGGCAGCGGCGACGCTTCGCGCGGACATATCGCCGGTTCTGCCGACGGCAGATGCGTTCGGCCGCAGGAGGGCCCCCGTGTCGCTGCGCTGCCTACGGATCTCTGCGGCGCTCGTTCCTCGCGCCGCGCAGGTTCGGAAAAATGCAGGTGGCACCCGAGTCACGAAAGTCTCTCGGATGCCACCGCTGACACGTGAGCTGCTGGCTACCAGGCGTGCATCTCTAGTGCTGCCCCGGGAGTGTCCCGGTGGACAAGCGCCCTGTTAGGAAGGGTGGATCGCCGCGTGGGTACCCGGCTCACGTGTTGTCTCTGGAGTTCTTGCCTCCTTTGTACGCCCCTGCAGGGGCACCTTCAAGGCTTGTATTTGAAGGTGAAGCGGAGGACGGTGGGCCAGTTGGGACGGCCCGTCACCTGTCGAGCAGCGGGCTCGCCTCGGCGGCAGCGGCGTAGGCCTCGGCGGCGTACAGGAGCCAGGAGTGGACGCCCGGCTGGCCGCCCTTCTCGAAGCCCCGCAGGTTCGACTCGTACTCCGCCCGGAGCTTCAGGTGGGCCGCCTCCGGCACCACCAGCGACTTCTCGTCGACGCCCTTCGCTGCGATGACCAGGCGCTCGGCGGCGCGAGCGACGATGCCGTTGTGCGAGCCGAACGGCGCGGCGGTGAGGAGCTCCGCGTGGACCAGCGAGGCGATCGCGAGCGCGGGTGCGTCGGTGCTCGCGGTCACCAGCTCGCCGACGGCGCGGAGCTTCGCGGCGGCCTCGCCGTCCCGGGGGCGGCCGAGCCGCTCCTGGGGGAGCACGCCGGCCGCGGCCACGGCGTGCAGGCGCGCCAGGGCCTGCAGGGGCGCACGCCGCAGGACGGGCATCAGCCCGAGCAGCTCGGTCGACACCCGCACCGCGTCCTGCGCGATCTCGTCGCCGGCGCCGGCACGCACCTCGTCCAACGAGGACACCGATCCCTCGAGGACCGCGCTGGCGTGGGCGCCCCGGAGCAGCGACTCCGCCGTCACCTCGGGCGACGTACGCCGCAGCCCACGGTCCCGCAGCACGGCGTCGATCCCGTCCCGGGCCGCCGCGAACGCCGAGGGGACGCCCTCCAGGGACAACAGCCAGGCCAACGGGTCCGCGCTCACCCGCACCACCCTACGAGCGGCCCTTGCTCCCTCCCGACGCACCTACGGAAACGGGGGCGCGGCTCCGCGCGATCGGTCCGGCGAGCAACTAACCTGACCGCGATGACCACCCAGGAACCTTCCGCTGCGTCCGGCCCGGAGCCGGCGCTGAGCTTCGGCAGCGTGGTCGACGCCTACGAGCGGGGCCGTCCGGGCTACCCGATCGAGGCCGTCCGCTGGCTGACCGGCGACCAGCCGCTCAGCGTGCTCGAGCTGGGCGCCGGCACCGGCAAGCTCACGCGCGCGCTGGTCGAGCTCGGCCACGACGTGCACGCCACCGAGCCCGACCCCGCGATGCTCGACCGGCTCGCCCGCAGCGTCGACGTCACCCGGCTGTCCCAGACCGGCGCCGAGGAGATTCCGGCGGCCGACGCGTCGTTCGACATCGTGATCGCCGGCCAGTCCTACCACTGGTTCGACAAGGAGAGGGCCCTCCCCGAGATCGCCCGCGTGCTCAAGCGGGGCGGCTCGCTGTCCCTGGTGTGGAACGTCCGCGACGAGCGGATCCCGTGGGTCAAGCGGTTCGGCCGGCTGATCGGCACCCAGGAGTCGGGCGCCGGCCCGGACGACGCGCTCGAGTCGTCTCCCTACTTCGGCCCCGTCGAGGAGTCCGTCTTCAAGCAGTGGCAGGTCGTCGACCGCGAGTCGATCCAGGACATGGTGCTCTCGCGCTCGAACGTCGCGACGCTGCCGCCGGACGAGCGCGAGGCCAAGCTGCGCGAGGTGCTCGCGTTCTACGACGACTTCGGTCGGGGCATGGACGGCATGCAGGTGCCGTACGTCGTCCGGTGCTACCGCGCCGTCGTCGGCATCCGGCCGAAGACCGAGGAGCCCCCGATGGATGCGGCCGTGCCCGTCACGGACGACACCCCGGCGCCCTACGAGGGCGAGCCGACCCAGCCGGTCCGGCTCGGTGAGCTCACCGACCCGCCCTCCGACGACGACTCCGGCGTGCTCCTCATCGACTTCCGCTGAGAGCATGGGCCCATGCGCGGCTGGCGGCGGCGGCACCTGGGGAGCGAGGCCGACCGCGCCGCGTTCCGGGCGCTGCACCAGGCGTCGCTGGCGTCGCCGGCGCTCCGCGGGGGGCTGACCGAGAGCAGCGCGGCCCGGGCCATCGGGCACCTCCGCGCGCTGCTCGGCACGCCGGCGCTCGCGCTCACCGACACCGCCTCGGTGCTCGCCTGGGACGGCGACGGTGCGCACCACCGCGACCAGGCCACGGTCGTGGCGCTGCTCGCGATCGAGCGCGGCAGCACCCGCACGATCGACCGCGGCCAGCTCGGCTGCCCGACCGGCGGCTGCCCGGTGCGCACCGGGGTGGTGAGCCCGCTGGTCGTCGACGACCGCGTGGTCGGCACCGTCCAGGCGTTCGCCCCGACCCTGACGGCAGGGCTGGTGCGGGCGACCGACGAGGTCGCCAAGTGGGTGTCGGCCCAGCTGGAGCTCGCGGAGCTCGACGCCAGCCGCAACCGGCTGATGGAGGCCGAGGTCCGGGCACTGCGGGCACAGATCAGCCCGCACTTCGTCTACAACTCCCTCGGCGCCATCGCGAGCTTCGTGCGCACGGACCCGGACCGGGCGCGTGAGCTGCTGCTGGAGTTCGCCGACTTCACCCGTTACTCCTTCCGCCGGCACGGCGAGTTCACGACGCTGGCCGAGGAGCTCCGCTCGATCGAGCGGTACCTGCTGCTCGAGCAGGCACGGTTCGGTGACCGGCTCCAGGTCACCTTGAACATCGCTCCGGAGGTGCTGCCGGTCGTCGTACCGTTCCTCTGCATCCAGCCGCTCGTCGAGAACGCCGTACGGCACGGCCTCGAGGGCGCCGGCCCCGACCGGGACGTCGGCCACCTGCGGATCGTCGCGCACGACCGTGGCCACGAGTGCGTCGTCGAGGTCGAGGACGACGGCGCGGGTGAGGACCCGGAGAAGGTGCGCCGAGCGCTGGCGGGGGACGCCGAGCTGGACTCGGTCGGCCTCGGCAACGTGGACGCGCGCCTCCGCACGACGTTCGGTGACGACTACGGTCTCGTCGTGGAGACCGCACCGGGAGCCGGGACCAAGGTGATCGTCCGCGTCCCGAAGTTCGCTCCCGGCGTCACCGCGGGAGCGGGCTCGTGACCGGGCTGCGGGTGCTCGTGGTCGACGACGAGCGACCGGCGCTCGACGAGCTGACCTTCCTGCTGCGGGCCGACAGCAGGATCGACGAGGTGGTCGGCTGCGACTCCGCGACCGAGGGGCTGCGGATCCTGCGCGAGCACGACGTCGACTGCGTGTTCCTCGACATCCAGATGCCGGGCCTGAGCGGTCTCGAGCTGGCCGAGGTGCTCGGCCGGTTCAAGGAGCCGCCGCCGGTCGTGTTCGTCACCGCGCACGAGCAGCACGCGGTCGAGGCGTTCGACCTGCACGCGGTGGACTACGTGCTCAAGCCGGTCCGCGCGGAGCGGCTCGCCGAGGCGGTGCGCCGCGTGGTCAGCGACAGCGACCGGCCGGTGCCGGAGGACACCCAGATCCCGGTCGAGCGCGGCGGCGTCACCCGGTTCGTCGACCGCGGCGACATCCGGTACGTCGAGGCGCAGGGCGACTACGCCCGGCTGCACCTCGCCGACGACGAGTCCTACCTGCTCCGGGTGCCGCTCTCCACGTTGGAGGAGGAGTGGGCCGGCGCCGGGTTCCACCGGATCCACCGCTCGCTGCTGGTCGCGCTCCCGCACGTCACCGAGGTCCGCACCGAGGCCGGTCGATGCTCGGTCGTCGTCGGCGACACCGAGCTGCCGGTGAGCCGGCGGCACACGCGCGAGCTCCGCGACGTGCTCGTCCGTCGTGCGCGAGGCGGCTAGGGATGCCGTCGTGAGCGAGGAGCCGCCACCGCGGGTCCGGGTCACCGGCCCCTCGCGGCAGCTCGCCGGGAGGCCGCGCAGCCGGCTGGGCGACGTGCACGAGCAGACCCCGCTCGGCGGCGTCTACCTGAGCTCGCTGCTCCGCGCGCAGCTCGGCCTCGCCGTACGCGTGCTCGCGGTCGTCGCCGTCACGATCGTCGCGCTCCCGCTGCTGTTCCACCTGGTGCCCGGGCTGAGCGACGTCGAGCTGGCCGGGCTTCCGCTTGCGTGGGTGCTGCTGGGCGGCGCGGTCTACCCGTTCCTGCTGCTCCTCGGCTGGCGCTATGTCCGGCAGGCCGAGCGCAACGAGCGCGACTTCGCCGACCTCGTGCACGGTGCCGCGGACGAGGACGGGCCCGAGGACGAGGCCGGCGCATGAGCGCCGATGCCCTGCCCGGCATCGTCGCCGTCGTGCTGGTCACTGCGGTGACGCTGGCGATCGGCACGCTGGGGCTGCGGGTCTCGCGCACGACCAGCGACTTCTTCGTCGCGTCCCGCAGCGTGCACCCGCGGCTGAACGCGTCGGCGATCGGCGGGGAGTACCTCTCCGCCGCCTCCTTCCTCGGCGTCGCCGGGCTGCTGCTCGTGGGCGGCGCGGACATGCTGTGGTACCCGGTCGGCTGGACCGCCGGCTACCTCGTCCTGCTGGTCCTCGTCGCCGCGCCGCTGCGCCGCTCCGGCGCCTACACGCTGCCCGACTTCGCGCAGGCGCGGCTGGACTCGACGACGGTCCGCACCGCGTGCTCGCTGCTGGTGGTCGGCGTCGGCTGGCTCTACCTGATCCCTCAGTTCGAGGGCGCCGGCATCACCCTCGAGGCGTCGATCGGCGCGCCGCCGTGGGCCGGCCCGGTGATCGTCGGCTCGGTCGTGCTGCTCAGCGTCGCGGCCGGCGGGATGCGCTCGATCACGTTCGTGCAGGCCTTCCAGTACTGGCTCAAGCTCACGGCGATCCTCGTCCCCGCGATGGTGCTGCTCGGGGTCTGGTGGGGCGACGGACGGCCCGGCGCCGCGTCGTCGTACGACGGCTGGTCGGTGCCGGTCAGCGGCGGCGGCGCGATCGGCCTCTACACGACGTACTCGCTGATCCTCGCGACGTTCCTCGGGACGATGGGACTGCCGCACGTGGTGGTCCGCTTCTACACCAACCCGGACGGCCGGGCCGCGCGCCGGACGACGCTGGCCGTGCTCGGGCTGCTCGGGCTGTTCTACGTGTGGCCGCCGGTGTACGCGGGTCTCGGGCGGGTGTACGGCGACGACCTCGCCGCGCACGGGCGCTCCGACGTGCTGGTCCTGGACCTCCCGCGGCTGGTGCTGCCCGGCGCAGCGGGCGACGTGCTGACCGGGCTGGTGACCGCCGGCGCGTTCGCGGCGTTCCTGTCGACGGCGTCCGGGCTCGCGATCGCGGTGTCCGGGGTGCTCACGCAGGACGTGGTCGCGCCGCTCCTGGGCCGGCGACTGCCCGACACCGTCGCCTCGGGAGTCACGCCGTTCCGGCTGTCGGCGGTCGCCGCGGTCGTCGCGCCGGTCGGCGTCTCGCTGCTGGTGCCGGACGAGGGCATCGCGGAGTCGGTGACGCTGGCGTTCGCGGTCGCGGCATCGACGTTCTGCCCGCTGCTCGTGCTCGGGATCTGGTGGCACGGGCTGACCGACGTCGGCGCCGTCGCCGGGCTCGCCGTCGGCGGGCTGGGCTCGTTCGGTGCCGCCGTGATCACCGTCGTCGGCAGCACCCCGTCCGGCTGGGCCGGTGCCCTGCTCGCCGAGCCCGCCGCCTGGAGCATCCCGCTCGCGTTCGTCGTGATGGTCGGCGTCTCGCTGCTCACCACCGGTCGCCGTCCCGCCCACGCCCGGCGGTTCCTCGTGCGGCTGCACACCCCCGAGGCGCTCGAAGTCCCGCGAGGTTGAGGTCGAACCCTCACTTCGAGCAGGTCGAACCCTCAGTTCGGGCAGGTCGAGCCTTCAGTTCGGCTCAGCACAAACTGACGGTTCGACCTGCTCGAAGTGAGAGTTCGACGTGCTCAAAGTGAAGGTTCGACGTGCTCGAAGTCAGGGTTCGACGGTCACGGCCAGCCGGTAGCCGCGCTTGACGACCGTCTGGATGCAGCGGGTGCCGAGGGCGGCGCGGAGGCGGGCGACGGCCATCTCGACGGCGTGCTCGGAGCCGGCGGTCCCGGAGGGGAGGGCGGCGAGCAGGTCGCGGCGGGAGACGACGTTGCCGGGGTTGACCAGCAGCGCCTGGAGGACGGCGTACGGCGCGGGCGAGAGCCGCACCTCGACGCCGTCGAGGAGCACGTCGTCGCCGTGCAGGAGCAGCGTGTGGCCGGCGACCTCGAGGGTGGTGCCGGCGGCGCGCGAGGGCAGCTCGACCTCGAGCTGCTTGACCATCGCGGCGAGGCGGGAGCGCTCCGGCCAGATCGACGGCACGCCCCAGCGCTCGAAGGCGGCGGCGGTGACGGGACCGACGCACGAGGCGACGACGTCGGCCTGAAAGGCGGTGATCACGTCGTCGCGCCGGCCGGTGGAGACCGCGGCCTCCATCAGGGCGGCGACCGCGGGCGCGGCGGTGAAGGTGACGGCCTGCACCCGCCGGGCGGCGACCTCCTCGACCAGCCGGAACATCGGCTCGACGTCGTCGGCCGCGACCACCCGGTAGACGGTGACGGTCGTGACCTCGGCGCCCAGCCGGCGCAGGGCGTGGGCGGCCATGGACAGCGACTGGCCGTGCTCCTGGACGACGATCCGCCGGCCGGTGAGGTTCCGCCCGCGCAGGTGGGAGAGGACGTCCTCGAACTCCTCGGACTCCGGCGCCCACAGCTCGCGGAGGCCGTGGCTGCGCAGGGCGCCGACACTCTTCGGGCCGCGCGCGAGGATCTCGGCGCGACCCAGCGTCTCGAGCAGCGGGTCGAGCAGTCCCCAGCGCTCGGCGGCGGCGAACCAGGACTTCATGCCGATACCGGTGGTGGCGAGGAAGATGTCGACCGGCTGCCCGATGAGGGCCTCGGTCGCGGCGCGCAGGTCGTCCTCGTCGATCCGGTTCGGGTCGACCGAGAGTGCCGGCGCGTGCACGACCTCGGCCCCGCGCCGCTCCAGCAGCGCGATCTGCTCCTCCGCGCGGCGTGCGGCCGTCACCCCGACCCGGAACCCGGCGAGCGGCTGGTCACCCAACGTGGTCATCCGAGGCGGTCCGGCTCCCTCTTGGCCCCGATGGTGACGACGCCGCCGGCCACGCGGACGTCGTACGTCGCCACGGCCGTCGCCGCGTCGTCGAGGCACCGGCCGGTCCGCAGGTCGAAGGCCTGCTTGTGCATCGGGCTCGCCACGAAGGGCACCTCCTCGTCGTCGAGGGTCCTGGTCCCCACGATGCCGCGGGACAGCACCGACGCGTTCGAGAACGGATCGTAGTTGGAGAGCGCGTAGACGGCGTCGTCGTGGGTCCGGAACACCGCCACCGCCTCCCCGTCGACGAGGGCGGCGACCCCGCCCTCGCGGTCGATCTGGTCGAGCCGGCAGACGTCCGCGCTCACCGGCCGGCCCCGACCGGGATCGTCGAGCCGAGGCTCACCGGACCGTCGGTGGTCGCGGCCTGGATCTGGCCGCGCTCCTCGCGGAAGGTGATGCTGGGGTCGGGCGTGCCGGGCGCGTTCACGAAGGACACGAACCGTGCGAGCTTCTCGGGGTCCTCGACCGTGGCGCGCCACTCGTCGAAGTAGGACTCCACGTGCGTCGCCATCGCCGCCTCGAGCTCGGAGCCGAGGCCGAGCGCGTCGTCGACGACGACCTCGCGGATGCGGTCGAGGCCGCCGTCGATCGAGTCCATCCAGTACGACGTCCGCTGCAGCCGGTCGGCGGTACGGATGTAGTACATGAGGAACCGGTCGAGGTAGCGGATCAGCTCGTCCTTGCTCAGGTCGCCCGCGAGCAGCTGCGCGTGCGCGGGGATCGCGCCGCCGTTGCCGCAGACGTAGAGGTTCCAGCCCTTCTCGGTGGCGATGACGCCGAAGTCCTTGGACCGCGCCTCCGCGCACTCGCGGGCGCAGCCGGAGACGCCGCCCTTGAGCTTGTGCGGCGAGCGCAGCCCGCGGTAGCGCAGCTCCAGCTCGATCGCGAGCCCGACGGAGTCCTGCACGCCGTAGCGGCACCAGGTCGAGCCGACGCACGACTTCACCGTCCGCAGCGCCTTGCCGTAGGCGTGGCCGGACTCGAAGCCGGCGTCGACGAGCCGCTTCCAGATCGCCGGCAGGTCCTCCATCCGCGCACCGAACATGTCGATCCGCTGGCCGCCGGTGATCTTCGTGTAGAGGCCGAAGTCGCGGGCGACCTCGCCGATCACGATCAGCCGGTCGGGCGTGATCTCGCCGCCGGGGATCCGCGGGACGACGGAGTAGGTGCCGTTCTTCTGGATGTTGGCGAGATAGGCGTCGTTGGTGTCCTGCAGCGTGCGGTTGGTGCTCTCGAGCACGTGGTGGTTGAGCAGGCTGGCCAGGATCGAGGCCACCGTGGGCTTGCAGATGTCGCAGCCGCGCCCGGTGCCGTGCGCCTCGATGATGTCGTCGAACCTGGTGTAGCCGTGGATGAAGACCACGTCGAACAGCTCGGCCCGCGTCATCGCGAAGTGCTCGCAGAGCGACCTGTCGACGACCACGCCCTGCCGGGCGAAGTAGTCCTCGACGATCCTCTTGACCACCGTCTTGCACGACCCGCACGTCGAGCCCGCCCGCGTCGTCGTGCCGTCGGCCGCCGCGGCCTCGATCTCGGCCTTCGTGACGTCGTTGCAGGAGCAGACCTGCATCTCGTCGGGCATGTCCATGGCGAGGCCGCCGCGCGAGGCCGGGAGGATCAGCTCCTCGGGGTTCTCCGGGAGCTCCATCCCGGAGCTCACCATCGGCCGGAGGATCCCGTAGGCCTCGGCGTCGCCGACGAGGACCCCACCCAGGAGCCGCTTGCCGTCCTCGCTGATGACCAGCTTCTTGTAGACCCCGGAGACGGCGTCCTGGTAGGTCAGCTCCAGCGCGCCCTCGGTCTCGCCGTGCGCGTCGCCGAAGGAGGCGACGTCGACGCCGAGCAGCTTGAGCTTCGTCGACATGTCGGCGCCGGTGAAGGAGCCGTCGCCGCCGAGCAGCCGGTCGACGACGACCTCGGCCATGTCGTAGCCGGGGGCGACCAGGCCGTACATCCGGCCCTGCACCGCGGCGCACTCGCCGATCGCGGAGATGTGCGCGTCGGAGGAGCGCAGCGCGCCGTCGACGAGCACGCCGCCCCGCTCGGCCACGTCGAGGCCGGCCGTGCGGGCCAGCGCGTCCCGCGGCCGGATGCCCGCGGAGAAGACCACGATGTCGACGTCGAGCGGGTTGCGGTCCTTGAGGGCGAGCTTCTCGACGCGACCCCGGGCGTCACCGAGGATCGACTGGGTCATGGCCCCGGTGTGCACGGTGAGCCCGAGCTTGTCGATGTGCCGGTTGAGCGTGCGCCCGCCCAGGTCGTCGATCTGCACGGCCATCAGCCGCGGCGCGAGCTCGACGACGTGGGTCTCGACGCCCAGCTGGTGCAGGGCGTTCGCCGCCTCGAGGCCGAGCAGGCCGCCGCCGATGACCGCTCCGACCCTGGCCTTGCGCCCCCTCGTCCCCTTCGTCACCGCCTCCCGGATCGCCTCGAGGTCCTCGATGGTGCGGTAGACGAAGACGTTCGCGAGGTCCCGGCCCGGCACCGGCGGCACGAACGGCGCGGCGCCGGTGGCGAGCACCAGCTCGTCGTAGTGCAGGTCCTCGCCCGTCGAGAGCGTCACGATCCGGTGCCGCGGCGAGATCGCGACGACCTCGGTCCCCAGGCGGAGCGTGACCCGCGGGTCGGCGTACTGACCGGAGGGCAGGAGGCTCAGCGCCTGCGCGCCGACCTCGAAGAAGGAGGTCAGCGCGACCCGGTCGTACGCCGGCCGCGGCTCCTCGCCGATCACGGTGATGTCGTAGGTCTCGGTGAGGCCGCGCGAGACGGCGGACTCCACGAACCGGTGGCCGACCATGCCGTGGCCGACCACGACGAGCTGCTTGCGGACGTGCGCGGTCATTGCGGGACTCCTGTCGTGGCGGGGGTTGCGAGGAGGAGCTGGCGAACGGCCGCGGCACAGCCTCCGCAGCCGGTCGTCGCGCGCGTGGTGTCGCGAGCCTGCTCGAGGGAGGAGCAGGCCCGGATCGCCCCGGCGGTGACACCGGCGCAGGTGCAGACCTCGGCGTCGTCCGGGAGCTGCACGGGCCGGGCCGAGCGCTCCGCGAGCAGCAGCTCGCCCGGCTCGGTCGGCCCGAGCACGGTCTGCCGGTCGTAGTGCTGGGTGATCAGGCCAACCCGGCTGAGGTCGCCGACGAGGGCGCCGGCGACGATCCGTCCGTCGCGTACGACGAGCTTGCGGTGCGACCCGCGCACGGGGTTGGACATCTCGACCACGTCACCGCCGACGCGCGCCTCGTGCTCGGGGTCACCGAGGACCGCGACGTCGAGATC
Organism: Nocardioides panacisoli; assembly: GCF_039537325.1. Taxonomy (GTDB): domain Bacteria; phylum Actinomycetota; class Actinomycetes; order Propionibacteriales; family Nocardioidaceae; genus Nocardioides; species Nocardioides panacisoli. The sequence continues at coordinate 58,969 of NZ_BAABAH010000007.1, forward strand.
GGTGGCGCGGAGCCGCGCGACGATCCGGCTGCCGTCGTACTTCACCGGCCGGCCGGTCAGCACCCCCGCGAGCACGGCCGCCTGCTCCCAGGCGGGCGGCACGAAGCCGGTGGTGCGGCCCTCGTGCTCGACGCAGTCGCCGATGCCGAAGACGTCGGGGTCGGAGACGCTCGCGAGCCGGTCGTCCACGACCACCCCGCGCCGTACCTCCAGGCCCGCCCGGCGCGCGAGCGCGGTCGACGGCCGGCCGCCCGCGGCCAGCACGACCAGGTCGGTGTCGAGCGTGACGCCGTTGTCCAGCCGGAGGCCCGTTCCCGCGGGCGCGTCCTCGAGGCGGACCGCGCGGACGCCGGTGTAGACCGAGACGCCGAGGCGCTCGAGGTCGCGGGCGAGGATCCTGCCGGCGGTGCTCCCGAGCTGCTGGTGCAGCAGGTGCTCGCCACCCTCGACGATCTCGGTCTCGATGCCCCGCACGCCGAGCGCCCGGGCCACCTGGAGCCCCAGCAGCCCGCCGCCGACGACGACGGCCCTTCGTGCGCCGGCCGACGAGGCCGCGTCGCGGAGCCGCTCGCAGTCGGCGAGCGAGCGGAACGCGTGCACCGCCTCGTGCAGCGAGCCGTCCATCCGGACCAGGCCGCGGATCGGCGGCAGCGTGGGGATGCTGCCGGTGGCGAGCACCAGGGCGTCGTACTCGACGATGGTGCCGTCCACGAGCATGACGTCCTTGAGTTCGCGCTCGATCTCGAGGACCCGGGCGCCGAGCCGCAGGTCGATCCCGTGGTCGGCGTACCACTCCGCGGAGCGGAGCGTGATCGCCTCCGGGCGGTGGGTTCCCTCGAGCACGGCGGAGAGCAGGATCCGGTTGTACGGCGGCGCCGGCTCGTCGCCGAGCACGGTGATCCGGAGGTCGGTGCCGGCCGCCACCAGCTCCTCGACGAGCCGGGTGGCCGCCATGCCGGAGCCGACGACGACCAGTCGTCGGCGCGCGGTGTCGGTGGCCCCGGAGCTCATGTCCACAACGAAACGGCGCGGAGGTTTCGCGTCGCGATCCCCGGCCTGCACCCCGGTGTCAACAGTTCCTCACACCCTCACGACGTGACCGAGGCAGCGCAGACCTTGAACTCCGGCATCCGGCTCGAGGGGTCGAGGGCGTCGTTGGTGAGCCGGTTCGCGCCGACCCAGTGGAACGGCACGAACACCGTGTCCGGGCGGATCGTGTCGACGACCCGCGCGGGTGCCTTCATCTCGCCGCGGCGGGTGCGGACGAGCACGGGCTCGCCGTCGCGGGCGCCGACCCGCGCGGCGAGCATGGGGTGCATCTCGACGAACGGGCCGGTGTCGGGGAGGTCCCTGATCCGCCGGGTCTGGGCGCCGGACTGGTACTGCGCGAGGACCCGGCCGGTGGTGAGGTGCACGGGGTAGGCCCGGTCCGGCTGTTCCGCGGCACCCGCGAACTCCTGGGCGAGGAAGCGGGCGCGGCCGTCCGGCGTCGCGAAGGCGTCGGCGAACAGCCGCGGCGTCCCGGGGTGCGAGGGGGCCGGGCAGGGCCAGAACACGCCCTGCTCCGCGCGGATCCGGTCGTAGCTGATGCCTGCGTAGTCGGCCTTCCCGCCGGCCGAGGCCCGGCCGAGCTCGGCGAAGATCTCCTCCGGCTCGGTCGAGAACGGGATCGGCGAACCGAGCCGCTCGGCCAGGCCGGCGATCACGTCGAGGTCGCTGCGCACGCCGGCGGGCGGCGCCGCGGCCTGCTGGCGCAGGATCACCCGCCCCTCCAGGTTGGTCATGGTGCCGGTCTCCTCGGCCCACTGGGTGACCGGCAGCACGACGTCGGCGAGGGCCGCGGTCTCGGACATCACGATGTCGCAGACGACGAGCAGGTCGAGTGCCTCCAGCCACTCGGTGACGCGGACGGCGTTCGGCGCGGACACGACGATGTTGGAGCCGAGGACGAGGAGCGCCTTCGCTCCGTCGTCGGTGCCGAGGCTCTCGAGCAGCTCGTACGCCGAACGCCCCCTGCCCGGCAGGGATGCGGGGTCGACGCCCCAGACGGCCGCCACGTGGTCGCGGGCCGCGGGGTCGTCGATCATCCGGTAGCCCGGCAGCTGGTCGGCCTTCTGCCCGTGCTCACGGCCGCCCTGGCCGTTGCCCTGGCCGGTGAGGCAGCCGTAGCCGGCGAACCGCTTGCCCGGCATGCCGAGGGCCAGCGCCACGTTGATCCACGACAGCACGGTCGCGGTGCCCTGGGCGTGCTGCTCGGCACCGCGGGCCGTCAGCACGACCGCCCGCTCCGCGCCGGCGAGCAGGCCGGCCAGCTCTCGCAGGTCGTCGGCGGCGACGCCGGTCGTGCGCTCCACGCGCTCCGGCCACCAGGACGCCACCGATCGGCGTACGTCCGCCCAGCCGGTCGTCCGGGCGGCGACGTACTCCTCGTCGACGGCCCCCTGCGCGTCGAGCAGGTGCAGGATGCCGAGGGCGAGGGCGAGGTCGGTGCCGGGCACCGGCTGCAGGAACAGGTCGGCCCGCTCGGCCGTGAGCGTGCGCCGCGGGTCGATGACCACGAGCCTGCCGCCGCGCTCGCGGAGCCGGTCCAGGTGCCGCGCGGCCGGCGGTATCGTCTCGGCCAGATTGGAGCCCACCAGCACGACGACGTCGGCGTGCTCGACGTCCGCGAGGGGGAACGGGAGACCGCGGTCGACGCCGAACGCCTGGTTGCCTGCCGACGCCGCCGAGCTCATGCACCAGCGGCCGTTGTAGTCGATCTGCGAGGTCCCGAGCGCCACGCGCGCGAACTTGCCGAGCTGGTAGGCCTTCTCGTTGGTCAGCCCCCCGCCGCCGAAGACCGCGATCGCGTCCTTGCCGTGCGCGGCCTGGAGGTCGCGGACCCGACCGGCGACGAGGTCGAGCGCCTCGTCCCAGCCGGCGGCGCGCAGCTCACCGGTCACGCGGTCCTTGACGAGCGGCGTGGTCAGCCGTTCCCGGCTGCCGCGCAGGCCCACGGCGGTCCAGCCCTTCCGGCACAGCGCGCCCTCGTTCACCGGGAAGTCCGGCCACGGCTGCACCTCTAGCGCAGCACGCCCCTGCTTCTGCAGGGACATGCCGCACTGGAGGCTGCAGTAGGGGCAGTGCGTGCGCACCGCTTCCGTCTCGGGAGTCATCAGACCCCGACGTAGCCCGTGTCGGCCGAACGCTTCCTCAGGTAGACGGCCCACGCGACGGTGCCGCACACCACGTAGAAGGCGGTGAAGGCCCAGAACGCCGCCTTGGTCGACGCCAGCGGATCGGTGACCCAGGGGCTGTTGAACGAGATCGGGATCAGGAAGCCCCCGATGGCGCCCACCGCACCGATGATGCCGACCGCGGCCGAGGAGAGCTTGTTGCCCTCGATCAGGGCGAGCTCACGCTCCGGCGTGCCCTCGGCGGTGTCCCGCGTGGCGTCCTTCCGGAAGATGGCCGGGATCATCTTGTACGTCGACCCGTTGCCGATGCCGGTGCAGAAGAAGATGAACATGAAGATCCCGAGGAACACCGGGAACCACGACGAGTTCGCGTCCACCGCGTTCTGCACGGCGGCCGGGTAGGTGAAGGAGCCGGGGTCGGCGGCGATGGCCTGCAGCGCGTCGGCGCTCGGCGGCGGCGGGAACGACGTCAGCTGACCCAGGGTCCAGACGATGCCCAGGGTCCCCAGCACCATCCCGGCGAACGCCGCGACCGTCACCTTGGCGCCGCCGACCCGGTCCGCGAGGTAGCCGCCGAGCGGCCGGGCCAGCGAGCCGACCAGGGCGCCGAGGAAGGCGTAGAAGGCGAAGTTGATGCCGATGCCGGGCACCTGCGGGACCGGCTGCCGCCAGAAGTTGAGCTTGATCAGCAGCGGCATCGCGGCCGAGTAGCCGATGAACGACCCGAAGGTGCCGATGTAGAGGAACGACATCACCCACGTGTGCCGGTGCCGGACCACGGCGAGCTGGGAGCGGGTGTCGGTCTTGGCGCCCTCGAGGTTGTCCATGAAGAGGAACGCGGCGAGCACGGCGCACACGGCGAGGCCGGCGTAGACGAAGGCGGCTCGCTCGAGGTGGATCCCACCCGCGCTCGCCTTGACCAGGCCGAAGATGCCCGCGCCGCCGACGATGACCGGCAACAGGAACTGGATGATCGAGACGCCGAGGTTGCCGCCCGCGGCGTTGAGGCCGAGCGCCGAGCCCTTGAGCCGCGCGGGGTAGAAGAAGTTGATGTTCGCCATCGACGAGGCGAAGTTGCCGCCGCCGAGCCCGGCGGTCGCGGCGATCAGGCAGAACGCCCAGTACGGCGTCGCCGGGTTGGTGACCGCGTAGGCGAACAGCAGCGTCGGCACCAGCAGCATGGACGCACTGATCATCGTCCAGTTGCGACCGCCGAACTTGCCGACCGCGAGGGTGTAGGGGATCCGGATCAGCGAGCCGACCAGGTTGGGGATCGCGACGAGGAAGAACAGCTGCTCGGGGGTGAACGCGAAACCCTGGGCGGCGAGGAAGGCCGAGGACACCGACCAGATCAGCCAGACCGAGAAGCCGAGGTGCTCGGCGAAGACCGACCACAGCAGGTTGCGGCGGGCGATCGGCGCTCCGGTCTCCTCCCAGAACTCGGTGTCCTCGGGTCTCCAGTCGGCGATCCAGCGACCCCGCCGGGTCGTCGCTGCGGCCGTGGTCGTGGGGGTGATGCTGGTCTGGGTCATGGCAGGAGCGTGCGAGAACGACGTTTCGCCCGGCCGCCACCGAGGGTCTCCGAGTCGTCAATTGCTCCTCACGTCCTCACGGGAGGCCGCCGTTCGTCGCGCGGAACCGGCCGTTCGTCGCAGCCGGCCGCGCACCTCGTCGCAGCCCGGGCGCCGTACGGCGAAGGCTCGGTGCCGGCACCTGTGAGCGCGGTCACAGGGCTGCCAGCGTTGGGTCATGACCACTCGACAGACTGACGAGACCGCCCCCGCCACGCGGGCCACGTTCGGCACGGCGATCGCAGACCCGGCGCCGCTCGGCCTGGCCGCCTTCGCCCTCACCACCTTCGTCCTCAGCGCCGTGAACGCCGGCTGGGTCCCGGACACCGTGGAGCCGGTCGTGTTCGGCCTCGCTCTCGGCTACGGCGGCCTCGCGCAGCTGCTCGCCGGCATGTGGGAGTTCACGAAGGGCAACACCTTCGGCGCCACCGCGTTCAGCTCCTACGGCGCCTTCTGGCTGTCCTTCTGGTGGCTCACCGCCCACCTCTCCGGATACGGCATCCCTGCGGGCGACGTCGGCAAGGGCGTCGGCATCTACCTGCTCGCCTGGGGCATCTTCACGGCGTACATGACCGTCGCCGCGACCCGGGTGAGCATGGCGGTGCTGGCGGTGTTCGCCCTGCTGACGATCACGTTCGTCGTGCTGGCGCTCGCCGACTTCAACACCTCCGACGGGCTCACCAAGCTGGGCGGCTGGCTCGGCTTCCTGACCGCCGTCGCGGCCTGGTACACGTCCTTCGCCGGCGTCACGTCCTTCACGTTCAAGCGGCCGCTGCTGCCCGTCGGCGCACGGGAGTGATCGCGCAACCCTCCCGCAACCCCTTGTGGGCACACTGGGCCGCCTGCCTAGTGTGAGTTGAGCCACCCCGCCGCCGACCCAGGAGAGAACCATCCGTGAGTGACACCGCCGAAACCCTGGAGAACCTCCTCAAGGAGGACCGCCGGTTCGAGCCGCCCGCCGACCTGGCGAGCAACGCCAACCTGACAGCCGAGGCGTACGACGCCGCGGAGAAGGACCGGGAGGCGTTCTGGGCCGAGCAGGCCGAGCGCCTGACCTGGGACACCAAGTGGGACCGCGTCCTCGACTGGGACAACGCGCCGTTCGCCAAGTGGTTCACCGGCGGCAAGCTCAACGCGGCGTACAACTGCGTCGACCGTCATGTCGAGGCCGGCAAGGGCGACAAGGTGGCGATCCACTGGGTCGGCGAGCCGGAGGGCGACACCCGCGACCTCACGTACGCCGACCTGCAGCGCGAGGTCTCCAAGGCCGCCAACGCCCTGACCGAGCTCGGGGTGGAGACCGGCGACCGGGTCGCGATCTACATGCCGATGATCCCCGAGGCGATCGTCGCGATGCTGGCCTGCGCGCGGATCGGCGCTCCGCACACGGTGGTGTTCGGGGGGTTCTCCGCCGACGCGCTGGCCTCGCGGCTCGACGACTGCCAGGCCAAGGTCGTGATCACCTCCGACGGCGGCTACCGGCGCGGCAGCGCGTCCGCGCTGAAGCCGGCGGTCGACGAGGCGCGCACGAAGACCGACGTGGTCCGGAAGGTCCTGGTCGTGCGCCGGACCGGTCAGGACGTCGCGTGGGACGACGACGTCGACGTCTGGTGGCACGACGTCGTCGACTCCGCGTCGGAGGAGCACACGCCCGAGGCGTTCGACGCCGAGCACCCGCTCTACGTCATGTACACCTCCGGCACGACGGGCAAGCCGAAGGGCATCCTGCACACCACCGGCGGCTACCTGGTGGGCTGCTCCTACACGCACTGGGGGGTCTTCGACCTCAAGCCCGACACCGACGTCTACTGGTGCTCCGCCGACATCGGCTGGGTGACGGGGCACTCCTACATCGTCTACGGGCCGCTGGCCAACGGCGTGACGCAGGTGCTCTACGAGGGCACGCCGGACACCCCCGAGCGCGGCCGGTGGTGGCAGATCATCGAGAAGTACGGCGTGACGATCTTCTACACCGCGCCCACGGCCATCCGGTCGTTCATGAAGCAGGGCCACGAGATCCCGGACCGCTCCGACATGTCGTCGCTGCGGATCCTCGGCTCGGTGGGCGAGCCCATCAACCCCGAGGCCTACGTCTGGTACCGCCACGTCATCGGCGGCGACCGCACTCCGGTCGTCGACACCTGGTGGCAGACCGAGACCGGCTCGATCATGATCAGCCCGCTGCCGGGCGTGACGCACGGCAAGCCCGGCTCGGCGATGAAGGCGATCCCCGGTATCACCACCGACGTCGTCGACGACGAGGGCAACTCGGTCCCCAACGGCTCGGGCGGCTACCTCGTCGTCACGTCGCCGTGGCCGTCCATGCTCCGCACGATCTGGGGCGACGACGACCGCTACGTCGACACGTACTGGAGCCGGTTCAAGAAGCAGGGCTACTACTTCGCGGGCGACGGGGCCAAGAAGGACAGCGACGGGGACGTCTGGGTGCTGGGCCGGGTCGACGACGTGATGAACGTCTCCGGCCACCGGCTCTCGACCACCGAGATCGAGTCCGCCCTGGTCTCGCACCCGAAGGTCGCCGAGGCCGCGGTCGTCGGCGCCAAGGACGAGGACACCGGCCAGGCCGTCTGCGCGTTCGTCATCCTGCGCGAGGAGGCCGGCGACGGTGGCCCCGAGATCGTCCAGGAGCTGCGCCAGCACGTCCGCAAGGAGATCGGCCCGATCGCCACTCCGCGGCAGATCATGATCGTCCCCGAGCTGCCCAAGACCCGCTCCGGCAAGATCATGCGGCGCCTGCTCCGTGACGTCGCCGAGCACCGCGAGGTCGGCGACGTCACCACTCTCGCCGACTCCTCGGTCATGGAGCTGATCTCCGAGGGCATCGACAAGGGCGCCGGCGAGGACTGACCTCCCGGTCGGCCCGAAACCCCCGTCCACCACGCCGAGTCGGCTCAAGCTTGAGCCGACTCGGCGTGGTGCGTGGACGGGGATGGGCCGACGCGGCGGCTCGGCGATAGGGTTCGTCCCGGAGCGCCGGGAAGTCTGGTCGGCAACGTCCTTGCCGTCGGTCGAGCCCCAGGAGCCTCATGAGTGACGCGATCGACTTCGGCTGGCTGGTCCTGGTGGTCAGCAGCGTCGGCCTCGCCGCGGTGCTGGCGACCCGGATCGCCGTACGGCTGCGCGTCCCGGCGCCGCTGCTGGTGCTGGCTGCCGCGGCGATCGCCCTGGCGGTCGTGCCGGAGATCCACACGCCGTCCGAGACGTCGGTGGAGCGGCTGGTGTCCGTCGCCCTGGTGCTCATCCTCTTCGACGGCGGCATGGGCATCGGCTGGCGCAGCTTCCGGACGTCCGCGGTCCCGATCGGCGTCGTCGGCGTCCTCGGCACCTTCCTGACCACCGCGGGAGTCGCGGCGGTCGTGCACTACGGGGTGGGCGTCGACTGGTTCCCAGCGCTGCTGGTGGCGACGGCCGTGGCACCCACGGACCCGGCCGTGGTGTTCTCGGTGCTGGGACAGCGCGAGATCTCCGGGCGCAGCGGGACGATCCTCGAGGGGGAGTCCGGCGCCAACGACCCCGTCGGGATCGCGCTGATGGCCAGCCTGATCGCGGCGGGGGCGATCTCGCTCGACGTCGCCGGCCGTGTCGCCGGCGAGTTCGGCCTGCAGCTCGTGGTCGGCACGGCGGTCGGCGTGCTCGGGGGCCGGCTGCTGCTGTGGTCGATGCGGCACGTGCCGCTCCCCGGCGAGGGGATGTACCCGCTGCGGACGCTGGCCGGCGCGTTCGCGCTGTACGGCGTGGCCGCGGTGGCGCACGGTTCGGGCTTCCTCGCCGTCTTCGTCGCCGGCATCGTCATCGGCGACGCACGCGCGCCGTACAAGCGCGAGGTCGAGCACTTCCACTCCGGGCTCTCCAGCCTCGCCGAGATCGTGGCGTTCGTGATGCTGGGGCTGACCGTCAGGATCGGCGACCTGGTCGAGCCCGATGTCTGGGTGCCCGGGGTCCTGGTCGGCGCCGTGCTCGCCTTCGTGGTGCGGCCGCTCGTGGTGGGCCCGCTGCTGGCGCGGTCGGGCCTGAACGGGCGGGAGAAGCGGTTCGTGGTCTTCGCCGGCCTCAAGGGGGCCGTGCCGATCCTGCTCGGCAACTTCCTGCTGGTCTCGGGCGTCGCCGACGCCCAGCGGCTCTACGGGATCGTCGTGGTGGTCGTGCTGTTCTCGGTCCTGGTGCAGGCGAGCCTGGTGCCGCTCGTCGCGCGCTGGCTGCAGATCCCCATGCGCGAGGTCGAGCCCGAGCCGTGGACCCTCGGCGTCCGGCTCCGCGACGAGCCCAACGGCGTGCTGCGCCTGACGGTCCGGCCCGGCGCGCTCGCCGACGGCCGGACGATCGCCGAGCTCGACGCGATGCCGGAGGGATCGTGGGTGAGCTTCGTCGTGCGCGGCGGCCGGCTGGTCCCGGTCGGCGGCGACACCGCGCTGCAGTCCGGCGACGAGGCCCTGATCCTGGGGCACCCGGACGACGCCCCGGTGCTGCGTCAGGTCTTCGAGGACCCGGCCGGGGACTAGCCGGAGGGTGGCAAGGGATCCACCGCTGCAACCATCTTCGCTAGGGTCGGAGCATGGCCGTTGAACCGCTCCAGGAGGAGCCCACGATCGGGCGCCTGATCAGGGACGCGCAGACCGACCTCTCCACGCTGGTGCGGAAGGAGATCGAGCTCGCCAAGGCAGAGCTCAAGGTCAGCGTCACCGCGGGCGGGATCGGGACCGTGTTCCTGCTCGCCGCGGCGTTCCTCCTGCTGCTGGCGGTGATCCTCGGCTCGGTGGCGATCGCCTACTTCATCAACTGGAACGGCCAGGGCCTCGACCTGCACTGGGCGTTCCTGATCGTGACCGGCTTCTACGTGCTGCTCGCGGTGATCTTGGTGCTGCTCGGTATCAAGAAGCTGAAGCGCGTGAAGGCGCCGGAGAAGGCGATCGCCCAGGGCAAGGAGATTCCTCGGGCGCTCAAGGGACAGGGCTGACGAGCAGGACCGACGACCGAGGAGGTGATGACCGGTGGCACGACAGCCGGTGATCGCCTCGCGTGCGGAACAGCTGCTCGACGCCGCGGTCATCGCCACCGCGCCGGTCGCCGGCGGTGACATCTGCAGCGCGGTCAAGCTCCGCCTCAGCAACGGCCGCACCGCCTTCCTCAAGTCGCTGACGCAGGCGCCCCCCGGCTTCTTCGCCGCCGAGGCGGCCGGCCTGCGCTGGCTGGCCGAGGTCGAGGGCGGCGCCGCGACACCCGACGTGCTCGGCGTCGACTCCGACTGCCTGATCCTCGGCTGGGTCGAGTCCGGCCGCCCCGGCGCGGACGCCGCGAACGACTTCGGTCGCGCGCTCGCCCGGACCCATGCCGCCGGCGCGTCGACGTACGGCGCCCCCGACGACGGGTTCATCGGCCGGCTCCCGCTCCGCAACCGCCCGCTCGACACGTGGGCCGAGTTCTACGCCGAGCGGCGGATCGCGCCGTACCTCAAGGTCGCCCGCGACCGCGGCCTCGTCGCCGACGCCGACGCCGAGACGATCGAGAAGGCCGTCGCCCGGGTCGCCGACCTCGTCCCCGACGAGCCCCCCGCCCGCCTGCACGGCGACCTGTGGAACGGCAACGTGCTGTGGGGTCAGGACGGCCGGGTGTACGTCGTCGACCCCGCCGCGTACGGCGGTCACCGCGAGGTCGACCTCGCCATGCTCGCACTCTTCGGGCTGCCGCAGCTGAGCCAGGTGCTCGCCGCCTACCAGGAGATCGCCCCCCTCGCCGACGGCTGGGAGGAGCGGGTCGCCCTCCACCAGCTGTTCCCGCTGCTCGTGCACGCCTGTCTCTTCGGCGGCCAGTACGGCGCCCGGGCCGCCCGGCTCGCAGCGCGCTACCTCTGACGGCTTCTCAGGCGGCGCTCAGCCCCATCGGCCATGATTGGGCCATGTCCCAGCGAGCAGCGGTCAAGCCCCGCGTCCTCGTGGTCGACGACGACCGCGCGGTCCGGGAGTCGCTGCGGCGCTCGCTGGAGTTCAATGGCTACGACGTGCAGCTGGCCGCCGACGGCGCGGAGGCGCTGGCCGGGATCGGCTCGGGCGCGCCGGACGTCGTGGTGATGGACGTGATGATGCCGCGCCTCGACGGCCTGGAGACGACCCGCGCGCTGCGCGCGGCGGGCAACGACGTACCGGTCATCGTGCTGACCGCCCGGGACGCCGTCGGCGACCGGGTGGAGGGCCTGGATGCGGGTGCCGACGACTACCTCACCAAGCCGTTCGCCCTGCAGGAGCTGCTCGCGCGGCTGCGCGCGCTGCTGCGGCGTGCGGCTCCGATGGAGGACGGCGACGAGGAGGAGATCCTCGAGTTCTCCGACCTGACCATGAACGTCACCACCCGTGAGGTCACCCGGAAGGGCCGCCGGATCGACCTCACGCGTACCGAGTTCAACCTGCTCGAGATGTTCCTGCGCCGGCCGCGCCGGGTGCTCGACCGGTCCTTCATCCTCGAGGAGGTGTGGGGATACGACTTCCCCACGACGGCCAACTCGCTCGAGGTCTACGTCGGCTACCTGCGTCGCAAGACCGAGGCGGAGGACGAGCCGCGCCTGATCCACACCGTGCGGGGCGTCGGTTACGTCCTGAAGGAATGAGCCCGTTCACAGCCGCGCCCGGCGACAGCCGTTGGCACTACCGCCGCTCGCTCGCGAGCCGGGTGATCCTGCTGACCACGATCGCGGTGGGCATCGCGGTCGCCGCCGTCGCGATCGGCGCCTACGTCACCGCACGGGTGCAGATGCAGCGCACCCTGGACGACTCGCTGCTGCAGCGGGCGCAGGCCGCCGCGACCGACCCCGGCGCGGCGGTGCGCGCGAGCCAGTCCGACATCCAGTCCTGGGCGCTCGGCGCCGCCGACGTCCGGATCGCCCTGCTCTTCGACACCGGGACCGGGAAGCTGTTGGACGACGGCCCCGCCATCAACGTGGGCGGACCGGAGCTGGCCGTCGCCAAGGGGGAGAGCGGGCACAGCGTGCGCACGATGCTGATCGGCGGGGAGCGCTACCGCGTGGTCGCCGTTCCGACCAACCAGGGCGGGCTCGCCGTCGTCATCGCCCAGCCGCTCGCCGACCAGGACCGGATCCTGTCCCGGCTCGGCTGGGTGACGATCGGCTTCGGCACTGCCGGCGTGCTGGTGGCCGCGTTCGCCGGGTGGGCGGTGGCGAGCACCGGTCTGCGGCCGGTACGGCGGCTCACGTCCTCCGTCGAGGAGATCGCCCGCACCGAGGACCTGACCCCGCTGCCCGTCGAGGGCGACGACGAGCTGGCGCGACTGTCGACCGCGTTCAACCAGATGCTGACCGCGCTGGACGCCTCACGCACCCGGCAGCGCCAGCTGGTCGCCGACGCCGGCCACGAGCTGCGCACCCCGCTCACCGCGCTGCGCACCAACATCGACCTGCTGACGATGGAGGTCGACCAGCCCGGGGCGCAGCTGCCTCCCGGCGCGCGGCAGGAGCTGCTCGAGGACGTCCGCGCCCAGATCGAGGAGCTCACCACGCTGATCGGCGACCTCACCGAGCTCGCGCGCGAGGATCCGACGGCCCCGGCTGTCGAGGCCGTGGACCTTGCTGAGATCGTCGACCACGCCGTGCAGCGCGTACGCCGCCGCGCACCCGGCCTCACCTTCGAGGTGTTCACCCGCCCCTGGGTGGTCACCGGGGAGGCGGCGGCGCTGGAGCGCGCGGTGACGAACCTGCTCGACAACGCAGCCAAGTGGAGCCCCGAAGGAGGCCAGGTGACGGTCCGACTGAGCGACGGCGTGCTCACCATCGACGACCAGGGCCCCGGCATCGCCGAGGCGGACCGGGCGCGGGTCTTCGACCGGTTCTGGCGGTCCGCCGATGCTCGCACCATGCCCGGGTCGGGCCTCGGCCTGTCGATCGTGCGGCAGGTCGCCGACCGCCACTCCGGCACGGTCCACGCGACCGTGAACGCCTCCGGCGGCGCGCGGCTGGTGCTGCGGCTGCCGGGGCTGGAGCGTGCCGGTGCGTAGAGCTCGATACGCGCTCGCGGCTACCGGCGCGGCGGTCGGCGTACTCCTGCTCGGAGGCTGCGGCGACGACACCTCGGCCAAGCCGACGATGCCGAGCGAGACCCCGGCGTTGTGGAACCCCTGCGACGCGATCGACTCCGACCTGGTGCAGGACGCGTTCGGCACCGTGGCCAAGGAGGAGGACGGCACGCCGACCCAGCCCGAGTGCCGGTTCTCGCCCGACGAGAAGACCGGCGCACCGGTCGTCCAGGCCAACTACCAGCAGTTCAGCGGCGGCCTCGAGGCCGCCTGGGACACCATGGGCCAGCCGAAGGACGCCGACGTGCGCAGGCCGTCGATCCCCCAGGCCGACGACGCGCGCCTGGTGATCTCCGTGGTGAAGAAACAGCTCTACGTCACCGGCTTCGTGCAGAACGGCCCGTTGATCCAGACCCTCAACGTGGTCGATCCGGCGCCGTACGACGAGGACCGCGACATCGCCGGCACGGAGCGGATCCTGACGGCGTTCTCCCGGCACGCCGAGAACTCCCTCTTCGCCCAGGAGAGCGACAACTGACCTCCTTGCCGCCGTCCGGAGACAGGAGCAAAGTGGCGAGGTGGAGAACATCGAGCGCGTCGTCGTCGTCGGAGGCGGCCTCGCCGCCGCGAACGCCGTCCAGACCCTCCGCGAGGAGGGCTTCACGGGCAGCCTCACCGTGGTCGGCAAGGAGCCGCACCTCCCCTATGAGCGACCGCCGCTGTCGAAGAGCTACCTGGTGGGCAAGAAGTCCGCCGGCGACCTGCCGCCGCTCGACCAGGCCTGGTACGACGACCACGACGTCACCCTGCTGACCGGCACCGAGGCAACCGCTGTCGACACGGGCGCGCGCACGGTGACGCTGTCGACGGGGGCGACGCTGGAGTACGACGCGCTGCTGCTCGTGACCGGCGCCGAACCCCGGGTGCCCGACCTGCCCGGCGCCGACGCGGCGGCCTACCTGCGCACCGTCGAGGACTCCGACCGGCTCAAGGAGGCGTTCTCCGCCGGTGGCCGCGCGGTCCTGGTCGGCGGCGGCTGGATCGGGCTGGAGCTCGCGGCGGCCGCCCGCCAGGCCGGGATCGAGGTGACCGTCCTGGAGATGGCACCGATGCCGCTCGGCAACGTGCTGGGCGAGGAGGTCGCGCGCTACCTGGTCGACCTGCACACTCGCAACGGTGTCGACGTCCGGACCGGCGTCACCGTCGAGGGGATCGAGACCGCCGACGGGCGCGCGACCGGCGTACGCACCGCCGACGGCGTGCTGCCCGCCGACCTGGTCGTGGTCGCCGTCGGTGCCGCCCCCGCGACCGCTCTCGCCGAGGCCGCCGGCCTCGAGATCGCGCCGCGGGAGAAGGGCGGCGGGATCGCCGTCGACAACCACCTGCGCACCTCCGACCCGCACGTCTACGCCGCCGGCGACGTGGCCAACGCCGTGCACACACGGCTCGGGCCGCTCCGGGTCGAGCACTGGGACAACGCGATCCAGCAGGGCAAGGCGGTTGCGCGGTCGATGCTCGGCCAGGAGGTCAGCTATGACTGGGAGCCGTACTTCTACACCGACCAGTTCGACTTCGGGATGGAGTACGTCGGCCGCGGCTCACCCGGCGACGACGTCGAGATCCGCGGCTCGCTCGAGTCCGGCGAGTTCGTCGTCTACTGGCTCGACGGCGACACCGTGACCGCGGGGATGAACGTCAACATCTGGGACGTGAACGACAAGCTGCGAGAGCTCGTCGGAACGCAGGTGAACCGCGCGGAGCTCACCGACCTCGGGTGAGCGCGGCGAGCAGCCGCTCCGCCTTCCACCGCGTCTCGGCGTACTCCTCCGCGACGTCGGACTTCACCGTGATGCCGCCGCCCGTCCCGAGGGTCCAGGTGCCGTCGCCGGTGGTCAGCAGGCTGCGGATGACGACGCCCAGGTCCGCCCGGCCGTCGCCGGAGACCCACCCGAACGCGCCCGCGTAGGCGCCGCGCGGCGTCGTCTCGACCTCCTCGATGATCTGCATCGTGCGCAGCTTCGGCGCGCCCGTCATCGACCCCGCCGGGAACAGCGCCCGCAGCGCGCCCACCGTGGAGACGTCGTGCCGCAGCCGGCCGCGCACGGTCGACACCAGCTGGTGCACCGAGGCGTAGGACTCCACGTCCATCAGCGACGGAACCTCGACGCTGCCCACCTCGCAGACCATGGCCAGGTCGTTGCGCAGCAGGTCGACGATCATCAGGTTCTCGGCGCGGAACTTGGGGTCGGTGGCCAGGCGCGCACGCGCGGCGTCGTCCTCCTCCTGCGTCGCCCCGCGCGCCGTCGTCCCCTTGATCGGCTTGGTCTCCAGGGTGCGGTCCTCGGTGACCAGCGCGTACCGCTCCGGCGAGGAGCTCAGCAGCCACGCCTCTGCACCCGCGACGTCGTGCTGCAGGAACCCCGCGTAGGGCGCCGGGTTGAGCTCCCGCAGCCTGAGGTACGCCGCCGCCGGCGTCGCCGCGCTGGGCACCCCGATCCGGTGGGTGAGGTTGACCTCGTAGGAGTTCCCCGCGTGCAGGTGCTCCTGGACCGCCTCGAACGCCTGGTGGTAGCCGGCCGGCGGGTTCTCCGTCGAATCTTTTGTCATGTCGCGCCGAGACTTACCCCGTGCAGCGCTCGCGCCGACATCACGGAAGATTCGATGCGACAGGAGGGAAGATTCGACGTCGGGGTGGTCGTAGCCGCGGATATGGGAGGGGCGCATCCAGACGGCGTCGGGGAGGTGGGGGTCGGGGGTGGCGGGGAGGTCGGGGCGGGAGGCGTAGCCGAAGTAGCCGAACCACTGGTCGGTGGGACGGCCGGCGGCGAGCTCGGCCTCGAGTACGGCGAACGGGTCGTCGCCGACCACGGTGGCCCGGCCGCCCGCGTGCCGGGTGACCTCGCGGCGGGCGGCGTCGTAGCTGATCGACACGTCGTCGGGGTCGAGCCAGGCGATGATCGAGCGGCGGCGGGTCCAGTCTCGGGCGCCGCCACCGTCGAGCCAGATGCAGCGCCGGTGCTCGGCGGCGGCCGTCGTGAACGCAGCGACCGGGTCGCCGGAGGTCACCATCGGCCGGACCCGGCCAGGAAGTTCTCCACCATGCGCGCGCCGTGCTCGCTCAGGATCGACTCGGGGTGGAACTGCACGCCCTCCAGCGGGAGCTCGAGGTGCCGGACGCCCATGACGACCCCGTCGCTCCTCGCGCTCACCTCGAGCACCTCCGGCACCTCGAGGGCGGCCAGGGAGTGGTAGCGGACCGCGCCGAGGTCCTGCGGGAGGCCGGCGAAGACGCCCCGCCCGTCGTGCTCGATCCTCGCCACCTCGCCGTGGGCGGGCCGGTCGCGACCGACCGCGCCGCCGAAGTGCGTGACCATCCCCTGCAGCCCGAGGCAGACCCCGAGCACGGGGAGGCCGAGGTCGAGCAACGTCCAGTCGTACTCGTCGGGATGCCCCGGGCCCGGCGACAGCACGACGTGGGTGAACCCGGACAGGTCGGCCGGATCGCTCCACTGCACGACCGTCGGCAGCGCGCCGGTCACGCCGGCGACGAGGTGGACCAGGTTCCACGTGTAGGAGTCGTGGTGGTCGACCACCACGACCTCAGTCGCGCGGCCCATCGAGCAGGACGGAGCAGACGAGGTCGTGGACGATGTCGAAGCCGCGCTCGGTCAGGATCGACTCGGCGTGGAACTGGACTCCGCGGTAGTGCGGTCCGGCCAGCGCGTTGACGTCACCGGTGTCGGGATCCGCCTCGACGCTCACGCCGGGTGGCAGCGCCGCGCCTCGGTCTCGACCGACGAAGGTGTTGTAGAACCCCACCCGCTCGGGCCGCCCGTTGACCGTCACCAGCGACTGGGTGCCCTGGAAGACGATGTCCTTGTAGGCGAGCGGGATGCCGAGCTGCCCGCACAGCGTCTGGTGCCCGAGGCACACGGCGAGGAACGGCTGCTCGGAGGCGAGCAGCTCGTCGACAGCGGCGCGGACCGTCGCGACCTTCGGGTCGTCGTCGTCGCGCGGGTCGCCCGGGCCGGGCCCGACGATCACCAGGTCGTGGCCGTCGAGCGCGCCGGCGGCGTACTCCTCGTGCCGCACCACCGTGCTCGTCATGCCCATCCGCGCGAGCAGGTGGCGCAGCATGTTCACGAAGTCGTCGGCGTTGTCGAGGATGACCACGCTCTTCCTGGCCAGCCGCGGGTCGGCCGGGGTGCCCAGGGGCCCCGCCTGGTCGTCGAGCCAGAACCCGGAGAGCCGGCGGTTGCGGGCGTTGAGCGCGATCAGCACGTCCTCGTCGACGGCCAGCTCCTGGAGGTCCACGTCGGGAGCGGGCGCCGCGGGGACCAACCCGAACGCGGACAGGATGCCGCCGGCCTTGGCGTGCGTCTCGGCGACCTCGTACGCCGGGTCCGAGTCGCGCACGAGCGTGGCGCCGGCCGTCACCTTGAGCCGTCCCTCGACGTCGACGTCGGCGGCGCGGATCACGATCGGGCTGTCGACGACCGGCTCGCCCGCCTCGTCGCGGCCGAAGATCGCGAGCGCGGCGCCGTAGTAGCCGCGGCCCTCGGCCTCGTACTGCTTGATCAGGTGGCACGCGTTCTCGACCGGCGACCCGGTGACCGTGGCGGCGTACATCGTGTCCCGCAGCACCTCGCGCACGTCGCGGTTCGTGCGGCCGGCGAGGAGGTACTCGGTGTGGATCAGGTGCGTCATCGGCTTGAGGAACGGCCCCAGCACCTGGCCGCCCTCGTGGCAGATGTCGCACATCATCTTGAGCTCCTCGTCGACGACCATGAAGAGCTCGTAGATCTCCTTCTCGTCCTCGAGGAACTCCAGGAGGCGCTGGCGCACCGGTCGCTCGTCACCCGCGGGCGGCCGGACGCGGAAGGTGCCCGAGATGGGGTTCATCCGTACGTCGCCGCCGTGCACGGACACGTGCCGCTCGGGGCTGGCGCCGACGAGGTAGCGGTCGCCGGTGAAGAACAGGAACGTCCAGTAGGCGCCGCGCTCGCGCTCGAGCAGCCGGCGGAAGACGGTGAGCGCCTTGTCGGCGCCCCAGTCGGCGACGACGGCGCGGTAGTGCCGCCCGACCACGAGGTTGGCGCCCTCGCCCTGGCCGATCTCGTCGCGGATGATCGCCTCGACGACCTTGGCGTAGTCCTCGTCGTCGGTCTCGAAGCCGCCGCGGTCGGTGAACTCGACGCCGGTGTCGTCGATCGCCGCGACGACGTCGGCCACGGAGAACTCGTGCTCCTCGTCGACGTCGACGACGACCAGCGGCGTGCCGTCGTCGTGCGCCTCGAAGCCGCGCTCGGCGACCTGGCGGAACGGTACGGCGACCAGCCGGTCGCACTGCCGGCCCGGCGGGGGCGGCCCCTCCTCGAGCGGGATGTCGAGGATCGACTCCGCCACCCAGCGACGGCCGCCGAGCAGGCCGACGGTGTCGCGGTCGCCGACGCGCGTGGAGCGGCGGATGATCGCCCACGCCTCGTGCCCCTGGATCGCGGCGATGGCGTCCCGGGCTGAGGTGGTGGTCGGCATGGGCGGCAGCCTAGGCGCGGGCGGCCGGGTCGCCCTAGCGGGATCCGCAGCGCGGAACGGGCTCGGGGGGCGGCGCGAGGCTGAACCGTCCTGTCGACGGGTACCGCGGCAGCCGTGGACGCCAGAACCGTCGGCGTCGAGGAGGAGCTGCTCCTCGTCGACCCGGCCACCCGTGAGGTCGCGCCCCGGTCCGGCCAGGTGCTGGCCGCCGCCGAGGCACAGCCGCACGCCGACCTGCTCGACCACGAGCTCTTCCGTCACCAGGTCGAGACGCAGACCGAGCCGACCGCCGACCTGGCCGAGCTGCGCCGGCAGCTGGTCGCGCAGCGGCGCGCGGCGGGCGAGGCGGCCGAGCAGGTGGGCCTCGCGGTCGTCGCCTCGGGTACGTCGCCGCTGGCCGGTGGCGAGCCGCAGGTGACCCAGGACGACCGGTACCTCGACATGCTCGACCTGTACGGCGAGGTGCTGCGGCCGGCCGGCGTGTGCGGGATGCACGTCCACGTGAACGTCTCGTCCGAGGAGCAGGGCGTGCGCCTGATCGACGCGATGGCGCCCTGGCTGCCGGTCCTCCTGGCCGTCACCGCCAACTCGCCGTACTTCGAGGGCCGCGACACCGGCTACGCCACCTGGCGCTCGCGGATCTGGGCGCAGTGGCCGAGCGCCGGTCCGACGGAGCCCTTCGGGTCGCCGGCGGGCTACCACGCGGCGGGAGACTGGCTGATCCGCTCGGGTGCGGCGCGGGACGTCGCGATGCTCTACTACGACGCGCGACTCTCCCGGGGGAACCCGACGATGGAGATCCGCGTCGCCGACGTGTGCACCGACCCTGACGACGTCCTGCTCGTCGCCGCGCTGGTGCGGGGGCTGGCCCAGCAGGAGCTCACGGCCGGCCTGGCCGGCGCGGACGCACCCCTGTGGCGGGTCGAGATGCTGCGCGCGGCCCACTGGCGCGCGGCGCGCTACGGCCTGTCCGCCGCCTTGCTCGACCCGAGGACCGCGGAGCCGGCGCCGGCGCGGGAGGTGCTCGACGGGTTGGTCGACGCCGTCCGCGAGCAGCTGGAGGCGACCGGCGACATCGACCTCGTCACCGACGCGGTCCCCCGGGTCCTCTCCGGTGCCGGCGCGAGCAGGCAGCGGGCCGCCTTCGAGCGGAGCGGCGAGCTCACGGCGGTCGTGGACGACCTGGTGGAGCGGACGAACGCCTGCTGGCGGGAGTAGGTCTGCTCAGACGCCGAGGGCGACGAACGATGCCGCGGTGCCGGCCGTGACCGGATCGGCGGCCTGCTGCCGTACTTCGAGCAGCGCGGCCGCCGGGTCCAGGCCGCGCGCGAGGCCGTCGTGGAGGGCGACCATCAGCTCCGCGGTCGCGGCGTCGTTGACCTCCGCCACGCTGCAGACCAGGCCGGCGGAGCCGAGCGAGAACAGGGCAGCGGCGAGGCCGAGGAGCTCCTCCGCGCCGACCGGCGCGAGGACGCCGGACTCGCAGGCCGAGAGGACCACGCGGTACGGCGCCCGCCGCACCCGCTCCAGGTCGTGCACGGTCAAGGGGCCGTCGGCCAGGTCGAGCGCCGAGAAGAGCGGGCTGTCCGCGCGGAAGCGGCCGTGCGCCGCGAGGTGGACCAGGTCGGCGCCGTCGATGCGATCGAGGACGGTCTCGAGGGTGGCGGCGTTGCCGTCCAGGAGGTCCGCACCGTCGAGCCGCTCCGCCAGCACGGGCACCTCGGCCCCGCCCGACTCGAGCGCCGGGCCGGCGACGAGCACCCTGCGGCGGGTTCGCGGTCGGCGTACTGACTGGGCACGGAGGTACTGGCCCGCGGACGGAACCACGCTGAAGGGGCGGTCGTGCAGCCCAGGGAGGAGCGCCCACGGCAGCCCGTGCAGGCGCGCAGTCGGGGCGAGGGTGACCGGACCGTCGGGGATCAGCCGAGCGGCATCGCCCAGGATCGTGTCCTGGAGTCGGCGACCGAGGTCCGCGGTGGATGCCGGGCGGCCCCGGGATGCACGGCGGAGCAGCATCGCCGTCGGGCCGAGCAGATCGGCGGCCTCGGTGGTGGTGCCGGCCACGCGGCGCCGTACCCGTCCGGCGTGGACGACCAGCACGTGCAGCGCGCCATCCACATCGACGAGCTCGACCAGACACCCGTCGCCCACGCCGGCGACGACCTCCTCGGCAGTCGCCGGCCGCTGCGCCGCATCGGCGGTCGCGGAGAGGGTGTGGTGCTCGGACCGTACGGCGCGCTCGAGCCGCAGCCGCTCACGCTCCAGCTGCTCGGTCGGCTCACCGGCCTGCCGCGCCTCGGCGAGCTTTCGCCCGTTGTCCCGCAGTGCCGCCAGCGACTCGGGGATCGTCGCCGCGTCGGACGTCGCCGGCGGCTGCGCCAGCGCCGTCGCCCGGGTCCGCTCGCTCCACCGCAGCAGCGTCCGCGGGTCGTGCGCCGCATGCCGCAGCGCGATGGTGGTCAGCTCCCGGCCGTGGGTCGTCGCCAGCGCCCGGAGCTCGCTGCTGCCCAGGAGGCGGCGGTGCTCGTCGATCGCGTCCAGCCCCGCCGCACACGCCCGCAGGACCCCGCCACGGTCCTCGGCATCCTCGCGCTCGAGCGCCCGCGCCAGCAAGGCACCAGCACGGACCAGGCCGTTCGGCCGGTCGCGGTACGACGCCGCCTCGAGCCAGAGCCGCCGCCGCTCGTCACCCTTCGCCAGCCGGCCGGCCAGTGTCAGCGCGAGCGGCGCCTCGTCGGCGCGCTCCTCGTGGAGCTGAGAAGCGACTGACGTCGCTTGCCGGGCCAGGCCGCGGACATTGCCGATCGCAAGCCGCGCGCGGACGGCAACGAGCCGGGCGCGACGCTCGAACCATCCGCGCCTCTGACGTCGGAACTGCGCACGAGCATGGACAGCGCGGTCCAGCGCGACGACATGATGCCCTGCGGCGGACATTGCCCACGCCAGGAACAGCTCGATCTCTGCGATCTCCAAGGGCGTGGCGGCAAGGTCGGTCGCAACAGGTTCGACCACGTCGATCGCGTCGCGAGCCAGGCCGGCCGCCAGCAACGTGCCTCCGTACAGCACCAACGTCTCCGATCGCGGAGTAAGGCCGCAACGCTCGTAGCTGTCGAGCACGTCGGCATACCGTCGAAGGCCACCAGCGAGGTCTCCGCGTGCCACCGCGATCTCCGCGAGGTTCTCCAGCGCGTACAAGCGCTCGACGTCGGCGTGGTCCTCGAGCAGCATCTGTTCGGCGATCGCGATCTCGTGCTCGGCGGCGGCGATCGCACCGCGACGCAGCTCGACGTGGCCGAGCCACGTCCGAGTCCTGGCCTCCCAGCCGCGGTTCCCGCCACGTCTGAACTCGCTCAGCGCTCGACGCATCTCCGGAGCCGCCTCGTCGAGGCGACCAAGGAGCGCCAGCACTCCAGCCCTTCTCATCCTGATCGTTGCGGCGAGCTCTCCTCGGGCGCCCGATAGCGCGCGCTCCAGCTCGTGAAGGCCCTGACGGGTTCGCCCCGCATGTGCGAGCGTGCCCCCCAACGTCGCTCGCAGGTCCCGCTCGCGCTCGGCGTTCTCCGCGGCACAAGCGTCGGCCAAGCCCAGCCGCAGCTGGGCGAGCGCCTCGTCGACCTTGCCGGCGCCGCGCAGCACGATGCCCATGGACTGTCGCGCGTACGACCGCTCGACAAGGTCGGCGCTCGTCTCGAGGACGAGCGATGCACGACGACGTGCCTCGACTGGGTCCTCCAGAGCCTGGTCGAGCAGGTCCTGCATCGGCGACCTCGACAGGTGAGGGTTGAGGGGAAGCACTCTTTACGCCGCTTCCCGAGCGCCACTACGTTAGCGGCGCCGGCGGGGCTCGGACCGCTTCGTCCTCCCATCTCCCAGGAGTGGCCATGTCGGAGTCTGACCGCAACCCCGTTCCGATCTCCCGATTTCGCGTCGTCCTGAACCGGCTGCGCTTTCCCTGGGACTGGATCCGCCGCGACCCCGGTCCGACACCGGGTCGCGGCGACGGCGCGAAGGACGACCCTCGGGAGAGGCTGCGGGTCCAGGTCGGTGTCGTCCGGGACGCGATGGGCGGCGACGTGGCCACCGCAGGATCCGACGGCGCCGCTCGCGCCGAGGACGACGCGGACACCGCCTACCTGTTCCGCCCGGGTCACGCGCTGGTGCGCGACGACGAGACCTTCGAGCGGTTGGACCGCTTCTTCGGCGACCGTCAGGACACTTACGCCGGGAGGCTCGACCGCGTTCCGGACCGAGCGGGAGACACAGGCATCCTGGTGCGGCTCCCCTCCAGGCGCGACGAGCGGGACGACGTCCTCGCAACCCTGGACGAGGTAGATGATGCTTTCCGCCCGTCCGCGCAGGACGATCCTGACGGCTACCGCGTGTACACCGAGCATCCGGTGATGACGCCTGACCATCTCTTGTACGTGACGGCGACCGGCCACCTCTGCCCAGCCACCGAGCCCCAAACGGTTCGCACCGACCGTCCCTGGCCGGACGTGAACCCGGACGAGACCGCGGGGGAGGGCATCCGCGTATCCGTCGTCGACACCGGCCTCTGGCTGGGGGCGCTCGACAATCCGGCGGTGCCGTGGATGGACGGCGTCGTACCGGCCTCGCCGCTGGACGAGGAGGTCATCCTCCCTCCGGCGATCCACCCCTACGGCGGGCACGGCACCTTCGTCGCGGGGGTCATCCAGTGCATGGCGCCCGCCAGCCGGGTTGAGGTCGAGGGCGCGCTCACACACGGCGGGGCCGTCTACGAGTCCGACATCTGCCTGCAGCTGCACCAGGCGCTCACCGAGCGCGAGCACCCTCAGATCATCAGCATCTCGGCGGGTACGCACACCCGGAAGAACATGGCCCTGCTCGGCTTCGACATGCTCGCCGCGGCGCACGGTCTCGACGACGGCGAGGACACCATCGTCGTTGCAGCCGCGGGCAACGACGGCAGCACCGACCCGTTCTGGCCCGCCGCCTTCCCGTGGGTCGTCGGCGTCGGCTCGGTCGACTCCGACGGCAAGATGTCCGACTACTCCAACCACGGTGAGTGGGTGGACGTCTACGCCCGTGGCCGCGACCTGGTCAACGCGTTCCCCACCGGCACCTACACCTGTTACGAGCCGCCGAACAAGGGTCAGGTCCGCCAGTTCAAGAACCTCGCGCAGTGGAGCGGTACGTCGTTCTCGACGCCGGTCGTCACCGGCCTGATCGCCGCCCGGATGAGCGCCGCCGGCGAGAACGCCCAGCAGGCCAGGGCCGCCGTGCTCAAGGGCGCCACCACCACCGGCGGCCTCCCGATCGTCGGCCCGCTCACCTGACTGCTCGCCGAGTCGGCAGAAACTCGGGCCGTACGACGCCGAGTCGGCAGAAACTCGGGCCCTACGACGCCGAGTCGGCTCAAGCTTGAGCCGACTCGGCGAGATGTCAGAGGGTGACCCAGGGGGTGGTGAGGGTCCAGCCGGCGCGCTCGACGATGAAGCGGGTGGGCCCGGGGCCGATGTCGGGGAGGCGGAAGAAGCCGGCGGCGTCGGTCTCGACCTGCCGCTCGTCGCCACCGGGGCGCAGGAGGGTCACGGTCGTCGGCTGGGTCGGGTCGGAGGCGGCACCCTCGCCGACCACCTCGCCGAGCACGGAGTCGCCCTCGACCTCGATCTCGAGGGTCAGGCCGCTGCGGCCGAAGGAGATCGACCGGGGCACGTCCGCGCTCGACCGGACCGCGGCCCCGGCGTCCAGCGCCGAGTCGTGCAAGAGCTCGGCGAGCTCCTGGTCCACGCTCCGCCAGGTGTACGCCGAACGCGCGGCCTCCCGACGCCGCTCGCTCACCGCGCTCCGCTCGGCCACCGCCTCGCCGAGCGCGGCAAGGAGCTCGTCGTCGGTCATCTCGTCCCAGGTGCTCATCGGGTGTCTCCGCCCACAAGTTCCGGACCGATGCCCTTGAGGGCACGGGTCCTGCGTAGTTGGTCGAGCGCGCGGGCGCGGGTCGGTCCGATGCTCCCGATCGGGATCCCGAGGCGCTCGCTGATCGCCTCGTAGCCCACGGGCGGGTCGGCCAGCAGCAGCAGGAGCAGCTCGCGCCGTGCGGCCGGCAGCTCGTCGAGCGCCTCCCGCAGCAGCTGGCGCCGCTCGGCGGCCAGCAGCTCCTCGTCGGCGACGTCGAGCTCGACCGCGTCGAGCCCGAGCCCGGTGTCGTCCTGCGGGTCGACCAGACGTACCCGGCCGCGCGCCGCGAGCACCCGCAGGCACTCGTTGCGCGCCGTCGTGCGGATCCAGCCGGGCAGGGCCGCTGGCTCACGCAGCTCGTCGAGGTGCTCGACCAGCCGCAGCCAGACGGTCTGGCTGACGTCGTCGCCGTCCGCCTCGGACAACCGGTGCCGCCGTGCGATCGCGTCGACGAGCGGCAGGAACCGCTCCACGATCGCGTCCCACGCGGACGAGTCGCCCTCGCGCGCGGCGCGGACGAGATCGGCCAGCGGATGAGTCGCGTCCACGTCCGACCTCCTCTCACGCCTCCGGGACCGTGCCGGATTGCATGGTCCCGCACATACAGAGCGTCGGGCCAGTGCCATAGATACATCGAGTTTCCACGTATCTGGGGGATCAGGTTCCGGGTCCTCCTTCCAGTGAACCCCGTCGGGTGGTGACCCCCACCACCGGCTCCCCGGAAGGAACATCGACATGACCTGGAACGACACCCACGAGCGGACCCGCATCTTCCACGAGGTGGAGGCGGCCGCGGCTGCCGACATGACCGGCGCCCTGCCCTGGCGCGCCGAGTGGTCGGCGTACTTCAACGGCCCCGAGGGCCTGCTCATCGCGCTCCGCTCCCGCTGGGAGCGGATGCTCGAGGCCCAGCTCGACGCACGGACGGGCGAGGACGAGTTCACCGACACCTACGCCAAGCTGCGCCGCTCGCAGGTCGGCATCCTGGCGATCCTCCGCGCCGCGGAGAGGCAGGCGACGCGGGTCCTGGAGCTGACCGGCCCCCGACCGATGGTGACGAAGCCCCGGGTGGTGCGCTTCCGCCGCGGCCCGATCCTCCCCACCAGCCGGTGACCGCCGTCGTCTGGGCACCCGCGCAGCCGGCGCGCGGGTGCCCGATCGAGCCGCTGTCGCGGCGGGAGCTCGAGGTCCTCGAGCTGATCGCCGAGGGCCAGTCCAACGCCGGGATCGCGCGCCGGCTCTATCTCTCCGCGCGCACCGTGGAGGCGGTCTGCTCCCGGATCTTCATCAAGCTCGACCTGCCGCCGTCCGAGGACGTCAACCGCCGCGTGCTCGCGGCGCTCGTCCTGCTGCGCGGCGAGCACGACCCCCACACCTGAGACGTTCCGGCGGCCGCGCCGTGCGTGGGGGTACGGCGCGGCGGGCGCGGCCGGTGGGAGCACTCCCCTCTCCACCGGCCGCGCTCAACCCACGGTTCGACGTGCTCGAAGTGAGGGTTCGACGTGCTCGAAGTGACGGTTCGACGTGCTCGAAGTGAGGGTTCGACGCGAGGGGGTCAGGAGATCGTCGTCAGCAGCTGCGTCGCACGGGTCAGGACGACGTAGAGGGTGGCCCGACCGGTCGCCGACTCGTCCTCGATCTCCTGGGGGCGCACGACCACGATGCCGTCGAACTCGAGGCCCTTGGTGTCCAGGCCGGTGAGCACGACGACGCGGTCCTCGCCCGAGGGGGTCGACTGCGCGTCGGCGGCGGCACGAGCGGCGCCCGCGGCGTCGCCGGCCAGCTCCGGCCACGACGCGAGCCACGAGTTCACCTCGCTGCGGCGGGCCACCGGCACCACGATCCCGACGGTGCCGCTCACCGTCCGCGCCATCTCCACCACGGCCTCCCGGGTCGCGGCCTCGAGGTCGGTGACGCCGGTGATGTCGACGGGCTCGGTGCCCGTTCGGCGTACGGCGTCCGGCAGGTCGGCGTCGAGGCCGACCCGCTCGGCGTACGCCGCCGCGTGGGCGTAGATCTCCGCGGAGTTGCGGTAGTTGGTCGACAGGTGGAACTCGTGCACCTGCTTGCCCTCGAGCGCCGCGGCACGCGCGGCGGCGGACTCGGCAGGGACCGGCCAGGACGACTGGGCCGGGTCACCGACGATCGTCCAGGAGGCCGTGCGTCCGCGACGGCCGACCATCCGCCACTGCATCGGCGTCAGGTCCTGCGCCTCGTCGATGAGGACGTGCGCGAATCCGTCGTCCTCGATGCTGTGGGTCGGCGGCGTCCAGCCCCGGCCGGTGGCGTACTCCCGGTCCGAGGCGGTCATCAGCTCCTGGATGTCGACGGCGCCCTCGATCAGGCCGAGCGGGTCGTCCCGCTCGTCGTCGGAGCGCTGCGGCACGTCGCCGAGCGCGTAGCGCAGCTCGTCGACCAGGGGGACGTCCTCGATCGACAGCCCGGCGCCCTCGGACCAGGCCTTGGTCAGCACCCGCTGCTCCTCGGGCGCCAGCACGCCCTCGGCGACGCGGGCGAGGAAGTCCGGGTCGTGCAGCCAGCCGAGCACGGTGGGTGCGTCGAGCGGCGGGCACCAGCCGAGCGCGAAGTCGAGGAAGTCCTGGCGCGAGAGCATGTCGTCGTCGAAGGCCTCCCGGCCCCGCTCACGACCGCGCTCGCCGCGGACCTGGCGCCACATCGCGTCGAGCAGCGCGGCGGACACGCGCGGGAGCTGCTTGTTGCGGCGGCCCTGGGACATCAGCGACCGGCGGACCTGCCCGAGCCGGGAGCGGTCCAGGACGATCCGCTCGTCGCGCCAGAACACGCGGAACTCGGTCGGGCTGCCGGGCGCCTGCTGGCGCGCGGCGCGGCGCATGACCTCGGCCATCCGCTCCGAGCCCTTGATGTCGGCGACCGCCGGCTCGTCGTGCCGGGTGGCGCGCAGCCCGTCGACGACCTCGCCCAGCGACCGCAGCGCGACCGCGGTCTCACCGAGGGAGGGCAGCACCCGCTCGATGTAGCGCATGAACACACCCGAGGGGCCGACGACGAGCACGCCGCCGGACTCGTAGCGGCGCCGGTCGTTGTAGAGCAGGTACGCCGCGCGGTGCAGCGCCACGACCGTCTTGCCGGTGCCGGGGCCGCCGCTGATCGCGACGACGCCCTTGCCGGGCGCCCGGATCGCCTTGTCCTGCTCGGCCTGGATGGTCGCGACGATCGAGTGCATTGACCGGTCCCGCGCGCGGGAGAGCTGCGCCATCAGCGCACCCTCGCCCACGATCGGCAGCTCGCGGCCCTGCGCCTCGGCCTGCGCCAGGGCGTCGGCGTCCAGCAGCTCGTCCTCGACACCGACCACCTTCGGGCCCGTGCTGCGGAGCACCCGCCGGCGGATCACGTGCTGCGGCTCGGCGGCCGTCGCCTGGTAGAACACGGCGGCGGCCGGGGCGCGCCAGTCGATGAGCAGGGAGTCGCGGTTGTCGTCACGCAGGCCGATCCGGCCGACGTACCGCGGCTCGGGGTCCACACCGGAGTCCAGGTCGAGCCGGCCGAACACCAGCCCCTCGTGCGCGGCGTCGAGCTGGGCGATGCGCTTGGCCGCCTGGAACACCATCGCGTCCCGCTCGACCAGGCCGCCCTCGTGGCCCAGCCTGCCGCGGGAGTGGCCCTCGCGCGCCAGCTCCTGGGCAGCCTTGCCGGCCTGCTCGAGCTGGGCATAGACGCGATCCACGAACGACTGCTCGGCGGAGACCTCCCGCTCGACCAACTGATCCGTCACCGACGCTTCCCCTTGGACGTCCGATTGCCGCCCGATTTCGGAGGCGGCAAGTCGTCTACCTTACCGGGTCAGGGAGTCAGGGAGTCGTCGATCCGGTCCAACAGCCTGGCGAGGTCGGCGTCGCGCTCGCGCTTGGTCGTGCCGCTCAGCGGTCCGCGGCCGTAGAGCATGGCGAAGCCGTGCACGCTGGCCCAGCAGGTCAGCTCGGCTCCCGGTCGCTTGTCGTGCGGCATGTAGCCGGTGGCCTCGCACTCGTCGAGCGCGGCGACCAGCTCTTGGTAGGCCCCGGCCAGGTCCCCCAGGTCGTGCACGTTGTCGAAGGCGACCGCGAACAGACCGGGCTCCGCGAGTGCGTACTCGACGTACGCCTGCCCGGTCGCGCGCAACCGCTTGCGCGCCCGCTCCCGCGGGTCCTTCACGCGAAGTCGTCGCGCCCGTGCCCGCATCGCCTCGGCGAGCTCCCGGTGACCGACCCGGGCGACCTCGGCCAACAGCTCCTCGCGGTCGGCGAAGTGCCGGTACGCCGCGTTGTGCGACACGCCGCTGCGCCGCGCGACCTCCCGCAGCACGACCCCGTCGGGCCCCTTCTCCCGACCCAGCGCGACGGCGGCGTCGACGAGCACCTCGCGGAGGTTGCCGTGGTGGTAGGAGCTCACGGGCGCATCTAACCACGGTGCATGTTGACAGCGTCAACACTGCGTGCCATCGTTGCCATGTTGACACTGTCCACATGTTCGGAGTCGTCCATGAACCGCAAAGCCGGGATCCTCGCCGCGGTGTACGTCGCGGTGCTCGCGATCAACATCGACGTCACGATCGTGAACGTCGCGCTGCCGAGCATCGCCCGGGAGCTGGGCGCCGGAACCCGCGGCCTGCAGTGGGTCGTGGACGGTTACAACCTCGCCTTCACCGCGCTGGTGCTGGCGTTCGGCAGCCTGTCCGACCGCTACGGACGCCGGCCCGCCCTGATCGTCGGCCTGCTCGGCTTCGCGGCGACCAGCGTGCTCGGCGCACTGGTCGACTCGACCGGCGCGCTCATCACGGCGCGCTTCGGCATGGGCGCGTTCGCCGCGATGATCTTCCCCGCGACCCTCTCGATCATCTCGAACGCGTTCCCCGACCGGAAGCAGCGCGCGGCCGCGCTCGGTGGCTGGGGCGCGGTCGTCGGCGTCGGCGTCGCCTCCGGCCCGGTGACCGGCGGCCTGCTGCTCGAGCACTTCTACTGGGGCAGCATCTTCCTCGCCCTCGCGCCGATGGCGCTGGTCGCCGCCGGGCTCGCGTTCTGGCTGGTGCCGGAGTCCCGCGACCGCTCGGTGCCCGCGCTCGACGTCCGGGGTCTGCTCGTCTCCG
This sequence comes from Nocardioides panacisoli, assembly GCF_039537325.1. GTDB lineage: Bacteria > Actinomycetota > Actinomycetes > Propionibacteriales > Nocardioidaceae > Nocardioides > Nocardioides panacisoli. Next base: position 88,332 of record NZ_BAABAH010000007.1, read on the forward strand.
TCGCGATGCTCGGAACGCTCGTCTACACGGTGATCGAGGCGCCGGACCGCGGCTGGTCCAGTGCCGTGACGCTCGCCGGGTTCGCGACCTCGGCCGTGCTCGTGGCCGCGTTCGTCCTCGTGGAGCGCGCGGCCGAGCACCCCATGCTCGACGTCCGCCTCTTCACCGACCGCCGGTTCAGCGCGGCGAGCGGCGCCGTGACCGCCAACTTCTTCGCTCTCGCGGGGTTCATCTTCCTGATCACGCAGTACTTCCAGGTGGTCCGCGGGTTCGGCCCGCTCTCGACGGGCTCGCGGATCCTGCCGGTCGCGCTCTCGATCGCGGTCGCATCGGTGCTGGGCGGGATCCTGGCGCCCCGGATCGGCACCAAGGTCGTGGTGGTGACCGGCCTCGCGTTCTTCGGCACGGCGATGGCGTGGATCGCCCTGAGCGCGGAGGTGGACACGCCGTACTGGACCGTGATCGTCCCGCAGATGGTGCTGATGGGCCTCGGCATGGGCATGGTCTCCACCCCCGCGACGGAGTCGATCATGCTCGTGCTGCCGCCCGCCCGTGCCGGCGTGGGGTCGGCGGTGAACGACGCGACCCGGGAGCTCGGCTCGACGCTCGGTGTCGCCGTCGTCGGCTCGGTGTTCTCCTCGGTCTTCGGGTCCCGGCTCCTCGACAGCGCGTTCGCCGCGACCGGTCAGGCCGACCGCGCGAGCGACTCGGTGCCCGTGGCGGTCGCGATCGCCGGTCACGACCCGGCTCTGCTGCACGCGGTGCAGGACTCGTTCCTGTCCGGGCTGACCACCGGCTGCCTGGTCGTCGCCGGCCTCTGCTTCGCCGCCGCGCTCGCCGGCCTGTTCGCCCTCCCCGGCCGTCGCTTCCAGGCGCGCGCAGCGGACGGCACCGCGGGGGCTGCGCCGGAGCCTGTGTCCGTCGGCTGAGCGTCGTCAGGTGCGGCGCGGGTCCGGGTCCTCCGGGTGCGGCTGCAGGACGGAGAACCACAGATAGGTGCGGCGGTCGTCGGCACCGCCTCGGGTGCGCGCGGCCCAGCGGTCGACCACGGCGTCGAGCTCGGCGGCCAGCTCGCTGGCCTCCTCCTTGGTGAGCCGGACCGCGCTCTCCGTCACGGTGCGCAGGGTGTCGGGATCGCGGCGCGCGTCGTCGAAGACCGCGTCGACGACCGCGTGGCCCCACTCGGCCCGGTGCCGGCGGAACACGGCCGCCGCCGCCCGGCCGCCGGGAGACTTCTCGATCTCGCTCAGCTCGACGCGCACGCCGTCGTCCGACGCGCTGCGCCAGACGCGGTCGCGGCGGTCGCGTGCGGCCTCGGGGGCCTCGACGACCAGGCCGTACTTCGCCAGCTGGCGGAGGTGGAAGCTCATCTGGTTGGCCGGGAGGCCGAGGGCCGCCGCGAGGTCGGCCGCGCGCATCGGCCCGGTCGCGGTCAGCTCGGTGAGGATGCGGTTGCGCAGCGGGTGGGCGATCGCCCGCAGGATCTTGGGGTCGTGGACCTGGCGGTTCGTCGAGGGCACGACACAATGGTAGACCACTTCCGCACGATCTATTGCGCAATGAATAGTGCGCAACATACGGTGCGCATATGTCGTCGTACCGATCGCTCCGCCGCAACCACGACTTCGGCGTGCTCTGGGTCGCGCAGACGGTCAGCGAGGTCGGCAGCCGCGCGTCGCTGTTCGTCTTCCCGCTTGTCGCCTATGCACTGACCGGCTCGACCGGCCTGGCCGCGGCCGCCGAGGCGACCTACCTCCTCGGACTCGCGGGCGCGCTCCTCCCGGCCGGCCCGCTCGTGGACCGGGTCGACCCCCGCCGGGTCATGCGATCGGCCAGTGCTGCGGGCGCGCTGCTCTACGCCTCGCTGGTGGCGGCCCTCCTCGCGCACGCCCTGACGGCGCCGCACCTTCTGCTCGTCGCCCTCCTCACGGGAGCAGCGTCCGGTCTCTTCGGACCGGCGGAGGCGAAGGCCGTCCGCGCGGTCGTGCCGGCCGAGGACCTCCCGACCGCCCTGAGCCAGAACCAGGCCCGGCTCCACCTGGCCACGCTGCTCAGCGCGCCGGCAGGCGGTCTCATGTACGCCGCGGCGCGGTGGGTGCCGTTCGCCGCGGACGCGGTGAGCTTCGCCTTCTCGTGGGTGCTGCTCGGCCGGCTCCGCACCGACCTGACCGCGCCGGCCGGCCGGTCGCGTCGGTCTCCGAGGCAGGACCTCGCCGAGGGCCTGCGCTTCGTCTGGTCACGCCCGCTCTTCCGCACCCTCGCGGTGTGGGGTCCGCTGTCGAACCTCACGATCAACGCGTTGTTCTTCGCCGCGATCCTGCGGCTGATCAACGGTGGCTTCGACGCCGTGCACATCGGCCTGGTCGAGGCCACCGCCGGCGCGGCCGGCATCGTCGGCGCCGTGCTCGCGCCGTGGGTCCTCGACCGGGTGCCGACCGGCTGGTTGACGGTCGCGGTCGCCTGGGCGTTCCTTCCTCTGGTCGCGCCGATGGCGGTCTGGAACCACCCCGCGGTGGTCGCCGCGGCGCTCGGCACCGGGATGCTGCTCAACCCCGCCGGCAACACCGGGATGAGCTCCTACCGCCTGGCCCGCACGCCACCTGAGCTGGTGGGCCGCGTGCAGGCCTCGACCCAGTTCCTCGCGATGGCGGCCCTGCCCCTGTCGCCGGTCCTCGCCGGCACCTTGCTCTCGCTGCTCGGCGGCCCGGCCGCGATCGCCGTGCTCGGCGGGTGCAGCGGCCTGGTCGCCCTCATCCCGACGCTCTCCCGCCACGTCCGCACGGTGCCACGCCCGAGCGCCTGGGCAGCGGCCGAGCCCGCCGCGGTGCCCGCCGCTGCCTGACCGGCTCAGCCCTTCTTGCGGGTCAGGAAGGCGGTCATCGCCTCCCGCGCTTCGTCGGACCCGAAGAGGCGGGCACTCAGGACGATCATCTCCTCCGCACCCGCGTCGATCCGGGCGACCAGGTCGCGGTTGAGCACCCGCTTCGACTCGCGCAGCCCCTGGGCCGCGCCGGTGGCGAGGCTCGCGACCGTCGCGGCCACGGTCGCGTCCAGCTCGTCGGCGGGCACCGCCTTCGTGACCAGTCCGTACGAGGCCGCCTCGCTGCCGCTGAAGGCCTCGCCACCGAGCGTGGTCAGTGCCGCGGCGCGCGGGCTCATCCGGTGGTGCACGGTGAGGCTGATGATCGCTGCGGCCAGGCCCAGCTTGACCTCGGTCAGGGCGAACGAGGCGTCGTCGGCGACGATCGCGATGTCCGAGGCAGCCACGATCCCGATGCCGCCCGCCCGCACCGCTCCGACGACCACGCTGACGACCGGCTTCCCCATCGTCACGATGAGCCGCTGCAGGGCGACGATCGCCCGGGCCCCCTCCTCCATCGGGACGGTGGCGGCCTCGGACAGGTCGGCTCCCGAGCAGAAGACCCGCCCGGAGGACTGCAGCACCACCACCAGGACGTCGTCGTCGGCCTCGGCGCGCTCGATCCGCTCGAGCAGCTCGGTCACCAGCTGTCGCGAGAGCGCGTTCCGGTTGTGCGGGGAGTCCAAGGTGATGGTCGCGACCCGGTCGGCGACCTCGTAGTGGACCAGCTCGTGCGTCTCCGGTGTCTCGGACATGCTCGCCATCCTGCTGAACTCGGACCAAAAATACAATCAGTCCTGACTGTTTCTTTGTCGTGATGCCATCCGAACGGGCCTCGGCTCCGAACCATCCCCATGAGGACCCGACTGCTCTGGGCTGCCTACGGCCTGCTCGCGACCCTGGCCGGCATCGGCCTGGCCCACCTGCTGGCCTCGGTCACCGACCCGGCCAACTCGCCGGTGCTGGCCGTCGGCTCCGCGGTCATCGACCTGACGCCCACGCCCGCGAAGGAATGGGCGATCCGGCACTTCGGGTCCAACGACAAGCGCGTCCTGGTCGGCTCGGTGATGGCCGGCGTCCTGATCCTCGCCGGGGTCGCCGGGCTGATCGCCCGCCGCCGGACGCGGTACGGCGCCGCGCTGCTCGTCGTCCTGGTGGGCATCGCCGGGGTCGCGGTGATGACGCGCCCGGAGGCCTCCCTCACCGACCTGTTCCCCAGCCTGCTGGCAGCCGTCGTGGCCGTCCTCGCCCTGGTCCTGCTGGCGCGGGAGCAGAGTGGCGTCACCGAGGCCGGCGGTCGCCGGGGGGTCCTCCTCGCGATCGGCGCCGTCGCGGCGGTCGCCGCGGTGGGCGGGATCGCCGGCCAGGTCGTCTCCAAGCTCCGACTCCGTCCCGAGGACGTGAACCTGCCCAAGGCCGCCGACGCGGCCCGGGCGTTGCCCACCGGGCTGGACAAGCAGGTCCCCGGCATCACGCCGTTCCGGACCGACAACTCCGACTTCTACCGTGTCGACACCCGCCTCGACACCCCGATCCTCAGCGCCGGCGACTGGACGCTGACCATCGACGGCGACGTGGAGAAGGAGGTCGTCCTCACCTTCGACGACCTGCTCGCGATGCCGCTGATCGAGCGCGACATCACCCTGACCTGCGTCTCCAACAGCGTGGGCGGGCCCTACATCGGCGCCGCACGCTGGCTCGGCGTACGCCTCACCGACCTCCTCGACAAGGCCGGCGTCGGCGACCGCGCCGACCAGATCCTGTCCACCGACTTCGACGGGATGACGATCAGCACGCCCCTGGACCTCGCCACCGACGGCCGCGACGCGATGGTCTGCGTCGGCATGAACGGCGAGCCGCTACCCCGCGAGCACGGGTTCCCCGTGCGGATGGTGATCCCCGGCCTCTACGGCTTCATCAGCGCGACCAAGTGGGTCACCCGCCTGACGCTGACGACGTACGCCGACCGCGAGGCCTACTGGACCAAGCGCGACTGGGCGACCGACGCCCCCATCAAGCCCTCGGCCCGGATCGACACGCCCAAGGCCCTGGCCCAGCTCGACGCGGGCGACATCGTCGTCGGCGGCGTCGCCTGGGCGCAGGAGCGCGGCGGGATCGCCAAGGTGCAGGTGAGCATCGACGGCGGGGCGTGGCAGGACGCGAACCTCGGCCCCGACGGAGGCAACGACTACTGGCGCCAGTGGTTCTACCGCTGGAGCGCCGACGCCGGCTCCCACCGGGTCTCCGCGCGCGCCGTCACCGGCGACGGCGAGGTGCAGACCGCGGACCGCGCCGAGCCGTTCCCCAATGGCGCCAGCGGCCTGCACGAGCTGATCGTCACCGTCTCCTGACCCGTACCTCCGTCGACCCGTCGCGAAGTTGGCGACGGGTCGACGTTTTTCTCGGCCGCGGGCAATCCGATCCGGTTGCGGCGCCGAACAACCTTCAGAAGACCGATTCGACCGAAAGGCACCAGACCATGAAGCTCCACCACCTCCGCCGCGGCGCCACCGTCGCTGTCGCCGGCCTCGCGCTGTCGATGACGCTGGCCGCATGTGGCAGCGACGACGACAGCTCGAGCGGGTCGGACTCCTCGGCCAAGTCCGGCGGCTCCAGCGACTCCATGTCCTCCGACGCCGGCTCGCAGACCTTCGGCGACGGCTGCTCGCAGGTCCCGACCTCCGGCGCCGGCTCCTTCGACGGAATGGTCAAGGACCCCGTCGCCACCGCCGCGAGCAACAACCCGCTGCTCAAGACGCTCGTCGCCGCCGTCGGCTCCATCGACGGCCTCGCCGACACGCTCAACGGCTCCGAGGCGCTCACCGTGTTCGCGCCCTACGACGGCGCGTTCGCCGAGATCCCCAAGAAGGACCTCAACGCGCTGGTCAAGGGCGGCACGGAGCAGGGCCAGGACAGCACGCTCTACAAGATCCTCGCGCACCACGTGCTCGGCGAGAACGACGACGAGAGCGCCGTCAGCGGCGAGCACGACACCCTCGCCGGCGACACCCTGACGATCTCGGGCGACCCCGAGAGCGGGATGACCGTCTCGGACGGCACCGTCACCGCGAACGTGCTGTGCGGGAACATCCCGACCGCCAACGCGACCGTCTACGTCATCGACAAGGTGCTGACCGGGGTCAAGTGACCCTCGCCAGGCAGCCTTAGACCCGGAAGGATCACCATCATGGGTCCAGGCCGCAACGAGCGGGCCGGCGCCCCCCACGTGGGGGCGCCGGTCGGCGCGGGTGCCGAGCCGGACGCGCTGGCCGCTCTCCTGCAGCGCTCCGCCCGCGGGGACCGCGCCGCCTTCGCCGAGCTGTACGACGCCACGGCGCCCCGGGCCCACGGCCTGGCGGTCCGGGTCGTCCGCGACCCGGCCCAGGCCGAGGAGGTCACCCAGGAGGCCTACCTCGACGTCTGGCGGACCGCGAGCCGGTTCGATCCCGAGCTGGGCAGCGCGCTGACCTGGCTGCTCACGATCGTCCACCGCAAGGCGGTCGACCGGGTCCGCAGCGCCGAGGCCAGCGGTCGTCGGGAGGCGACCTACCACCACCGCAACCAGACGATCGACCACGACGCCACCGCGGAGGCCGCGCACGCCTCGCTCGAGGCGCGCCGGGTCCGGGCGGCGCTCACGCAGCTCACCGATGTCCAGCGCGAGGCGATCGAGCTGGCGTACTTCGGCGGCTACACCCACACGGAGGTGGCCGCCCTCCTCGACCTGCCGGTCGGGACAGCAAAGACCAGGATTCGCGACGGCCTCATCCGGCTCCGCGACACGATCGGAGTAGGGACATGACCGATCACATGAACGACGTGCACGCCCTCTCGGGCGCGTACGCCGTCGACGCGCTCGACGACGCCGAGCGCGCCCGGTTCGAGGAGCACCTGCGCCGATGCCCGGACTGCCGCGCCGAGGTGGCCGGACTCCGCGAGACCGCCGCGAGCCTCCCCGTGCAGCCGGCCGCTCCGCCGCCGCAGCTGCGGGACCGCATCCTCGAGGGGATCGAGACGATCCGCCCGCTGCCGCCGCTGACCCAGACGACCGCCGACGTCGTGCCGTTGACCCGCCGTCGGCTCCGCCCGGCCCCGACCTCGCTGCTCGTGGCCGCGGTCGCCGTGCTGATCGCGGCCGTCGGCGGCGCGTTCTTCCTGCACCCGTGGTCCTCGGACCGCGGCCAGGTCCAGGAGACCGCGGCCGACAAGGTCCTCGACGCCGACGACGCCACCCGCATCACCGAGAAGCTCGGGGACGCCCAGGCCACCGTCGTCATCTCCCGCTCGGAGGGCCGGGCGGTCATCGTCACCAAGGACATGCCGCTCGCGCCCGACGGCCGTACCTACGAGCTCTGGTTCCAGACCCCGCAGGGCACCATGCAGCCCGCCGGCCTGATGCCCGACGACCAGGACGCGACCGTGCTGCTCGACGGCGACGCCAGCGACGCCACCGGCGTCGGCATCACGGTCGAGCCCGACGGCGGCTCGCCGGAGCCGACCAGCGACCCGATCGCCTTCTTCGCGCTCGCGACCTGATCCGATGACCACGACCTCTCCCCGACGGCTGGCCGTCGTCGGGTCGGGCGTCGCCGGCCTGACCGCGGCGTACGTCGCCTCGCGCAGCGCGCACGTGACGCTGTTCGAGGCCGACACCCGGCTCGGCGGCCACGCCGACACGCACCTCGTGACCGACCCCGCGGGCCGTGAGCTCGCGATCGACACGGGCTTCATCGTGCACAACCGCCGCACCTACCCGGTCCTCCTGCGGCTCTTCGCCGAGCTGGGCGTCCCGACCCAGCCGTCGGAGATGTCGATGTCGATCAGCGACGAGGGCAGCGGCCTGGAGTGGGCCGGCGCACTCGGCCGCCGCGGCCTGTTCCCGACCGGCGCCAACCTCCGCGACCCGCGGTACCTGCGGATGCTGGCCGAGATCCCGCGGTTCCACCGGCGTGCGCGGCGGCTGCTCGCGGCCGACGGTTCGGGCGAGGACCTCACGACGCTGGCCACCTTCCTCGAGAAGGGCCGCTTCACGCCGTACTTCCGCCGCCACTTCGTCGAGCCGCTCGTCGCCGCGGTCTGGTCGTGCGACCCCGCGGTGGCGGCGGACTACCCCGCGGCCTACCTGTTCACGTTCCTCCAGCACCACGGGATGCTCGGCGTCCTCGGGTCCCCGACCTGGCGCACCGTCGCCGGCGGCTCCCGGACGTACGTCGAGCGCGTGGCCGCCGCCGTCCAGGGAGCCGGTGGCGAGGTCCGCACGAGCGCGCCGGTCGTCGAGTTGACGGAGGCCGGCTCCGGTGTGCTCGTGCGGACACCCCACGGCGTGGAGGAGTTCGACGCGGCCGTCGTCGCGTCTCACCCGCGCCAGGCGCTGGACCTGCTGACCTGCCCCACCGACGCCCAGCGCGAGCTGCTCGGCGCCCTGCCCTACTCCGCCAACAGCGCGCTCCTGCACACCGACACCCGCCTGCTGCCCTCCGCGCGCAACGCGTGGGCGTCCTGGAACTTCCGCCGGCCGACGGTGGACCAGGGGGCGGTCCTGGTGACCTACGACCTGACCCGGCTGCAGCGACTGCCCACCGCCACCCGCTACCTGGTCACGCTCGGCGGCGAGCACCTGGTCGACCCGGCGACAGTCATCGCGCGCCGCGACTACGAGCACCCGCTCTACACCCCGTCGTCCGTCGCTGCGCGCGCCCGGCTCCGGGAGGCCGACACCGGGCGGATCGCCTTCGCCGGCGCCTACCACGGCTGGGGCTTCCACGAGGATGGCGCCCGCTCGGGGCTCGCCGCGGTGGAGCGCCTCGGCCTGCGCTGGCCGGCCGCCGCGATCACCCCGGCCGCCCAGGCCGAAGCGGCCACGCCGGTCGCCCCGTCGACGTACGCCACGACCATCACGCACCGCCGGCACCAGCCGGTGCAGCGCTCGTTCCGGCACCGCTCGCACCTGTGGGTCGTCGACCTCGACGACCTGCCCGACCACGGCCGGCTCGGCTGGCTGCGGGGGCGGTTCGCCGCGCGCGACCACTTCACCGGCCGGGCACCGACGATCCGCGCCGGGCTCGAGGCCTTCCTCGCCCGCAACGGCGTCGACGCGGCCCTCGGCCGGGTGCTGATGGCCGCGCACCCTCGCGCGCTCGGTCAGTGCTTCAACCCGATCTCGGTGTTCTGGTGCTGGCCCGACCACGACCGCAGCGGCGCCCCGGCGGCGACCGTCGTCGAGGTGCACAACACCTACGGCGACCGGCACGCCTACCTCGTGCCGGCCGACGGGCGCGGCGTCGGCACCGTCGACAAGGCCATGTACGTCTCCCCGTTCCACGGCACCGACGGCAGCTACGAGGTCGTCGCGCCCCCGCCCGATCCGGCGACGGGACGGCTCGCTGTCGCGGTCCGGCTGCGCACCCCCGACGGCGCCCGCTTCGAGGCGTCGCTCGTGGGCCGCCCAGCACCGGCGCCCCGCGTGGCCCTCAGCAGTCTCCGCGGTGCCGCCCTGATCCGGGCGCACGGCGTCGCCCTCTGGCTCCGCGGCCTGCCCGTCCAACCCCGACCGGTCCACCACCAGGAAGGTGCCCGATGACCGCCACCACCCAGACCCCGGCCCTCCTCAGCTGGCCGGACCTCGCGACCGTGCCGCCCAGCGGCCCCGGGGCCCGGATCGCCCGCCGGCTGTTCCGCTCGGCCGTCCGCCGCCTCGACGTCACGGTCCACCTGGCCGCGACCGGCACCCGTCCCGCGGAGACGCTCGGCAGGGGCGGTCCGGCGATCCACGTGCACCGGCCCGACGAGCTGTTCGCCCGGCTCGCCAAGGACCAGCTGATCGGGTTCGGCGAGGCCTACATGACCGGCGCGTGGGACGAGGGCGACGACCCGGCCGCCCTCGGCGACTTCCTCACCGTGCTCGCCGCGGACGTCGACCGGTTGATCCCGAGGTCGTTGCAGCGGCTCCGGGGCGTCGTCGTGCACCGGCTGCCGCGCAGCCACCACGGCGCGCGGGCGACGACGCAGGAGAACGTCGCGCACCACTACGACCTCTCCAACGACCTGTTCGCGCTGTTCCTCGATCCCACGATGACCTACAGCTCGGCGCTCTTCAGCGATCCCGCGCACGCCACGGCGGCCGACCTCGTTCCCGCGCAGCACCGCAAGATCGACCGGCTCCTCGACCAGGCCGGCGTCGGCGCCGGGACCCGGCTGCTCGAGATCGGCACCGGGTGGGGGGAGCTCGCGGTCCGGGCCGCCGCCCGTGGCGCGACCGTCCGCTCGATCACGCTCTCCGTCGAGCAGCAGCACCTCGCGCAGCAGCGGATCGCCGACGCCGGCCTCTCGCACCTGGTCGAGGTCGAGCTCTGCGACTACCGCGCCCTGCTCGACGACCCGGCGTCCGCGGCGGCGTACGACGCCGTGGTCTCGGTCGAGATGATCGAGGCGGTCGGCCACCGCTACTGGCCGACGTACTTCCGCACCCTCGACCACGTGCTCGCCCCCGGCGGCCGGGTCGCGATCCAGGCGATCACGATGCCCCACGACCGGATGGTCGCGACCCGGGACACCCACACGTTCATCACCAAGTACATCTTCCCCGGCGGCGCGCTGCCGTCGGTCCGCGCGATCGAGGAGACCGCCGCCCGGAACACGGGGCTGCGGGTCGTCGACCGGTTCGCCATGGGTCACCACTACGCGCAGACGCTGCGACTCTGGGACGAGGCGTTCCGCGGCGCGGCCGACCGCGTCCGGGCGCTCGGCTTCGACGAGACGTTCCTGCGGATGTGGCACCTCTACCTGGAGTACAGCCGCGCCGGGTTCGCCTCGGGCTACATCGACGACCACCAGATCACGCTCACCCGGGAGGACCGATGACCACCGTGACCGAGCGTCCGCGGACCGTCTCCGGCGACCGCGTCGCCGACCGGCTCGCGCGCGCCGTCGAGCCGTTCGCGGGCGGCGAGCTCCCCGTGCGGCTGGCCGCGTGGGACGGGTCGGTCGCCGGCCCGGCCGACGCCCCGCTGGTCGAGCTGCGCTCGCCGGACGCGCTGCGCCGGCTGCTGTGGCACCCGGGTGAGCTCGGCGCCGCCCAGGCCTACGTCACCGGTGAGCTGGACGTCCCCGGCGACCTCGACGTGGCGCTGACCCACGCGTTCGCCGTCGCGAGGGAGCGCGGGCTGCGGTCCGGGCGACCGTCGCTTCGCGCGCTGGCGGGCGCGCTCCGGACCGCCGTCGGCCTGGACCTGCTCGGCCGGCCGCCCGCGCCGCCGGCGACCCAGGCCCGGGTCCGCGGCCGGCTGCACAGCAAGGCGCGCGACCGCAGCGCGATCAGCCACCACTACGACGTGTCGACGGACTTCTACTCGCTGATCCTCGACCCGTCGATGGCCTACTCCTGCGGCTACCACGTGACGCCCGGGCTGAGCCTCGAGGAGGCCCAGCACGCCAAGCTCTCGCTGGTGTGCCGCAAGCTCGGCCTCGAGCCCGGCATGCGGCTGCTCGACGTCGGCTGCGGCTGGGGGTCGCTGTCGCTGCACGCCGCCGAGCACTTCGGCGCGCGGGTCGTCGGCGTGACGATCTCCGCCGAGCAGCAGCGGTACGCCGAGCAGGCGGTGCGGCGCCGCGGCCTGGAGGACCTGGTGGAGATCCGGCTGTGCGACTACCGCGACGCCGTACCGCTCCCCGGTGCCGAGTACGACGCGGTCGCGTCGCTGGAGATGGGCGAGCACGTCGGCGAGCGCAACTACCCGACCTACGCGCGGGTCCTGCACGACGCGGTCCGCCCCGGCGGCCGGGTCCTGGTGCAGCAGATGTCCCGCACCGGGCCGTGGCCGGGCGGTGGCCCGTTCATCGAGTCGTTCATCGCTCCCGACATGTACATGCGGCCGGTCGGCGAGACCGCGGGCCTGCTCGAGGCCTCCGGCCTCGAGCTGCGCGACGTGCACGCCCTCCGGGAGCACTACGTGCAGACGGTCGCCGGTTGGATCGAGCGGTTCGAGCAGAACGTGGACCAGCTCACCGAGCTCGTCGGCGAGGAGATGGTCCGGGTCTGGCGGCTCTACCTCGTGGGCGGGTCGATGGCCTTCCGGGACGGCCGGATGGGGGTCGACCAGCTCCTGCTGGTCCGCCCGGGCGCACCGCACGACCTGCCTGCGGAGCGCACGTGGTGACAGCCGTCCTGGTGTCGCTCGCCGTCGTGGCGGCGGTGGCCGCCGCCGCGATGACCGTCACCGCGCTGGTCGCCCGCCACCAGGGCCGGGTGGTCGTCGTCGACGTGGCCTGGGGGGCCGCGCTGACGCTCTCGGCCCTCGCGGCCGCCGTTGTGGGGGCGGCGGCCGCGTCCGGCGACCGGGGCCGGGCCTGGCTGCTGGTCGCACTGGTCGCCGCGTGGGGGCTGCGCCTGTCGTGGCACATCCACCGTCGCAGTGGCGACGGCGAGGACCCGCGCTACGAGCGGCTGCTCGGCGGCCCGCTGGACGACGTCGGGATGGGCGTCGCCGTCCGCAAGGTGTTCCTCGTCCAGGGTGCGGCCATCTGCCTGGTCGCCCTCCCGGTGACCGTGGGCGCCGTCCTCGACGCGCCGTGGTGGCCGGCGGTCGTCGTCGGCGTCGCCGTCTGGGCGCTCGGCGTGGTGTTCGAGTCCGTCGGCGACGCGCAGCTCGCGGCCTACCGGAGGCAGCCGCGTGCCACGCGCCCGGCCGTCCTCGACACCGGGCTCTGGGGCTGGACCAGGCACCCGAACTACTTCGGCGACTCCTGCGTGTGGTGGGGCATCTGGCTCGCCGGCGGGGTCGCCAGCGGCTGGGTCGCGGCTCTCGCCACCGTCGTCGCGCCGGCCACGATGACCTTCTTCCTGGTGCGGGTCACCGGCGCCCGTCCGCTGGAGGAGACGATGATGCAGCGGCCCGCCTATCGCGAGTACGCCGCCCGCACCTCGATGTTCGTGCCCTTGCCACCACGTCGTTCACCGCGCGGTGCATAGTCTCCGTCCATGACCGACTTCCGCGCGGACGCCAGGTTCCAGGGCGCCGAGGGCGAGGACCTGCTCCGGCTCGCGTCGGCCGACAACTTCCGTGACGTCGCGGGCACCGGCTACGCGACCGTCGACGGCGCCCGGATGCGGCGCGGGGTCTTCTACCGGTCCAACGAGCTCCAGCTGTCCGACGAGGACCACTCGACACTGACCGGGCTCGGCCTGACCGCCGTGCTCGACCTGCGCACCCAGGGGGAGATCGACCGGCACCCGGACGCCGAGATCCCGGGCGCCGAGTGGCACCACTTCGACGTGATCGGCATCCCGATGGAGGAGGTCGCGAGCCTCCAGTCGCGGGAGGCGGCGATCGACGTGATGCACCGCGTCTACACGGGCTTCGTCGAGGTCGAGTCGTCGCGGACGGCGTACGGCGAGCTGTTCCGCCAGCTCGCCAGGGGCGGTCCGCAGCTGTTCCACTGCACGGCCGGCAAGGACCGCACCGGGTGGGCCGCGGCGCTGCTGCAGCACATCGCCGGCGTCGACGACGCGACGATCGAGAGCGACTACCTGCTGACCAACGCGTTCGCCGGCGCCAGCCGGGCCGCGGTCGAGAACGCCATCCGCGAGCACCTCGGCGAGGACGGCGTCCGCGTGCTCGAGCCCACCCTGGTCGTCGACACCGGGTACCTGCGGTCGGCGTACGCCGCCGTCGAGAAGCTCTACGGCGACCGGGAGACCTACCTGCGTGAGGGCCTCGGCCTGGACGACCGCACGATCAGCGGTCTCCGCGAGCTGCTCCGCGAGACCTGAGCCCGGGCGGCAGGTCCGCCTCGTCCAGCAGCATCGGCTGAGTCGGCTCGTCGGCGGCCTCCGGCCGTGGCGGCTTGCCCGGGATGTGCTGCTTGATGACCTTCTCGGTCCGCGGGTCGAGCATGATCTCGTGCGTGTCGCCGTCGCGGCCGTCGAACCGGACCGCGACCGTCTCGAAGCCCTTGTGCCGCTGCATCTGCGCGTACATCGCGTAGGCCTTGCGGTCGGCGTCGGTCAGGTCGACCTGGTCGGTGAACGGCGTCAGCAGCGCGCGCGGCCACAACCGCCTCGCCAGCACGACGTTGACCTCGATGCCCAGCACGCCCATGACGGCACCGATGTAGATGAGCCCCATCAGGCCGAGCACCACGGCGAAGGTCGTCGTCATCTTGTTCGTGGTCGCGCTGTCGAAGACCCGGGTGACGTAGATCGTGCCCAGCCACTGCAGGAGCTGCCAGAGCACCGCGATCGTGAAGCCGCCGGGCGCTGAGGTCGACACGTTGTGCTTGATCGTGCGCGCGGCGGCCATCCGCAGCAGCAGCGTCAGGGCGAAGCCGAGCACCAGCACCGTCACCAACCGCACGAGCCAGTGGAACCAGGCGTGCTGCGACAGCTCACCGACCAGCTGGGTCGAGGTGAGGATGGCCGAGCCGATCGAGATGACGAGGATCGCCGTCCCGAACACCGCGAGGATGAGCAGGCTGTTGAAGCGGGTCAGCACCGGGTGCGGGCGGACGTTGCGCGGGACCGCCCACGCCGCCGACTGGACGTTCTGCAGGGCGAGCGCGAGGCCGACCGCCCCGTAGAGCGCACCCAGGAAGCCGAAGATGATGCCGCCCGTCGAGCCGTGGATGCCCTCCGGCCGACCGAGCTGGTCGCCGACGATCGGGAATTGCGCCAGCACCGAGCTCAGCGCCTCGTGCTGGAGCTCGGGCCGGCCCTCGAGGATGAACCCCAGGATCGACGTCGCGAGCAGCATCAGCGGGAAGATCGCCAGGAAGGCGTAGAAGGTGAGGATCGCGGCGAGGTAGTTGCCCTGGTCGTCGAAGAACTTGTAGATCACCGCCAGGGGTATGCCGAGCGCCGGCACGCGTCGTTGCGTCCGGTCGATGTCGGCTACGACCCCCACACCTGCAAACCTACCGTCGCGGCCCCTACGACCTGCGCAGACGCCGCGACGGCGCGGCTGGTGTCGGTCAGCCCGGGCCGCTCAGCTCGGGGCCGGGAGGGACCGGCTGATGATCTCCTTCATGATCTCCGAGGTGCCGGCGTAGATCTGCGAGACGCGGAGGTCGGCCCAGGCGCGGGCGATCGGGTACTCGTTCATGTAGCCGTAGCCGCCGTGCAGCTGCAGGCAGATGTCGGCGACCTTCTGGGCGCGCTCGGAGCACCAGAGCTTGGCCATCGCCACCGTCGGGATGTCGAGCTTGCCCTCCAGGTGCAGCTCGATGCACTCGTCGACGAAGGACCGCGCGACGCGGGCTTCGGTGGCGACCTCGGCCATCTTGAACTTGGTGTTCTGGAAGCCCCAGATCGGCTTGTTGAAGGCGTGGCGGTCGTGGACGTAGCGCATCGTCTCGTCGAAGCAGAGCTCCATCGCCGCGACGTTGGAGACAGCCACGATCAGGCGCTCCTGGGGCAGCTGCTGCATCAGCTGGATGAAGCCCTGGCCCTCCTCGGTCCCGAGCAGGTTGGCCGCCGGGACGCGGACGTCCTCGTAGACCAGCTCGGAGGTGTCCTGGCCCTTCATGCCGATCTTGTCGAGCACCCGGCCGCGGGAGAAGCCGGGGGTGTCGGTGGGGACGATGATCAGCGAGATGCCGGCGGCCGCCTCCTCGGGGTTGGTCTTCGCCACCGTGATCACCATGTCGGCCTGGGCACCGTTGGTGATGAAGGTCTTGGAGCCGTTGATGACGTAGTCGTCACCGTCACGGATCGCCTTGGTCTTCACGTTCTGCAGGTCCGACCCGGTGCCCGGCTCGGTCATCGCGATCGCGCCGACGACCTCGCCGCTGGCCATCTTGGGCAGCCACTCCTGCTTCTGCTCCTCGGTGCCGTAGGCCAGGAGGTAGTGGGCCACGATGCCGTTGTGCAGCGACGCGCCCCAGGAGGTGTCCGTCACGCGCGCCTGCTCCTCGATGAGGATCGCCTCGTGCGCGAAGGTGCCGCCACCGCCGCCGTACTCCTCCGGGATCGAGGCGCACAGGAGGCCCATCTCGCCGGCCTTGTTCCAGAGGTCGCGGTCGACCTGCTTGTTGGCGATGTACTTCTCGACGTTGGGCTTGATCTCCTTCTCGCAGAAGGTGCGCGCGAGGTCGCGGAAGTCGTCGAGGTCCTGGTCCATCCAGGGGGACCGGCGTCCGGGCATCTGTTTCTCCTTAAACGGTGGGTGTTGGTCTGGCCGCCCGACGGGCTCGCACCGCGCGGGCATCGACTGCGGGGCCGGCGGCGTGTCGTTCGATCTGCGACACGCTCGGCCTAATAGGACTTGGGCAGCCCGAGCGAGTGCATGGCGACGAAGTTGAGGATCATCTCCCGGCTGACGGGGGCGATCCGGCCGAGGCGGGCGGCGACCAGCTGGTTGCCGAGCCCGTACTCGGAGGCGAGGCCGTTGCCGCCGTGGGTCTGGACGGCGACGTCCAGCGCGTTGCAGGCGATCTCGCCGCCGGCGTACTTGGCCATGTTGGCGTACTCGCCGGCCGTGAAGTCGTCGCCGGCGTCGTAGAGCGCCGCCGCCTTCTGCATCAGCAGCCGGGCCTGCTCGAGCTCGATCTTCACCTTGGCCAGCGGGTGCGCGATCGCCTGGTGGGTGCCGATGACGTCCTTCCAGACCTTGCGGGTCTTGGCGTACTCGACGGCCTTGTCCAGTGCGTAGCGCGCCTGCCCGCAGGTCATCGCCGCACCCATGATCCGCTCCGGGTTGAGACCCGCGAACAGCTGCCACAGGCCGCCGTCCTCGTCGCCCACCAGGGCATCGGCCGGGACCCGGACGTCGTCGATGAAGACCGAGAACTGCTTCTCCGGCGCCACGAAGTCCATCGGGATGTGCTGGAACTCCAGGCCCGGGGCGTCGGTCGGCACGAGGAACAGCGCCGGCTTCAGCTTGCCGGTCTTGGCGTCCTCGGTGCGGGACACGATCAGCACGACGTCGGCCTCGTCGAGGCCGGAGATGTAGACCTTGCGGCCGTTGAGCACCCACTCGTCGCCGTCGCGGCGGGCGGTGGTGGTGATCTGGTGGCTGTTGGAGCCGGCGTCGGGCTCGGTGATCGCGAACGCGGCGACCGTCTCGCCGCTCGCGATGCCCGGCAGCCACTTCTGCTTCTGCTCGTCGGTGCCGCACCGGGTGAGGATCGACCCGACGATCGCGGGGCTGACGACCATCATCAGCAACGGCGAGCCGGCAGCGCCGGCCTCCTCCAGTACGGCGGCGAGGTCGCCCATGCCGCCGCCACCGCCGCCGTACTCCTCGGGGATGTTGACGCCGATGAAGCCGTGCTTGCCGAAGTCGTTCCAGAGATCGGTGGTCTTCTCACCCTTGCGGACCTGCTCGGCCATGTAGGCGTAGCCGTACTTGCTCGCCAGCGCCTTGACGGACTCGCGGAGGGCGAGGCGCTCCTCCGACTCGGTGAACGGGACGGTCATGCGTCTTCTCCTGCTTCGTTGTCGGTGTCGGTGGTGCCCACGGTCGGGGTGACGACGGCGAGCACGGAGCCCGCCTCCACCTGGTCGCCGGCGGACGCGGCGATCTCGGTCACGGTGCCGGCGTAGGGCGCGGCGACGGTGTGCTGCATCTTCATGGCCTCCATCACCAGGATCGGCCGGCCCTCGGCGACCTCCTCGCCGACGGTGGCGTGCACCGCGATCACGCTGCCCGGCATCGGCGCCAGCAGCGAACCCTCGGCCACCTGGTCGGCCGGGTCCACGAACCGGGGTACGACGTGCAGCGTCGCACCGCCCTGCGGTCCGTCCACGAGGACGGCCCGGTCCACGACGCGGGTGCGGTAGCGGCGGGTCACGCCGGCGACGTCGACCACGACCTCCAGCGGCGACGCCGAGACCACGGCGACGGTGGCGTCCTCGGCGAGCGAGTAGCCTTCGCGGCCGCCGTACCAGCGCACGTCCGTCTCCTCGCCGTCGACGGCGAACCGGGTCGACTGCGGCTGCGCGACGACGTTGCGGAACCCTGCTGGGATCTGCCGCTGCACCGGGGCGCCGAGCCGCCGGTGCTCGGCGAGCGCGACGGCCCCGGCGAACGGCAGCAGCTCGTCCGCTGCGGCGCGCTCCCTGGTGCCGGGGTGGTCGTCGTAGAACGACGTCGCGAGGTCCGCCTCCAGGAACTGCGGGTGCCGCAGCGACGCGACCAGCTGGTCGCGGTTGGTCACGAGGCCGTGGATGCGCGCCTTCTCCAGGGTGCGCGCGAGCGCCCGCGCCGCCTGCTCGCGGGTGGGCGCGTAGGCGATCACCTTGGCGAGCATCGCGTCGTAGAACGTGCCGACCTCGTTGCCGGTCTCGAAACCGGAGTCGAGCCGGATGCAGGATCTGACGCCCTCGAACGCGGTGCCGAACTCCAGGTCGTGGTCGAGGTCGAGCTCCAGGAGCCGGCCGGTCTGGGGCGCGTAGTCGCTCGACGGGTCCTCGGCGTAGAGCCGTACCTCGATCGCGTGCCCGGTGGGTCTCGATACGCCGCCTCGTTCCTCGGCGGCTACTCGACCAACGGATGCGTCGACGCCACGCCCCTCGGCGACCGCGATCTGCAGCGCGACCAGGTCGACGCCGTGGATCAGCTCGGTGACCGGGTGCTCCACCTGGAGCCGGGTGTTCATCTCCAGGAAGTAGAACGACTCCTTGGCCGGGTCGTAGAGGAACTCCACCGTCCCGGCGCCGACGTAGCCGACCGATGCCGCGGCGGCGCGCGCAGCCTCGTGGATCGCCTCGCGGGTCGCGTCGGACAGGCCCGGAGCGGGCGCCTCCTCGACGACCTTCTGGTGCCGGCGCTGCAGCGAGCAGTCGCGGGTGCCGAACACGACCACGTCGGTCCCGTCGCCCACGACCTGCACCTCGACGTGGCGGCCCTTCTCGACGTACGGCTCGACGAAGACCGTCCCGTCGCCGAACGCGGACTCCGCCTCGGCCGAGGCCTTGGCGACCTCGTCGGCCAGGTCCTCGAGCCGGGTCACGATCCGCATGCCGCGGCCGCCGCCGCCGGCGCTCGCCTTGACCAGGAGCGGGAGGTCGGCCTCGGTGGCCGTGTCGGCCGTGAGGTTGCCGAGCACCGGCACGCCGGCGGCCTCCATCAGCTTCTTGGACTCGATCTTCGAGCCCATCCGCTCGATCGAGTCCGGCGACGGTCCGATCCAGGTCAGCCCGGCGTCGGCGACCGCCCGCGCGAACTCGGCGTTCTCGGAGAGGAAGCCGTAGCCCGGGTGGACCGCGTCCGCGCCGGCCCGCCTGGCGGCCTCGATGACGAGGTCGCCGCGGAGGTAGGTCTCGGCGGGCGTGCTCCCCGGCAGGCGTACGGCGACGTCGGCCTCCGCGACGAACGGCAGTGCCGCGTCCGCGTCGGAGTGCACCGCGACAGTCTCGATGCCCAGCCGGCGGCAGGTCGCGAAGACCCGGCGCGCGATCTCGCCGCGGTTGGCGACGAGGACTCGGTTGATCGTGGTCATCTCAGTCGCCCCGTTCACAAGCGGAAGACGCCGAAGTTCATGGCGCCCTCGATGGGTTGGTTGTCGATGACGGACAGGCAGATGCCCAGGACGGTGCGGGTGTCGCGGGGGTCGATGACCCCGTCGTCGTACACCATCCCGGAGAGGACGTAGGGCAGCGACTGCTCCTCGATCTGCGCCTCGACCATCTCCTTGATGCCCTTGAAGCCGTCGGCGTCGAAGACCTCGCCCTTCGACTCCGCGGACTGGCGGGCGACGATCTCGAGCACGCCGGCGAGCTGGGCCGGACCCATCACCGAGGACTTCGCCGACGGCCAGGTGAAGAGGAAGCGCGGGTCGTAGGCCCGGCCGTTCATGCCATAGTTGCCCGCTCCGTAGGACGCGCCCATGATCACCGTCAGGTGCGGCACCTTCGAGTTGGAGACGGCGTTGATCATCATCGCGCCGTGCTTGATGATTCCGCCCTGCTCATACTCCGCGCCGACCATGTAGCCGGTCGTGTTGTGCAGGAACAGCAGCGGGGTGTCCTTCTGGTTGGCCAGCTGGATGAACTGCGCCGCCTTCTGGGCCTCCTCGCTCATCAGCACACCGCGCGCATTGGCGAGGATGCCGATCTGGTGCCCGTGCAGCCGCGCCCAGCCGACGCACAGCGCCGAGCCGTAGAGCGGCTTGAACTCGTCGAAGGGGACCTCGTTGCCCGGCCCGGTGCCGTCGACGATCCGGAGGATCGCCTCGCGCGGGTCGAACGGCTCCTTGAGGTCGGTGGGGATCAGGTCGAGGAGGTCGTCGGGATCGAGGTCGGGCTCGTTGTAGTCAGGCACGGTGCGCTGGCCGCCGGCCTTGCGCCAGTTGAGCCGGGCGACCGTACGCCGTGCGAGCCGGATCGCGTCGCGCTCGTCGACCGCGAGGAAGTCGGAGAGGCCGGAGACCCGCGAGTGCATCTCGGCGCCGCCGAGGGTCTCGTCGTCGGACTCCTCGCCGGTGGCCATCTTCACCAGCGGCGGGCCGGCCAGGAAGACCTTCGCCTGCTCCTTGACCATGATCACGTAGTCGCTCATGCCCGGGACGTAGGCACCGCCCGCGGTCGAGTTGCCGAACACGACCGAGATGGTCGGGAGCTTCCGCGCCGAGGAGCGGGTGAGGTCACGGAAGCCGCGGCCGCCCGGGATGAAGATCTCCTTCTGGGTGGGCAGGTCGGCGCCGCCGGACTCGGTGAGGTTGATCGACGGCAGGTTGTTCTTCTCGGCGATCTCGGCGGCGCGGAAGGACTTCTTCAACGACCAGGGGTTGAGGGCGCCGCCCTTGACCGTCGGGTCGTTGGCCACGATCAGGCACTCCACGCCCTCGACGACGCCGATGCCGGTGACCAGGCTGGCTCCGACCTTGAAGTCGCTGCCCCAGCCGGCCAGCGGCATCAGCTCGAGGAACGCCGAGCCCTCGTCGACGAGCAGGTCGATCCGCTCGCGTGCCGTGAGCTTCCCGCGGTCGCGGTGCCGGGCGACGTACTTCTCCCCTCCACCCGCGACCGCCTTCGCCTGCTCGGCGTGCAGCGACTCGATCTTCTCGAGCATCGCCGTGCGGCGTTCCGTCACGTCACTCACTTCGCATACCCCAGGAGTCGGGCCGCCAGGTCGGTGAGCACCTCGGTGGCGCCACCGCCGATCGGCAGCAGGCGGACGTCGCGGTAGTGCCGCTCGACCTCGGACTCGCGCATGTAGCCCATGCCGCCGTGCAGCTGCACGGCCTGGTCGGCGACCCAGACGGCGGTGTCGACCGCGGTCTGCTTGGCCAGGCACGCCTCGGCGATGACCTGCTCGCCCGCCTCGTAGCGGCGGGCCACCTCGAGGGTGTAGGAGCGAGCGATCGCGACCTGGCGGTGCATCTCGGTGAGCTTCGCCCGGACGACCTGGTTCGCGACGAGCGGCTTGCCGAACGTCTCCCGCGTGCGGCAGTAGTCCGCGGCGAGGTTCAGGCAGCGCAGGGCGTGGCCGTAGCCCATCAGCGCGAGCCAGATCCGCTCGGTCACGAAGTTGTCGGCGATGTAGTAGAAGCCGCTGTTCTCCTCGCCGACCAGGTTGGTCGCGGGCACCCGCACGTCCTCGTAGGACAGCTCGCCGGTGTCGGACGCGAGCCAGCCCATCTTGTCGAGCTTGCGGGAGACGGTGAAGCCGGGCGTGCCCTTCGGCACCACGATCAGCGAGATGCCGTGCGCGCCGTCGTCGCCGGTGCGCACCGCGGTGGTCACGAAGTCGCCGCGCACGCTGGAGGTGATGAACGTCTTCGCGCCGTTGATCACCCAGTCGTCGCCGTCGCGCACCGCGCGGGTGGTGATCCCGGCGACGTCGGAGCCGGTGCCGGGCTCGGTGATCGCCAGCGAGCCGATCATGTCGCCGGAGAGGACTGGGCGCACGTAGGTGTCGATCAGCTCCTGCGACCCCCGCTGGACGATGTGCGGGATCGCGATGCCGTGGGTGAAGGCCGACGCCATGGCCCCGCCGGACCAGCCGGCCTCCATGAAGCCCTCCTGGAGAGCGCAGATGTCCAGCAGCGTGCCGCCGTCACCCCCGACCTCCTCGGGCACTCCGACGGCGAGCAGCCCCGCGTGCGCGAGCTTCTTCTGCAGCTCCCGCGGGAGCTCGCCGTCCCTCTCCCACTGGTCGAGGTGGGGCGTGACCTCGCGTCGGGTGAACTCGATGGCCGACCGCTTGAGGGCGAGCTGGTCGTCGCTCCAGCCGTGGTCGAAGGTCGTCATCGGGGTCCCCGCGAACTTGTTCGGAGGCGTATTCCGCAAGGACCGCGGTCGGTTCCGGCCCGATGGGGGGAGAAGAAGTTCGTGGGGTGATTCATACGAGGTCCTCCTGGACGTGCACGGTGCGGGCGCGGGCCCACTCGCCGAGCCCCTTCGCCTGCGGGTCGAAGCGGGTGGACTCGGCGACCCCCTTGCCGAGCAGGCCGCGGACGACCACGTTCACCGCGCCGAGGTTGGGCAGCAGGTAGACGTCGACGTCGAGGTCGAGCGCCTCGGGGATCAGCTCGCGGACCTTCTTGGGGTTGAGCAGCTTGGCGAGCCAGTTGGCGCGGGCCTCGTACTTCGGCGAGCCGTCGTGCTTGACCCACAGGCCGAGGTTGGCGTCGCCGCCCTTGTCGCCCGAGCGGGCGTGCACGAAGGATCCGAGCGGCACCCGTCGGGTGATCGAGTCCGGGGGCGCCGGGAACGGCGAGGGCCGGCGGCCGAGGTCGGGGTCGAGCTCCTCGGGCGCGACGTCCTCGACGAACTCGGTGGGGTCGGCGATGGTCTCGCGGGTGCCGTCGGCGTGCACCACCACGTGCTCGACGACGTCGCGGTCGACGTACTCCGGTGTGTAGATGCCGTACGGCGACGGCTTGCCCGGCGGCGCCGTCATCGTGAAGCCCGGGTAGGACGCCAGTGCGAGCTCGACGGCGGGGCCGGTGAACGCCTTGCCGACCGGGTCCATCTGCGGGTCCTTGACGATGCAGCGCAGCAGGACCGACGCGCCCTCCTCGGTCTCGGAGTCCCCCTGCGGAGCGGTGCCCATCCGCCAGCTCACCTCGGCGGCGGTGAGCTGCCCCTCGAGCTGGTCGCGCACCCACTCGGCCTTGGCCCGGGTGTCGAGCCCGGTGAGCACGAACTCCATCTGGTTGCGGAACCCGCCGAGGGTGTTGACCGCGACCTTGAGCCGCTTCGGCGGCGCGCAGCCGGTCACGTCGCTGATCCGGACCCGGTCCGGCCCGTCGTCGGTCAGCCGGATGCTGTCCAGCCGGGTGGTGACGTCGGGGTTGAGGTAGCGCGTGGTCTGGATCTCGTAGAGCAGCTGCGCCGTGACCGTGTCGATCGTGACCGCGCCGCCGGTCCCCTCGTGCTTGGTGATCACGCTGGAGCCGTCGGCGGCGATCTCGGCGATGGGGAAGCCGAGCGGGCGGTCCATCGGGGCGCCGGCCTCGATCAGGTCGCGGAAGCCGGAGAAGTTGCCGCCGGTGGCCTGGGTCCCGCACTCGATCACGTGACCGGCGACGACCGCGCCGGCCAGCTCGTCGTACTGCGTCGGCGTCCAGCCGTGGTGAGCGATCGCGGGGCCCACGACGACCGACGCGTCGGTCACCCGGCCGGTGACGACGACCTGGGCGCCCGCATCGAGCGCGCGGGCGATGCCGAACGCGCCGAGGTAGGCGTTGGCCGTGAGCGCGCCCTCGAAGAGGCCCTCCGGCCGCAGGTCGTCACCCTCGACGTGCGCGACAGCGACGTCGAGGCCGAGGCCGGTCGCGAGCTCGCGGACCTTCGTCGCGAGACCCGCCGGGTTGAGGCCGCCGGCGTTGGAGACGATCCGGACGCCCTTCTCGAGCGCGGTGCCGAGCGTGTCCTCGAGCTGGCGAAGGAAGGTGCGGGCGTACCCGAGGTCGGGGTCCCGGAAGGTGTCCTTGCCGAGGATCAGCATGGTCAGCTCGGCCAGGTAGTCGCCCGTGATGACGTCGACCGGGCCGCCCTCGAGCTGCTCGCGCAGCGCGGACAGGCGATCGCCGTAGAAGCCCGAGCAGTTGGCCACCCGGAGCACGCCGGCGCCTGAGGAGCCGAGGGACGAGGCGTCTCGAAGGGTCACCGCGGGTCCCTTCCCTCGCCGCTCGGCCCGGCGAAGCACTGGGCGATGTCGAGCCACCTGTCCGCGTCGGCCCCGGTCGCGACCAGGTCCGTGTCGTCGCGGTGGACCCGCTGGGTGACCAGCTGGCAGAAGTCGTAGGCGGATCCGGTCACGGTCTGGGCGGCGTCCTCGGGACCCCACGCCCAGGTCTCGCCGCTCGGCGCGACCAGCTGGACGCGGAACTCCTCGGCCGGCGCCTCGAGGCCGTTGTTGACGAAGGCGAAGTTGCGGGTGCGCACGCCGAGGTGGGCGACGTGCCGGATCCGGTCGGTGATCTCCGGGTCCAGGCCGAGCGCCTCGTGGACGTCGAGCGAGTGCGCCCAGGTCTCCATGAACCGCGCGGTCACCATCGAGGTGGGTGACATCGGCGGGCCGAACCACGGCATCTTCTGCCCGTCGGGCACGGCGCGCAGGGCGTCCCCGAGGCCGGCGCGTGCGGCGTCCCAGCGTGCCAGCAGGTCCCCCGGAGCGGTGCTGCCGCTGATCGCCAGCGCGCTCGCGTCGACGAACCCGGTCGGGTCCTCGATCGCTTGGAGCACCACTGCGTCCCAGGCCTCCTTGCCCTCGGGCGTGTGGGCGTTCGCCGCGAGTGCCGCGACCTCGTCGGTCCAGAGCAGGTGCGCCACCTGGGTCGCGACGGTCCAGCCCTCGGCCGGGGTCGGGGTGGCCCAGCCGGCCTCGTCGAGGCCGGCGACCGCGGACCGCAGCCGGTCGCCCTCGGTCGTCAGGTCGGCGAGGACCCCCTCGAACACGTCGTTGCTCACTCGTCGTCCTTCCGTCCGGCAGGGTGCAGCGCGGCATCGAGCGTGCGCGCCCACTGGTCGAGGATCCGGCGTCGCCGCTTGGCGTCGTCGTTGATCGTGTTGGCCAGGCCGAGGCCACGGACCAGGTCGAGGGTGCCCTGCACCAGCTCGCGCGCTCCCTGCTGCGACTCGTCGATGCCGAGCAGCTCGACGGTCAGCCGGTGGGTCTCGCGGCCGATGCGGTACTCCAGCGGCGCGACGACCTCCAGCAGCGCCGGGTCCGTGCGGGCGGCGACCCAGAGCTCGAGCGCGGCGCTGAACACCGGACCGGTGAACAGCTCGCCGAGCATCCGGACGACCGCCTCGGTCCGCTTCTGGCCCTTGGGCAGCGACGCGGTGGCGGACCGCATCTCCTCGGCCCGCCGCTCGGTGACGTGGATGACGGTGGCGACGACGAGGTCGGTCTTCGTCGGGAAGTGGTGCAGCTGCGCACCGCGGCTGACACCGGCGCGCTCGGACACCAGGGTGGTCGTGGTGCCGCCGTAGCCCTTCTCGACCAGCAGCTCGAACGCCGCCTCCATCAGCCGCTGCCGCATCGCGCGGGTGCGCTCCTCCTGCGGCACGCGGGCGGAGGTCGAGGCGGTCACCGGGTCAGCATGTCTGCCGAGAAACAAACAGTCAAGACTGACTTTATGTTGCCGCCTGCGGCAGACTCGCCCCCATGACCAAGACGATCCTCATCACCGGCGCCTCGAGCGGGCTCGGCGCGGAGATGGCCCGCCAGTTCGCAGCGCTCGGCCACGACCTCGCGCTCTGCGCGCGCCGCACCGAGCGGCTCGAGGAGCTGAGGTCGGAGCTGGAGAGCGACCACGAGGGCATCCGGGTCGCCGTGCGCGCGCTGGACGTGACCGACCACGACGCGGTCTTCGAGACCTTCCGCTCCTTCCGCGACGAGCTCGGCCGGATCGACCGGGTCGTCGTGAACGCCGGGCTCGGCAAGGGCGCGCGGCTGGGCACCGGCCGGTTCGACGCCAACCTCGCCACCGCGATGACGAACTTCGTCGGCGCCCTGGCCCAGACCGAGGCCGCGATGGAGATCTTCCGCGCCCAGGAGTCCGGCCACCTCGTGATGGTGTCGTCGATGTCGGCGCTGCGCGGGATGCCGGGCTCGATCACGACGTACGCCGCCACGAAGGCCGGTGTCGCCAGCCTCGCCGAGGGGGTCCGGGCCGACCTCTACGGCACCAAGCTGCAGAAGCGGGTCAAGGTCACCGTGCTCTACCCGGGCTACATCCGCTCGGAGATGAACGAGAAGGTCGACCAGGGGACGCCGCTGATGGCCTCCACAGAGAAGGGCGTGCGGGCGATGGTCTCCGCCATCGAGAAGGAGGTCGCCGACGCCTGCGTCCCGCCCCTGCCCTGGGCCGCCCTCGCCCCGGTCATGAGGCACGCCCCGCTGCCGGTGCTCAAGCGGTTGATCTAGGGCTCGAGCAGCCGCTGCACCAGCCGCAGCGCCTCAGCCGGGTCGAGGCCGAGCTCACGGACCCGGTCGGCGTACGCACGGGCCGCGGCGCGGGCCTCGCGGTCGACCCCGCGACCCGCGACGAAGCTGCCGGAGCGACCGCGGGTGTCGATGCGGCCGGTCTCCTCGAGCTCGCGGTAGGCGCGGGCGACCGTGTTGGCGGCGACACCGAGGTCCTGCGCGAGCTGACGGACCGTCGGCAGCCGGTCGCCCGGCCGCAGCTCGCCCCGGTCGATCAGGGCGACGAAGCCGGCGCGGATCTGCTCGTACGGCGGCTCCGCGGCGTTCGGGTCGACGGTGATCATCAGGCGCCATCCTCGTCGCCCGCGATCGCGAGGTCCATGCCGGCCACCACGTGCGAGAGCCCGCGGTGCTCGCGGGTCGGCAGGGCGACGGCCGCGGTCAGCAACGCGTAGCCCAGCAGCGCCCCGGTCGACCAGGAGGGCGCGAGGAAGCCGACGACCAGCATCGGCCCGACGCCGGCGGCCAGCTTCACGACCCGGGAGACCGGCGTCAGGCGACTTCGCCGGGCGACGGCCCGGACCGACACGACCCACTCGCCGAAGGTCCGCCCGAAGCCGAGCACCAGCACGGCCTCGGCCACGCCGGGCGCGCCCCACTGCAGCACCGTGCGGAGGTCCTCGTCGATGGCCCGGTAGCCGTGCTGCAGGCCGTAGTGGAAAGCGGCCTTCCAGAGGACGACCACGGCCGCACCGGTGAGCGCAACGAACAGCACGTCGCTGACCATGCCGACCAGGCGGCGGCCGTAGGTGATGTGCGTGGGCAGCACGATCCTGCCCGTCCGGTGATGGACGACGAGCGCGGCGAGCAGCGAGCCGGCCAGCGCGCCGAGGGTGTTGACCATCAGGTCGTCGACGTCGAACTTCCGGTAGGCGCAGCCGAAGAGGTGCCAGTCCCCCGTCGCCTGGGTCGTCTCGATCAGCAGCGAGATGCCGAACCCGAGCACCGTCGCGACGACCACCCCGCGGCCGAGCAGCTTGCGCACGTAGAAGCCCAGCGGCACGAACAGCAGCACGTTCAGGGCGACCTGGAGGAACGCCGGGTCGTGCACCAGCCAGACGATCCCGTGCCGGTCCTGGAAACCGATCGTCCGGATCGTCCCGAACGGCGTGGTCTGCCTGCCCTTGCAGTGGTAGTGGTCGGTCTTCGGCATCGGCAGCAGCGTGTAGGTCCACAGCGCCAGCCCGTAGACCGCGCCCGAGAGCAGGATCGCGAGGTCGCCGGGCCCCAGCTTGCCGTCGCGGCGGTACTCGAAGGCCGCGACCGGGACGAGCAGCAGCACCGCGACGACCGAGCCGAGCCCGGTCGCTACAGCTGCGTTGGCAACCTGGTCGGACACGCGGTTACTGCGCGAGGAGCGAGCGGCAGCGCTGCTCGAGGTAGCCGACGGCCGGCCCGAACATCGCGTAGGCCTCGTTCGTGGTCTGGCCGTGGAAGTAGCGGTAGTAGATCTGCTGCGCGATCACGGCCAGCCGGAACAGGCCCATCACCTCGTAGAACCGCCACTGCTCCGGCCTGATCGCGCGCCCGGTCAGCTCGGCGTACCGGTCGATCAGCTGCTGCCGCGTCCACATCCCCGGCACCGTCGACGGCTGCCGGCGGAACGCGAGGAAGAACTCGTCGTCACCGGGCTCCACCCAATAGGCCAGCGTCGAGCCGAGGTCCATCAGCGGGTCGCCGACCGTCGCGAGCTCCCAGTCGAGCACGCCCAGCACGGCGCTCAGGTCAGGAGCGAGCACCAGGTTGTCGAAGCGGAAGTCGTTGTGGATCATCACCTGGCCGACGTCGGCCGGCTGGTGCGCGTCGAGCCAGTCGGTGATGTCCGACCAGTCGCCGGTGTCGTCGGTCCGGGCGTTCGCCATCCGTCCCGTCCAGCCGGCCACCTGGCGGGCGACGTACCCCTCGCCCTTGCTCATCGACGCCAGGTCGGGCAGGGAGGAGACGTCGACCGCGTGCAGCTCGACGAGGACGCCGATCGCGGCCTCGCAGAGCGCGGAGGCCTGCTCGGGCGTCACCTCCACCGGGAAGTCCTTGCGCGGGATGATCCCGTCGATCCGCTCCATGACGTAGAGCTCAGACCCGATCGGCGACCCCTCCTCCGACGCGTAGGCGATCATCCGCGGCACGTAGGGGAACACCGGTCCGAGCGCGTGCTGGATCCGGTACTCCCGGCTCATGTCGTGCGCACCCTTGGCCTTGGTGCCGGTCGGCGGCCGGCGCAGGATCAGGTCCCGCTCGCCGCCCTCGCTGGTGGCGAGCCGCAGCAGGTAGGTCAGGTTCGACGCGCCGCCCGGGAACTGCCGCACGTCGCCGATCCGCCCGACTCCCGGCGCGACCCGGTCCAGCCACTCCTGGACCGCGTCGACGTCGAACGCGTCCTCCTCGCGGACCGGGCGGCTCTCCTCACTCACCGGCGACACCGTCCAGCTTCTTCGCCTGGTCCCGCATCACGTGGTCGTAGGCGGCCCGGTCGCTCACCTTCAGCCCGTAGGCCGCCCGCGCCGCCGGGTCCGGCAGGATCACCTCGTCGCCGCGATCGAGCCCCTCGAGCACCGCCGCGGCGATCTCGTCGGCCCCCAGCGGCGCGTCCTGGACCAGCCGCGCCATCACCCCGGCCAGTGCCGTGTCCCGTCCCCGGACGGAGTCCATCAGCGCGGTGCGGAAGTAGGACGGGCACACCACGTGGGCCGTCACGCCGTACGACGCCAGCTCGTGCCCGGTCGTCTCGGTGAGGGCCACCACCGCGGCCTTCACCGCGTTGTAGGACGCCATCCCCGCCGGGTGCACGAGCCCCGCCAGCGACGCCACGTTCACGATCCGCCCGCCGCGCTGCCTCTTGAACAGCGGCGTGAACACCCGCGTCCCCCGCACCGCGCCGAACAGGTTGATGTCGAAGATCCACTGCCACTCGTCGAGCTCGGCGACGTCCAGCCGCCCGCCCCCGGCGACGCCCGCGTTGTTCACCAGCACGTCCAGCCCGCCCCACGACGACTCGACCTCGGCCAGCGCCGCGGCCCAGTCCTCGTCGCTGGTGATGTCCAGCCGGCGCACGCCGTCGGCCTCCACCCGGTCGGTCCGCAGCACCCGCGCCCCCCGCGCCGCCCACGCATCCGCCAGCGCCGCCCCCAACCCCGACGCCGCCCCCGTGATCAAGACCCGCTCAGAATCAGCCACGCGGCGACTGTAGGGGACCTGCCCGCCAGCAGGCGACGCCGCCGCCCGTCCGGCGGGATCCGGACCGCAGGCCCGGAGCCCGACGCGACCCGCGAACCATCAGGCGTTCTGCGGGAACCCCAGGTTGATCCCGCCGTGCGACGGGTCCAGCCACCGCGACGTGACCGCCTTCTCCCGCGTGAAGAAGTCGACCCCCTGCGGCCCGTACGCCTTGGCGTCGCCGAACAGCGAGGCCTTCCACCCGCCGAACGAGTGGTAGGCGACCGGCACCGGGATCGGCACGTTCACGCCGATCATCCCGACCTCGATCTCCCCGAGGAACCGCCGGGCAGCGCCGCCGTCGTTGGTGAAGATCGCGGTGCCGTTGCCGTAGGGACCGGAGTTGATCAGCTCGACCCCGTCGGCGTAGGACGACACCCGCACCACCGACAGCACCGGCCCGAAGATCTCGTCGGTGTAGACCTTCGAGCTCGTCGGCACCTTGTCCACGAGCGTCGGCCCGAGCCAGAACCCGTCCGGCTCGCCGTCCACGTCCACGCCACGCCCGTCGACGACGACCGCCGCACCGTCGGCCTCCGCGACGTCGAGGTAGCCCGCGACCTTGTCCCGGTGCTCCCTGGTGATCAGCGGGCCCATGTCGCACGAGCGCCGGCCGTCGCCGATGACGAGCTTCCCCATCCGGTCCCGGATCTTCTCGATCAGCTCGTCACCGACCGGGTCGACGGCGACGACGACCGAGATCGCCATGCACCGCTCGCCCGCGGAGCCGAACCCCGCGTTGACCGCGGAGTCCGCGACCAGGTCGAGGTCCGCGTCCGGCAGCACCAGCATGTGGTTCTTCGCGCCGCCGAGCGCCTGGACCCGCTTGCCGTTCGAGGTCCCGGTCTCGTAGACGTACTTCGCGATCGGCGTCGACCCCACGAACGAGATGGACGCGACGTCGGGGTGGGTCAGCAGCGCGTCGACCGCCTCCTTGTCCCCGTGCACGACGTTGAAGACGCCGTCCGGCAGACCCGCCTCCTTCAGCAGCTCGGCCATCCAGTTCGCCGCGCTCGGGTCCTTCTCGCTCGGCTTCAGCACCACCGTGTTGCCGCACGCGATCGCGATCGGGAAGAACCACATGGGGACCATCGCGGGGAAGTTGAACGGCGTGATGAGCCCGACCACGCCGAGCGGCTCCTTGATCGAGTAGACGTCGACGTCGGTCGAGACCGACGCGGAGAAGCTGCCCTTGGCCAGGTGCGGCATCGCGCAGGCGAACTCCACGACCTCGAGCCCGCGCGCGATCTCGCCGGCCGCGTCGCCGAGCACCTTGCCGTGCTCCGAGGTCAGGATCGCGGCGAGCTCGTCCTTGCGCGCGTTGAGCAGCTCGCGGAACGCGAACATGACCGTCTGCCGCTTGGCGATCGACGTACGACCCCAGCTCGCGAACGCCTCCTTCGCCACGGTGACGGCCCGACCGACGTCGTCGGCGGAGCCGAACCGCACCTCCTTGGAGACGGCGCCCACGGCGGGGTCGTAGACCGGCCCGGTACGGGTCGACGTTCCGGCATCGGTGCGGCCGGCGATCCAGTGATCGAGAACGGCGGTGCTCATGAGATCTCCTCGTCCAGCAGGGTGAGTACGGCGTCGTAGGTCGCCAGTGCCTCGGTCACCTCGTCCTCGGTGACCACGCACGGCGGTACGACGTGGATGCGGTTGTCGGTGACGAACGGCAGCAGCCCGCGCTCGACGAGCGCCGCCTTCGCCTTGCCGACCAGAGCCGCCGGCAGCGGCTCGCGGGTGTCGGGGTCGGCGACGAGCTCGAGCGCCCAGAAGACACCCACCCCCCGCGCCTCCCCGACGACGCGGTGCTTCTCGGCGAGCTCGGCGAGCCCCGGACCGAGCACCTTGGCGCCGATCGTCTTCGCGTTCTCGACGATGCCCTCGGACTCCATCGCGTCGAGCGCCGCGACGATCGAGGCGGCCGCGAGCGGGTGCCCGCTGTAGGTGAGCCCACCGGGGTAGACCCGCTCGTCGAAGGTCGCCGCGATCGGGTCGCTGATCATCACTCCCCCGACCGGCACGTAGCCGGAGTTGACGCCCTTGGCGAACGTGATCAGGTCGGGGCGGACGTCGTAGGCGTCGAGGGCGAGCCACTCCCCGGTCCGGCCGAAGCCGGCCATCACCTCGTCGAGGATCAGCAGCAGGTCGAACTCGTCGGCGATCGCCCGCACGCCCTCGAGGTAGCCGGGCGGCGGCATCAGCACGCCTGCCGTCCCCGGGATCGTCTCGAGCAGCAGCGCCGCGATGCTCGCAGGACCCTCGGCCTGCACGACCCGGCGCAGGTGGTGCAGCGCTCGCTCGCACTCCTGCTCGGGCGTCGTGGCCCAGAACTCGGTGCGGTAGAGGTAGGGGCCGAAGAAGTGGACGTGCCCACGTGCGTACTCGTTGGGCACCCGCCGCCAGTCGCCGGTCGCGGTGATCGCAGCGCCGGTGTTGCCGTGGTAGGACCGGTACGTCGACAGCACCTTGTCGCGGCCGGTGTGCAACCGCGCCATGCGGATCGCGTTCTCCGCCGCGTCGGCGCCGCCGTTGGTGAAGAACACCTTGGAGAAGCCCTCGGGGGCGCGCGCGACGATCCGCTTCGCTGCCTCCGCCCGGGTCAGGTTCGCGGTCGCGGGCCCGATCGTCACCAGCGACGCGGCCTGCTCTTGGATCGCGGCCACCACGGCCGGGTGCTGGTAGCCGATGTTGACGTTGACCAGCTGGCTGGAGAAGTCCAGGTAGGTGTTGCCGGCGTGGTCCCACACCTTGGTGCCCGAGCCGCCGGCGATCGGCATCAGCTTGAGCGACCCCTGCGCGCTCCAGGAGTGGAAGACGTGCTGCCGGTCCAGGTCCAGCGTTCGCGCGTCGAGGTCTTCGTCCGTCATCGGTCCTGCTCCTTCTCGTTCGGTACGCCGGGCGGCGCGGGCCCCACGCTCCGCGCCACCCGGCCGGTTTGGGCCGGCGGCTACTTGCCGCCCTCCTCCAGCGTCACGTCGATCGGCTGGTAGTCGGCGCCGGTGGTGTCCAGCCCCATGCCCTTGAGGTTCTCGAGCGCCTGCTCGGTGTAGTCGGTCGTGTAGGCGTCGGCGTCCGGGTCCTTCGTGATGACGGTGTCGCCGTCGCCGTTCTGCGTCGTCAGCGCGACCTGCACCGTCTGCTTCCAGGCGTCGGGGTCCATCATCCCGATGCCGTCCGGGCTGGGCCAGATCAGCTGGTTGACCTCGTTCATCTGCCACAGCTGGTGGCTCGCGCCGAGCTCGGAGCCGGCGGCGACCACGTCGTCACGGCACTGCTCCGGGTCCTGGGCGCAGGCGATCCAACCCTGGTAGCTGGCGGTCAGGAAGGCCACCGTCGTCTTCTGGTAGTCCGGGTCCTGCAGCTTCGTGGTGTTGGCCCAGATGGCGTCCTGCAGCATCGCCGTGCCCTCGTCGTTCCAGTTGATGACGTTGAGGTCGTCGGGCGTGTAGAGGTCGCCGGTGTCCGGGTTGGTCGCCTCGAGCACCTGGGCGTACTCGTTGTAGATCATCGCCTGCGCCGCGTCGATGTCGCCGTTGAGGAAGCCGTTCATGTCGAAGGCCTGCTGGACGACCTTGACGTCCTTGGCGGGGTCGAGGCCCGCCTTGGTCATGCCGGCGTAGAGCTCGAACTCGTTGCCGAAGCCCCACGAGCCGACGTTCTTGCCCTTCAGGTCGGCGACGCTGTTGATGCCCGAGTCCTTGAAGGAGATCTGCAGCGTCCCGGAGCGCTGGAAGACCTGGCCGATGTTGGTGATGTTGGCGCCCTGCTCGCGGGACTGCAGCGCCTTCGGGGTCCAGGCGATGGCGTAGTCGGCCGAGCCGCCGTCGTCGACGGTCAGCTGCGGGACCGTGTCCGTGCCGGCCGGGACGATGTCGACGTCGAGCCCCTGGTCCTCGTAGTAGCCCTGGGCGAGCGCCTCGATGTAGCCGGCGAACTGGGCCTGGGTGACCCACTGCAGCTGCAGGGTGACCTTGGTCAGGTCGCTGCTGCCGGAGGACGAGTCGCCTCCACTGTCGTCGCCACAGGCCGCGAGGCCGGCGAGGGTGAGCGCCGAGACGGCAGCAGCCGCGGCGAGCTTTCGGACACCGGTTCGTTGCATGTGGTTTCTCCTTGCTGGGTGGGGCTGGTGGGGCTGGGTGGGGCTGGGTGGGTCAGGTGATGCCGGCCGCCTGTCGGCCGAGGACGAGTCGCTCGATCAGGAGCGCCGCCACGAAGAACGCGAGCCCGAGAACCACCGCACCGAGAACCGAGGCCCAGGCGGCCGGGTAGTCGGTGGCCTTCACGTTGTCGGTGATCCGCGACCCGAGGCCGTCCTTGAGACCACCGAAGTACTCGCTCACGACCGACGCGATCACCGCCAGGGACGCGGCGATCCGCAGCCCCGTGAAGAAGTGCGGCAGCGCCCCGGGGATCCGGATCGTGCGCAGCACGTCGGTGCCGGTCGCGGCGTAGCTGGCCATCAGCTCCTCGTGCACGGGAGCCAGGTGCTGCAGCCCGCGCAGGGTGTTGATGAAGACCGGCACGAACGCGCTGATCGCGACGACCTCGCGGCGGGGCAGCGTCGACGTCAGCGAGTACATGTTGTTGAGGATGGGTGCCAGGCACACGATCGGGACCGCGGCGAGCGCGGCCACCAGCGGGGCGAACGCCTGCCCGAGCACCTGGACCCGCGCGCACAGGGCCGCGGCCAGCACGGCGAGCACCGTCCCGACGGCCAGCCCCACCAGCGCGTTCAGGCCGCTGTGCTCGGTCGCCACCAGGATGTTGTGGAACCGGTCGTTGGCCTCGCCGAGGATCGCCGTCGGCGACGCGAGGACGTAGGCACGGATGTTCGCCGCCTTGACGAAGGTCTCCCACGCCGCCAGGAAGAGGAACCCGAAGACGATCGGTGGCAGCCCGACGCGGGCCCACGCCTTGGCCGAGCTCATAGGGCGCCCCGGACGTCGCGGAGCCGCTCGGCGACGTCGCCGGCCGGACGGCCACGCAGCGCCTCGCGGACGGCGGTGACGGCCGCGAAGAAGGCCGGGTCCTCCCGGGTGTCCTCGGTGCGAGCGCCGATCGGCACCTCGACCACCTCGGTGATGCGGCCCGGGCGCGGCGACATCACCACGACCCGGTGGGAGAGGAAGACCGCCTCGGGGATCGAGTGGGTCACGAACACGACGGCGGCGCCGGTCTCACCCGCGATCCGCACGAGCTCGCCCTGCATCCGCTCGCGCGTCATCTCGTCCAGCGCGCCGAACGGCTCGTCCATCAGCAGCAGCGTCGGGCTCTCGGCGAGCGCACGGGCGATCGCGACCCGCTGCTGCATGCCGCCGCTGAGCTGGGCCGGGCGGTGGCCGGAGAAGTCCTCGAGGCCGACGAGGGCGAGCAGCTCCTCGGCCCGGGCCCGCCGGGCGGACCGGCCGACGCCGTGCAGCTGCAGCGGCAGCTCGACGTTGGCCCGGACGGTCCGCCAGTCCAGCAGGCCGGCCTGCTGGAACGCGAAGCCGTAGTCCTGGTCGAGCCGCGCCTGCCGCGCCGTCTTCCCGTTGACCATGACCGTGCCGTCCGTCGGCTGCAGCAGGTCGGCGATCAGCCGCAGCAGCGTCGACTTGCCGCACCCGGACGGGCCGATCAGCGACACGAACTCGCCCTTCGCGACACTGAGGTCGATCTCGGTGAGTGCGTGCACCGGCCCGCTGCGGGTGGTGAAGGTCTTGGTGACGCCGGTGATCTCGACGGCCGAGGTGACCGCGGTGACGGCGGGCGCGCTCATGAGGGTGCTCCTGCTCGGTGGTAGCGCCAGAGCGCGAGGTCGACGAGGGTCACGGCAGCCGCTGCGAGCAGCCCGAGCGCTGCGGCACCCGCGACTGCGGCGTAGAGCTTGGCCGAGTTCCCGGTGACCTGGGAGTACTCGAGGATCCGCATCCCGATCCCGCCCGGCTGCCCGATCGAGATCTCCGCGACGATCGTGCCGACGACGGCGGCCGCGGCGGCGAGCCGCAGTGCCGGGACGAGGTGACGCACGGCGGCCGGCAGTCGTAGCCGGACCAGGGTCCGCCACCACCCGGCGGCGGTCACCGTGAAGTAGTCGCGGTGCACGGCGCTCGGCGACTTCAGGCCGCGCAGCAGCCCGACGGCGACCGGGAAGAACGCGAGGTAGGCGGCGATCACCTCGACCGAGGTCGCCTTGGTCCACTCCCAGCCGAGCAGTCCCCAGCCGTTGCCCCACCGGCTGAGCATCGGCGTCAGGGCGATCAGCGGGACGGTCTGGGACAGCACGACGTAGGGCAGCAGCGCCCGCTCGGCCACCGACAGCGCGTCCATCAGGATCGCGAGCGCGGCGCCGACGAGCAGCCCGATGAGCAGGCCGACCGCCGCCCAGCCGAGGGTGTTGGAACAGGCGTCGACGAGGCCGTGCAGCACGGTCGGACGCGGACCGAAGCTGATCGCGCCGCCCGACGCGACCTGCTCCTCGTGCAGGACGTTCCACACCGCGGAGAGGTGCGGCATCGCCGCGTCGTTGGTGCGCGGCAGGATCCGTACGCCGGCCACGCTCACGCCGTCGGCCGGCGCCCAGGCCTTGTAGCCCTCCCAGGCCAGGCCGAGGGCGACCAGTCCCGCCACCAGCAGCCCGATCCTGGCGAGGCCTCCGAGGATCCGACGGCTCATGCCTTGCTCGATTCGCATGACCCCTGCGGTGCCTCGCTCCGGCGCAGCTCGTTCCTCGCCGCACCTCCGCGGGGGCTCCTCGCGCTCATGCCTTGCTCGATTCGCATGACCGCTGCGGTGCCTCGCTCCGGCGCAGCTCGTTCCTCGCCGCACCTCCGCGGGGGCTCCTCGCGCTCATGCCTTGGCCGTCACGTGGTCCCGGAGGTGCGGCATGACCGCCTCGCCGTACAGGCGCAGCGTCTCCTCCTTGTTGTCGTGCTGGAGGTAGATCGCGAACTGGTCGACGCCGATCGCCTTGAGCTCCTCGAGCTTGGCGATGTGCTGCGCGGGCGTGCCCAGCAGGCAGAACCGGTCGACGATCTCGTCGGGGACGAAGTCGACGTGGTCGTTCTCGGCCTTGCCGTGCGTGTTGTAGTCGTAGCCCGTGCGCCCCTTGATGTAGTCGGTGAGCACCGTCGGGAAATCGCCCTCTTCGCCGTACTTCTCCACGATGTCGGCGATGTGGTTGCCCACCATCCCGCCGAACCACCGGGTCTGCTCGCGCATGTGGCCGATCTGGTCCTCGCTGCCGACGTAGGCAGGCGCGGCGACGCAGAACGTCAGCGCCTCCGGGTCGCGGCCGGCTTCGGCGGCCGCCTTCTTGACCTGGGTGATCATCCACTTCGCGACGTCGACGTCGGCGAGCTGCAGGATGAAGCCGTCGCCGGCCTCGCCCGCGGTCTTGAGCGCAAGGGGCCCGTAGGCCGCGACCCACACCTCCAGCGCGGAGGTCCGCGCCCACGGGAACTGCAGGGTCGCACCGTTGACCTCGACCGGCCGGCAGTTGCCGAGCTCGCGGATCACGTGCGTGGCCTCGCGGACCTCCTTGAGCGTGCACGGCTTGCCGTTGAGCACCCGGACCGCGGAGTCGCCGCGGCCGATGCCGACGACCGTGCGGTTGCCGTACATCTCGTTGAGGGTCGCGAACACCGACGCGGTGACCGTCCAGTCCCGGGTGGCCGGGTTGGTCACCATCGGCCCGACGACGACCCGACGGGTCTCGGCCAGGATCTGGCTGTAGATGACGTAGGGCTCCTGCCAGAGCAGGTGGGAGTCGAACGTCCACACGTAGTCGAACCCGTGCTCCTCCGCCAGCTTGGCCAGCCCGACGGTCCGCCACGCGGGCGGGTTCGTCTGCAGCACCACACCAAAGTCCACGACTTCCTCCCCTACACCAGGTACTGCGTCAGGCCGCGCTTCAGGAACTGGCCACGCCCCTTGGTGCCGACGTACTCGCCGTCCTGCACGAGGACCGCACCGCGCGACATGGTCACGTCGACGTGGCCGTCGATCTCGAAGCCCTCCCACGCGGAGTGGTCCATGTTCATGTGGTGGGTCTTGTCCACGCCGATCGACGTGTGGCCGTTCGGGTCGTAGACGACGATGTCGGCGTCCGCGCCGGGCTGGATGACGCCCTTCTTGCCGTAGAGGCCGAACATCCGTGCCGGCGTCGTGGCGATCAGCTCGACCCACCGGGACAGGGTGATCCGGCCGTCGACGACGCCTTGGTAGAGCAGGTCCACGCGGTGCTCGATCGACCCGATCCCGTTCGGGATCGCGCGGAAGTCGTCCTTGCCGAGCTCCTTCTGGTCCTTCATGCAGAACGGGCAGTGGTCGGTCGACACCATCTGCAGGTCGTTGGTGCGCAGGCCCTGCCACATCGCGTCGAGGTGGCCCTCCTCCTCGGAGCGCAGCGGGGTCGAGCAGACCCACTTGGCGCCCTCGAAGTCGCCCCACTCCTCGCTGCTCGCGCCGAGCTGCTTCTCCAGGGAGAGGTAGAGGTACTGCGGGCAGGTCTCGCCGAAGACGTTCTTGCCGGCGTCGCGGGCGGCCGCGAGCTGCGCGACCGCCTGCTTGGCGCTGACGTGCACGACGTAGAGCGGGGCGCCGGTGACGTCCGCGAGCATGATCGCCCGGTGCGTCGCCTCCTCCTCCATCTGCCAGGCACGCGCGATGCCGTGGTAGTAGGGGGAGGTCTTGCCGGACTCGGCCAGCTGGGCCGCCAGCACGTCGATCGCGGGGCCGTTCTCGGCGTGCATCATCGTCATCAGCCCGAACTCACGGGCCTTCTGCATCGCGCGGAGGATCTGGGCGTCGTCGCTGTAGAAGACGCCGGGGTAGGCCATGAACAGCTTGTAGGAGGTGATGCCCTCGTCGACGAGGCCCTCCATCGCCTTGAGCGACTCCTCGTCCACGCCGCCGATGATCTGGTGGAAGCCGTAGTCGATGTGGGCGTTGCCACCTGCCATGTCGTGCCACTTCGCCAGGCCGTCCTCGACTCGCTCGCCGTACCGCTGGACGGCGAAGTCGATGACCGAGGTGGTGCCGCCCCAGGCCGCGGCGCGGGTGCCGGTGTCGAAGTCGTCGACCGCCTGGGTGCCGCCGAACGGCAGGCTGAAGTGGGTGTGGGCGTCGATGCCGCCGGGGATGACGTACTTCCCGGTCGCGTCGATGACCGTGTCGGCACTGCCGGCGAGGTCGCTGCCGAGCAGCGTCGACCCGGGCTCCAGGACGGCGACGATCTTCTCGCCGTCGACGAGCACGTCCGCCGCGACCGCGCCCGTCGCGTTGACGACGGTGCCGCCCTTGACCAGCACGGTGCTCACGGGCGCGCGATCCCCTCGTAGGAGTCGGGGCGGCGGTCGCGGTAGAACTGCCAGTCGTCGCGCATCTGCTGGACCATGTCCATGTCGAGGTCGCGAACCAGGAGCTCCTCCTTCTCCGACGAACCGCGCTCGCCGACGAAGTTGCCGCGCGGGTCGATCACCTGGCTGGTGCCGTAGAAGTCGACCGCGAGCTCGCCGTACTCGTTGTCCTCGCGGCCGACCCGGTTGGGCTGGAGCACGAAGTAGCCGTTGGCGACCGCCGCGCACGGTCCCTCGACCTCCCAGAGCCGGTTGGAGAGGCCGGGCTTGGTCGCGTTGGGGTTGAAGACGAGGTGGGCGCCGTTGAGGCCCAGCTCGCGCCAGCCCTCGGGGAAGTGCCGGTCGTAGCAGATGTACATCCCGACCTTGCCGACCGCGGTCTCGAAGACCGGGTAGCCGAGGTTGCCGGGGCGGAAGTAGAACTTCTCCCAGAACTTGTCGAGGTTCGGGATGTGGTTCTTGCGGTAGCTGCCGAGGATCGTGCCGTCGGCGTCGACCAGGACCGAGGTGTTGTAGTAGACGCCGGTCTGCGCCTCCTCGTAGATCGGCAGCACCATCACCATGCCGAGCTCCTTGGCCAGCGCGGCGAACCGCTGCACGATCGGACCGTCGGCCTGCTCGGCGTAGCGGTAGTACTTCTGGTCCTGGGTGATCCCGAAGTAGGGGCCGTAGAACAGCTCCTGGAAGCACATCACCTGGGCGTTGTCGGCCGCCGCGTCCCGGGCGAACTGCTCGTGCCGGTCCAGCATCGACTCCTTGTCGCCGGTCCAGGTGGTCTGGCTGATGGCCGCTCGCACGGTGGTCAAGGTCCGCCTCCAGGGGGTTGTGTCGCTGGTCGAGGTGGCCGGTGCAGCGACCACCCCGAGACCCGAGGTTCTGTTATCTTCTGTGCTGAACATTTCGCTTGGATTTCCCACGTGTCAAGCATTTGGGCTCAATTGGCCGTAGGACGGGGGACCGATGGCGGTGGACCTGTCCGCGCTCGCGGACCGCACGCCGCGCGGCATCGCCGGCGCGTTCAGCCGCGCCATCCGCGCGGGCGAGCTGGCTCCCGGCGACCGGCTGCCGACGGTCCGGGACGTCGCCGCCGACCTCGGCGTCTCTCCGGCCACCGTGAGCGCGGCGTGGCAGGCGCTGCGCCGCACCGGGCTCGTCGTGTCCCGCGGTCGCGCGGGCAGCTTCGTCAAGGACACCCCGACGCCGTGGCTCTCGCCGCGCCAGCGGTCGCTGGTCGGCGCGGGACGCGACGGCGTGCGGCTCGACCTGTCCCGGGGCACCCCCGATCCGATGCTGCTGCCGGACCTGGGTCCCGCCCTGCACCGGGTCTCCCAACGCGCGGTCACGCTCACCTACCAGGAGGAGCCGGTGCTCCCGGCGCTGCGGGAGGAGCTCGCGCGGACCTGGCCCTACGACGCGGCGGCGCTCACGGTCGTCGACGGCGCGACCGACGGCATCGCGCGGGTGCTCGAGCAGGTCGTGGCGTACGGCGACCGCGTCGTGCTGGAGTCGCCGGGCTTCCCCCCGTTCTTCGACCTGGTCGAGTCGATCGGCGGCGAGGTCGTCCCGGTCGAGCTCGACGCGGTCGGCGTACGACCGGAGTCGCTGCGACGCGCGCTGGAGACGCGGCCGGCCGCGGTGGTGCTGCAGCCGCGGGCGCACAACCCGACCGGCGCGTCGATGACGGCCGCGCGGGCACGCCAGCTCGCGCGGCTGGTGCGGGCCGCCGGCCCGGGCGCGCCGTGGGTGATCGAGGACGACCACTCCGGCTCGATCTCGACCGCTCCGGACGTGACGCTCGGGACCTCGGTGCCCGACCGCGTGGTGCACGTGCGGTCCTACTCCAAGTCGCACGGCCCGGACCTGCGGATCGCCGCGATGAGCGGGCCGTCGGAGCTCATCGACCGGCTGGTGGCTCGGCGGATGCTCGGCCCGGCGTGGACCTCCCGGATGCTGCAGACGATCCTGCTCGACCTGGTCACCTCGTCCCGGTCGTTGGACGAGGTGGCCGAGGCGCGGCGACAGTACTTCGCCCGGCAGCGCACCCTGGTCGCCGCGCTGGCGGCGGTCGGCGTCCACGTCGCGCAGCCCGACGGCATCAACCTCTGGCTGCCGGTCGCCGACGAGCGGGCGGCCGTGCTGCACCTCGCCGCCGCCGGCATCCGCGTCGCGGGCGGCTCGGCGTTCCTGGCCGACGACGCCGGTGCTGCCGGCCCGCACGTCCGGGTGACGTCGGGCCTGGTCAGCCCCGACGACGCCGCCGAGGTGGCCGGCGCCCTGGCCGCCGTGGCCCGCTGACGGGCTGGGTCAGGCGGCCACGACGGTGACGACGCGCGCACGCGCCACCGGGTCCCGCCACGACCGCCACACCCCCGCGAGCCGCAATGCCGACCACGCGACGAGCACCCCGCCGACGGCGAGCACCAGGTCCGCGCGCCCCTGGATCGCCAGCGCGCCGAGCAGCATCGTCGTCACCGTCGTCACCAGTGCGAGCCGGGAGGAGTACCCCACCATCGCCAGCGGCGGTGCCGGCGTGGCCCGGGCCGAGCGGAGGTCCACGGCGTACGGCGAGCGCAGCGACCAGCGCAGCGACCCGCTCAGCGCCTGGCCCGTCACGACCAGGAGCGCCACCGCGACGGCGGTGGCCTCGGCACCGCTCGGCGGGCCCGCCCGGAGACCGCCCAGGACCACGGTCACCAGGCCGGCACCGAGCAGCAGCTCCGCGAGCACCTTCGCCCTGGCCAGCAGGGCCAGGCCCGGCGGCACGGGCAGCGTCTCGCGCCACAGCAGGCCCTGACCGTCGATGGCCCAGGCGTTGACCCCGAACAGCAGGGCGCAGCCGGACACGACGAGGCCCGGCAGCACGGCCAGGCTGCTCCAGCTCAGCGGATGGGTGAGCGCGACCAGGCCGGGCGCCAGCGCGAGGAAGTAGGTCCCGCGACGCAGCGGGACGCTGCGCCACACCGAGGCACGGTCCGTGCGCACCAGGGCTGCGAGGTCCGACCGGGCCGGGCTCCGGGACGCGTAGGAGCGGGACGCGAGACGGGTCTCGTCCCGCGGCACCCGACGTGCGGTGAGCCGGGCGGCGTGACCGCCCGCGACGACCAGCAGGACGCACGCCGCGAGCAGCAGGGCCGGCGCCGGGCCTGTCGCCGCGTGCCCGGTGAGGACGTCGGCGGTCCGCCCGGCGGGTCCGTCGAGGAGCAGCCCGCGCAGGTCCGGGAGCACGCCGCTCGCGCCGGCCGTGATCAGCGCGATCGCGCCGGCGACGCGCACGGCCGCGACCCCGCGCGGGCTCCGGCGCAGCCACTCGGCCAGCCAGCCGACGAGCTGGCCCGCGGCAGTGGCACAGCCGATCCAGGCCAGCGCCACCGCATCGGCCGTGAGCAGCCGGACCGGGTGCGGCCCGGCCTCGTAGGCGGCCGCCCCGAGGAGGAACCAGGACTGCAGCAGCCAGGCCGCGCTCAGCGGTGCGAGCACCAGCGCGCCGAGGTGGTCGGTGAACGGGTCGATCGGATGGCCCGCGGCGGCGTCGCGCGCGAGCACCTCGCGCCCTCCGCCCGAGGCGACCGCCGTGGCGGTGCTGAGGGCGAGAACCGCCAGGAGGTACGCCGGCAGCAGGTCGTCGAGGCGGTCGAGCGTCGACTCGTGCCGTCCGGTCAGCGCCGGCACGACCGCCGCGGCCGCGGTCAGGCCGAGCAGCACGACGAGCGCGGTTGCGGCGGCCCGTGGTCGGCGTACGGTCCGTGCGCGGAACCACAGCAGGTGCCGCAGGTCCGTCGCCGCTCCCCGCCACTCAGTCCAGGAGCGCTCGATAGGCACGGGCACCCTCCTCGCCCGCC
Organism: Nocardioides panacisoli; assembly: GCF_039537325.1. Taxonomy (GTDB): domain Bacteria; phylum Actinomycetota; class Actinomycetes; order Propionibacteriales; family Nocardioidaceae; genus Nocardioides; species Nocardioides panacisoli. The sequence continues at coordinate 130,963 of NZ_BAABAH010000007.1, forward strand.
ATCGTCGCCGCCGGCACGGTGGCGACCCCGGTGCCACCGCGCAGCACGGTGACCTCGCCACAGGCCTGGACGGCGAGGTCGCGCAGGTGGGTGGAGACGAGGACGGCGGCACCACCGGCGCGGGCGTCGTCGATGACCTCCATCGTCGCCTCAACCCCGACCGGGTCCACGCCGTCGAACGGCTCGTCGAGCAGGAGCACGGCCGGCTCGTGGAGCGCGGCGAGCAGCACCGAGAGCCGCCGGGACATTCCGTGGCTGAAGCCCGAGGTCACCCGGTGCGCGGCGTTGCCGAGCTCGAACCTCTCGAGCAGGTCTCGTGCGCGCGGCTCCCAGCCGGTGAGCCGCCGGAGCCGGGCGGAGAGCTGGAGGTGCTCCCAGGGCGTCGCGCGCGGGACCAGGCCGCCCACGTCCGGGCAGTAGCCGACCAGCCGCTTGACCGTGAGGAGCTCGTCGCGGACGTCGTGGCCGCAGACGCGGACCACTCCGTCGGCCGGTGGCACGACGCCCGCCAGCACCCGCATCGTGGTCGACTTCCCGGCGCCGTTGCGGCCCAGCAGGGCGAGCGCATGACCGGCGGGCACGGACAGGTCGACGCCCGCCACCGCCTCCACGGCTCCGAACGCGACCCGCAGCCCGGCGACCTCGATCGCCGGGCCCTCCTCCCCCGTCACCCCTCCATGATCGCCGAGTCGGCAGAAACTCGGGCAGAAATACGCCGAGTCGGCTCAAGCTTGAGCCGACTCGGCGCATCAACCGGCGAGTTCCTGCCGGCTCGGGTGGATCAGGCGGGGAACGAGCCGCCCGAGGCCGCGAGGTCCCGCAGCCACGGGGTGGCCTGGAACCGGTCGCCGTACTTGGCGGCCAGCTCGTCGGCACGCTTGAGGAACGCCCCGAGGCCGATCTCGCCGGTCTCCTTGTCCTCATAGCCCTTCATGAACTGCGCGGCACCACCGGTGTTCGGCGGGAAGCCGATGCCCATGATCGAGCCGATGTTCGCGGCCGCGGCGGAGGTGATCACACCCTCCTCGAAGCACTTCGCGGTCTCGAGCGCCTCGGCGAACAGCATCCGGTCCTTGACGTCCTCGAACGGGATCTGCTGCTCGGCAACCGGGAACAGCTCGGCGAGACCCGACCAGATCGAGCCGCGCTTGCCGTCCTCGTAGTCGTAGAAGCCGGCGCCGCGGAGGCGGCCGGCCCGGCCGGCCTCGAGCATCTTGAGGACGACCTGCTCGCCGGGGTGGCCGACGTAGTCGTCACCGGCGGCGTCGCGGGTCGCCTTGCCGATCTTGGCCATCAGCTCGAGGTTGAGCTCGTCGCTGAGCTGGAGCACCGGGGCCGGGTAGCCGGCCTGGGTGGTCGCCCGCTCGATGGAGTACGGCGCCACGCCCTCCGCGAGCATCGCCATGCCCTCGTTGACCATGTAGCCGATCACCCGCGAGGTGTAGAAGCCGCGGCTGTCGTTGACCACGATCGGCGTCTTGCGGATCTGCAGCACGACGTCGTAGGCCTTGGCCAGCGCCTCGTCCGAGGTCTCCTTGCCGGAGATGATCTCGACCAGCGGCATCTTGTCGACCGGCGAGAAGAAGTGCAGGCCGATGAAGTCGGCCGGCCGGTCGATGCCCTCGGCGAGCTCGGAGATCGGCAGGGTCGAGGTGTTGGAGCAGAGCAGCGCGTCCTTGTTGACGTACGGCGCGATCTCGGTGAACACCTTGTTCTTCAGCGCCGGGTCCTCGAACACGGCCTCGATGACCAGGTCGCAGCCGGTGAGGTCGGCGGGGTCTGCCGTCGCCTTGATCCGGCCGAGCAGCTCGGCCTTCTTCTCCTCGGTGGACTTGCCGCGGGAGATCGCCTTGTCGAGCAGGCCCTCGGAGTAGGCCTTGCCCTTCTCGGCGTTCGCGACCTCGACGTCCTTGAGGACGACCTCCATGCCGGCCTTCGCGCAGACGTAGGCGATGCCCGCGCCCATCATGCCCGCGCCGAGGACGCCGACCTTCTTGGCGACGTACTTCTCGACGCCCTGCGGGCGCAGTGAGCCGGAGTTGATCGCCTGGAGGTCGAAGAAGAACGCCTGGATCATGTTCTTCGAGTTCTGGTTGACCACCAGGTGGGTGAGGTAGCGCGACTCGATCCGCGAGGCGGTGTCGAAGTCGACGTTGGCGCCCTCGACCGCGGCGGCGAGGATCGCCTTCTGGGCCGGGTAGTCGGCGCCCTTGAGCTGCTGGCGGAGCAGCGCCGGGAACGCCGGCAGGAAGCCGGCCAGAGCGGGGCTCTTCGGCGAGCCACCGGGCATCTTGTAGCCCGGGGTGTCCCACGGCTGGGCCGCGGCCTCGGGGTTGGCCTTGATCCAGGCCTTGGCGGCCGGGACGAGCTCCTCGCGGGTGGCGACCAGCTCGTCGACGAGGCCCTTCTTCTGCGCGGTCTGCGGGTCGAACTGCGGGCCCTGGAGGAGGAAGTCCATCAGGGCGCTCTGCAGGCCGAACATCCGGACGGTGCGGGTGACCCCGCCCCCGCCCGGGAGCAGGCCGAGGCTGGCCTCGGGGAGGCCGACCTTGACGCTGCGGTCGTCGACGGCGATCCGGTGGTTCGCCGCCAGGCAGATCTCGAGGCCGCCGCCGAGGGCGGCGCCGTTGATCGCGGCGACGACCGGCTTCGGGAACGTCTCGAGCCGACGGAGGCTCGCCTTGATGTTCTCGCCGAGGGCGAACACCTCGGCGGCGTTCTCCTTGGTCGCCTGCGTCATCAGCTTGAGGTCGCCACCGGCGAAGAAGGTCTTCTTCGCGCTGGCGATGACCACGCCGGTCACGTCGTCCTGCTCGGCGTACAGCCGCTCGACCGCGGCGTCCATCGACGCGCGGTAGAGGTCGTTCATGGTGTTGGCGCTCTGGTTGGGGTCGTCGAGGGTCAGGGTGACGATGCCGTCGGCGTCCCGCTCGTAGCGCACTGCGGTCTGGGTGTCGGTGCTCATGTCTGTCCTTCAGTCCTGTCCGGGTCTCAGACCAGCTCGATGATCGTCGCGATGCCCATGCCGCCGCCGACGCAGAGCGTGGCGAGGCCGCGACGCAGCTCGCGTCGCTCGAGCTCGTCGATCAGCGTGCCGAGGATCATCGCGCCGGTCGCGCCGAGCGGGTGACCCATCGCGATCGCGCCGCCGTTGACGTTGGTGATGTCGTGGCTGATGTCCATGTCGCGCATGAACCGCATCGCGACGGCGGCGAACGCCTCGTTGATCTCGAACAGGTCGATGTCGTCCACGGACAGGCCGGCCACCTTGAGCGCCTTGCGCGCCGCCGGCGCCGGGCCGGTCAGCATGATCGTCGGGTCGGCGCCGGACACGGCGGTCGCGAGCACCCGCGCACGCGGGGTCAGACCGAGGTCCTTGCCCGCCTGCTCCGAGCCGATCAGCGTCAGTGCGGCGCCGTCGACGATGCCCGAGGAGTTGCCGGCGTGGTGGACGTGGTTGATCTTCTCGACCCAGTGGTACTTCTCCAGCGCGACGTTGTCGAAGCCGGCGTCGGCGCCGATCTGCGCGAACGAGGGCTTCAGGCCGGCGAGGCCCTCGACCGAGGTGTCGGGACGGACCGTCTCGTCGCGGTCGAGGACGGTGATCCCGTTGAGGTCCTTCACCGGGACGAGGGAGCGGTCGAAGTAGCCGTTGGCCTGCGCCTTGGCGGCGCGGTGGTGGGACTCGGCGGCGTACGCGTCGACGTCCTCCCGGCTCCAGTTCTCGATCGTCGCGATCAGGTCGGCGCCGATGCCCTGCGGCACGAAGCCGGTCTGGAGCGCGGTCGCGGGGTCCTGCGCCCAGGCGCCGCCGTCGGAGCCCATCGGGGCGCGGCTCATGTGCTCGACACCGCCCGCGATGATCAGGTTCTCGAACCCTCCGCGGACCCGGCCGGCGGCCTGGTTCACGGCCTCGAGGCCCGATGCGCAGAACCGGTTGAGCTGGACGCCGGCGACGGTGTCCGGGTAGCCGGCCGCGAGCGCCGCGGTCTTCGCGATGTCGCCGCCCTGCTCACCGACCGGGGTCACGACGCCCAGGACCACGTCGTCGACGTAGTTGGTGTCGAGACCGGGGTTGCGGACCTCCAGCTCCTTGAGGAGCCCTACCGCGGTGTCGATCGGCTTGACCTCGTGGAGGGTGCCGTTCGCCTTGCCCTTGCCGCGCGGGGTGCGCAGGTGGTCGTACACGAATGCTTCTGCCATGACCGTCCTCAGTCGGGATGGCGCGGCAGTGTCCGGCCGCGCGCTGGGATTCGGACTCGATTGTGACACTATTACTGTCATGGTCAAGAGAGAGGGTGCTGCGACGCAGGTCACACGCCACCCCGCGGGGCTCACCCTGGACGAGCTCACCCGGCGGGTCGGGCTCAGCGTCCGGACCATCCGCTTCTACACCGCGAAGGGCCTGGTGCCGCCTCCGGTACGGCGCGGCCGCTCGGGCTACTACACCCCCGAGCACGTCGCCCGGCTCGAGCTGGTGCAGGAGCTGCAGAGCCATGGCTTCACGCTCTCGGCGATCGAGCGGTACGTCGCCGGCATCCCCGCGGACGCGACGCCGGAGGACATCGCGCTCGCCCGCACGATGCTCGCGCCGTGGCAGTCCGACCTACCGGTGGAGATGGACCACGAGCAGCTGGAGACCAGGGCCGGGCGCGAGCTCTCCCAGGAGGACGTCGCCACCCTGCAGGCCCTCGGCGTGCTCCGGCTGCGCGGTCACCGCTACCTCGTCGCCGGCAACCAGCTGGCCATCGGCATCCGTCTGCTCGAGCTCGGGTTCCCCCGCGAGGTCGCCGTCGCCGCCGCCTCGATCTACGCCGAGCACGGCCAGCAGATGGCCAAGGAGCTCTTCGACGTCATCCAGGAGAAGCTCGCGCCGCTCTACGACGACATCCAGTCCGAGCGTTTCCGTGAGGTCATGGAGCGACTCAAGCCCCTGTCGGTCGGCGGCCTGGTCTCGGCGTACGAGTCCGCCGTCGCCCGCGCTGCCCGGAGTCCTCGCCCGCGGCGCTGATCCGGACGCGACGCACCCACCGGACGGCACGCGATTTGCGTGAAAGCGCGTGCCGGACGATGGGTGAGCCGGGGTCAGCGGCGGCCGCTGAAGCTCGCGGCGCTGTGCCCGCCGCCGGAGCCCGTACGGCGACGTGAGCCGGAGGCCCCGGAGCCGGAGCCGCCGCTACGGCGCCGCGAGCCCTGGCCGCCCTGGCCACCCTGGCCGGACGGCTTCGAGGAGGACTTCGCGGTCTGCTTCGACCGCTGGCCCTGGCCAGCGGGGCGCTTGGGGCCGCGACGGCCACCGCCGCCGGAGCGGCCGGGACGGCCCGCACCGGAAGCGTCCGCGCCGTCGATCACCAGACCGCCGGGGAGCTCGCGGGCACCCGGGGCCAGCTCCTGCAGAACCGGGTGGTTCGTGGCGGCCAGCTTGGTCGTGGTCGGCCGGACGCCGGCGGCCCGGGTCAGGGCGCGGACGTCGGACCGCTGGTCGTCGGTCATCAGCGTGATCACGGTGCCGGCGGCGCCGGCGCGGGCGGTGCGACCGGAGCGGTGCAGGTAGGCCTTGTGCTCCGCGGGCGGGTCGGCGTGCACGACCAGCGCCACGTCGTCGACGTGGATGCCGCGGGCAGCGATGTCGGTGGCGACCAGCGTCGTCGCACGGCCGCTGTGGAAGGCGTCCATGTTGCGCGTGCGGGCACCCTGGCTGAGGTTGCCGTGCAGGTCCACGGTCGGCACGCCGCTGCGGTTGAGCTGGCGGGCGAGCGCCTTGGCGCCGTGCTTGGTCCGGGTGAACACGACGGTCCGGCCCGGCGCGCTGGCGAGGTCGACGAGCACCGGCAGCCGCAGGTCGCGGGTCACGTGGAGGACGTGGTGGTCCATCGCGGCGATCGGCGACTGGGCCGAGTCGGCCTCGTGGACGACCGGGTGCTCGAGGAACCGCTTCACCAGCACGTCGATCGCGTTGTCGAGCGTCGCGGAGAACAGCATCCGCTGGCCGCCCTTCGGCGTCTGGCCGAGGAGCCGCCGCACGGCCGGCAGGAAGCCGAGGTCGGCCATGTGGTCGGCCTCGTCGAGGACGGTGACCTCCACGGCCGCGAGGTCGCAGTGACCCTGGCCGATCAGGTCCTCGAGCCGTCCGGGGCAGGCGATCAGGATGTCGACGCCGCGCTTGAGCGCCGAGACCTGCGGGCCCTGCCCGACGCCGCCGAAGACGGTGTGGGTGCGTAGGCCGGCGGCCTCCGCCAGCGGGCGCAGCGTGGCCTCGATCTGGCTGACGAGCTCGCGCGTCGGCGCGAGCACGAGGGCCCGCGGGCGGCGCGGCGACGTACGACGACCGGAGGCGGCCAGCCGGGCGACGACCGGGAGCGCGAAGGCGTAGGTCTTGCCGGAGCCGGTCCGGCCGCGGCCGAGCAGGTCCTTGCCGGCGAGCGAGTCCGGCAGCGTCGCGGCCTGGATGGGCGTGGGGACGGTGATGCCCGCGGCGTCGAGGACGGCGAGCAGGTTCGTGGGCACGCCGAGATCGGCGAAGGTGGTGGTCACGCTGGATGTCATTTCCGGGGCCCGGCGAGCGCGCGGCGTACGGCGCTCGGGTCCCCTGGTCGGCGTCTCGCCGTGCTGACCCGTCGGCGACGGGTAGGGAAGCGGGCCTCGTGAACGAGGGGCGCGGCGTTGCGGCTGCGCGCGGGCCCGGGGCAAGACCGGCCGGACCAGTGGCTACAGCCTAGCGGCACCGGGCGCTGGATGTTGAATCGGCGACTACTTGAGGCGGAGCACCCCGTCGTCGATGGGGGCGCGCTGGATCACCCGTCGGTCGACGAGGTAGTTCTGGTCCAGCTTCCACGGCGCCTTGTCGCCCTCGCTGGGCAGCAGGTGCGCGGAGCGCTTGATGTAGCCCGAGTTCAGCAGCATCAGCGGCTGGCGGCGCACCGACCGGTCCGGCTCGGGATCCGCGATCCGGTAGCCGTGCTCGCCCATGTGCTGCAGCAACCGGACGACGTAGTCGATGACGAGGTCGGCCTTGAGCGTCCACGACGCGTTCGTGTAGCCGAGGGTGAAGAAGAAGTTCGGCACACCGCTGAGCATCAACGCCTTGTAGGCCAGGCGCGACGCCAGGTCGAGCGGCTCACCGTCCACCTGGAAGTCGATCCCGCCGAACGGCAGCTGCATCGTGAACCCGGTCGCGGTCACGACGATGTCGGCGTCGATCTCCTCGCCGGACGTCAGCCGCACGCCGGTCGGCGTGAACGTCTCGATGGTGTCGGTGACGATCGACGCCCGGCCCGAGCTGAACGCCTTGAACAGGTCACCGCCGGGCACGAAGCACAACCGCTGCTCCCACGGGTTGTACGGCGGCGTGAAGTGCTCGTCGATGTCGATGTCGTCGGGCAGCTGCTTGGCGACCTCCTTGCGGATCATCGCCTTCGCGCGCTCGGGCCAGCGGATGCTGAACTTGTAGAAGCCGACCGCCATCAGCACGTTGGCCCACCGCGCGCCCTGGTAGACCACCTTCTCCGGCATCCGCCACTTCGTCAGCAGCCGAGCGATCGGGTCGCGCCGCGCCTTGTTGAGGATGTACGTCGGCGTCCGCTGCAGCATCGTGACGTGCTCGGCCGCGCCCTCGCCCTTGCTCATCGCGGGGACGAGCGTCACCGCGGTGGCACCGCTGCCGATGACGAGAACGCGCTTGCCGGAGTAGTCGAGGTCCTCGGGCCAGTGCTGCGGGTGGACGACGGTGCCCTCGTAGTCCTCCATCCCCGGCCAGACGGGCTGGAAGCCCTCCTCGTACTTGTAGTAGCCGGCGCAGGACCACAGGAAGCTCGCCGTCAGGGTGACGGTCTCCCCGGCATCGGGATCACCCACGACCGCCACGACCGTCCACCGCGCCTCGCTGGAGTCCCAGGAGGCGCTGAGCACGCGGTGCCGGTAGCGCACGAGCCCGTCGACGTCGTACTCGCGCGCGACGGTGTGGATGTACTCGCGGATCAGCGGGCCGTCGGCGAGGGCGACGTCGCTCTTCCACGGCCGCCACTTGTAGCCGAACGTGAACATGTCCGAGTCCGACCGGATGCCCGGGTAGCGGAACAGGTCCCACGTCCCGCCCATCGACTCGCGCGACTCGAGCACGACGACCTTCTTGCCGGGCACCCGCTCCTGGATCTGCGCGGCGGCGCCGACCCCGGACAGGCCGGCTCCGATGATGAGTACGTCGACGTGCTCGGCGGCCGGCTCGCGGGCAGGATTCGTCACGTCACTCAGCCTGCACGGCAGCGCCGCTCGCGATCAATCCGTCCACGGTCGTAATTCCCCAGGCGGTGAGTGCCTCCCGGGTATGAGCGCCGGCGCCCGGGGCCGGCGGCAGCGAGAGGGTCGCCGCGGTGCGGGAGAAGCGCGGCGCCGGCTGCGGCTGCACCAGGCCCTCGTGCTCGACGAACACCTCGCGCGCCTTGATGTGCGGGTGGTCGGGCGCCTCGCTCATCCGCAGGATCGGCGCCACGCAGGCGTCGGTCCCGTCGAAGACGGCGCTCCACTCGTCGCGGGTGCGCTCCTTGAACCGCGCCGCGATCAGCTCGCGCAGCTCGTCCGCCCGGGCCGGGTCGTAGCGGTCCGGTGCGGTGTCCTTGATCCCGAGCAGGTCGACGAGCTGGTCGTAGAACTGCGGCTCCAGCGAGCCGACCGACATGTGCTCGCCGTCGGCGGTCTCGTAGATGTCGTAGTAGGGCACCCCGCCGTCGAGCAGGTTCGCGGCGCGCTGCTCCTTCATGCCGCCACCGGCGAGGAACGCCGACGTCATCGCATTGAGGTTCGCGGTGCCGTCGACGATCGCGGCGTCGATGACCTGGCCCTGCCCGGAGCTCTTGGCCTCGAGCAGGGCGGCGAGGATCCCGATGACGAGGTACGTCGACCCGCCGCCGAAGTCGCCGACCAGGTTGGCCGGGAACTGCGGCTTCTCCGGCACCTGGCCGAGGCCGAAGAGGGTGCCGGTGATCGCGATGTAGTTCATGTCGTGGCCGGCCATCTGCGACCACGGGCCGTCCTGGCCCCACCCGGTCATCCGGCCGTAGACCAGGCGCGGGTTGCGCCCGTGGCAGGCGTCCGGGCCGAAGCCGAGCCGCTCGGCGACGCCGGGCCGCATCCCCTCGACGAGCACGTCGGCCTGCTCGACGAGCTGGAGCACGGTCTCGACCGCGTCAGGGTTCTTCAGGTCGAGCGCGACGCTCGGGCGGCCGCGGTTGAGCAGGTCGTGCGACCCGCCGGTCAGCAGCTGCCCGCCCGGCCGCTCCACGCGGATCACGTCGGCGCCCAGGTCCGCGAGGATCATGCACGCGTGCGGGCTCGGCCCGATCCCCGCGATCTCGACGACCTTGACGCCCTTCAGCGGGCCCGTGCCCTGACCGAGCTGGTAGTCCATGCGGCCGATCATGACACAACCACTGTCACGGTCAGCCGGGGTTCACGATCCGCTCGACCTCGAAGTGCATCGGGTCGGTGTAGTGCCAGTCGCCGCCCCAGGCGAAGCCCCAGTACTTGAAGATCGCGACGACCTCACGATTCATCTGACCCACCGTGCCGCGCTGGTTCTCGGCTGCGTTGAGGTCGATCGCCAGGCCGAAGGCGTGGTTGGACAAGGTGTTGGTGCCGGCGATGAACCGCGGGTTGTAGCAGCCGTCGTAGTGATAGAGGTACTTCTCCAGGTGCCGCTTCACGACCTCGGCCAGAGCCGCCTTCAGCTGCGGCATCATGAACCTGTTGCAGGTGACCTGACCGAGGATCGGGACCGTCTCGGTCACGATGTGGTCCTTGACCCAGGCCGGGTCCGGGGAGACGTGGCCGTCCCCGGTGGGGGTGTAGCGGTAGTTGCCGACCGCCTCCGCGGTCGGGCCGATCGGAACGGCGTTCTGGAACGTGTCCGGGTCGATCCCCGTCTGCGCGACGATGTCCAGCATCGTGATCGAGAGGTCGGGTGCGAACTTCTGGATCTGGGTCCGGACGGCTTCCGGGGACGTGGTGCCGGTGTTGAGCAGCAGCGCGTTGCCCTCGGGCAGCCCGAGCCGCGATCCCCACCCCGCGTTCACGAGCGCGTCGATCGCGCCGACCTGGTAGGTCGCCCACGCCCCGACGTGGATCGACTGCACGCCGTCCTCCGTTGGGACGCCGAGGTAGCCGTCCTTGAGCGGGATGCGCGACTTGAGGGTGTCGATCAGGGCGACCTCGCCGTTCGCGATCCGGTCCCACTCGTCCTGGAACGCCGCATCCTGGTCGGTGAACCTGCGGAACGACGCCGGGTCGACGGCGGCGATGTCGATGACCTTGTCCTCCTCGGAAGCCTGTCCCAGGGAGAACTGCTCGAAGGCGTTGACGCCGGCGCGGCCCTTGACCTTGATGTTCTCGATCCGCTTCACCAGGTCGGCAGGCAGCGTGTCGGCGCTGGTGATGAGGATGTCGTCACCGGCCTGGGGCTGGTCGAGTGGCCCCGGCGGGTCGACCGTCGGGCGGTCGTCCGGCGAGGGTGGGTCGAGCGAGGCCGTGGTGGAGGCGGCGACGTTGGTGGGATCGGCGGGCGGGTCGCTCGGGTCACCGCCGCAGGCAGCGCAGAGCAGCACAAGAGCGACCGCACCCGTCAGGGCGGTCGTCGTGCGCGCGCGGCGGTGCCGTGCCCCCATAGACCTAGCCTTCCCTCCCGCCTCCGAGAGTAGTCGCGAACCCTAGGCGACGGGTCGGGACCGCGGGGATCGGTCTCAGTCGGCGCGCAGCACCCGCTCGACGATCCAGGCGATGTCGTCCGCGGTCGCGGCCGGGTCGCCGGAGGGCTGCATGACGTGGCTGAGGACCACCCGGACCACCATGTCGACCGCGGAGTCGAGCCGGTCCTCCGGGAGCGGGATGTCGTAGGTCGCGATCCGCTCGCCCACCACCAGCTTGGCTCCGCCGAGGAGGAACTCGGCGTGGGTGGTCAGCAGCGGCAGCAGCTCGGTGTCGGCGCCGTGGGTCGCGGAGACGACCGCGTGCAGCAGCGCGTTGTTGCGGGCGTACTTGAGCACCCGTCGCGCCGAGTCCCGGATCGCCTGGACGAGGTCGTCGGGGTTCTCGTCGAAGGAGCGGACCACGCCCGCGAGGAAGCGGTCGAGCTCGCGCATGACCAACGCCTCGGCGAGGTCCTTCTTGGTGCCGATCTCGTTGTAGACCGTCTGCCGGCTCACGCCGACCTCGTCGGCGAGGCGCGCCATGGTGACGCGGCCCCACCCCTCGGAGAGGAGCAGGTGCGTCGCCGCGTCGAGGAGCCGGTCCCGCAGGGTGGGTACGTCGACGGGCTCGGGGCGCGCCCACGGCCGTGCGGTGATGCCCGGCAGGTTCACCATGGCCGGGTCAGTCGCTCAGGGTCAGGGCGAGCACCGGGCAGGCCTGCACGGCGGCGTACACGTGGGCGCGGTCGGACTCCGGCGGGGCATCGTCCAGGACGACGACGTGGTCCTCGTCCTCGTCCACCTCGAAGTAGTCGTTGGCCATGGCCTCGCACATGCCGAGGCCCTCGCACTTCTCCAGATCCGCATGGATCTTCATCGGGCATCCACCTTCTCGGGGTCGAACGGGACGAAGTCGATCTTCTCGCGAACACCGCAATCCGGGCAGAACCAGTCGTCGGGAATCTCGTTCCACGCCGTGCCGGCCGGGAAGCCCTCGTGCTCGTCGCCCGCGGCGACCTCGTAGACGTAGCCGCAGCCCGGGCACTTCGCAGCCAGGACCTCGCCCTCCCACTTCTGGGCGAACAGGTCGTCCTTGTGCACCTCGTGGTCGACCGGCGGCGGGAACCTCCGCAGGTACTTCTCCACCTTGCGCGGGTGGATGTTCGCCAGCCTCACGTCGCCGTCGAGGTGCTCGACCACGCGGTGGTCCATCACCTTGCGCCACAGCGGCGGCACCAGCGCGAGGTTGATCATCCCGGCGTAGCCCGTGGGGAGGGCCGGCGACTCCTTGAAGTCGCGCAGCGCCTGGTAGCGCCGGGTCGGGTTCGCGTGGTGGTCGCTGTGCCGCTGCAGGTGGTAGAGGAAGATGTTGGTGACGATGTTGTTGCTGTTCCAGCTGTGCATCGGCAGCACCCGCTCGTAGCGCTGCTTCTCGCCGACCTTCTGCCGCAGCATGCCGTAGTGCTCGAGGTAGTTGACGACCTCCAGCAGCGAGAAGCCGAACACGATGGTGATCGGGGCGAAGAGCAGGGCCTTCCAGCCGAACATCAGGGCGATGACGCCCCACAGAGCGACCGACATCGCCCACGCGTTCAGCACGTCGTTGCCGATGTGGAACGGGTGCGTCCCCTTGCGCTTGTAGCGCTTGGCCTCGACCCCCCATGCCGACTTGATCGAGCCGAGGACGGTGCGCGGCCAGAAGAAGTAGAGGCTCTCGCCCAGGCGCGAGCTGGCGGGGTCCTCGGGCGTCGCGACGCGCACGTGGTGACCGCGGTTGTGCTCGATGTAGAAGTGTCCGTAGAAGGTCGGAGCCAGGGTGATCTTGGCCAACCATCGCTCGACGCTTTCCTTCTTGTGGCCGAGCTCGTGCGCGGTGTTGATGCCGACACCGACCACGGCGGCGATCGACAGCGCCCACATGCAGCTGATGAAGGTCGAGGGGTGGATCTCGTTGCTGTAGATGCCGCCGAGGTGACCGGCGGCCCAGTCGCCCGCCCCCAAGAAGTCGAAGATGCGCGTCACCGGGTTGACGCCCATGACCAGCGCGTAGCCCGCGAAGACCGTGAGGTACATGAGCGGGATGAACGCGATCACCACCCGGCGGTAGTACTTGTCGTTCTCGAGCGCCTCGATCACCTCGTCGGGCGGATTCGAGCTGTCGCTGCCGAAGATCAGGTCGAACACCGGGATGATCACGTTGATCAGAAGGATGCCGACGAAGGCGAAGCCCCACCAGCCCCCGCTCGCGAGATACCCGAGCGCGAACCCGATGCCGAGCCCGGGGACCATCAGGCCCCACAGCCACAGGTACCTCTTCTTGTCCTTCCAGATCTGGGTCGTGCCGTCGGGGACGGTCTTGCCGTAGTCCTCGGGGTTCACCGCTGCGGTCGCCATCGGGCCTGCCTTCCGTCGTGCCGTTGACAAGACAGTAAGGTTTGTAAACCTGTTTGACAAGAGGGCAGTACTTGTAAAGCGGTGATCAGGCCCTGGGCCACCTAGGAGGCGCGCGCAGGCACCTCCGCCCGCGTGGTCACGGGCAGGGCGGCGTACCCACGGAGCACCCGGGTCTCCCGGCGCACCGGCGTCCCGGCGACCCTGAGGTCGGGGAACCGCTCGTAGAGCATCCGCAGGCCGATCGTCGCCTCGAGCCGGGCGAGGCTCGCGCCGAGGCAGTAGTGGACGCCGGCCGAGAACGACAGGTGGTGGTCGGCCTCGGCGCGGGTGACGTCGAACCTGTCGGGGTCGGCGAAGACGCCGGGGTCGCGGTTGGCGCCGCCGAGGTAGACGAGCACCGCCTCGCCCTTCTGCACCGGTACGCCGCCCCCGGGGCCGTCCGCGCCGACGACGGTGTCGCGCAACGCGGCGCGCATCGTCAGCTGGACCGGTGAGTCGATCCGCAGCACCTCGTCGACGGCGTTGGCCCAGCGCTCCGGGTCCGCGAGGAGCACCCCGAGCTGGTCGGGGTGGGCGTCGAGCTGCGCGACGGCGTTGCCGATCAGGTTCACCGTCGTCTCGAAGCCGGCGCCGAGGACGAGCAAGCCGACCTGGTGCAGCTCGGTCTCGGTGAGGGCATCGGGGCCGGTGACCTGGGAGACCTGGCTGAGCAGGTCTTCCCCGGGGTTCCGCCGCAGCCGGGCGACGTGGGCGGCGAACCAGTGGTGCATCTCCCGCAGCGCCGTCTCCGAGGCACGGAACTGGCGCCAGCTGAGGCCGGGGTCCAGGGTGACGGCGGCGAGGTTGCCCCACTCGAGGAGCTGCTCGTGGTCCTGCTCCGGTACGCCGAGCAGGTCGGCGATGACGGCGACGGGCAGCCGGGCGGCGTACCGGTCCACGAGGTCGAAGGAGCCCGACGGGTCGGCGGCGAGCTGGTCGAGGAGCCGGGTCGCGACCGGCTCGACCCGGTCGGCCATCCGGCCGACCCGGCGCGCGGTGAACGCCTTGGAGACCAGGCGCCGGTAACGGGTGTGCTCGGGCGGGTCGACCACGAGCATCGACGGCGGGTCGACCGGGCTCAGCGACATCGGGTCGGTGACCCGGTCCAGCACCCACCGCATCGGCGCGGGCAGCTCGGCATGGCCGCCGACCACGCCCCAGTCCTCGCCGCGGAGGATCTCGTTGGCGATCGCGTGGTCGACCGTGGCCGCCACCAGGTCGTTGCGCACGAGCCGGCCGCCCGCGCGCAGCTGCTCGTAGGGACCGAACGGGTCGGCGTTGACCTCGGGGACCATCGCGAGCCGCGCGATCAGGTCGCCCTTGCGGGCGTTGCGCAGGATCAGCTGCCGCTGCAGGCCGTGGGCCAGCAGCCAGCTCACGTAGGAGCGCGGGGCGTCACGCAACGGCACCGGCGGGCCCTTCCTGCAGGCCGAGCAGGCGCCGGACGCCGCGTGCCCGGTGGTCGAGCCGGCGGCGCTGCTCGTCGAGGACGTGCTCGGGGAGGTGGCTGTCGAGCTGGGTGTCACGGCTGAGCTGCCAGCGGTAGCGCAGTGCGGAGAGGAGGCCGTCACGGTCGCCGAAGATCTCGGCGTACTCCTCGTTCCACGGCAGCTCGGCCGCCCCGTTCGCGAGGCGGTCCTCGACCTCGCGCATCGCCTGCCACCGGCGGTGGGTCTCGCTCCACGTCATGGTGTCCACGTCCTCTCGTCTAGCCGGGTGCCGACAACGCTAGGGACGACGAGCGCTCCGGGCATCGCGCGGTGGGACCCATCCAGCGTCCTCCCACGGTAGGAGACCGTCCTGCATCGTGGGTCGGATGACGCGGGCCCGAGCACTGCCTACGCTGCTGGCATGAGCGGCTTGGGGATGCTGCGCGCCGCGCGGCAGCGGATCGAGGACAACTGCCTCGCCCGCGGCATCCTCTACCCCTGGTGGGTGCCGCTGCTCGGCCTCGCCGGCCAGGTGATCTGCGTCCTGCTCGCACTGGACCAGCGCGACGCGCTGTGGCCGCTCGACCCGCTCGTCCTGACCGTCCCACTGACCCTCGCGCCTGCCGTGGCGCAGCTCGGCTGGCGGGTCTGGGTGCCGTGGTGGCTCGACGCACTGCCGGCCGTGCTGGCGACCGCATGGCTGCTGTCGGTCCAGCCGACCTACGACGTGCTGTCACCCGTCGACGCGGCGCCGGGACTCCTCGCGTTCGTCATCGCCGAGATCACGGCACGCGACGGCGTGCTGCGCGGCACCGCGGTCGCGGCCGTGAGCTACGCCGTCCTGGGCGTCGCCGCCCTCGCGAGCGGACTCGTGGGCCTCGGCGTCTACGCGGTGTTCCTCGAGGTCGGGTTCGCGGTGGGCGCGATGCTGCTGTGGCAGATGCGCGCGCTGGTCGCCGAGCGCGAGGCCCGCGAGGCCGCCTGGCAGCAGGCCACGACGGCCGAGCGGGAGCGGATCGCCCGCGAGATCCACGACCTGGTCGCGCACTCGCTCAGCGTCACCCTGCTGCACATCACCGGCGCTCGGCACGCGCTCCGCGACGTCGTGGACGGCAGCGCCAGCCCGTCGGACGCGATCGACGAGGCGGACGCCGCGCTCGGCGACGCCGAGCAGATCGGCCGCCGCGCGATGGCCGACATCCGGCGCACCATCTCCACGATGTCCGAGCCGGACACCGGTCTTCGCCAGCCGCTCCCCGGCGCGGGCGACATCGCCGCCCTGGTGCGGCAGACGGCCGAGGCCGGCCTCGACGTCCGCTACGAGGAGCAGGGCGACCCGGCGCGGCTCTCCGGGGCTGCCGGTCTCGGGCTCTACCGCATCGCGCAGGAGTCTCTCGCCAACGTGGCCAAGCACGCGCCCGCCACCGCGACCCGGGTGCGGTTCTCCGTCGGACGCAACGGCGCCCACCTGACCGTGCGCAACCGGCTCGAGGGGCAGGTCCGGGCCCCGGACGGCGTCGGCTCCGGCCTCGCCGGCATGCAGGCCCGCGCCGAGCAGCTCGGCGCCACTCTCAGCGCGGGACCCTCGGGCCAGGACTGGGTCGTCGACGTACGCCTCGGCGCCGGAACGCCCGGCTGCTCGGTGGCGAAGCTCGTCGGCGACCGGCTCCCGGACGTGCCCGCGGTGGCGGTCGAGGTGCCTCGGTGACCGGACGCGTCCCGCTGACGCCGGAGCCGCTGCGCGTCGTGCTGGTCGACGACCAGGAGCTGGTCCGCTCGGGCCTGCGCCGCATCCTGCGTCGCCGCGACGGCTTCGAGATCGTCGCGGAGTGCGCCGACGGCGCCGAGGTGCCGGAGGCGCTCGCCGCGGGCCAGGTCGACGTCGTCCTGATGGACCTGCGGATGCGCGACGTCGACGGCATCACGGCCACCGAGCGGCTCCGCGCCGACCCGGTCGCGCCACCGGTGCTGGTGCTGACGACCTTCGACGACGACGCCATGCTGTCCGGCGCGCTGCGCGCCGGCGCCGCCGGCTTCGTCCTCAAGGACTCCTCCGCCGACGACCTGATCCGCGCGGTGCGCACCGTCGCTGCGGGTGACGGCTGGTTGGACCCCGCCGTGACCGCCCGGGTGCTCCGCGGCTACCGCTCCGCCCCGTCCGCCGCCGGCAACGGCGGCAACGGCGTCCCCGAGGTCCTGACCGCCCGCGAGCTCGAGGTCCTGCGCGCCATGGCCGCCGGTCTCACCAACGGCGAGATCGCCGAGCGCCTGTTCATCTCCGAGCTCACCGTGAAGAGCCACATCGGCCGGATCTTCACCAAGCTCGACCTCCGCGACCGCGCGGCCGCGATCGTCTACGCCTACGACCACGGGTTGGTGGCGCCCGCTGCTCCGTGACCGCGGTCACATATTTGCACTCGAATTAGGTTGAGTGCAAAACCTCTGGAAGACTCGGCGGCATGACCAGCGCCGAGTCGAAGTGGGACGCCCGCCGGGCGGAGACCACGCGACGCCTGCGCCGGTGCGCGCTCGAGCTCACCCGTGACCAGGGGCTCGACGGCTGGACGATGGACGACCTGGCCGACGCGGCCGAGGTCTCGCGCCGCACCGTCTTCAACTACTTCGACTCCAAGGTCGCGGTGGTGCTCGGGCCCGACCACGAGATCGGACCGGAGCTGCGCGAGACCTTCGTCGCCGGTGGCCCGACCGGCAGCCTGGTCGCGGACATCGTGCAGGTGGCCGCGGCCCTCATGCAGGACGAGACCGCCGACATCGACCTCGTCCAGCTCGGCCGCTCGGTCGTGCTCGGCGACCCGCAGCTGCTCGGCATCGTCCACCAGCGCTTCGAGGCGAAGATGCTCGAGTCCACCGAGCTGGTGCTGGCCCGCGAGGGTGAGCAGTACGGCGCCGAGCGGGCCGCCCTGCTCATCCGGCTGATCGCCACCATCTTCGACTCGGCGCTCCTCCGGCTCGACCCCGACGACCCGCGCTCGCTCGCGGACTCCCTCGACGAGGCGGTGGCCGACGCGGTCGCCGTACTCACCGACTGAAGGACCTAGGAGACCCCTGATGGCCCGCCTGCTCTACAAGCTCGGCTCCACCGCCTACCGGCGGTGGTACTTCTTTCTCGCCGCCTGGTTCGTCGTCTTCGCCGCGGTCGTGGCGACCGCGGTGGCGTTCAGCAAGCCGATGACCGACTCGTTCTCGATCCCCGGCATCCCGTCGGAGAAGGCGCAGACCCTCCAGCAGGAGCTGTTCCCGCAGTCGGGTGACGCGTTCGACGACGCGAGCGTCAACGTCGTGGTCGCCGCGCCGGAGGGACACACGCTGCGGGAGCCTGGCTACCGCGACGCGATCGCGCACCTGATCACCGAGATCCCCGGACTGCCGCAGATGAGCGACGACCCGGCCGCCAACCCCGGCCTCGTCGACCCGGTCGTCGCCGCCAAGAGCGCGCCGCCGGCGCTCACGCCGCTGTCCGACGACGCCCGGATCGGCACCCTGTCCTTCTCGTGGGACGTCGACACGCCGGCGGACCTGAAGCAGGCCACGCTCGACGACTTCACCGACCTGATGCAGCAGACCCACGACGACGCGGGCCTCACCGTCGAGGCGAACGGCAACGGCATGCAGGTCCAGCAGGCGCCCGGCGGCTCCTCGGAGCTGATCGGCATCGGCGTTGCGCTGATCGTGCTGCTGCTGACCTTCGGCTCCTTCGTCGCCGCCGGCATGCCGATCCTCACCGCGCTGTTCGGCGTCGGTCTCGGCACCACGGGTGTCACCGCCATGACCGCGTTCATGGACATCGGCTCGAGCACGCCGATGCTCGCGACCATGATCGGCCTCGCGGTCGGCATCGACTACACGCTCTTCATCCTGGCCCGCTACCGCTCCGAGCTGCACCACACCGACGACCGGGCGCACGCGGCGGGCATCGCCGTCGGCACGGCCGGATCCGCCGTCGTGTTCGCCGGCCTGACGGTCCTGATCGCGCTCTCCGCGCTGTCGGTGGTGCGCATCCCGTTCCTCACGGCGATGGGCCTCGCCGCCGCGGCGACCGTGCTGATCGCCGTGCTCGTGGCACTCACGCTGCTGCCCGCGATCCTCGGGCTGCTGAAGTCGTGGGTGTTCAAGGCGCGGGTGCGGCGCTACACGCCGAAGCGTGACCAGCACGGCCTGGTGCTCAACAACGGCGTGCGCTGGGCACGGCTCCTCGGCCGCCGGCCGGTTGCCGCGGCGCTGCTCGTCGTGGTCGCCCTGGGCGCGCTCGCGATCCCGATCAAGGACATGTACCTCGCCTTCCCCACCGACAGCACCGCGCCGAGCGACACCACGCAGCGCAAGGCGTCGGACCTGATGGCCGAGGCGTTCGGACCCGGCCGCGAGGGCCCGCTGCTGGTCGTCGTCGACGGCCGTGGCATCGCCGACGAGCACCAGCGCCAGGTCGCGTTCGACCAGGTGGCCGAGTGGGCGGGCCGCCAGGACGACGTGCAGTCCGCGACCCTGGTCGCCACGAACGCCCCGGTCGACCCGAAGACCGGCAAGCCGCAAGGCGTCGGCACCGGGGCGATGATCCAGGTGACACCGGCGTCCGGAGCGGACGACCCCGAGACCCTCGACCTGCTGCAGGCGATGCGCGACGGGCAGTCCGGCATCGAGGAGAAGACCGGTACGACGACCGGCGTCACCGGTCTGACCGCGATCACCACCGACGTCTCCGACCGGCTCAACGGCGCGCTGCCGGTCTACCTGGCGGTGGTCATCGGTCTGGCGTTCGTGCTGCTGATGGTCGTGTTCCGCTCGATCCTGGTGCCGCTGACCGCGACCCTCGGGTTCCTGCTGTCGGTGCTCGCCACCCTCGGTGCGACCGTCGCGATCTTCCAGAAGGGCGCCTTCGGGATCTTCGAGGGCCAGCCGATCGTGAGCTTCATGCCGATCTTCCTGATCGGGATGGTGTTCGGCCTGGCGATGGACTACCAGGTCTTCCTGGTGACCCGGATGCGCGAGGCGCACGTGCACGGACTGTCCACGCGGGAGGCCGTCGTGGACGGGTTCCGCAACAGCGCCCGCGTGGTCGTCGCCGCGGCGTCGATCATGACGGCGGTGTTCTCCGGCTTCATCCTGGAGGACGACGCGGTCGTGAAGTCGATGGGCTTCGCGCTCGCAGCGTCGATCATCTTCGACGCGTTCATCGTGCGGATGGTGCTGATCCCGTCGGTGCTCTACCTGCTCGGCGAGAAGGCGTGGTGGCTGCCGAGGTGGCTCGACCGCCTGCTGCCGAACGTCGACGTCGAAGGCGAGTCGCTCGAGCGCGACTCCAAGCCCGTGTCGGTCGAGAAGGACTCCGACCTGGTCGGCGTCTGACCCTCACCCCTCGCCGAGTCGGCTCAAGCTTGAGCCGACTCGGCGTGCTTTTCAGCCGGCGAGGGCCTTCTCGATGTCGCCGGTGAGCTTCTCCGGCTTGGTCGTCGGGGCGTAGCGGTCGATGACCGCTCCGTCCCGGCCCACCAGGAACTTCGTGAAGTTCCACTTGATCTTGCCGCCGAGCAGGCCGCCCTGCTCGTCCTTCAGCCACTGGTAGAGCGGGTGCGCGCCGTCGCCGTTCACCTCGATCTTGGCGAACATCGGGAACGTCACGCCGTAGCTCGTCGAGCAGAACGACGCGATCTCCGCCTCGTCGCCGGGCTCCTGGTGGCCGAACTGGTCGCACGGGAAGCCGAGGACCGTGAAGCCCTGGTCGGCGTACGACTCCTGCAGCTGCTGCAGGCCCTCGTACTGCGGGGTGAACCCGCACTTCGAAGCGGTGTTGACGACGAGGACGACCTGGTCCTTGTAGGCCGACAGGTCGACCTCCTGGCCGTCGATCGAGGTCGCGGCGAAGTCGTGGAGCGTAGACATGGTCAAAGTGTGACAGGTTCTAGTCAACGCCCCGCCAGGGCGAGCCCCAGCGGTCGCCGTACGCGATCTCCTCGACGGGCTTGCGGCGACGCTCGCGGTGCTCGCGCTCCTGGTCACGCTCGGAGACCTCCGCCGGGTTTCCGCGTACGCCGACCGCGATGCCGGCGACGATCCGCCAGCTCGCGGGCACGCCGAGCGCGTCCCCCGTGGCGCTCTTGTCGAAGCCGCCGAACTGGTGCGCCCACAGGCCCATCGCCTGCGCCTCGAGGGTGAGGTGGGCGGCTGCCTGCCCGAGGGCGTAGATGTTCACGTCGGCGCCCTTGAACGCGCGCGGGTCGTCGGTCTCGTCGGGCTCGGGCTCGACCTGGGTGGCGGCGAGGAATACGACCGACGCGCGCGGCACCCAGCCGGAGTTGCCGCGGCTCAGGTGCGGTCGCAGCGCGTCGTGCGCCGCGCTCCCGCGCTCGGCCACGACGAACCGCCACGGCTGCATGTTCCCGCTGCTCGGCGCCCACTGGGCCGCGGTCAGCAGGGTCCGGATCTCCGCGGTCGACAGCGTGTGCTCGGCGTCGAAGATGCTGGGGCTCCAACGCGAGCGCATCGGCTCGGCCAGGCTCTCGGCGCCCGGCATCGGCGCGTGGGAGTCCGTCACGTGATCATGCGTAGCACGCCGGCCGCGATGAGGAACTGGCCCACGTGGTAGGTCGTGATGACGGGCAGCCGGCTCCAGGACAGCTCGCGCACGAACCGGTTGATCGCCAGCATCGTGTCGCTGCAGACGAAGATCGCCGTACCGGCTGCGACCAGCCAGTCCCCGGTGGACCAGCCGGTGATCGTCATCCCGCCGATCACGCACATGTACGTCGCCACCGGCGCGGCCAGCCCGACGCCGCCCCGTGCGTGCGCGCTGGGCAGCACGTACCGGGCGATCGTGAACGCAGCGATCACGACGAGCCCGCCGCCGATGGTCCACCAGCTCTCGTCGACGCCGACGGCGAGGAACGTGGCGACGTAGGAGAGGTGTCCGAGCAGGAACGAGGCGAGCCCGCCGATGAACCTGCCCTCGGTGGGGTCGACGAGGAAGGCGTCGCCGATGCCGCCCAGCACGATGGCGCCGACGAGCCAGACGGAGGCGGCGTGGTCGAAGCCGTCCGCGGCGACGACGGTGGCCGCCAACAGAGCCATCGGGGCCGGGCGGCTGAGCTGCTGCCAGGCGGGCCGCTCGGGACGGGAGGTCGCGTACCAGTCGACGAGCGTGACGGCTCCGGTCAGGACGGCGAGCACGACGACGAGCACGGCCGCACTCTCCCACAGGCGGAGCGGTCAGCGCGCGAGCACGGCCTGGGCGGCGTTGTAGCCCGGGATGAACGTGATCCCGGGGCCGCCGTGGCAGCCGGCGCTGCCGAGGTAGAGGCCTTCGATCCCCAGCGGGAGGTCGGTCCAGCCGGTCGGACCGGGGCGGTGGGCACCCATCTGCTCCGGGTGGATGAGGCCGTGGCACCAGTCGCCGGACGGGGCGCCGAACATCGTGCCCATGTGCTTGGGCGTGAACGTCGTGTGCTTGAGGATCAGGCCCTCGAAGTTGGGCGCGATGCGGGTGATCTTGTCGATCACCCGCTGCCCCATCTCGGCCTTGAGCCGCGCGTAGTCGGCCGCGTCGGTCTCGATCGGGAACCAGAGGGAGTACGCCGACGCGGCGTGCTTGCCCGGCGGCGCCAGCGTCGGGTCCTGGGCCGACGGGATCTGGAAGGCGATCGCCGGATCGGCCGGCACGATCCCGCGCCGACAGTCCTCCCACTGCTGCTGCAGCTCCTCGGGGGTGCTGAACAGCCCGATGGCGCCCTGCATCCGCGGGTCGTTGAGCAGCTCGTACGGCGCCGCGAACTCGGGCGCGCCATCGAGGGCGAAGTGCATCTGCACGTAGGAGCCGCGGTGGTCGACGGCAGCGAGTCGCTCCCGGACCGCCGCCGGAGCGCTCTCGCCGACGAGGCCGTTGACGCTGAGGCCGGGGTCGATCGCGGAGACCACGACGGGAGCAGCGATCCGCTCGCCGCCGGCCGTCGTGACGCCGACGACGCGGCCGCCGGCGGTGTCGATCGCGCTGACCGCGGTGCTCAGCCGGAGCTCGCCGCCCGCGTCGGCGAGCAGGCCCTCGAGGTGGCGCGTCAGCGCGCCGATCCCGCCCTCGAGCTTGGTCATCAGCGAGGCGGTCTCGTCGGGCACCGCGAAGCCGTAGGCGAACCCCATCGCACTGCCCGGCGTCTCGGGGCCGCGGTACTGGGAGTTGCAGGCGAGGAACGCGAGCATGCCGCGCAGCGCGCCGTGCTTGTCCCGGTCCGGGACGAACCGGTCGAGCACGTCGCTCGCCGAGGCGGTCAGCATCTCCTCGACGGCCCGGCGCTCGTCGTCGGTGGTCGCGACGGCGTACATCTCCTCGACGGTGCGGGGCGGACGCGCCGCCTCGAACCTGCCCAGCGCCCGGGTGGGCGCCTGGGCCCAGGCGGCGAGCTCGGCCATGCCGAGCACGACCTCTGCGCCGTGCTCCTGCTCGAGGTGCGTCATCAGCTCGACGAGGTCGGTGTAGTAGACGAGCGGCCGGTCGGCCGGATCACCGGTGCCCCGCAGCGACACCGACATCACGTCGAGGTGGACGGTCGGCAGGGTGTCGAGAGCCAACACCTTGCTGACCTCCGCCGAGGTCGGGAACTGCAGGGACCCGGCGATCTCGAACCGGAAGCCGTCGAAGAGCTCGACGGTCGACGCCATGCCGCCGGCGTACCGCTTGGCCTCCAGGACGAGGGTGCGCAGGCCCGCCTGCTGCAGGAGCACCGCTGCGGCCAGCCCGTTGTGCCCGGCCCCGATGACGATCGCGTCGTACATGCCGGCCAGGCTCGCACCACCGTCCAGTTTCGTCAATAGTGACAAAACGCTCGCCGAGTCGGCTCAAGCTTGAGCCGACTCGGCGTCAGGAGACGGGGAGGCCGGCCGTGACGGACTCGAGCGCGTCGCGGCACAGCGTGGCGAGGTCGGCGAGGTTGCGGTCGTCCTGACGCATCCAGACCTCCATCCCGGCGAACACCGCGGCGGCCACGCAGCGCGCGGTGACCGTGACCGCGAGCTCGTCGGCGTCGGGATGCCGGCGGCCGACGTGGTCGAGCACCGCATCGGCGAAGTCCGACTGGACCTCCCGCATGTGCTGCACGATCCGGGTCGGGTCCAGCTCGCCGGACCGGAGGCGCGCGATCTGGGTGACCGCCTCGACGTCGTAGGGGAACGCGAAGATCGCGGCCTGGACCGACTCCACCAACGGCTCACCGGCCGGCCGGTCCGCGAGTGCCTTGCGGAACCACTGCAGCCCGGCGTCGTAGTCGGCGAAGAGCAGGTCGTGCTTGGAGTTGAAGTGCCGGTAGAACGTGCGCAGCGAGACCCCGGCGTCGGCAGCGATCTGCTCGGCGGAGGTCTGCTCGACGCCTTGGGCGAGGAACCGCACCAGGGCGGCGCGGCGGAGCGCCTCCCGGGTGCGCTCGCTGCGCACGGTCTGCGGTGCCCTCGGCATGGCGCGACCGTACCTCAGCCGACCACCCGGTCTTTTGTCACTATTGACATTCGGCGCGTGGCGGGACGACGCTGCCCGGCATGGTGTCGCTTCTCGTCCACGCCGTGCTCGGCGTGCTCGTCGTGGTGTGGATCCTCCGCGCCAACCCGCAGGTCTTCCGACGGGTCCCGGGCGGGCCGGCGCTCTCGGTGCTCGAGCTGGTGCTGTACGTCGTCGGCGCCATCTCGGTCGTCCTGGGCTGGTGGTTCAACATCAGGTTCGTCCGCGAGTACGCCGACGACCCGATCCTCAACAACCCCATCTGGGGCGACGGGAGCTGGGCGCAGTACATCCACCTGATGTTCGCCAATCCCGCCGCGGGCTCCGCGGGCCAGGACTACACGATCGGCAACGTCGTCCTGCTGCCGCTGATGACGATCGTCGACGGCCGCCGGCGAGGGATCGCCCGGCCGTGGCTCTACTTCGTGGCGACGCTGTTCACCAGCTTCGCCTTCGGCTGGGCGTTCTACCTCGCCACGGTCGAGCGCCAGCGCCGGCTGGCGGCCGTCGACGAGTCGGACCCGGTCAGGCGGACGCCGGCGAGATATTCACCATCCAGCTGATGCCGAACTTGTCGAGCACCATGCCGAACTCGTCGCCCCAGACCTGCTTCTCCAGCGGCACCGTCACGGTGCCGCCCTCCGCCAGCCCGTCGAAGTAGCCACGCAGCGACTCGTCGTCGCCGGACAGGCTGATCGAGATGCCCGCAGCGGGCGTGTAGTCCATGCCCTCGGGGGTGTCGGCCGCGAAGAGGACGAGGCCGTCGGACGTGACCAGCGAGGAGTGCATGACGCCGTCGCCCTCCCCGCCCATGTCCGAGAACCTGCTGATCGTGAGCTCGCCGCCGAGCACGGACTTGTAGAACTCCATCGCAGCCTGCGCGGTGTCCTTGAACGAGATGTAGGGGTTGAGCTGCGAGGCCATCGGTGCTCCTTCGGGTCGGGTGGTGCGTGGCGTGGGACGTGATCCGAACCTAGAGTCGGCCACCGACACCGAGGAGGATGCGGCGTGACCGGTCGGTTGCGGGAGGCGGTCGCTGCGCTCGTGCTCGTCGCGGGTGCCGGGTGCACCTCGCCGGGCGCCGAGCCCGGAGACCACCGCCTCGCCCTGCCGCTGCCCTCGGGCGCGACCGTGGTCTATCTCCTGCACGCGCCGCCCGGGATCGCCCGGCACGGGCGGCGGCCGCTGGTCATCGCCCTGCACGGCGTACCGGGGTCGCCAGGACAGATGGCGCGCACGACGGACCTGTCGCGACTGGCGGACCGGCACGGCTTCCTCGTGGCCTACCCCGAGTCGCTGACCGACCCGGCCGACGTCGGCCGGCTCGTCGACCACCTCGTCGCGCACTGGCGGGTCGACCCCCACCGGGTGCACGTGACCGGGTTCTCCGTCGGCGGCGCGGTGACCTACACGCTGGCCACCGAGCTGTCGGACCGGGTCGCGTCGTTCGCGGTGGTCAGCGGTCCGACCACGGGCGACCTCGACACCGATCCGCCGACGTCACTGCTCGCGATCGAGGGCGTGCGCGACGACCTGATGCCGACCTTCCACCGCGCGGACGCGGAGTGGGCCAGGAGCGCGGCGTGCGGTACGCCGGACGTGACCCGGGTGCGGCTCGGCCGCACCCCAGCGGTGCGCTCGACCGCCCGGTGCCGGGCGGGCACCGACCACACCGTCTACCGCGTGGCGCGGACCGGTCACGCGTGGCCGCCCGGTGCGAGCGACGTCGTCTGGGACTTCTTCCGCGCCCATCCGCTCCGGTGACGGTCAGGCGGGCAGCACGCGACGGAGGAACTCCCTCGTCCGCGGCTCGACCGGGTCGCCGAGCACCTGCTCGGGAGGACCGGACTCGAGGACCCGGCCGCCGTCGAGGAAGCAGACCCTCGAGGCGACCTCGCGCGCGAACGCCATCTCGTGGGTCGCGAGCACCATCGTGGTCCCCGCCGCGGCGAGGTCCCGGACGATGCCCAGGACGTCCCCGACCAGCTCCGGGTCGAGCGCCGCCGTGATCTCGTCGAGGAGCAGCAGCTTGGGCTCGGTGCACAGTGCCCGCACCAGAGCGGCGCGCTGCTGCTGGCCGCCGGAGAGCTGGTCGGGGTGGACGTCCACGTGCTCGCCCAGCCCGAACCGGCCGAGCAGCTCCACGGCGCGCGACCTCGCCGCCCGGCGCGAGAGGCCGTGCACCTTGCGCGGCGCGAGGGTGCAGTTGGCCAGCACCGTGCGGTGCGGGAACAGGTTGTAGGCCTGGAACACCATGCCGATCTCCCGGCGCACGTCCCGCGGGTCGACGCCCGGGTCCGACACCTCCCGGCCCTCGAACTCGATCACGCCGTCGTCGATCGGCTCGAGCAGGTCGAGGCAGCGCAGCAGGGTCGACTTGCCCGAGCCGGACGAGCCGATCAGGCACACGACGTCGCCCCTGCTCACGGCGAGCGAGATGTCGTCGAGGACCACCCTGCTGCCGTAGGTCTTCCGGAGGTTGCGCACCTCGATCAGCGGTCGCTCGTTCACAAGACCCCCGCCCGCTCCCGCCGAACGACCCAGCGCGACAGCCAGTCGCACAAGCGCGCGAGGGGCACGGTGATCACGATGAAGAAGCACGCGACGACGACGTACGGCGTGTAGTTGAAGTCGTAGGCCGCCATGTCGCGCGCCGTGAAGAGCGAGTCGAACAACGAGACCGACGCCACCAGGGCCGTGTCCTTCTGCAGCGACACGAAGTCGTTGAGCAGCGGCGGGATCACCCGCCGGAGCGCCTGCGGCACGATGACGTAGCGCATCGACTGCCCTCGGGTGAGCGCGAGCGCCTCGGCACTGGTGACCTGGGACGGGTGGACGGACTCGATGCCGGCCCGGAAGACCTCGGCGACGTAGGCGGAGTAGGACACCACCAGCGCCACGGTCGCCCAGAAGAAGATCGAGTTGGTGAGGCCCTCCAGCTTCAGGCCGGGTACGCCGAACACGAACAGGAAGACGAGCAGGATGGTCGGGACGCCGCGGACGACGTCGGTGTAGACGACCGCCAGGCCGCGCAGCGGAAGCAGCCACGGCGACCGGGCCTGCCGCGCCAGGGCGATCGCCAGGCCGGCGACCAGGATGATCGGCTCGGCGATGAGGAACATCCGCACGTTGAGCCAGAAGCCCTCGAGGATCGGGTGGAAGGACCGGCGTGCCTCGTCCGGGTCGAAGAAGGACGAGCGGACCCGTGCCCACCCCGGCGAGAGCACCACGGCGGCCGCCAGCCCGCCGATGATGACGACGGTCGCCACCGACGCGATCAGCACCCGTCGCCTGCTGATCTCCCGGCGGTCCCGACGGCGCTCGAGCTCGCGCGCGCTCGGTGTCCAGGCGGTCCCGGTCACTGCAGCTCGGGGACGTTCACGACGTCGGAGAGCCACTGCTTCTCGATCGAGGCGAGGGTGCCGTCGTCCTTGAGCGACTCGAGCGCTCGGTTGACGCACGGCAGCAGGTCGCTGCCCTGCTCGAAGAGCATGCCGAACTGCTCCTGCTGGCTGCCCTCGACCTGGAACTGCCCGACCACGGTGCTGTCCGGGATCTCCACAGCGCTGATGTAGAAGGCCGTCGGCAGGTCGGCGAGGATCGCGTCGACCTGGCCGTTCTCCATCGCCTGCTTGGCGACGTTGGTGTCCTCGAAGACCAGCGGGTCCTGGTCGGGCTGGATGTCGTCGCGGATCGCGGTCAGCGACGTCGTGCCGGTCTGGGCACCGAGCTTGAGGCCCTTGAGGTCGGCGAGGCTGGTCGCGGACGCGGCGGGGCTGCCCTTGAGCGCGATCACGGCCTGGGCAGCGGAGTAGTAGCCCTCGGAGAAGTCGACGACCTTGTCCCGCTGCGGGGTGATCGAGATCTGGTTGATGTCGAAGTCGAAGTCCGTGCCGCCCGGCTTGAACAGGCTGTTGAAGCCGACCTTGATCCACTTGACCTGGTCCTGCGAGAACCCGAGCTGGTCCGCGACGGCGTACGCGACCGCGGACTCGAAGCCCTTGCCGTTGCTCGGGTCGTTGTGCACGAACCACGGGTCGTAGGCCGGCGAGTCGGTGCCGATGGTCAGCACGCCGTCGTTCTTGAGCGCCAGTTCGGAGGTCTGGCACTCGTCGGCGGAGGACGCGACATCGCCGGTCTTGTCCTTCGCCTCGTCCTGCGGCGCGCAGGCCGCGAGAGCGGCGACGAGGACGGCGGCCGAGGTCAGCGGGGCGAGGCGGGTACGACGAAGGCGCATGGCCGGATCGTAGGGCCATTCGCGCCGGCGTCGTCGATCAACCGGCAAGCGGGTCACGTTGCAGCCGTACGACGTCCCGCCGCTCGCGCTGCGGCTGCTCCTCCGCGGGTCGCCCCACAGCCGTCATCGACACCAGGTCCCAGCCGTCCGCGAGGCCGATCTCCGCGGCGACACCGTCCAGGTCGAAGGCGCGGAACTGACGGCAGGCGAGCCCGAGCGCGTGCGCCTGCAGGGTCAGGTGCGCCACGGCCTGGCCCAGGTCGTAGTCCGCGAACTCCGAGTAGGGGAGGTCGGAGTCGTCGACCCGCCGGTGCGCCAGGTTGACGACGAGGGCGGACGCCGACGGCGCCCACCGCCGCGAGCTCGGCGCCAGCCGCGGCAACAGCGCCTCGTGCCGCGGCTCGCCGCGCCGCGCCACGACGAAGCCCCACGGCTGCGAGTTCCCCGCCGACGGCGCCCAGCGCGCGGCCTCGAGAAGGACGTCGACATCGCGCTCGGACAGTCGGTGGTCGGGGTCGAACGCAAGCGGGCTGAACCGGGAGCGCAGCAGCGGGTGGAGCCCGTCGCCATCGTCGTCGCTCACGAGGGCTCAACGGCTTCCGCGGCTCCCGGCATTCCGCCCGAGCAGGAGTCAGGCTGTGTCGCGGAGCAGGGCGATGTCGATGCCTGCTGCCTCGAGGCTGGGGGCGTGCTCACGGAGGTGATGGCGACACCAGCCGAGGTCTGCGGCGAGGTGGCGGGACACCGCGACCGCGCGAGCGCCGCAGCGGTCGCAGAACCGGGCGTCCTCGAGGACCGTCGTCGGGACCGGCGGTGGTTGCGGGATGGTGGTGGTCATGGCGGGGTCTCCTGGGATGGTCACAGGGCACCCGGCGTCGCGGGCACCCGATACTGGTGAGAGACCGCCCGAGACGGTTTGGTTGCGGCAGGTTTCGGTGCCGTCGCGCGCCTCGGTCGCCGCGCCCCGGGGTCCTTGCCGATCCCCTCCTCGAACCGCGCCATCCACAGCAGCCCGAACAGGCTCGCAGGCGGGAGTCCCAGGGTGAGCAGAAGCATGAGCAGGCCGGGCATCGAAGCACCTTTCCTTTCCGTGCTCCAGCGATACCCCGCCGGGCCGCGCCGATACGCGGGATGCCGGACACACCAGAGATCAGCCGGCGCCCGACGTCACCAGCTGATGGTCCCGCGCAGCCGGACGGAGCTGATCGCCGAGGTCATCGGCAGGTCGAAGGCGACCGCGGACTCCGTCACCTCGACCGTCGCTCCGCCGTCGGCGGAGACGTCGAGGTACCAGGTGCGGTCGTCGCCCGACCCGGTCGGGTCGAGGTGGATGTCGAAGACCTCCCACCAGTCGACCTCGCCGCGCTCGCCACGCTCGGCGAGGTCGATCAGGTCGTAGCTGCCGGGACCGGAGTACGCCGGCACGGCAATGCCGAGCGCGGCGAGGGTGGTCGAGCCGACGGGGACCGGGTCGGGCGACTCCACCAGGACGCGGAGCCACGACAGCGGCGCCGGGCCGCCGTCACGATCGGCCAGGTCCTCGGGCGTCGGGTGCTCCTCGGTGCGGGTGCACGGCAGCACCACCGAGCCGGACCCCGACTCACCGCCGGAGAGGCTCAGCACCACCTCGGCCGTGCCGCTGCCGGCGAGGCGGTCGCGACGCCGTACGTCGTCCTGGCGGGCCTGCTCGGCCGCGCGAGCCGCGACGTTCTCGGGCCGCGCCGCGGTGACCCGCTCGGCCCACTGCGGGGGCAGGGCGGCCTCGAGGAAGGAGGTCGCCGCCTCCTCCTGCGCACGCAGCTCGGCGGTCTCGGCGTCCGCGGCCGCGTTCTCGCGGGTCCGCCGGTCGATGGTCAGCAGCTCGGTCTTCTTGGCCTCGGCCCAGTCCGACGCGACCTTGGCGATGTCCTTCCAGCCCATCCGGCCACGCTAGGCGGCGGCCGCCCGCGGCACATCCCCCGCGAGGACGAACTCCGGCCGGGCGACCCCGCCGACCGCTGCTCGCTCAGGGACCGGTCGGCGGGTCCGCCGGCGGGTCGAAGTGCATGCGCGGGTCGCGGACGACCGTGGCCGCGTCGTCGTCGCTGATCGAGCGCGCCTGCTTCGCCTCGGCGAGGCGGTCGGCGGTCACGTAGTCGATCACGCCCACGGTGAACCCGTCGTCGCGCAGCAGGCTGGTCATGAAGAGCCACTCCCCGGACCCCTGGAGGCGCGTGACCTGCGTCCGCAGGGTTCCTCCGGGCACCGTCTCGTCGTGGCAGACGGAGCACCCGGTCGGCTCGCCGGGCTTGGGATAGCCCATCAGCACCAGCGCGCGCTCGCCGTCGGCGACCGGGTACGCCGCCTGCCAGTCCGTGGCGTCGGCGAAGTCGGCGTCCGGGATCGGCCCGTCGGCGAACCAGTCGCTCGGGTAGACGTCCGCGGCGTCACCCAGCGCCGGCAGGTGATCGGCGACGACCTGCTGGATCGTCTCGTCGACGTCCGTGCCGGTCACGAAGTCCGGGGACCCGGCGGCCGGATCGGCCCCCCGGTCGGGCACCGACACGGTCGGCGGCGCGTCGCCACCGACGAGCGAGGCGGTGACGACGGCGCCGACCGTCACGGCCGCTGCGGCAGCCCCGGCGGCCCCGGCGAACCCGGCGACGCGCGCGCGTCGCCGCCGCCGTCCTCGGTCCAGGACGCTCTCGAGGTCCGGTCCTCCGACCCCTTCGGCCGGGTCGTCGCGGAAGTGGTCCCGCAACTGCTGCTCGACGCTCATCCTGAGCTCCTCTCACTGAGATCGGTGGCCGGCCGCGGTTCGGCCAGGAGTGCCTCCAGCCGGGCGAGAGCACGCGAGGTCTGGCTCTTCACGGTCCCGACCGGCACCTCCAGCACCTCCGCGACCGCCGCGACCGGCAGGTCGTCGAGGAAGCGGAGGACCAGCACGGCCCGGTCGCGCGCCGAGAGGCTCCGCAGCGCGGTCTCCAGGTCGACCCGCTGCTCGGCGGCGGGCGCCGGCCCCGGGTCGGCGAGCTCGGGTACGGCGTCCGCCAGCACCTCGTGCCGCCCCTTGCGGAGCGAGGCGAAGCAGGCGTTGACCAGGACCCGGCGCGCGTAGGAGTCGACCGCGGCCCTCTCGATCCGCGGCCAGTGCACGTAGAGCTGCACGAACGTCTGCTGGGTCGCGTCCTCGGCTGCCGGCCAGCTGCCGAGGATGCCGTGCGCCGTCCGCATCAGCGGGCGCCGCCGCGCGGCGAAGAAGTCGCAGTACTCGCGCTCCCACGACCGTGCCTTCATCAGCGCTCCCTGTCGACGACGTGCTCTCACCCAGTCAAGAGCCTGACGGCGCTCCGGAGGTTCCCTCCGGCGCAAGCTTTTCCCTGCGCCCGGCGCCTGCCGGCGGAAATGGACGAAGCCCCGGATCCGGGACCCGGGGCTTGTCGTGACGTGCGCGAGGGGGGAGTTGAACCCCCACGTCCTTTCGGACACACGGACCTGAACCGTGCGCGTCTGCCTATTCCGCCACTCGCGCGTCGCTGATGAACAGCCGGGTCAGGCTATCCCAGCCGGGCTCGCGCGCCCAAACCGGCAGCCGAAGCGGGCACCTATACGATCGAGCGGACCGTTCGAGCCAGGGAAGGAGGAGGACCCGTGGGTGGGCTGCAGCGCTTCGAGCAGAAGCTGGAGCAGGCGATCTCCGGAGTCTTCGCCCGTACCTTCCGCAGTGCGGTGCAGCCCGTCGAGATCGCGGCTGCCCTCCAGCGCGAGCTCGACAACAAGGCACAGATCCTCTCCCGGGAGCGCCGGCTGGTGCCCAACGCGTTCGACGTCGAGCTCTCCCAGACCGACCTGGAGCGGCTCTCGCCCTACGACACGACGCTCGCGAGCGAGCTCGCCGGCCAGCTCCAGGAGCACGCCGACATGCAGAGCTACGTCTTCCCGGGGCCGATCCGGATCGCGTTCAAGCCGGCCTCCGATCTCGGCACCGGCCGGTTCCGGGTGCTGAGCCATGCCGAGGCGACGGTCAGCGGCACCCTCCGGGGTGCGGGCCGGGAGACCCGCGCCGTGCTGGAGGTCAACGGCACCCAGCACCCGCTGCAGCCGCCGGGGCTGGTGATCGGCCGCGGCAGCGACGCCGACCTGCGGATCAACGACCCCGGGATCAGCCGGCGGCACGCCGAGTTCCTCGTCACGACCCAGGGCGGCGCGGGCGTCGCGCCGGGCCAGGGCGACCTGCATATCGAGGTCCACGACATGGGCTCGACGAACGGGATCACCGTCGACGGTCGTAAGGTCGCCCGAGCCGTGCTGCGCGACGGTTCTCGGGTCCAGGTGGGACACACCTCGCTGACGGTGCGGATGGTCGACGGAGGCGCCGGTGTCTGAGCTCACCCTCTTCCTGGTCCGCATCGCCTACCTGGCGATCCTGTGGATCTTCGTCCTCTCGGCGATCTCGGTGATCCGCTCCGACATGTTCGGTGCGCGGGTGCCCACCACGGCCGCCGGCGGACGTACCAAGGAGCCGAAGCAGGCCAAGCAGAAGCCCCCGCCGAAGCGTCGTGGCGCCCCGACCCACGTCGCCGTCGTGCAGGGCCCGAACACCGGCGCCACCGCGGCGCTCGCCGACGCCCCGATCCTGATCGGTCGCGGCACCGACGCGGCGATCCGGCTCGACGACGACTACGTCTCCACCCGCCACGCCCGGATCGCGGCGTCCGGTGACCAGTGGTTCGTGGAGGACCTGGGCTCGACCAACGGCACCTACCTCGGCACCCAGCGGATCACCCAGCCGACGACCCTCATGCTCGGCTCGCAGGTCCGCATCGGGAAGACGATCCTCGAGCTGAGGAAGTGATCGTGACCGAAGCCGCGACCACAGAGACCCCCGTCACCGCCTCCTTCCGGCTGCGGTTCCACGCGATCTCCGACGTCGGCCGGGTCCGGAAGGACAACCAGGACTCGGGGTACGCCGGCCCGTGGCTGCTCGCCGTCTGCGACGGCGTCGGCGGCGCGGCGCGGGGCGACATCGCCTCGAGCACCGCGATCGGCGAGCTGCGCCAGCTCGACGAGCAGCCCGGCTCGGGCGACCTGCTGGTCCGCGTCACCGACGGCCTGCACGAGGCGCACGAGGCGATCGCGGGCCAGGTCGACCAGGACCCGGCGCTCAACGGCACGAGCACCACCGCGACCGTCGCGCTCTTCGACGGCAACAAAGCGGCGATCGGCCACGTCGGTGACTCGCGTGCCTACCTGTTCAGGGACGGCGAGCTGTCCCAGCTCACCACCGACCACACGTTCGTGCAGACTCTGATCGACGAGGGCCGGATCACCGAGGCGGAGGCGCGGGTCCACCCGCACCGCAACCTGATCCTCAAGGCGCTCGACGGCCTGCACGAGGTGGAGCCCGACGTGTTCGCGCTCGAGCTGGTGCCCGGCGACCGGCTGTTCCTCTGCAGCGACGGCGCGTGCGGGGTGCTCGAGCCCGCGCGGATCGCCGACGTGCTCTCCGGAGGGAGCCCGGAGTACGCCGCCATCGAGCTGGTGCGCGCCAGTCTCGAGGCGGGCAGCTCCGACAACGTCACCTGCATCGTGGCCGACGTGCTCACCGAGGAGCAGGCGGCCGAGCAGCCCCCCGCCGACCCGCAGGTCGTGGGCGCGGCGGCCGAGCTCAAGCGGCGCCTCCCCCGCACCCTGTTCCGCGGGCACCGCTCGGGCGACACCGGCGAGCTCGAGCCGGTCGCGGCCGAGATCCCCGACGGCGTCGACTTCGCCATCCGCGCCGACCCGGTCGACCCGGAGGCCTACCGCTACGCCCCCCGGCCGCCCGCCCGCTACGCCTGGACCAAGCGCATCCTGGCGCTGGTCGTGGTGCTCGGCGTGCTCTGGGTGGCGCTCGCGTCGGCGTACTGGTGGACCCAGCAGCAGTACTACGTCGGCGACCACGACGGCCACGTCGCGATCTACCGCGGCATCCCGGGCGTCCCCGGGCTCTCCAGCCTCTACAAGGACAGCGACGTCCCCGTCGACTCGCTCGAGCCGGGGCTGCAGAGCGAGCTCGACGACGGCATCTCCGTCGACGACTACGACCAGGCCAAGGACCGCGTCGCGATGTACGCGCACCAGGCGCAGAACGCCGAGCCGTCCGAGTGAGCATGACGAACAACGCCGGGCTGATGGGCTTCGTCCACCGCCGTCGGCGGGGAGCGGAGCTGTTCCTGCTCGTGCTCGCCCTCGTCGTCGGGATCGGTGCCTATGCCTCCGTCGGTCTCGGCGTCGACGGCGAGGTGCCGGCGAACCTGATCGGCTACGGCAGCTGGCTCGCCGCGCTCGCCGTCGTCGCCCACATCGCGATCCGGTTCGTCGCCCCGTACGCCGATCCCGTGCTCCTGCCGGTGGTCACGGCGCTGAACGGCCTCGGGCTCGCGGTGCTGCACCGCCTCGACCTCGCCGAGGAGACCTCCAACGCCAGCAAGCAGCTGATGTGGATGACGCTGGGCGTCGCGCTGTTCGTGGGCGCGCTGCTCGTGATCCGCGACCACCGGCAGCTCGGCCGCTACACCTACACGATGGGCCTGGTCGCCATCGGGTTCCTCGTCCTGCCGATGCTGCCGGTGATCGGCAACGAGGTGAACGGCGCGCGGATCTGGGTCCGGCTCGGCCCGCTCGGCTTCCAGCCCGGCGAGGTCGCCAAGGTGCTGCTCGTGCTCGCGTTCGCGGGCTACCTCGTCGTGCACCGCGACGCGCTGGCGCTCGCCGGCCGCCGGCTGCTGTTCATCGACCTCCCGCGCGGCCGCGACCTCGGCCCGATCGTCGCGATGTGGCTGATCAGCCTCTGCATCCTGGTGCTCCAGAAGGACCTCGGCTCCAGCCTGCTGTTCTTCGGCCTGTTCCTGGTGATGCTCTACGTGTCGACCGAGCGACCGGGCTGGCTGTTCGTGGGCGCGATCATGTTCTTGTGCGGTGCCGTGGCGGCGTACTTCTTCGTCGGGCACGTCACCGAGCGCGTCGACATCTGGCTGCACCCGTTCGCCGACGCGCGCGGTGACGGTTACCAGCTGGTGCAGAGCCTCTACGGGTTCGCGTGGGGCGGGCTGATCGGCCAGGGTCTCGGCGAGGGGATCCCCTACCGGATCCCGGAGGCGCAGAACGACTTCATCATGGCGGCGGTCGGCGAGGAGCTCGGACTCACCGCGGTGATCGCCGTGCTGCTGCTCTACGGCCTGATCGTCGAGCGCGCGCTGCGGACGGCGCTGATCTGCCGCGACGGGCTCGGGAAGCTGATCGCGATGGGGCTCGGCAGCGTCATCGCGATCCAGGTGTTCGTCGTCGTCGGCGGCGTCACCCGGCTGGTCCCGCTGACCGGCCTGACCACGCCGTTCCTGTCCGCCGGCGGCAGCTCGCTGATCGCGAACTGGGTGATCGTCGCGATCCTGCTGCGGATCTCCGACCAGGCCCGCCGTCCGGTGCCCGACCTCACCGAGGAGTCGGGGGACCCCGACGAGGCGCAGACCCAGGTCGTGAGGGTGGTGGACCGCTGAGATGAACAAGCCGATCCGCGCCGTCTCGATCTTCTGCCTGCTGCTGTTCGTCGCGTTGATGATCAACGCCACCTACCTGCAGTTCTGGGCGGCCGACGACCTCAACAACCGGCCCGACAACGCGCGCGCCACCGAGGCCGCGTTCAGCCGCGAGCGGGGCGACATCCTGGTCGGCCGGAAGGCGATCGCGACCAGCGTCGACAGCCACGACCGCTACAAGTACCTGCGCCGCTACACCGAGCCCTACCTCTACGCGCCGATCACCGGCTATCTGCAGCTCAACAGCCAGACCGGCCTCGAGCGCTCCCAGAACGAGATCCTCTCCGGCGAGGACCCGCGTCTCTTCGTGAACCGGCTGGTCGACCTGGTCCGCAACGAGTCCAACAAGGGCGGCAACGTCAGCCTGACCATCGACCCCGACGCCCAGGAGGCGGCCTACCAGAGCCTCGAGCAGGCGGTCGGCCCCGACGGCGAGGGCGCCGTCGTCGCGATCGAGCCGAAGACCGGGAAGATCCTGGCCATGACGTCGTACCCGACGTACAACCCCAACCAGCTCGCGACCCACGACTTCTCCGCGGCGGGCGAGAACTACAAGCGGCTCAGCAACGACGACCACGAGCCGCTGCTCAACCGGGCGATCCAGACCCGGCTGTTCCCCGGCTCGACGTTCAAGATGGTGACGGCCGCGGCCGCACTGGACACCGGGCTCTACACCGAGGACGACATGGTGCCGTCGGGGGCGACGTACCAGCCGAACGGCGTCGGCAACGTGATCGACAACGAGGGCCGCTACCAGTGCGACCCCGCGAAGGTCTCCTTCGCGACCGCGATGGAGTTCTCCTGCAACACGGCGTTCGCGCGGATGGCGGTCGAGCTCGGCGAGGACAGGCTGCGCGCGACGGCAGAGGCGTTCGGGTTCAACAGCGACGACTACTTCGACGACCTGCCGGCCACCGCGGAGTCGGTGTTCCCGACCGAGGACCTCGAGGACACCTTCGTCGCCCAGACCGGCTTCGGCCAGTACACCGTGCAGGCGACGCCGCTGCAGATGGCGATGGTCGCCGCGGCGATCGCCAACAACGGCACCCTGATGAAGCCCAAGCTCATCGACGAGATCCAGTCGGCCGACTACGAGACCCTGCAGCCCTTCGAGCCGGAGGAGCTGCAGCACGACGCGATCTCGCCGAAGGCCGCTGAGCAGGTCACCGACCTGATGGTCGACACGGTGAACAGCGGCACGGCCAGCCCGGCTGCGATCCCCGGGGTGGAGGTCGCCGGCAAGACCGGCACCGCGCAGCGCGGCAGCGGCCTGCCGCCGTACGCCTGGTTCACCTCGTTCGCGCCGGCGGGGGACGCGAAGGTCGCGGTCGCGGTGATGATCCAGTCGGCGCCCGGCAAGGAGATCGCGGGAGGCCTGCTCGGGGGGCCGGTGGCGAAGGCAGTGATGGAGGCGGTACTGCAATGAGCGAGACCGGACAGCCCGAGCAGTACGCCGACGCGGCCCGCCGCTACCGGCTGGACTCGCGCATCGCCACCGGCGGCATGGGCGTCGTGTGGCGGGCGACCGACAGCCGGCTGAACCGGGCCGTCGCCGTCAAGGTCCTCAAGAACGAGTACGCCGAGGACGAGACCTTCCGCCAGCGGTTCGAGACCGAGGCGCGGCACGCCGCGTCGCTGCACCACCCGGGCATCGCGGGGGTCTTCGACTACCAGGCCGACCCGGCCGGGCTGGCCACCGGCGGGGCGCCCTTTCTCGTGATGGAGCTCGTCGACGGCCAGCCGCTCTCGGCGCTCCTCGCCCAGGCCCGGACCGACGGGCGGGTCCTCGACCCCGACGTCGTGCGCGACCTGATGGCGCAGGCGGCCGACGCGCTCGGGGTGGCCCACCGGGCGGGCATCGTGCACCGCGACGTGAAGCCGGCCAACCTGATGGTGACGCCGGAGGGCCAGGTCAAGGTCACCGACTTCGGCATCGCCCGCGCAGCGGACGCGGCGCAGATCACCCGTACCGGCGCGGTGATGGGCACGCCCCAGTACCTCGCGCCCGAGCAGGCACGCGGCAACCCCTCGGTCCCGGCCTCGGACGTCTACGCCCTCGGCGTCGTGACGTTCGAGTGCCTGACCGGCCGGCGGCCGTTCGAGGCCGACTCCCCGGTGGCGACCGCACTGGCCCACCTCCAGCAGCCGGTCCCCGACCTGCCCGACACGATCCCCGCCGACCTCGCGGCCGTGGTGCAGCGCGCGCTCTCGAAGGACCCCGCGGAGCGCTATCCCGACGGCGCGGCCTTCGCGGTCGCGCTGCGGGACCCGTCGGCGGCCGCGCCCGGTCCGGCGCCCGGCGCCGCGACCGTCGTGGCTCCGGCCGGCGCCCCGGACACCGAGTCGACCGCCGTCCTCCCCGCGGTCGCCGGAGCGGTGCCCGCGGCGACGGCGACACCGCCGACCCAGGCCCGCCTGGAGACGCCCGCGCCGTACGCCGGCCGCGAGGAGCCCGCCCACCGGTCGCCGTGGCCGGCGGTGGTGCTGGTCCTGCTGATGGTGGCGGCGGCGGTCCTGCTCGCGTGGCTGTTCCTGGCCAACCGCGGCGACGACACCCCGGTCGACCTGCCGAAGCACCACAAGACCCGCACCAGCTCGGCCACGACGACGTCCTCCAGCCCCACCGAGTCGAGCACACCGCCGACGAGCACGCCGCCGACGAGCACCCCACCGACGTCGCCGACGTCCGCTCCGACCACGCCGACGTCCTCCGCGCCGACGACGCCGTCCTCGAGCGCGACCACCCCCACGACGCCGACCACGTCCGCCTCGGGAGGTTCGGCCTCGACCGCCGTGGCCCCGCTCTCGTCGACGAAGGGGGCGCGATGACGACCGGGGCGGGCGGAGGCTCGACGGTCGGCGGCCGCTACCAGCTCGGCGAGCTCCTCGGCCGGGGCGGGATGGCCGAGGTCCGCAAGGGCGTCGACACCCGGCTCGGCCGCGTGGTCGCGGTGAAGCGGCTGCGCACCGACCTCGCCTCCGACGCCACCTTCCAGGCGCGGTTCCGCCGCGAGGCTCAGTCCTCGGCATCGCTGAACCACCCGGCCATCGTCGCTGTCTACGACACCGGCGAGGAGCCGACCGACGACGGCTCGGGGGTCGCGCAGCCCTACATCGTGATGGAGTACGTCGCCGGCCGCACCCTGCGCGACATCCTCCGCGAGGGCCGCAAGATCCTGCCGGAGCGGGCGCTGGAGATCACCAGTGGCGTGCTGTCCGCGCTCGACTACAGCCACCGGGCCGGGATCATCCACCGCGACATCAAGCCCGGAAACGTGATGCTCACGCCGTCCGGCGACGTCAAGGTCATGGACTTCGGCATCGCCCGCGCGATGAGCGACGCAGCGTCGTCGATGACCCAGACCGCCGCCGTCGTCGGGACCGCGCAGTACCTCTCCCCCGAGCAGGCGCGCGGCGAGACCGTCGACTCGCGCTCCGACGTCTACTCCGCGGGCTGCCTGCTCTACGAGCTGCTCACCGGTCGACCGCCGTTCGTCGGCGACAGCCCGGTTGCGGTCGCCTACCAGCACGTGCGCGAGCCCGCCGTACCTCCGTCCCACCACGACGCCGACCTCACTCCGGAGATCGACGCGATCGTGATGAAGTCCCTGGCGAAGCGGGTCGAGGACCGCTACCAGTCGGCGGCCGCGATGCGCACCGACATCGAGCGCTACCTCGCCGGCCGGCCCGTGCAGGCCGTGATCCCACCGCCCCCGCCCGACCCCGGCCCGCCGACGACCGCCACGCAGGTCGTGCCGACGCCCGGTCCGGGCGTGGTCGACACCAACCCCCGGGGACGCGCGGTGTCCGACGACGAGCCGCGCAGCCGGGCCTGGCTCTGGGTGCTGATCGGCCTGCTCGTGATCGCACTGCTCGCCGCGGCGTTCTGGGCCTGGCCGAAGCTGTTCCCGTCCGCCCCCAGCGAGGCGCTGGTGCCGGACGTCATCGGGCTCGACCGGCAGGCCGCCCGCGAGAAGCTCGCCGCCGAGGGCTTCGACGTCGACGACCGACTGGCCGCGTGCAGCGACAAGTACGCCGAGGACCACGTCACCGAGCAGGACCCGACGGGCGACGAGTCGGCCGTCCCGGAGTCGACGACGGTGAAGCTGACGCTCTCGACCGGCACCTGTGACTTCCCGATGCCGGACGTGACGGACTCCTCGCAGGACGCCGCGATCGACACCCTGGTCAATGCGGGGATCAAGCGGGACAACATCGAGATCAAGCCGCAGGAGTGCGACACCGACCAGCCGAAGGGCACCGTCGTCGAGCAGGACCCGGCGCCGCAGACCATGGTCGGTGCCACGGACACCATCACCCTCTGCCTGTCCGACGGCCCCGAGGCCGTGCCCGCACTGGTCGGCCTGTCCAAGGAGGACGCGACCGCCCTGATCAAGCAACGCGGCTTCCGCCCGGTCTTCGCGGACGACAACCAGTCCACGGAGCCGAAGGGCACTGTCACCAAGCAGAACCCGAAGCGGGGGACGACCCAGCCGCAGGGCGGCACCGTCGTCATCTACATCTCGACCTACGAGGAGCCCACGACGTCGGCTCCGCCCGGCGGCCAGGACACCGACCACGACGGCCTGACCGACGACGAGGAGCTCCTCGTCGGCACCGACCCGACCAACCCCGACACCGACGGCAACGGGGTCAAGGACGGGGACGAGGACGCCGACGGCGACGGCTTCAGCAACAAGAAGGAGTTCCAGGCGGGCACCGACCCCACCGATCCCCTGTCGTTCCCGACTCCGGGGCAGGGGAACGGCGGCTGAGCGAACCTACCGCAGCGGCTCGGCGTACTGCAGGTCGGTGACGCCGTCGTAGGCGGGCGCCTCCACGCGGTCCTCGGTCTCGAGGTCCCACCCGATCGCGATGTCGGGGTTGGCGGAGTCGGCGCGGTAGCCGACGACGAGCGGGTCGGCGTCGATGGCGCCGACCAGCGCACCCGGGTCGCCGACGGCCTGGATGACATAGGGCTGGGGGTAGGGCACGCCCTGCAGCTGGACCGCGTTGCCCTCGCACTTGATGCCGGTCGTGCTGATCACCCGCTGGCCCGCGATGGTGACCGCCTCGGCGCCGCCGTGCCACAGCGCGTTGACGACGGCCTGGATGTCCTGCTGGTGGACGACGTACCGGTTGAGCTGCTGGGTGTCGGCGCCGGAGTCGAGCGCGGCGTCGAACACGTCCTGCGGGGAGTCGGCGAGGGTGATGGTGACGCCGGCACCGCTGCGGGGCTCGAGCCCGGCCGGGTCCTTGATCTCGTCGATCTGCTCGCGGGCCCGGCGGACCCGGATGGTGCCGACGTCGTCGGTGAGGCGGTCCACCTCGGTGTGCAGGCCCGCCACCCGGTCCTGGAGGCCCTTGACCTCGTCGGCCTCGGACTGCACGAGGCTGGCGAGGTCGGTGTAGCGCCCCGGGCGGAGGTCGGTGCCGCCGCTGTCGGCGGCGGAGACGGCGAAGAGCGCACCGCTCGCGAGGACGACGGCGGGCGTCCCGACGCGCCACGCGAGCGAGCGACGCGACTGCCGCTGGTGGGGGCCCTCCTCGCCTTGGTGCGCTCCCGTCATATTGTCTAGCGTAGGCGGGCGGTCGACGCGCACGTCTGCCTGCCACCGAACACGAGATCAGACGCCGAGGAGCACCCCCGTGTCCAAGCTGTCCCGCCTGACCCGCAAGGGGAACTCCGACGTCCTCGGAGGTCCGACCGGTCCGGTGCTCTCCGTCCGGTCGGTGCTCGCGCTGATCCTGTTCCTGGGTGGCATCGCGTGGGTCGTCTTCTACTACGTCGGCGTGCGCCCGCCGCAAGGGTTCCCGGAGTTCTCCGGCAACGCGGCGACCGGCCCGGACTTCATGCAGAAGCTCGAGGGCTGGAACTACCTGATCGGTTTCGGCGCCGCGATGCTCGGCCTCGTCGTCGCCGCGCACCCGTCGACGCCGCTGGGGCGCGGCCGCGGCGTGGTCGTCGGGATGCTGGGCTGCTTCCTGGTCGGCCTCATCTGGATCTGCACCTACTACGTCACCCAGACCGGTGACGACCCGATGAACGTGCCGATCATCAACGACCTGCAGCAGAAGAACCTGTTCGTCGGCATCGCGCTGATGGCGGTCGGCTTCACCTTCGCCACCCGCTGGGAGTAGCCGCCGTCATCCCCAGGGATATCCACACCTGTGGGGGGAATGACAGGGCTGTAGTTAACCCACAGCGGTGGAGAACCCTGTGGATGACGGGATTCGAGGTGCCCGTCGCGCGCGCCTTTATGTACGTACATCAACCTTTATGTACGTACATAAAGCTTGATGTACGTACATAAAGGCCGCCGCCTCAGCCCAGCATGGCCATCCGCACGGCGGTCGCGGCGAGGAGCGCGACGACCACGGCGGCCACGCCGGCCGATTGGACCAGCGTCCGGCGGGCCTTGGGCGCGTAGACCAGGATCCCGGCGATCAGCAGGCCGCCCACGAACCCGCCCACGTGGCCCTGCCAGGAGACGTTGGGGACGATGAACGTCAGCAGGGCGTTGGCGCCGATCCAGCCCAGCAGCCCGGACATGTCCGCGTGCACCTTGCGGGCGATGACCAGCAACGCGCCCATCAGCCCGAAGATCGCGCCGGAGGCGCCCAGGGTGACCTGGTTCTCCGAGGAGAGCCACAGCACGCACACCGAGCCGGCCAGGCTCGAGCCGAGGTAGAGCACGAGGAACCGGGCCCGGCCCAGGGCGATCTCCAGCTGCGGGCCGAGCACCCACAGCGCCAGCATGTTGAAGCCGATGTGCCAGACCTCGATGTGGGAGAACGTGCTGGTCAGCAGCTGCCACACCGCGCCGTCGGCGACGCCGTTCACCCAGTGCGCGCCGCGGTTGATCGCGTCACAGGTCGACGCGTCGCCGATCCCGGGAAACCAGCCGCCGTTGTCGGTCTGGCATCGGCCCTCGGGCAGCAGCCCGATCAGCTCGAAGAGCCGGCTGCTCGCGCCACCGCTGGCGACGATCGCCAGCCAGACGACGGCGTTGATCCCGATGAGCGTCATCGAGACGATGCCGGGGCGCGAGGGCCGCAGCCCGCCGTACGCCGTCCGCCCGCTGCGGGTCTGCTTGCGTCCCTCGGCCAGGCAGTCGGGGCACTGGAACCCGACCGCCGCGTCGTTCATGCAGTCCGGGCAGATCGCGCGCCCGCAGCGCTGGCAGCTGATGTAGGTCTCGCGCTCAGGGTGCCGATAGCAGGTCGGCACCCCCGGGGCGGACCCCCCGGACGTCGTCACTGCCCGGTCACTCCCCGGAGATCTCCACGCTCTCGATCACGACGGGGTCGATCGGCCGGTCGCCCGGGCCGGTCGGCGTCGCGGCGATCGCGTCGACCACGTCGCGGCCGGCCTGGTCGGCGACCTCGCCGAAGATGGTGTGCTTGAAGTTCAGCCACGTGGTCGCGCCGACGGTGATGAAGAACTGCGAGCCGTTGGTGCC
The DNA here is from genome assembly GCF_039537325.1 of Nocardioides panacisoli. GTDB lineage: Bacteria > Actinomycetota > Actinomycetes > Propionibacteriales > Nocardioidaceae > Nocardioides > Nocardioides panacisoli. Next base: position 174,251 of record NZ_BAABAH010000007.1, read on the forward strand.
CGGCCCGGCGTTGGCCATCGCGAGCAGGTACGGCTTGTCGAAGGTCAGCTCCGGGTGCGGCTCGTCCTTGAAGGTGTAGCCGGGGCCGCCGGTCCCGGTGCCGAGCGGGCAGCCGCCCTGGATCATGAAGCCCGGGATCACCCGGTGGAAGCCGAGGCCGTCGTAGAACGGCCCGGTACGGCCGTTGGGCGTGGAGTACTCCTTCTCGCCCGTGGCGAGGCCGGTGAAGTTGGCGACCGTCTCCGGCGCGTGGTTCGGGAAGAGGTTGACGGTGATGTCGCCCTTGTTGGTCTTCAACGTGGCCTGGAGATCTGCCATGACGTCCCTTGCTCGACTGGATGGGTACAGGGTGCCCGCCAGGCGGGTCCTTCCTCGATCCTAGAGCGGGGCACCCGAAGGCGGGTGGCCCGGCCCGTCTGGTCGTGGTGGGATGGGGGTACAGGTCAGATGCACCCCCGGACAGAGATCACGAGAGGTGGGTTCTATGGGACGCAAGAAGAACTCGGCGCTGCAGGACGCCGTCGGGACGGCGGAGGAGTACGTCGGCTCCGCGATCGAGCACGCCAAGGGCTTCATCGAGGACACCGCGCGTCCGGCACTCGCCGATGCCCGCGACAAGGCGCGCCCGGTTCTCGCCGACGCGCGGGACAAGGCCCTTCCGGTGATCGCGGACGCGCGGGAGAAGGCACAGCCGGTAGTGGCAGCCGGCGCGGCGACCCTCGCGGAGAAGGCCACGCAGGCCAAAGCCGCGGCCGAGACGAAGGCCGCCGAGATGACGGGAAAGAAGAAGAAGCGCTCGAAGTTCAAGATGCTGCTGCTGTTCGGCGGCATCGCCGGCGCGGTCGCCGTCGCCGCGAAGAAGCTGCAGGGCGGTTCGTCCTCGAGCAGTGGTGGCGCCTGGCAGTCGTCGTACTCGCCGCCGGCTGCTCCGACGTCGTCCGCGCCGCCGGCACCGCCGGCACCGGCCCCGACCGACGAGCCCGTCGCCGAGACGCCCGACCCGTTGGCCGACCCGCTCTCGGAGAAGCAGGAGTAGCGGGAACGCTCAGGCCGCAGCGAGCTCCGGGTGCTCAGCCCGGAGCCGCTGCGCGACCCGGTGCTCGACCCAGAAGATGAGGACGGGCACCAGGCCCGCGACGAGGGTCAGCGGCAGCGCCGTGAGCTTCCAGCCGGCCTTGGTGATGAGCAGGAACGCCACCACCACGTAGGCGATGTAGACCCAGCCGTGCACCGGCCAGACCAGCATCATCTTCGCGCCGATCGACTGGGCGGTCTCGCCCTCCGGCACCAGGTAGTACAGGGGCAGCGCTGCGTAGCCGATGAGCAGCAGCACGCCGACGACCATCGCCAGCACCCGGTACGCCTTGAAGAGCCTGGTCACGGGGCTGAGGCTACGTCGTCCTCCTGAGAGGACCTCGCAGCGGCCTCGATCGCCGCCTCCTCCGCAGTGACCTCGGTTACGTGCCGCCACCAGAGGAAGAGCGCGAACCCGCCGAAGACCCACCACTCGAGCGCGTAGAGGAAGTTGCGCAGCGCGGTGAACGTGCCGGTGTCGGGCAGCCGGTCGAGCATGGCGGGCTGGAGCCCGCTGGTCGGTTGCTCCGCGACGACGTACCCGTCGTAGAGGTCCTGGTGCACCCGCTGCACCAGGTCGGCCGTCCGCAGCGCCGGGAGCACGTCGTCGGAGGGATCCGCGTCGGCGGCGCCACCGCTGTCGGCGGGCTGGAGCCAGCCGACCACCTCGGCGTCACCGGTCGCCGGCGGGACGGCCGCGGCGTCGGTGCCCGCCGGGACCCAGCCCCGGACGACCGGTACGGCGGCGGCGTCGGTACCGCCGTTGGTGAGCGGGGTGACCACCCACAGGCCGCGGTCGCCGGACGTGTCGGTGCGGTCGCTCACCAGCACCGTGCCCGCACCGACCCACGAACCCCGGATCGTCACCGGCCGGCCGACCTGGTCGCCCGGGAACGGGTCGTCCGGCCCGATCAGGTCGTCGATCGGCACCGGTGCGGCGCCGGTGAGGTCGCGCTGGGCGGCCTCGCGGTGCACGTGCCACGCGTGCAGCTGCCACACGCCGAGACCGACAGCCGCGGAGACGCAGACCAGAGCCAGGAGATGGGCCCCCAGCAACCGGGGGCTCCACCAGACGCGCACCTCGCCAGCGTACGGTGCGACCATCTGGTCATACCACTTGACCAGTACCCGGCATCTGTCGTAACGTCCCGCCATGGCCCTCCGTCCCGTGCAGCGACAGTCCGTGTCCGACCAGGTCTTCGACCAGGTGCTGACCGAGGTCGTCGACGGCGAGCTGGGCGCGGGCGACCCGCTGCCGAGCGAGCGCCGGCTCGCCGAGGTCCTCGGGGTGTCCCGGCCCGCGGTGCGCGAGGCGCTGCAGCGGATCGCGCAGACCGGCCTGGTCGAGGTGCGGCACGGCGGCGCCACCATGGTCCGCGACTTCCGGAGGTACGCCGGCCTCGACCTGCTGCCCCGGCTGCTCGTCCGCGAGGGCGGGCTCGACGCGGGCATCGCGAGGAGCATCGTGGAGTCCCGGACCCAGATCGGGCCCCTGATCGCCGGTCTCGCCGCCGAGCGGGGCGGCCCGGTGGCCGCGGCGGCGCTCGGCACGGTGCTCGAAAGGTTCGAGGCGACGACCGACCCGGCCGAGTGGCAGCTCACCGCCCTGGAGTTCTGGGACGTGCTCGTCGACGCTGCCGACTCCATCGTCTACCGGCTGATGTTCAACAGCCTGCGCGCGGCCTACGAGCCGGCGGTCCCGGCACTCGGAGCACTGCTGGTCGACGAGGTCGGCGTGCTCGAGCCCTACCGGGTGCTGGTCGCGGCGGTCGGCGCCGGCGACCCACCCACCGCGCGGGCGGCCGCCGAGCGGGTGCTCGGACCGACCGCGGAATCGTTGCTCGGCGCCTTCGCCGAGCTCGGAGAGGAAGTGCGATGAGCAAGGTCGACCCCCAGGTCGAGGCCGCGGTCGACGCCGCCGCCCGGCGGCAGCTGGCCGACGACGAAGCCAGGATCACCGGCACGGCACGCCGGCGGACGAGCTCCTCGATGCGCCAGGTCTTCGTCGAGTTCTGGCGGCACCCCTCGCCGTACCTCCTCGGCGGCAGCCTCGTCGCCGCGATCACCGGCCGCGTGCTGTCCGGTCCCGGCTCAGCGTGGGAGCTGCTGATCCCGGTCGGCCTGCTCGCGATCATGCCGGTCGTGGAGTGGCTGATCCACGTCTGCATCCTGCACTGGAAGCCGCGCCGGCTCGCCGGCCTGCGGATCGACCCGCTGCTCTCGCGCAAGCACCGCGCCCACCACGCCAACCCGCGGGAGATCCCGCTGGTGTTCGTGCCGTGGCAGGTCGAGCTGTCCCTGGTGCCGTTCAACGCCGCGATCGCGTGGCTGGTGACGCCGACGTGGAGCGCGATGTTCACTCTGCTCGTCACGGTCTACGTACTGCTCTCGGCCTACGAATGGACGCACTACCTCCTGCACAGCGACTACCGGCCGAGGTCGCGGTGGTTCCGTGCGGTGTGGCGCAACCACCGCCTGCACCACTACAAGAGCGAGCACTACTGGTTCACGGTCACCACCGCCGGCACCGCCGACCGGCTGTTCGGGACCTGCCCCGACCCGAGCACGGTGCCGACCTCACCCACGGTGCAGCGGCTGCACGCGCTCGACCACTGACCGGCGCGGCTCCTACCACGGGAGGTAGGCGCGGCCTGCGGCACCTGCGACGATCTCGGGCATGCGCGTCCACCACCTGAACTGCGCCACGATGCGGCCGCCCCTGGCGCCGGTCATGGTCGCCCACGTCCTGCTCGTCGAGCGGGACGAGGGCCTGCTGCTCGTCGACACCGGCTTCGGGACCGGAGACGTCGCCGACCGGCGCCGTCTCGGCAGGCCGTTCGCCGCCCTCGTGCGCCCGGACCTCGACCCGGCCGAGACGGCCGCGGCGCAGGTGGCGGCGCGCGGCTTCGACTCCGCGGACGTCACCGACATCGCCCTGACCCACCTCGACCTCGACCACGCCGGCGGGCTCGCGGACTTCCCGCAGGCCCGCGTCCACGTGTTCGGAGCCGAGCTCGACGCCGCCACGGCACCCCGGCTCAGCGAGCGGGCCCGCTACGTCGCGGCCCAGTGGGCGCACGGCCCGCAGTGGGTCCGGCACGACGAGCCCGGCGACCACTGGTTCGGCTTCCCGGCCGTGCAGGCGCTGTCGGACGACGTCCTGCTGATCCCGCTCCCCGGTCACACCCGCGGGCACTGCGGCGTGGCCGTACGTCGAGCGGACGGGCACTGGCTGCTGCACGCGGGCGACGCGTTCTTCGACGGCCGGCAGGTCCTGTCACCGGCCCGCTGCCATCCCGCGCTCGGCGGGTTCCAGGTGCTGATGGCCACCTCCAACCGGCAACGCCGGGAGAACCTCGCGCGGCTGCAGGAGCTGGCTGCCGGCCACCGTGAGGACATCACGGTCTTCTGCGCCCACGCCAAGGCGACGTACGACCGGCTCGCCGCCGCGGCGGCGGCCGAGCGCTCCTAGTCCGCGCAGACCGCGAACGGGAGGTGCTGGGCCTCGGTGAGGTCGATCGCGGTCGCGGGCCGTGCCAGGTCGTAGCCGAGGCGGCCGCCCGCCGGGTCGGCCACCCCACGGTCGAAGGCCAGGCCGAACTCCGGGTGCGTCGGCGGCATCACGTCGGCGATGCGCAGCCGGTCGAAGGCGTCCGCGCGGTCCTCGCCCAGCCGGACCGTGGCGAGCTCGCCGCCGAAGGACACCGAGAACGGGCCCAGGTCGTCGAGCTTCTGCAGCTCGTCCGCCGAGGAGGCCGCGAGCTGGTCGTGCATGCCGGCGCCGAAGACGGTGTCGAAGGGCAGGCAGGCGCTGGAGACGTACGTCGCCGTCGCGGGGTCGCCCACGACCGCCTGGATGTCGTCGTCGGTCGCCCAGCTCTCGTCGCCCGACGGCAGCGGACCCGACGAGATCAGGTTGCGGCTGGGATCGAACGCCGCACCCGCGAGCACGCCGACGTTCGCCTTGATGGCTCGCTGGACACCGTCGGGCGAGACGTTCTGGTGCAGCGCGATGATCCAGCTGCTCGGGTCGCCGTCGCCGTACTGCGCCTCCCACGCCACGTCGTCCTCACCGAAGCCGAAGTCCGAGCGCAGCCGCGCGTCGTCCGGCCGGAGCAGGCCGGTGGAGAAGGTGGCGGCACCGCCGACCTCGCTCCAGAAGCGGGCCCGGTCGGCGGCCGGCGACTCGCCGTCGAGCTCGCCGAACCCGAGGACCAGGCGCAGCTGGTCGAAGTCGGTGACCTCGAGGACGGTCGCGTCCTGGGGGATCAGCGGCAGCACGGCGGCCGAGGCCTCGAGGCTCGCGTCGTAGGTGGTGGCGGCCGGCGACTCCGCGGCGCCCGGCGGGTAGTACGGCTTCGGGTCGTTGCTGCAGGCCCCGGCCAGGACCGTGACGAGCGCCAATGCCGCGCAGACCCCGACCCTCACGCGCGGAAGTCTCTCATGGTGGGTGGAGCGTAGGGGACTCGAACCCCTAACCCCCTGCTTGCAAAGCAGGTGCGCTACCAATTGCGCCAACGCCCCCAGCTCGCGGCGCTGTGGCCGCACCTGGTCAGGACTCGGGAAGCTTGTCGGTGGCCTCGGCCCACAAGGCCTGCTCGGCCTTGCTCTCCTGCATCTTCCGCATCGCGACGGCGACGCCGCCGGCGGCCAGCGCCATGAGCACGAGCTTCTTCAACACCAGGACCTCCCGTGGTGGGTGAGTGGGCCTAACAGGACTTGAACCTGTGACCTCTTCCTTATCAGGGAAGCGCTCTAACCGTCTGAGCTATAGGCCCTCGAACCGATGCGGAACGTTACCCGACCGCGACCCGACCGATGAAATCCGGGTCCGCCTCGTCGGCTCGCCGCGGAACTCCGGGGATCGGCGCAGTCAGCTGCCGAATCACCACGGTATGCAGACGAATGGCCGCTTACCCGGCGGAATTCCGCACGGGAGGCGTCGACTCACCTGCATACCGTGATGATTCGGCGACCTGGCGGCGGCAGCACGGCGGGGGCGAGCCCGCACCCCCGCCAGGATCAGTGCTGGTCCTCGGCGAGAGTCAGCTCGATGCCACCGAGAAGGGCGGCGGCCATGTTGTAGAGGAAGGCGGTCAGGGTGGCGGTGGCGGTGATCAGCACGACGTCGATGGCCGCCACCAGCATGGTGAAGCCGAGCACGCGGGACGTGCCGACGTAGTCCTGGACCTGGAAGGACGAGATGTCCGAGCCGCCGATGCCTTCCTGGATGGTGCTGTTGATCGAGTCCCACACGCCGGCGGCGCCGAGCACCTGCCAGACCATCGCGACCGAGACCACGGTGACGACGGCGAACGCGATCGAGAGCAGGAACGAGGTCTTCATGACCGACCACGGGTCGATCCGGGTGAGCCGCAGTCGGGCGCGGCGCGGGACCTTGGGACGGGAGGCGGTGACGGTGGGATCGCCCTTCTTGCCGGGCGCCTTCGCCGCGGGCGGGGTCCCCGTCGGCGCGGGCGGCAGGTCGGGCAGCGGCTGCGCCGGCTCGTCCTTCAGCGGGGGGCGGACGACCGTGTCATCCTTGCCGGCCTTGCCGGCCTTGCCGGCCTTGCCGGCCGACGCGCCACCGCGTGCCTGGGGTCGACTCGACGGCTCCGTGGCGCGGTCGGTCATCACCCCTCACTCTCCCCGGGGCCACCTGCCCCGGCGTCGCCCGTCTCGGCGGGCTCATTGCCGTCGATTGTGACATCCGGACCGGAATCGGGCGATTCCGTGTCGTTCTCCGGTACGGCGTCCGCCTCGCCGGCGACCTCGTCCTCGACCCGCGACTCCACCGAGCGGGCGACCACCGCGACGGCGTCGCCGGCCTTCGGGCTGACGAACTTCATGCCCATGGTCGACCGCCCCTTCGGGCTGAAGTTGGCGTCGATGGGACTGCGGACGACCTGTCCGGACTGGGTGATCGAAAGGACCTCATCACCATCTTCGACGATGAAGGCGCCCACGAGGTTGCCCTTGACCTCGTTGAACTCCATCGTCTTGATGCCCGAGCCGCCGCGCCCCTGGGTGCGGTAGTCGTGGATCGGCGTCCGCTTCGCGAAGCCCGCGTCGGTGATCGTGAAGACGAACTGCGGCTGCTGGCCGGCCTCGGCAGCGGCCTCGTCGGAGTCCTCGACCGCGATCTGGGCGGCGCGGATGACCGACATCGAGAGCAGCGAGTCACCGGCGATCTTGAACTTCATGCCGGTCACGCCGGAGGTCGCACGGCCCATCGGCCGCAGCTGGCTGTCGTCGGCCCGGAACCGGATCGACTGGCCCTTGCGCGACACCAGCAGGATGTCGTCGTCCGGCCCGACCAGCTCGGCGCCGATCAGCTCGTCGTCGTCCTCGCGGAAGTTGATCGCGATGACACCGGCCTGGCGCGGGCTGTTGTAGTCGGCGAGCCGCGTCTTCTTGACCAGGCCGCTGCGGGTGGCGAGCACCAGGTAGGGCGCCTGGTCGTAGTCGCGGATCGCCAGCACCTGCGCGATCGCCTCGTCCGGCTGGAAGCTGAGCAGCCCGGCGACGTGGCCGCCCTTCGCGTCGCGCGACGCCTCGGGAAGGTTGTAGGCCTTGGTGCGGTAGACCCGGCCGGCCGTCGTGAAGAACAGCAGCCAGTGGTGGTTCGTGGTCGCGATGAAGTGCTCGACCACGTCGTCGCCACGCAGGGTCGCGCCGCGCACGCCCTTCCCGCCGCGCTTCTGGGTGCGGTAGAGAGTGGCGAGGGTCCGCTTGGCGTAGCCGCCACGGGTGATCGAGACGACGAGGTCCTCGTCGGGGATCAGGTCCTCCATCGAGAGGTCACCGTCCGCCGCGATGATCTGCGTGCGGCGGTCGTCGCCGTACTTGTCGACGATCTCGGTGAGCTCCTGGGAGACGATCTGACGCTGCCGGGAGACGTTCGCGAGGATGTCCTGGAAGTCGGCGATCGTCAGCTCGATCTCGGCCAGCTCGTCGATCGTCTTCTGGCGCTGCAGGGCCGCCAGCGCCCGCAGCTGCATGTCGAGGATCGCGTTGGCCTGGATCTCGTCGATGTCGAGGAGCTCGATCAGGCCGGCCCGCGCGTCGGCGACGTCCGGCGAGCGCCGGATCAGGGCGATGACCTCGTCGAGCATGTCCAGCGCCTTGACCAGGGCGCGCAGGATGTGCGCGCGCTCCTCGGCCTTGCGCAGGCGGTACGCCGTGCGCCTCTGGATGACCTCGACCTGGTGCGCGACCCAGTTGCTGATGAACTGGTCGATGGTCAGTGTCCGCGGGACGCCGTCGACGAGGGCCAGCATGTTGGCGCTGAAGTTGGTCTGCAGCTCGGTGTGCTTGAGCAGGTTGTTGAGCACGACCCGAGCGACGGCGTCGCGCTTGAGGACGACGACCAGCCGCTGCCCGGTGCGGCCCGAGGAGTCGTCGCGCACGTCGCTGATGCCCTGGACCTTGCCCGAGTCGGCGAGCTCGGCGATCTTCAGCGCCAGGTTGTCGGGGTTGACCATGTAGGGCAGCTCGGTGATGGACAGGCAGGTGCGGCCCTTGGCGTCCTCGTCCACCTCGATCACCGCTCGCTGGGTGACCGATCCGCGGCCGGTGCGGTAGGCCTGCTCGATGCCCTCGCGGCCGACGATCAGCGCGCCGTTGGGGAAGTCCGGGCCCTTGATCCGCTCGATCAGGGCGTCCTGGAGCTCCTCGCGGGTGGCGTCGGGGTGCTCGAGCGCCCACTGCGCTCCCTCGGCCACCTCGCGCAGGTTGTGGGGAGGGATGTTGGTCGCCATGCCGACGGCGATGCCGGCGGACCCGTTGACCAGGAGGTTGGGGAAGCGCGCCGGCAGGACGAGCGGCTCCTCGGACCGGCCGTCGTAGTTGGGCCCGAAGTCGACGGTCTCCTGCTCGATGTCGCGGACCATCTCCATCGCGAGCGGAGCCATCCGGCACTCGGTGTAGCGCATCGCCGCGGCGGCGTCGTTGCCCGGGGAGCCGAAGTTGCCCTGGCCGTGCACGAGCGGTGCACGCATCACCCACGGCTGGGCGAGCCGGACCAGGGTGTCGTAGATCGCGGAGTCGCCGTGCGGGTGGTACTGGCCCATCACGTCGCCGACGACGCGGGAGCACTTGGAGAAGCCCGACGTCGGCCGGTAGCCGCCGTCGTACATCGCGTAGAGGACCCGGCGGTGCACGGGCTTGAGGCCGTCGCGGACGTCGGGCAGCGCCCGGCCGACGATGACGGCCATCGCGTAGTCGATGTAGGCCCGCTGCATCGAGGTCTGCAGCTCGATCGGCTCGATCCGACCGCCGCCGCCGCCCCCGTCGCCGCCAATGTTGCTCGTCGTCTCCGTCACGCTGGCTCTCTCTGCTCGTGTCTATCGAAATCTAAGAACTCATCTAGATACTCAGATATCGAGGAATCGGACGTCCTTGGCGTTGCGCTGGATGAAGGACCGCCGCTGCTCGACGTCCTCCCCCATCAGGATCGAGAAGATCTCGTCGGCCTGGGCGGCGTCCTCGAGCGTCACCTGGAGCATCAGGCGCTGGTCGGGGTTCATCGTGGTCTCCCACAGCTCCTCGGCGTTCATCTCGCCGAGTCCCTTGTAGCGCTGGACCGGGTTCTCCTTGGGCAGCTTCTTGCCCTGCTCCTGGCCGTCGCGCATGAGCAGGTCGCGCTCGGCGTCGGAGTAGACGAACTCGTGCTCGTGCGGCTTGTTCCACCGGATCCGGTAGAGCGGCGGCTGCGCCATGTAGACGTAGCCGTGCTCGATGAGCGGTTTCATGAAACGGAACAGCAGGGTCAGCAGCAGGGTGTTGATGTGGTGGCCGTCGACGTCGGCGTCGGCCATCAGCACGACCTTGTGGTAGCGCAGCTTCTCGAGCGCGAACTCCTCGTGGATGCCGGTGCCGAGCGCGGAGATGATCGCCTGGACCTCCTGGTTGGCGAGCACCTTGTCGATCCGGGCCTTCTCGACGTTCAGGATCTTGCCGCGGATCGGGAGGATCGCCTGGATGCGCGGGTCACGACCCTGCCGGGCCGAGCCGCCGGCGGAGTCACCCTCGACGATGAAGACCTCGCACTCCTCGGGGTTCGTCGACTGGCAGTCCGAGAGCTTCCCGGGGAGGCCGCCGCCACCCAGCAGCCCCTTGCGGTTGCGCGCGAGGTCGCGCGCCTTGCGGGCCGCGATCCGCGCCGACGCCGCGGCCTGCGCCTTGCGCACGATGTCCTTGCCCTCGGCGGGGTTCTGCTCCAGCCACGCACCGAGCTGGTCGTTGACCACGCGCTGGGTGAAGCCCTTCGCCTCGGTGTTGCCGAGCTTGGTCTTGGTCTGGCCCTCGAACTGCGGCTCGCTCATCTTGATCGAGATGATCGCGGTCAGGCCCTCGCGGATGTCGTCACCGCTGACCCGGTCCTCGCGCTTCTTGATCATCCCCCACTGCTCGCCCCACCCGTTGATGAGCGAGGTGAGCGCCGCGCGGAAGCCCTCCTCGTGGGTGCCGCCCTCGTGGGTGTTGATCGTGTTGGCGAAGGTGTGCACCGACTCGGTGAACGTGGTGTTCCACTGCATCGCCACCTCGAGCGACATGTGGTTCTCCACGCCCTCGGGGCTCTCCGCCTCGAACGAGATGACCGTGGGGTTCGCCTTGTCCTTGCGCCGGTTGAGGTGCTCGACGTAGTCGACCAGGCCGCGGTCGTACTTGAAGACCTGCTCGAGGCCGCCGCCCTCGCCGGGCTTGATCGCGTCGGTACCCGCGTTGTCGACGGTGTTGTCGATCATGCCGTCCTGGACCGCCTCGACGATCTCGTCCGCCTGCGGCCGCTCGTCGCGGACCACGATCTCCAGGCCCTTGTTGAGGAACGCCATCTCGCGGATCCGGGTGGTGATCGTCTCGAGCGAGTAGGTCGTGGACTCGAAGATGTCGCGGGAGGCGAACCAGGTCACCGTCGTGCCGGTGCCCTCGCCCTCCTCGAGGTCGCGGACCTCGCGCAGCGGGTAGTCGGGCACACCCAGCGAGAACTCCTGCTCCCACAGCTTGCCGCGGTTCTTGACCTCGACCTTCAGCCGGCTGGACAGGGCGTTCACGACCGAGACACCCACGCCGTGCAGGCCGCCCGACACCTTGTAGCCGGCGCCGCCGAACTTGCCACCGGCGTGCAGCACGGTGAGGGCGAGGGTGACCGCGGGCAGCTCCTGGCCCGGAGCCGTGCCGGTCGGGATGCCGCGCCCGTTGTCCTCGACCTTGACCGAGCCGTCCTCCTGGAGCGTCAGCACGATCCGGTCGCAGAAGCCGGCCAGCGCCTCGTCGACCGCGTTGTCCACGATCTCCCAGATCAGGTGGTGCAGGCCGCGCTCACCGGTGGACCCGATGTACATGCCGGGCCGCTTGCGCACGGCCTCGAGCCCCTCGAGGACCTGGATCGCGGAGGCGTCGTACTCCCCGCGGGGGTCCGGCACCACCACCGCGTCGACGCTGTCGTCGGCCGCGGGCGTGAGCTGCTCTTCGGTGGACACAGAGGACCTCGAGTCTGATGGGTCGCAGGGTGGCGGGCATGGAGAAGGCCGTCGCACACGCCATCGGCGACGCCTGCCCGGCCTGGAACCAGCATACCGGCACAGAGGCCCGCAGACACGTACCCGGTCCGCCGGACGGGGGTGTCTGTGGACAATCTTCGGCTCTCAGCGCCGCGAGAGGGCCTCTTGCAGCGCCGAACAGGGGGCGATCCAAGGGCCGGTACGTCGTCGTGGCCGTTCGGCGGCCCTCGCGGCCGCTCCTGCCGGCGCCCCCCGGCACTCGGCCTCAGCCGTAGGTGTCCCGCGGGCCGCGGCCGTCCCGGGTGCCGCGGCGTCCGTGCTTCCAGCTCGGCGCGTTCGGGCCCAGGACCTCGACGACGGTGACCGTGCCGTCGCCGAGCTCGGTGTTCAACCGCTTGACCAACGACCCCGCCAGCAGCTTGAGCTGGGTCGCCCAGGCGGTCGAGTCGGTGCGGACGACGAGCGTCCCGTCGGTGAGGGTCTCCGGCGTGGAGTGCGCGCCGATCTCGGGGCCGACCAGCTCGGTCCACCGGGCGAAGACACCGCGGACCTTGAGGTCCAGCGCCCACCCGCGGTCGTCGACGAGGCGGTCCAGCTCGGCGCCGAGCAGCTGCGGGTCGCGCTCGCCGGGGTGCGCGCCGCTGACCGGGACCTCCCCGCGCCGCAGCCACTTGCCGTCGGGGCGGCGCGCTGGCCACCGGCGCCTGCGGGACACCGCCGGTGTCCCGGAGCCGGCCGCACCGCGGACCATCGCACGCGCGAGGTCGAGCCCGTCGAGCCGGTGGTCCTCGGCCTCTGCCGGTTCCTCCGCCGGCTCGTCGGGGCGCTCGGGGTCAGCCACGGCGCACCTCTCCCCCGCCGACGTGGAAGGTCGTGCCGGCCAGCTGCTCGGGCACGTCGGCCTCCACGGCGGCGGTGACGAGGACCTGCTCGGCCCCGGCGACGAGCTCGGCCAGCTGACCGCGGCGGTCGGAGTCGAGCTCGGCGAAGACGTCGTCGAGGATGAGGATCGGGTCGTCGCCGTCGGCGCGGAGCAGGTCGTAGGACGCCAGCCGCAGCGCGAGCGCGAAGGACCAGGACTCACCGTGGGAGGCGTAGCCCTTGACCGGCAGCCGGCCGTCGTCGCCCGCGCCGAGGGTGAGCTGCAGCTCGTCGCGGTGCGGTCCGACCAGGGTGATCCCCCTGCGCACCTCGTCGTCGCGGCGGCGCTCGAGCTCGGCGGTGAACGCCGCCGGCCGGTCGTCGGCGACGGGCACGCTCGACTCGTAGGCCATCCGGGCGTCGTCGCGGCTGGCGCCGCGGGCCACCATCTCGTAGGCCTTGCCGAGGTACGGTGCCAGGTCCGCGACGAGCCGCTCCCGGCTCCGGACGATCTCGGTCCCGGCGGCGACGAGCTGCTCGTCCCACACCGACAGCGTCGCCAGCGCCGCCTCGCGCGAGGACCCGCGGGCAACGCCGAGCGTCTTGAGCAGGGTGTTGCGTTGCCGGAGCACCCGGTCGTAGTCGGCCCGCACCCCCGCCAGCCGCGGCGTGCGGAGCACGAGCAGGTCGTCGAGGAACCGCCGGCGGTCCGACGGGTCGCCCTTGACGAGGGTGAGGTCCTCGGGGCTGAACACCACCGTGCGCACGATCCCGACCAGGTCGCGGGCGCGGGAGAGCGGCGACCGGTTGATCCGCGCGCGGTTGGCGCGACCGGGGTTGAGCTCCACCTCGAGGACCGCGGTGCGCCCGTCCCGGACCACCGCTGCGCGCACGACGGACTGCTCGGCGCCGGCCCGGACCAGGGGCGCGTCGGTGGCGACCCGGTGGGACGCGAGGCGGGAGAGGTAGTCGATCGCCTCGACGAGGTTGGTCTTGCCCTGCCCGTTGCGCCCGACGAAGGACGTGACCCCCGGCTCGAGCGCGAGGTCCAGGTCGGCGTACGACCGGAACTCGTGGAGGGTCAGGTGCGAGACGTGCACCGGACCATTCTGCTCCCTCTCGTCATGCTCCGTGGGTCGCGTGGCCGCCGAAACCGGCGCGCATCGCTGCGATCGCCTTCATCGCGACGTCGTCGTCCTGGCGGGAGACGAACCGGGCGAAGAGCGCGGCGGAGATGGCGGGCATCGGTACGGCGTTGTCGATCGCGGCCTGGACCGTCCACCGGCCCTCGCCGGAGTCGTCGGCGTACCCCTTGAGCTTGTCGAGGTGCTCGTCGGCGCGGAGCTGGTCGACGAGGAGGTCGAGCAGCCAGGACCGGACCACGGTGCCGGTGCGCCAGGAAGCGAAGATCTCGGGGACGTTCTCGACGAAGTCGACCTTGTCGAGCAGCTCCCAGCCCTCGGCGTAGGCCTGCATCATCGCGTACTCGATGCCGTTGTGGACCATCTTGGCGAAGTGGCCGGCGCCGGGCTGGGCGCCGCAGTGGACCAGGCCGTCCGCGGTGTCGCCGGGCTTGAGCGCCTCGAAGGCGGGCATCACCTTCGCGGCATCCTCGTCGGAGCCGCCGTACATGAGGGCGTAGCCGTTCTTCAGGCCCCAGACCCCGCCGGAGACACCGCAGTCGACGAAGCCGACACCCTTCTCGGCGAGCGAGGCGGCGTTCTCCGCGTCGTCGGTGTACTTGGAGTTGCCGCCGTCGACGACGAGGTCGCCCCCGCCGAGCAGCTCCTTGAGGTCGGCGATCGTCGACCGAGTCGGCTCACCCGCGGGCACCATCACCCAGACCACCTTGGGCCCGTCCGACGGCAGCGCCCGGACCATCGCCTCGAGGCTGTCGACGTCGGCGAGGTCGGGGTTGCGGTCGTAGCCGACGACGGTGATGCCGGCGTCGCGCATCCGGGTGCGCATGTTGCCGCCCATCCTGCCGAGTCCGACGAGTCCGATGTGCATGTCGAGAGCGTAGCGACCGCGACGAAGTCACGGGCGCCGCGAGCGACAGGTTGAGCAAGCGCGCGACCGAGCTGGCGAGGTCGCGACCGCGCGTCGAAACCCGATCAGCGACCAGGCGGGAGGACCTAGCTGTAGTTCCCCGGCAGGTTGTGAACACGCAGGCGTAGACGAATAGCGAGGACCTCCAGTACGGAGGGGGTTACCACACCAACCCTCTAACTGGAGGTCCTACGTGACTCACGCTAACGCCCC
>NZ_BAABAH010000008.1:0-168333 GCF_039537325.1 Nocardioides panacisoli
GTCCCGCCCGCCGAGCTCGAGGCCAACCACTGGGCCGCAGTCAGGTCCGAGAACTACCCTCAGACACCCGTCCCGACCGGGGCTGGTTCCAAGTAACCGAGCCTCCACGAAACCCGGGGCGATTCAGGTCACCGCGACGTCGAACCCGTCCGCGGCGAGCTCACAGACCAGCCGGTACTTCACTTTGGGAGCACGTTCTCCTTCGCGAACAGCGCCGCTGCCCGCTTGGTGATCTCCAGCTCCATCTCCAGGCGCCGGTTCTCCCGACGCAGCTTGACCAGCTCCTCGCGCTCGTTGGACGACAGCCCCTCCTTGCGGCCGGTATCGACGTCGTCCTGGGCCATCCAGCGACGCAGGCCGGACTCGCTGATCCCGAGCTCCTTGGCGACCTTCGCGACCGACGCCCCGGGCTGGCGGGCAAGATCGACCGCCCTGCGGCGGAACTCCGGCGGGTGTGGTGCAGGCATCTACGGACTCCTCTCCTGCAGCGATCATCGCCACAGATCAGGTGTCCGGGCTACCGGGTCAGGCTCCGAACGACAATTCCCGCACTGCGTTGTCGTCCCCACGACGCCGGACTTCTAGGACCTCGGCGTCCGCCCACGCCGTCGGTTCCTCACCTTCTTTGCACTTCTCTTCGGCATGGCCGTCCGATCTGTTGCATCGCGGCAAACAGAAGCCAGGTCCGACCAAGGCGTAGCGACATTGCGACTCACACGCTGCCGCGTACCGGCTTGTGCAAACGAAACGGTGACCATGCGCCCTGCTGCACGATCGGGTGACAGTGGCGTGACACCGCCGGCTGACCGGCACGGGAGCGAGCGCTCGCCGACACTCCCCGGGTGTTCGGTGTGTCGATCCGGCGGCGCTTGGCTCCTGCGGCAGGTAGCGTCGGCCATGGTCCACGTCCTGCAGAGCGGCGGGGCCATCGATGTTCCGTGGGGCCTCGGGCTGACTCGTGGGGGTTGTTCGTGAACTGGTCTCATGTTGTGCGGGTCATGGTTGCGCCTGCAGTGGCGATAGCGGCGTTCGCGGGTCTACAGCCGAGTGGGGCGACGGCGGCTACTGGGTCGGCTCGAGTGGAG
Source organism: Nocardioides panacisoli (assembly GCF_039537325.1). Classification (GTDB taxonomy): domain Bacteria; phylum Actinomycetota; class Actinomycetes; order Propionibacteriales; family Nocardioidaceae; genus Nocardioides; species Nocardioides panacisoli. The sequence goes on from NZ_BAABAH010000008.1 coordinate 1,086, forward strand.
TCCGCGTCACCCACGGGACACAGCGATCGCGCGCTTGAATGCGCGGACGTCCTCTTCGTCGGCGCTCGAGGGTCGGGGCAGAAGGCGTCTGACTTCGATGGCTTTGGTGCGCAAGTCGCGACCGCCCGCGCGGATCTGAAGTCAGCACTCGGTGGCCGTCGGACCGTCGAGCCAGTTGCAATCGACTACCCCGCTCGTGGGGTTCAGAGCATCTTCAATCCCACCATCCGTCTCGATGGCTACCTCGACGGGATGGCGAAGGGAATCACCGCCACCGAGCGCCTACTCGCCGAACGGGCAGCACAGTGCCCCGAGCAGCGGATCGTGTTGGCGGGCTACTCCCAGGGCGCGATGGTCATGCACCAGGTAGTTCGACAGCTTGCCGCCAACAACAAGAACGGCACGCTGGATCGCATCGCTGCGATCATCTTGATCGCAGACGGTGACCGTGAGAAAAACACCGACGCTCGACTATATGGATCGGCTGGACGCGCCGGATGGGGGCTCCGCCGCCCGCTTCACGACCAGCCGATCGCCGCGCGGTTGGCGGCCAGAACCCACTCGGTTTGCGTCAAGGCCGACATGGTCTGTGACACCTCGTGGTACCTGAACGGCATCGGACTCGGTATAGCTGCTCGATCACTAGGCATCGCTCTGTTGGCGATTGCAGCACCGCTGGTTGCCAACGGAGTGCGACTGCACACTGGATCGGCTTACAAGGGCGACTCATCGATTGTTCAAGAGGCAGCTGAGAATGCAGCGAACACGATCATGGGCTGGCCCAAGCCCACGCCAGTGACCCAGACACTTTCCGCAGAGGTCGGCGCTCCGTTCCAACTGCAACTCACGGCATCGGTCCGCGCGAATGCCGCACACTTGCTTCAGTGGTACGACGTCAGGGGCCTGCCTCCCGGAATCACTCTTACCCGGGACGGGCTGCTCTCTGGCACCCTAACCACAGAGGGAACGTGGACCACTACCTACCGGGTCAAGGCAGCCGCATCCGGCTATTACGCCGCTGGAATCAAGGGCACCATCACGTGGAACGCCGATCGTCTGAACGGCCTGAACTCTCAGATGGACAGTGCCTGGACGAACAAGCACGTGACCCTCTACGGTCCCCATCCCGGCACGAACCAGATCTCGGTCAAGAGCGACGGATACAACACCACCGTCGGGCTTGAGGCAGCCGGCACCTCGGACATCGACACGATGCGTTTCGAGCTCAGCACCGACGGCGGTGCGACGTGGACGAGCATTGGTGGCACGATTGCGGCGCGCAACGACGACGGCGCGTTCGCTCTCGAATGGAACCCAGTCACTGATTCTGGACTTGCAATCCCTACGGCGAGTCTCTTAGTCCGTGCCGTCGGGCACTCCAGTGTCGATGGCCTCGACCACCCCGGAGCCGGTGTCCCGGTAACGCTGACCAACACCCAGGACGTCATGTCGATCGCGCCCCTGGCCGACGTGGGTGTCTGGAAAGCAAGCGGCGGAGCCCAGAACCTCATCGTCTCTGGTCGGGCTTCCTTTAGCGGCACCGGCACGCTCGGCATCGGAGAGCCCCTCACCGGCACCCGGATCAGCGTGGCCAACGTCAACATCAAGTCCAATGTATGGAAGACCGTTTACGACATCGCGCCGGTGACGGCCAACCCAAATTTCGGCTCAGAACCTGACCAGCTGGTCCTCAGTACCACCTCGTCCACGGCGAATCCGGCCGCGAGCGACACAGAAGCAATCTCGGTCTACAACCAGGAGCTGACGAATCTGCAGATCGCGGCAAACCCGACGAACCCGGGCAACCCCGCGACGAACGTGCCTGTGACAATCAAAGCGCTAGACCAAAATGGCCGGCCGATCGCTGGCGCGAACTTCTCCAGTGACAACCTGCTCGGGCCGGGCCAGTTCGCCGCGATCGGCACCACTAACGTCGATGGCATCGTGGACACCAACATAAGCACCCCGGAGGTGGACTTCCCAGTCCAGTCGGTCAACGACGCGACAGTCCAATACATCGGAAATGCGGCCACTGGAAGCCAGGCCAGCTTCGACCCGGCACTAGGTGACATCACGAAATCTCTCACCTTAAGTCAGGGATTCTCCGCTGACCTGTCGGGTTCCTCGGCCGACGGCCTCGCTTTCGACATCGACGAGCAGGACGGCAACGATATTCAGATCCAGACACTGAACCAGACAGGCAGCGACTTCGACGTAGTAGCTCCGCAAGAGCTCACCTACCGCTGGAGAGCGACACCGTTCAGCGGCGCACCCGAGATAGGCACCAGCCACACGGTGGCCACCGAAGTCAACGGGCAGTTCGATATCCCGGTTCTGACGGGAGCCGACTTCCCGAGCGGCCTGAAACCGGGCACGTTCGAACTGTTTGCATCACTCAGCGACGGCGGGACGGGGCACGCGGTGTCCGCGAGGAAGGTGTTGACCGTCAAGGCCGGGCAGGCCACGGTTCAACTCAGCGGTTCCTCGCCCGAATCGGTGCCCGGAGGAACCAGCTACAGCACTGCAGGCAGCCTACGTCTCGAGGACGGCTCACCGCTGCCCGGGCGTCAGGTCGCTGCTACTTGGACGCGCGGCCCTACTTCCGATCCGAGTCCGGACGCCACCATCGTCGGAGGCAGTCCCTTGACAATCATTCCGGATGCGACGGGCGCGTTCACGGTCGTGGTTGCCGACCAGTCGGAAAGCCCGCAATACGCGGAAAGCGGCACCCTGGCCGTGAGCTCGGACTCCACGCCGGGTTTCGGATACGTCGGCGCCACGGCCAGCCGAACGATCAACTTCACGGGACTGACGAGCCGCCAGATCACGGTCTACAACAAGGTCACCAACGGAGCGACGGCGATGCGGGAGGACACGTCGCCGGCCTACCTGTCGACCGTCACCCGGAACTTCTGCAAGCGAGACGGATGTGCGATCGCCGGGACTGACGTCATCACAGGAGACGTGATCACGGCCTACTGCACCGTCTCGGGCGACCGCACGACCAACGGCCAAGACAACAGCGCCATCGATGACTCAAACCCCGGTCTCTACACGTCGACCCGCTGGTACGGCGTCCAATGGAACGGCGCCACTCGCGGCTACATCTCTGAGGTCTGGATCGCCCCCCAACACCGCGGTGGCTTGGGTCTGCCGACCTGCTGACTTGGCGATGGGAGTCTGCAGCACGAATAGGTGGGGGCATACGTAGCACATTCCGCCGCGTAGCGACTGTTCCATCTGCAATGCCGGCTGGCGTGGCACTCGCATCTGCGACTGGGGCGGCAGTGCAACTCGTGCAGTCGATCTAAGGTCGCAATTCCTCAGTCCCACTCGAGCGAACGCCGCAAGCTCCCCATCCGGACGCGAGCGCCGTCGAATCGTCGTCCGACCTTGCCCGGTGCGCAGTCGTCAAATGTCAGCTGCTTCCACGGCTCGCGAGCAGTGGGAAGGCGCATGCGGTTCTGTGTGCCATGCAAGCCGAAGGACGTGATCATCAGCGCTTCCAGCTCATCGATCGCCGACTCCGCATGAACGTTCCTGGCGCCCTCATCGCGCGCGACCGTTCGCCAGTTCGGCTCACCATTGATCGGGAGGATGGAGTCAAACGAGAACCAGCAGAACCGATTCCAGTCTTTCCGCTGGCTGGCGTTGTGCTTCTTCAGCCGGGACCCGAATCCTTCATTGCCCCGTGCGCGACCCACGTAGGTCGCGCCAAAGTCGTTGAACAGGACGTAGATCCCGCGGGCACGGCGGAAATCGGCGACCTCGAGCTTCGGATTGCGGTCGCCGCGGTAGCCCAGGAGTTGATAGGTCTGACCGTGTCCTGCGTCCCAGTCGATCTCCTGGCGCTGCCAAAACATGCCGTACGCCCCGATGAGATGCGTGGCCTTAGCTTTGGTCATGGCGATCACCGTAGACACGGTCGGCGGACGGTGTCCTCGGATCGTCGCGACAGACAACCGATGCCCGTCCTCATGACTTCATCGCGGCGCCACACAAGATCGGAGCCTGCCGTGGCCCGTCCGCCACAGGGTTGAGGCGAGACCACCATGCTCCGGAGCCGCGGCGCCCGACGTCGACGGGCTTCCCAGCAGGTGATCGACGGACGCGTCATTCCGCCGCGCTTGACGCGTCAGCGACCGAAGGTAGGCCGCCCTGCCTGCTCACGTCCTCCCCAGCCGCGCCACGCACTCCACGTGGTGGGTCATGGGGAACAGGTCGAAAGCACGCAGGTCGGTCAGCCGGTAGCCGTGCTCGGCGAAGATCGCGACGTCGCGCGCCAGCGCGGCCGGGTCGCAGGCGACGTAGGCGACGGCGCGCGGTCGCCGGGCGACGACCTGCTCGACCGCCCGCTTGGCGCCGACCCGCGGCGGGTCGAGCACCACGAGGTCGAACGACTCGGGGTACGCCGCCGCCAGGACGGCGTCGACGTCGCCGGAGGTCGCCTCGATCCCGGGGCAGTTCGTCAGCGACAGCTCCGACGCTCGGCGGTCGCCCTCGACCGCGACCACGCGACCCTGCGGGCCGACGGCGTCGAGCAGGAACCGGCTGAACAGCCCGACGCCGGCGTAGAGGTCCAGCGCGGATTCGCCGGGCAGCGCGGCGAGGGCGTCGAGCACGGCGCCGACGAGCGCCTCGGGCGCACCCGGGTGCACCTGCCAGAAGCCGTCGTCGGCGACCTGGAAGGCGTGCCCGCGGACCTCGTGAGACGGCCCCCGGTGCGCCTCGATCAGGCAGCGGTCGACGGGCACCACCTCGTGCGAGCGGTGCTTGCGCATGCCGCGGCGGCCACCGCCCAGGTCGACGTACCGCTGCCGGGTGCGCCACCCGAGCCCGTCGGCGTCACCGGGCACCGGCTCGACGTCGACGGACAGGTCGATCCCGGCCAGCCGCGCGAGCTGCTCCCGCACCACGTCGGCCTTGAGCCGGCGCTGGGCATCGAGCGAGACGTGCTGGAAGTCGCAGCCGCCACACAGCCCGGGGCCGGCGTACGGGCACGGCGCGTCGATCCGGTTCGGCGACGCGGCGAGCACCTCGACGGCGTCACCGCGCCAGAACCGGTCGCCCTCGGTCCCCTCGGTGAGCTCCACGACGACCCGCTCGCCAGGCAGCGCGTGCCGCACGAACACCACGCGGGTCCCGTCCGCGACCGGCACCCGGGCGACGCAGTGCCCGCCGTGGGCGACCGGTCCGACCTCGACCTCGTGACGTCGCCCGACGACGGACGCGCCCCGGGCCTGCTTGGGGCGGGGGCGCCGGCTCACCGCTGGATCTGGCGGTCGCGCTCGGCCCGACCCCGGCGGAGGTCGCCGGGCCGGACCCGGGTCTCCTCGCGCTCCTCACGCTGCCGCGCGATCTGCGAGGACCGCAGCTGGTACGGCACCGAGATCACCATCACGCCGGGGGTGAACAGCAGTCGCCCCTTGAGCCGCAGCGCGGTCTGGTTGTGCAGGAGCTGCTCCCACCAGCGGCCGACGACGTACTCCGGGATGTAGACCGCCACCACCCCTCGCGGGTTGGAGCGCCGGATCGCCGTGGCGTAGTCGACGATCGGCTTGATGATCTCGCGGTAGGGCGAGTGCAGCACCTTCAGCGGGATGCCCGTGTTGCGCTGGTCCCACTCCTCCAGGAGCTGGGCGGTCTCGGCGACGTCGACCGAGACGTAGACGCCCTCGAGGGCGTTGGGTCGGGAGGCCTTGGCGAAGGCCAGGGCGCGCAACGTCGGCTTGTGCAGCTTGGAGACCAGCACGATCGCGTGCACCCGCGTCGGCAGCGCCTTGTCGCCCTCGTCGGCCGCGAGCTCGAGCGCCACGTTGTCGTAGTGGCGCTTGATCCCACGCATCAGCAGGAAGAAGAAGGCCATCGCGAGGATGGTGATCCAAGCGCCCGCGAGGAACTTCGTGATCAGCACCACCACGAGGACGACGGCCGTGAAGCTGAGACCGATCGCGTTGATGATGCGGGAGTTGAACATCCGCCGGCGCACGGCGGGGTCACGCTCGGTCTTCAGGTGCCGCGTCCAGTGCCGGATCATGCCGAGCTGGCTGAGGTTGAAGGAGACGAAGACGCCGACGATGTAGAGCTGGATCAGGCGCGTGGTCTCCGCGTGGAAGGCCACGATGAGCACGATCGCCATCAGGGCGAGGAACACGATGCCGTTGCTGTAGGCGAGCCGGTCGCCGCGCGAGCCCAGTGCACGCGGGGCGTAGCCGTCCTTGGCGAGGATCGAACCGAGCACCGGGAACCCGTTGAACGCGGTGTTGGCCGCGAGGACGAGGATCACGCCCGTCACGGTCACGACCAGGTAGAAGCCCGGCGAGAAGTCGGCGAAGACGGCCCTCGCGATCTGCGCGATCACGGCGTGCTGCTGGTAACCCTCCACCGGCCTGCCGCCCGCGGTCAGGCGGTGCAGGTCGTGGGGGTCGACGTACTTCAGGCCCATCTGGCGGGCGAGCACGATGACGCTCATCATCATCGAGATCGCGATCAGGCCGAGCATGAGCAGGGTCGTGGCCGCGTTGCGGCTCTTGGGCCGGCGGAACGCCGGGACCCCGTTGGAGATGGCCTCCACCCCGGTCAGGGCCGCACAACCCGAGGAGAACGCGCGGGCCAGCAGGAACAGCAGCGCGATGGTCGTCAACGGCTGCTCCATGCCGTCCTTCGGCACGACGTCGAACTTCGCGCTCTCGACGTCGGGCAGGCTGCCGTGCGCCATCTGCAGGAAGCCCCACGCGGCCATCCCGAGGATCGCGACCATGAAGAGGTAGGTCGGCACCGCGAAGAAGGACCCCGACTCGCGGATCCCGCGGAGGTTCATCGCCATCAGGACCAGGACGAGCACGACCGCGAGCAGCACCTCGTGCCCGAGCAGGGCGGGGATCGCCGCCGCGGCGTACTGGGCGCCGGAGGAGATGGACACCGCGACCGTGAGCACGTAGTCCACGAGAAGCGCGCTCGCCACCGTGGTCCCCGCCGTCTGCCCGAGGTTGACCGTCGCGACCTCGTAGTCGCCACCGCCCGACGGATAGGCGTGCACCGTCTGCCGGTAGGAGGCGATGACCGCGGACATCACCAGGGCGACCGCGATGCCGATCTTCCAGGAGAAGGCGTAGGCCGAGGCGCCGGCCAGCCCGAGCATGATGAAGACCTCGTCCGGGGCGTAGGCCACCGACGAGAGCGCGTCGCTGGCGAAGACGGGCAGGGCGATCCGCTTGGGGAGGAGCGTCTCCCCCAGCTGTGCGCTCCTGAGCTTGCGTCCGAGCAGGATCCGCTTCGAGACGTCCGCTACTCCCACGGGCGCAACGTTAGGGCATCACCGTCAGGGATCCCGCCGCGACGGGCACCCGCACGACCCGGTCAACGGGCGGTCAGGACGAGCGCGCAGGCCGGGAGGTCCAGACCGCCGTCCTCGGTGCGGTACTGCGCGACGTACTCGGCCGCGCCACGGCGCACGGCGTCGACCTGCTCCGGCGTGGCCGCCTCGAGGGCGGCTGCGATCGGCGGGGCCAGCACGCGGACCATGTCGAACTGCTCGTCGGCCGAGGCGTAGTGCCGGACGTACTCCACGACGTCGACCCGTACGTCGTCGAACCCCGCGTCCCGTGCGAGCTTCTCCAGCTGGTCGGCGTCCCCGAGGGAGAACGGTCCTCCGGGCTGGTTCGGCGGCGGGCCGGAGACCAGGCCGTTCATCATCGCGGCGAAGCCGACCGCGACCAGCCACGGGTTCCGGCCCATGTCGCCCCACACGGCGACGGCAAGCCGGCCGCCCGGACGGAGGACGCGCCGCACCTCCTGCAGCGCGACGGCGGGGTCGGGCACGAACATGAGCCCCATGCGGCAGATCACGACGTCGAAGCTCCCGATCTCGTCGGGGATCGCGGCGGCGTCGACGACGGCGGCGGACGCGTTGCGGACGGCGGCGACCCGCTGCTCGATCCGCTCGACCATGGCCGGCGCGACATCGGTAGCGACGACCTGGCCGTCCGGGCCGACCAGCTCGGCCAGGCGTACGGCGAGGTGCCCGGTGCCGGCGCCGAGCTCGAGCACCCGCTCCCCCGGCGCCAGCGCGGCGGCGGCCAGCAGTGCGTCGCCCGCGACGCTGCTCGTCTCCTCGATGGCGTCGGCGTTGCGCTCCCACGCCTCGGCGACCTGCGACCACTCGGTTCCGCTCATGCCGTTCACCCGATCTTTCGTTACAGTTGAACTGTTTCCAATACAGGTATGGTGTATCCGATGACTCAGCATGTCAAGAGGCCCTACGACGCGACCCGCCGCCGCGCCCAGGCGCGCCAGACGCAGCGGGACGTGCTGCGCGCCGCGCACGACCTGTTCGTGGAGCAGGGCTACGGCCGGACGACGATCGCGCAGATCGCCGAGCGGGCGGGGGTGTCGACCGAGACGATCTACGCGACCTTCAAGAACAAGGCGACGTTGTTGCACCGGACCTGGGACGTCACCATCGGCGGCGACGACGAGGACGTCGTCTTCCACGAGCGGCCCGAGATCATGGCCATCCGCGCCGAGCCCGACCTCGCGAAGCGGTTCATGATGCACGCCCGGATGTCGACCGCGACCGCCCGGCGCATGACTCCGTTCGCGCGGTCGGTCGCCGGCGCGGCAGCCAGCGAGCCGAGTGCGGCGGAGATGGCGCGTGAGATGGACCAGCAGCGGCTCATGGGCATGACGGTGATGGCCAGCGAGGTCGCGGCGACGGGCCAGCTGCGCGTCTCCGAGGAGGAGTGCCGCGACGTGATCTGGGCGATGACCGACGGGCACCTCTGGCACCAGCTGGTCGTCGAGCGCGGCTGGAGCGACGATCGGTACGCCGAGTGGCTCGGCCGGACGTGGGTCGCGATGCTGCTATAGCGTCTGCCCTGTGCACGTCGTGATCATGGGATGCGGCCGCGTCGGCTCGACGCTCGCCCGCAGTCTCGAGGACCGCAACCACACGGTGGCCGTCATCGACAGCGACCCCGACGCCTTCCGGCGGCTGGGTCCGGGCTTCAACGGTGACAAGGTCGCGGGAATGGGCTTCGACCAGCAGGTGCTGGAGAAGGCCGGGATCCGGCGCGCCGACGCGTTCGCCGCCGTGTCGAGCGGCGACAACTCCAACATCATCGCCGCCCGGGTGGCGCGCGAGACGTTTGGCATCCAGTCCGTCGTCGCCCGCATCTACGACCCCGGCCGCGCCGAGGTCTACCAGCGGTTGGGCATCACCACCGTCGCCACCGTGAAGTGGACGGCCGACCAGGTGCTGCGCCGGCTGCTGCCGGTCGGCACCGAGCCCGACTTCCGCGACCCGTCCGGAACGATCCGGCTCGACCACGTGATGGTGCCGGAGGTCTGGGTCGGCCACTCGATCGGGAGCTACCAGGACCAGGCCCACGCCCGGGTGGCGTGGATCGACCGGCTCGGCGAGGGCACCCTCCCCACGCGCGACTCGATCATCCAGGAGGGCGACATGCTCCACGTCGTGGTGCGTGAGGAGAACGCCGGGCACGCCTATGAGGTGCTCAAGCGCGGACCGGAGGACGAGCACCAATGAGAGTCGCCATCGCCGGAGCCGGCGCGGTCGGGCGCTCGATCGCCCGTGAGCTGATCCAGAACGGCCACGAGGTCCTGCTCATCGACAAGGAGCCCGCCTCGATCCGGCCCGAGCGCGTCCCCGACGCGGAGTGGCTGCTCGCCGACAGCTGCGAGATGTCGTCGCTGGAGGAGGCCCGCCTCGACAAGTGCGACGTCGTCATCGCCGCCACCGGCGACGACAAGGCCAACCTGGTGACCTCGCTGCTCGCCAAGACCGAGTTCGGCGTGCCGCGCACCGTCGGCCGGGTCAACCACCCCAACAACGAGTGGCTGTTCACCGAGGCGTGGGGCGTCGACGTCAACGTGTCGACACCGCGGATCATGTCCGCTCTCGTCGAGGAGGCGGTGAGCGTCGGTGACCTGGTGCGGCTGTTCACGTTCCGCCAGGGCAACGCCAACCTGGTCGAGATGACGCTGCCCGCCGACTCGCCGTACGTCGGCAAGGAGTCCGGGCTCATCCCGCTCCCGGAGAACTGCGCCCTGGTGACGATCCTGCGCGACGGGCAGGTCTACGTGCCCACCCCCGAGCAGCCCATCGAGGCGGGCGACGAGCTGCTGTTCGTGGTGCCGGCCGAGGCCGAGGACGGGCTCGAGCAGCTGTTGGCGCCGACCTCGCACCCCGGAGCAGGCTAGTCCGAGGCGACCTGGGCCTTCTCGTCCAGCGGCGTGGCGTTGCGGGCGAGCAGCCAGATCATGGCCGCCCAGGAGCCGATCCGCAGCACCCACCCGAGACCGAGCCGGAGCACGGCGATGATGGTGACCGCGACGTCGGCGTCGATCACGTCCCGGTGGCCGAGCAGCCAGACGGGCCCCTGCAGGAGCACGCCCACCGCGCCGGGCACCAGCATCAGCCAGGTCAGCCGGCTGCACAGCCGCACGACCTGCTTGTTGTCGTGCCAGCCGAGCGGGTCCTCGGTCGCGGCGCCGAGCATGAATCCCATCAGCGGCCAGCCGGCCAGACAGGTGGCTCCCATCACGACCGTGTAGCCGAGGCTGTAGAGGATCCCCGGCAGGAAGAACGCCAGCGCCTGGTCGGACGCCGAGCCGCCGGAGCTCTCGGCGAGGCGGACGAACAGCCAGCCGACGCCGATGCCGAAGATCGCGTTGAAGACGTACTGGGTCGTGCTCCGCTGCACCAGCCGGGCCACCAGCGCCACGCCGGCCACGACCAGGCTGCCGATCAGCGCCCACTCCAGCTCCTTGGTCGGCAGCCACACCAGCGTGAACACCAGGCCCGGGATGCCGGCCTCGAGCATGCCGCGCTTGCCGCCGAGCGACTTCGCCAGCTGGTGGCGCACCAGCGCCTCGACGGTGTCGACGCCGATCTCCTTCGCGGCGTCGGTCGAGAGCGGGTGCTCCTCGGCGGGGTCGGCGGTGTGCTCGTCGCTCACAGCAGCTCGTACTTCGGGTTGTAAATGACCCGGGTGCCCTCGTGGCTCCCGATCCGGCCGGCCACCTCGATCGCGCGTCCGGGGTCGATGCCGGCGATCCGCCGGCGGCCGAGCCACACCAGGGTCAGGGTGCCGGTGCCGTCGTACAGCTCGGCCTCGAGGGCGGGCACCCCGCCGCGCGGCCGCAGCGTGACGGTGCGCAGGCTGCCGCGGAGCCGCACCGGCGTCCGGTCCGGCGCGGCGTCGATGCACTCGCGGTCGTCAGCGGTGAAGGTGGCGCGGAGGTCCCGCGCCTCCGCCTCGGACGCGTTGGCCCACCGGCTGATCGAGCGGCGCAGCCGGCTCTTGCTCACGACCCGTCCTGCGGACGCGCCCCTTCGGGCAGCGTGAGCGGCAGGGCCTCGCCGACGGGCATCGCCTGCGCCCCCCGACGTACGGCGACCTGGGTGATGGCGGCCTCCCAGGCGTCGGCCCCGTCCGGCTCGCGCGCCGGCTCGCCGATCAGGGTGGCGCGCAGCAGCCACCGCGGGCCGTTGATGCCGATGACCCGTGAGGTCTGGGTGCCGACGGCGCCGTCGGGGCGGGCGACCTGCACCTCGCACACGAGCTCGGTGCCGAACCGGCCCTCGCGCTCGGTGGCGGTGCCGCCGCGCTTGGACGCGTCCGCGGCGATCTGGGGTCGGATCTCGCTCCAGAGGTCGCCGTTGCGGGGCGCGGCATAGGCCTTGAGCTCCAGGGCGCCGGTCTGACCGGCGAGCATGACCGACTGGACCTGGCCGGACGCCTGGTCGACCTGGACGCGCAGGTCGCGACCCTCGCCGGGAGCGACGAGCAGCGCGCCGAGGTCGATCCGCGGCACCCCGTCCTCGGGGAGCTCCTCGATGTCGAACGGACCGCCACCCTCGAAGGGGCTGGTCTCCACGGCCTCGTCGTCGACGCGGACGTCGTCGCCGGACTCGGCGACCTCGGTCTCGTCGACCTCGTCGGTCTTGCGCCGGAACCTCACTGCTACTCCCTGATCTTCGCTCGCGGAGGCGCGTCAGAAGCCTCCGGTAGAACCGTAGCCCCCGGACCCACGTGCGCTCTCGGGAAGGTGATCAACGGCCAGGAAGGCCGCGCGCTCGAACCGCTGCACCACCAGCTGCGCGATCCGGTCGCCCCGCTTCAGCGCGATCGCCTCCCGGGGATCGTGGTTCACCAGGAGCACCTTGATCTCGCCGCGGTAGCCCGCGTCGATCGTGCCCGGGGTGTTCACGATCGACAGGCCGTGCCGGGCGGCCAGCCCGGACCGGGGGTGCACGAGCGCGACGTACCCCTCGGGCAGCGCCATCGCGATGCCGGTCGGCACCAGCGCCCGCTCCCCCGGCTCCAGCGTGACGTCGACGGCGGTGACCAGGTCGGCGCCCGCGTCGCCGGGGTGGGCGTAGGCCGGCAGCGGCAGCCCGGGGTCGAGCAGCTGGACGGCGATCTCGAGGTCGGTCGGCACGGACCGAACCCTAACGACAGCCCGGCCGCACCCGGATGGGATCATCCCTCCTGTGAACGACGGCCCCGGGACGACCTACCACGAGCGGCTCGGCGTGCCGCTGCGGTGGTGGGCGCAGGGCACGATGGCCGTCGCCATCCTCTGGCTGACCGTCGTCGTCTCGGTGCCGGGGCCGACCGCGTGGATCGTCACCGGCGTCGCGCTGGTCGCGCTCGCCGCGTGCCTGTTCTGGTACGGCGACGCGCGGGTCGTCGTCGAGGACGGCTGGTTCCGGGCCGGGCGGGCGCGGATCGAGGCCAAGTACGTCGGCGACGTCTCCGCCCTCGACGCCGAGCAGACCCGGCTGGTGGCCGGGCGGGACGCCGACGCCCGGGCCTACCTGCTGCTGCGGCCCTACCTCAAGCGCGCGGTGCAGGTGGAGATCGTCGACCCCGCGGACCCGACGCCGTACTGGCTGGTCAGCTCGCGCCACCCCGACGCGTTGGCCGGCGCCATCACCACGCTCCCGCGGGAGTCCTGACCAGCGGGGGCCGCTAGGCTCCCGAGCATGGCAAAGGACAGCTCGAAGGTCTGGTCCGTCTTCTCGCTCGTGGCCGCCCTGGGCAGCGCCGCGGTGGCGCGCAAGGCCATCGACCGGGCCTGGCAGATCAGCACCGGGCGCAAGCCGCCGGAGAACCCGGCGGACCCGGACGTGCAGGTCTGGGAGGCCGTCGCGTGGGTCACCACGACCGGAGCCGTCGTCGCGCTCGCGCGGATGTTCGCGCAGCGCCGTGCCGCGCGGTACTACTTCAGGTCGACCGGCGAGCTGCCCCCGCCGCTGCGCAAGGACGGTCAGTAGCCGTCACGCTTCGCGTGGCGCGCAGCGGTGCCCGGTGCGTGCGATGGCAAGGCGGCGCCGCGAAGGCGACCGTGAAGCGAAGCGGGTCGTCGAGCGGCGCCAACGCCGCCAGCGTGCGTGCCGGGTGCCGCTGAGCGCTACGCGCAGTCGCGGCAGATCATTTTCTTCTCGTCCGCGAGCTGCGAGCGGTGGTGGACCAGGAAGCAGCTCATGCAGGTGAACTCGTCCTCCTGCTTGGGCTTCACCTCGACCGCGAGCTCCTCGTGCGAGAGGTCGGCTCCGGGCAGCTCGAAGGACTCGGCGGCCTCCGCCTCGTCCTCGTCGACCTTGCCCGAGTTCTTGTCGTGGCGGCGCGCCTTGAGCTCTTCGATGCTCTCCTCGGACTGCTCGTCCTCGTTCTTGCGCGGTGCGTCGTAGTCGGTCGCCATGACTTGTCGCTCTCTCCCTTGCTAAGACCGCCGCTTCCCCCGGGTCTCGGCGGTCGGCGCGGCAGATTGTGCACCATCCGGCGTCTCTGTGGAACTCGGGCCGGGTGGCGAGTCGTCGGAACGCCCTCGACGGGCCACCTATTCCCGCGTGAACCCGGCGGTCCGGACGGCGTCCAGGAGCTCCTCGAACCCGTGATCAGGACCACAGACCAGCAGGTCCGCGCCGTGGGCGCCAGGGAGCACGGCGGACCGCGCGCCCGCCAGCTCGGCGACCAGCCGGCCCGCGGCGTAGTCCCAGAGGTTCACACCCTCCTCCACGTAGCCGTCGAGGGCACCCTCGGCCACGTGGCAGAGCTCCAGGGCGCAGGAGCCGTGCCGCCGGATGTCGCGGACCCGGGGCAGCAGCGCGGCGGTGGCGCGACCCTGCACGGCGCGGCGCTCCGCGACGTAGGAGAAGCCGGTGGCCAGCAGCCGGTGCGCCAGCGGCGCCGGGCCGTTGACCCGCAGCGGCCGGCCGTCCCGGGTCGCGAGGCCGCCCCGGGGCAGGGCAGGGTCGGCCTGCCCGCGGTAGCAGCGGCCCTTGGCCACGTCGTGCACCACGCCGGCGACCACCCGGCCGTCGACCTCGGCCGCGATCGAGACCGAGTACTCGGGCAGCCCGTAGAGGAAGTTGACGGTGCCGTCGATCGGGTCGACGACCCAGCGCACACCGGAGGTGCCGACGACGTCGTCGCCCTCCTCCCCCAGCACCGAGTCGTCCGGGCGGGCCGCCAGCAGCCGGTCCCGGATCAGCTCCTCGGCCGCGCGGTCGGCCGCGGTGACGACGTCGACGTCGCTGGACTTGGTCGCGGCGACGTCCACCCCGCGATCGGCGTACTCGCGGACGAGAGCGCCGGCCTCCAGCGCGACGCGCTCGGCGAGGTCGGCCAGCTCGGCGGCGATCACCGCCCGGCCCTGGCCAGGCAGCACCCGGCGGTGCAGGTGTCGCGGGGGACGGCGCCGTCGACGACGAGCTCGCGGAGGGCGGCCACGAAGCGCGGGTCGGTGCCCGCCGTCGCCGCCCGGCGGACCTCGAGACCCAGCTCGGCCGCGGTCGCCGCGGCCTCGGTGTCGAGGTCGTAGACGACCTCCATGTGGTCCGAGACGAACCCGATCGGCGCCAGCACGACCGCGCTCACCCCCTCGTCGGCCAGCTCCCGCAGCCGGTCGTTGACGTCGGGCTCCAGCCATGGCGTGCGCGGCGAGCCCGACCGCGAGCAGAAGACCAGCTCGTGCTCCCGCTCGACACCGGTCTCCGCCGCGACCCGGCGCGCCACCTCGGTGGCGACCCACTGGTGCTGGGCGAGGTAGGCGCCGCCGTCCGGACCGCTCTCGTCGTTCATCGAGTCCGGGATGGAGTGGGTGACGAACACCAGCCGCGCGGCCGGCTGCTGGTCGGCGGGCAGGTCGTCCAGCGCGGCCAGCACCGCGGCGACGTTGGCCTCGACGAAGCCCGGGTGGTCGAAGTAGGGCCGGATCTTCTCCAGCTCCGGCGCGTCGGGCACCTCGGCGAGGGCGTCCGCGATGTTCTCGCGGTACTGCCGGCAGCCCGACCACGAGGAGTAGGCACTGGTCGCGACCACGGCGGCACGTCGTACGCCGTCGGCCGCCATCTGCCGCACGGTGTCGGTGAGGTAGGGCGCCCAGTTCCGGTTGCCCCAGTAGATCGGCAGGTCGACGCCGTTCTCCGCGAAGTCGGCCTCCAGTGCCGCGATCAACGCGCGGTTCTGGTCGTTGATCGGCGACCTGCCGCCGAACAGGAAGTAGTGCTCGCCGACCTGCTCGAGCCGCTCGCGGGGGATCCCGCGGCCGCGGGTGACGTTCTCGAGGAACGGGACCACGTCCTCCGGTTGCTCCGGGCCACCGAAGGAGAGGAGCAGGACGGCGTCGTAATTCGGCACCCCCTCATCGTAGGTACGAGGATCATGCCCACGATGCTCGACTCCTACCGGCGGATCTTCACCCGCCCCACCGCGCTCTTCAGCCTCACCGGCCTGGTCGCCCGGCTGCCCATCTCCATGGTCGGCCTCGGCATCGTGCTCCTGGCCGAGCAGGAGACCGGCTCCTACGGGTTCGCCGGGGCGGTCTCGGCGGTGGCCCTGGTCGCGAACGCGCTGTTCGCGATCGCCCAGGGGCGGTTGATCGACCGGCTCGGGCAGGGCCGGGTGCTGAGCGTCGTGATCACGATCTGGGGCGTCGGCCTCGCCGCGACCATGTGGTCGCTGCAGGCCGGCTGGCCGCACTGGGTGACGTTCCTCCTCGCCGCGGTCGCCGGTGCCGCGCTGCCGTCGGTCGGGACCTGCGTCCGTGCCCGCTGGTCGGCCGTGGTGAAGGACGCCGCGCGGCTGCACACGGCGTACTCCTTCGAGGCCGTGGCCGACGAGGTCGTCTACCTCGTCGGTCCCATCCTGGTGACGATGCTCGCGACCGGCGTGCACCCGGCCGCCGGACTGATCGCAGCGCTCGTGACCGGGCTGGGCGGCACCTACGTCTTCGCGAGCCTCCGCGCGACCGAGCCGCCGACCGGGTCGGGCAGCGCCGCGGGGGCGGTGCGGCCGGCGATGCCGTGGCGGGCGATCGTGCCCCTGACCCTGCTGATGCTGGCGCTGGGTGCCCTGTTCGGCGCCGCCGAGGTCGCGACGGTCGCGTTCACCGACGAGCGCGGCCACAAGGGCGTCACCGGGTTCCTGCTGGCCACGTGGTCGTTCGGCAGCCTGGTCGCCGGGCTCGTCTCGGGCGCGGTCACCTGGCGCCGCGGCGTGCTGTTCCGACTGCGCTGGGGCGCGTGCGGGATGGCGGCGGCCATGGCGCTCCTGCCCCTGGTGCCGTCGATCCCGGTCATGTTCGCGGTGCTCCTGGTCGGCGGGCTGGCGATCTCGCCCACGCTGATCGCGGCGATGTCCCTGGCCGAGCAGGTACTGCCGGCGTCGCGGCTGACGGAGGGCATGGCGTTCCTCCAGACCGGGATCGCCGCCGGGCTCGCCCCGGGAGCGGCGCTCGCCGGGGTCGTGATCGACGCGGCCGGCGCGTCGCCGGCCTACCTGGTCGCCCTCGGCGGCGGGGTGGTCGCCCTGCTCTCGGCCCTCGGCACCAAGGTGCCCGCGAAACGGATCGACGTCACCCCGTCGGCCGTGTGATGGTGGTCGTCCCAGCCCACCCAGGAGGACGCCATGAGTGACGACAAGAACGCCAACGACGACCTCAAGGCGAAGATGCGCGAGGCGCTGGAGCGCAAGCACGGCAACGAGGCGGGCGTCCAGCACCAGGGCCACGAGAAGGGCAAGGCCGAGGTGCACGGCCCGGCCGGCTCGAAGCGGGTGCACCGCCGCAAGTCGGGCTGACGCAGGACGACCAGGGCTGACATGGCCTCCTGGCGGAACTGGTCCGGTCTGGAGTCCGCGGAGGGCATCGACCGGGTGACGCCGCACGGTGTCGACGAGGTGGTGAGCTGCGTACGGCGGGCGCGCGTCGCCGGGCACACGGTGAAGGTCGCGGGCACCGGGCACTCCTTCACCGGCATCGCGCGACCCGAGCACGCGCTGCTCGTCCCGGAGCTGATGCGCGGGATCGTCGCCGTCGACCGCGACGCAGGAACGGTGACCGCGCTGGCGGGGACCCGCCTCGCCGACCTCAACGCCGGGCTCGAGCGGCTCGGCCTGAGCCTGCACAACATGGGCGACATCGCCGAGCAGACGCTGGCGGGGGCGATCTCGACGGGCACGCACGGCACCGGTGGCCGCGCCGCGGGCCTCGCCGCGCAGGTCGTCGCTCTCGAGCTGGTCGACGGCACCGGCCGGCTGGTGCGGGCCACCGCCACCGAGAACCCCGACGTGCTGGAGCTGGCCCGGGTCGGCCTCGGCGCGCTCGGCGTCCTCGTGACCATCACCTTCGCCGTCGAGCCGCTGTTCCTCCTCCGGGCGACCGAGGAGCCGATGACCTGGGACGCGGCGCTGGCCTCGTTCGACGAGCTCGTCGCCGACAACGACCACGTCGACATGTACTGGTTCCCGCACACCGACCGGCTGCTCACCAAGCGCAACCGCCGGGCCGGCACCGACCTCTCCGCCGCCGAGCCGCTCCCCCGCTGGCGGTCCTGGCTCGACGACGACCTGCTGTCCAACTCCGTCTTCGGCGCCCAGACCGCCGCGCTCAACCACGCGCCCCGCGCGATCCCGCCGGCCAACCGGCTCGCCGCCCGGCTGCTCGGACCGCGGACCTACAGCGACGTCGCCCACCGGGTCTTCACCAGCGAGCGCCGGGTGGTCTTCCGCGAGATGGAGTACGCCGTCCCGCGGGCCGCGGGCCTCGACGCGCTCCGCGAGTGCCGGCGCGTGCTGGAGGCCTCCGGGCTGGCGATCTCGTTCCCGGTCGAGATCCGGGTGGCACCCGCGGACGACGTACCACTGTCCACGGCGTATCGGCGCGACTCCGTCTACCTCGCGTTCCACACCCACCGCCGTACCGATCATGCGCTCTACTTCGCGCTGATGGAGGCGGTGATGAAGGACCATGACGGCCGCCCCCACTGGGGCAAGCTGCACACCCGTCAGGCGGACGGCCTCGCGGCGCTCTACCCCCGCTTCGGGGACTTCCTGGCGCTGCGCGACCGGCTCGACCCCGACCGCGTGTTCGCCAACGCCTACCTGCGCCGGGTCCTCGGCTCATGACCCGCGGCGCGTGCCCGTGCGGCTCCGGTGCGCCGTACGCCGCGTGCTGCGGGCCGCTCCACGACGGCAAGGTCCCCGCCGCGACGGCGGAGGCGCTCATGCGGTCGCGCTACAGCGCCTTCGTCGTGGGCGACGTCCCCTACCTGCTGCGCACCTGGCACCCGGCCATGCGGCCCGGGTCGATCGAGCTCGACCCCGACCAGCGGTGGACCGGCCTCGCCGTCCTGGCCACCGACGCCGGCGGCCCCGGGGACAGCAAGGGCGTCGTCGAGTTCCGCGCGTCCTACGCCGTCCGCGGCCAGCCCGGTGCGCTGCACGAGGTCAGCCGCTTCTTCCGGGTCGACGGCGCCTGGGTCTACGTGCGCGGCAAGCAGCTCGCCGACTGAGCGCCGAGAAATGTCGACACGTCGCCACACGCCGGGCGCGCCGCCCGGTCCTGGCGGGGTCTCGCGCGTAGGCTCCCGGGAAATCGCAGGAACGAGCAGGCAGGACCGTTGATGACGCAGCTCTCTCTCACCGGAGTCAGCGCCGACGGCAGGCGCCTGCTCCTGGTGAGCGACAACGGGGCCGAGTTCAGCCTCGACGTCACGCCCGCGCTCCGCGCCGCCCTGCGCGGCGAGACCACCCGACTCGGTCAGTTGGAGATCAAGATGACCAGCACTCTCCGCCCCCGCGAGATCCAGGACCGGATCCGATCCGGCGAGACGCCCGAGGCGGTGGCGACCGCAGCCGGCACCACGGTGGAGTCGATCATGTCCTTCGTCGCGCCGGTGCTGGCCGAGCGCGAGCACGTGGCCGAGCGGGCCCAGCGGTCCTCGGTCCGCCGGGCGGCCGGCTCGGGAGGCTCCCAGGCGCGCGCTCTCTCCGATGCGGTGACCGCCCACCTGTTGACCCAGGACGCCAAGGCCGACCAGGTCCTCTGGGACGCCGCCCGCCGCGACGACGGCAGGTGGACGCTGACCGCCGTCTTCGACGCGCCCCGCCGCGCCGGCACCGCGCACTTCACCTACGACGCGCCGGGCAACTACGTCACCGCCGACGACGAGGACGCCCGCTGGCTCATCGGCGACCTGGTCGCCGCCCCGGCGCCCGTCGCCCCGCCGAACGACCTGGAGCAGGCGCGCCAGCGCCGCCTCGCGGCCCTGCCCAGCGACGAGCTGCCGCTCGGCGACGACGCGCTCGACCTGCTCGACGCCGTCCGCGACGCGCCGGCCGAGCCCGCCACCGACAACGCGGCGGAGGCCGCCACCGAGACCGATGCCGCACCGGCGGCCGAGCCGGCGGCCGAGTCGGAGAACGACGACCGCGCGCGGTCCCGGCGCACCGTCCAGAAGCGCCGCGGCCGAGCCTCGGTGCCCAGCTGGGACGAGATCATGTTCGGCGGTTCGAGCGAGTAGCTGCCGGCCGAGCGCAGCGAGCCCGGCTGCCGGGCGAGAAGGTCGAGTAGCCGCGCGCCCGAGCGCAGCGAGGTCGCGACCGGTGTATCGAGACCCTTTGGACAGCCTTACCGACGGGTATCCCGGCGAGTAGCCTCCACCCATGTCCTACTTCGTGACGGGCGCCACCGGGTTCATCGGGCGCCACCTCGTCGGCGAGCTCGTCGACCACCGCGACGGCCCCATCTTCGTCCTGGTCCGGCAGTCCTCGCTGCCGCGGATGGAGGCGCTGATCCGGCAGTGGGGGTCCGACCGCGTCCAGCCGGTCGTCGGCGACCTGGCGCAGCCCGGGCTCGGTGTCGACGAGGCCTGGGTGGCGGAGCACGCCGGGAGCATCGACCACTTCTTCCACCTCGCCGCGATCTACGACATGACCGCCGACGACGCGACCAACGACGCGATGAACGTCGACGGGACCCGCAACGCCCTGGAGCTCGCCGACCGGGTCCAGGCGGGCTGCTTCCACCAGGTGTCGTCGGTCGCGGCGGCCGGTGACTTCCACGGGCGCTTCGACGAGACGATGTTCGAGGAGGGCCAGCCGCTGCCCTCGGCGTACCACCGCACGAAGTACGAGTCGGAGAAGATCGTCCGCGACGAGGCGACGGTCCCGTGGCGCGTCTACCGGCCGGCGATCGTGGTCGGTCACTCGGAGACCGGCGCGATGGACAAGGTCGACGGCCCCTACTACTTCTTCCCGCTGATCAAGGCGATGCGCGACCGGCTGCCGGCGTGGATGCCGCTGCTCGGCGTCGACCTGGGCGACACCAACGTCGTGCCGGTCGACTACGTCGCCAAGGCGATGGACCACCTCGGACACCTGCCCGACCACGACGGCCAGGCGTTCCACCTGGTCAACCCCGAGCCGCAGCCGGTCGTCGACACCATCAACGCCTTCTGCGCGGCGGCGGGCGCGCCGCAGTTCGCCACACCCGTCGACCGCTCGGTCGCCGCGGGCCCGCGCTCGCTGCTCCCGAACGCCCTGCGCCCCCTGCGACTGATGTCCGCCGCGATCCGCACGGCCCCCGCGCAGCTGGTGCTCGAGCAGACGATCGGCCGCCTCGGCATCCCGCCGGAGGTGCTCGCGCACACGTCGTTCCCGACGGTCTTCGACTCCCGGGCCACCGAGGCCGCGCTCGCGGGCTCCGGCATCGCCGTACCCGACCTCGAGTCCTACTCGCGCACCCTGTGGGCCTACTGGGAGGAGAACCTCGACACCTCGACCGGCCGCGACGCGAAGACCCGCAAGGCGCTCGCCGGCAAGCACGTGGTGATCACCGGCGCGTCCTCCGGCATCGGCAAGGTGACCGCCCTCAAGGTTGCCCAGGCAGGCGGCATCCCGGTGCTGGTGGCACGCGGCAAGGACAAGCTCGAGGACACCAAGACCACGATCGAGCTGCGCGGCGGCAAGGCCTACGTCTTCCCGTGCGACCTCTCGGACCTGACCGCGATCGACCGGCTCTGCGAGGAGCTCTCCCGCGAGCTGCCGACCGTCGACTTCGTCGTCAACAACGCGGGTCGCTCGATCCGGCGCTCGCTGAAGCTCTCGCAGGACCGCTTCCACGACTTCGAGCGGACGATGCAGCTCAACTACTTCGGCGCGATCCGGCTGATCATCGGCCTGATGCCGAAGATGCGCGAGCAGCACGGCGGGCACATCGTGAACATCTCCTCGATCGGTGTGCAGACCAGCCCGCCCCGGTTCTCGGCGTACGTCGCCTCCAAGGCCGCGCTCGACGCCTGGAGCAACGTGGTCGCCTCCGAGGTGGTCGGCAACGGCATCACCTTCACCAACATCCACATGCCGCTGGTGCGGACGCCGATGATCGCGCCGACCAAGATCTACGACAAGTTCCCCACGATCTCACCGGCCCAGGCCGCGGACACCGTGATCAGGGCGATGGTGGAGAAGCCCCACGAGATCAACACGGCGCTCGGCAACGTCGGTGCGATCGCGCACACGGTCGCGCCCAAGGCTGCGTTCCGGGTCCTCAACATGGCCTACCACGTGTTCCCGGACAGCGCCGCCGCGAAGGGTCAGGCGCCGGCCGGCACCGAGCCCGAGGCCGCCGGCCGCGAGTCCGAGCAGGTGCTGATGGCGCGGGTGTTCAAGGGGATCCACTGGTAGGACCGGTCCCGACGGGCCGGTCCGGGTCGGTGATCCACTCGCTCCAGCTGCCGGGGTAGAGCGCCGCTCGCACGCCGAGCAGCTCCAGGGCGAGCACGTCGTGGGCCGCGGTGACCCCGGAGCCGCAGTAGGCGGCCACGACGCCGCCGTCGAGCGCGCCCACGGCCGCGTACACCTCTCGCAGCTCCTCGACGGGCCGGAACCGGCCGTCCGGGCGGAGGTTGCTCGATGTCGGGACGTTGACCGCGCCGGGGATGCGGCCGGCGACGGGGTCGACCGGCTCCACCTCGCCGCGGTAGCGCTCGGCGGCCCGCGCGTCGACCAGTACGTCGACCTCGCGAACGGTGTCCGCCTCGACCAGCGCCATCGCTCCCGCGACGGCGGTGAAGTCGCCGCGCTCCGGGGTCGGGCCGGGCCCGGCCTCCACGGCGCCACCGACCTGCTGCCAGGCGCTCCAACCGCCGTCGAGGACCCGCACGTCCTGGTGCCCGTGGTGGCGCAGCAGCCACCAGCAGCGGGCGGCCGCGTGGCCGCTCCAGTCGTCGTAGGCGACGACCGGCACGTCGTCGCTCACCCCGGCGGCCCGCATCGCATCCTCGAAGACCTCCGGGGCGGGCAGCGGGTGCCGGCCACCGGTGCCCGGCGGCGCGGCGAGGGCCGCGTCGAGGTCGACGTACACGGCCCCGGGGACGTGCCCGGCGACGTAGTCCTCCCGGCCCGGCGGTCCGGCCATCCGGTACCGCACGTCGAGGACGGTCACCCGCCCGAGGAGGCCGGCGAGCTCGGCGGCGGTGACCAGCGGGCCGTCCGGGTCGGTCGTCATGGCGCCACCCTAGGGACCTGTCGAGCGCGGCTGTGGAGGACGCCGCCGTCCCCGCGCGAGTTGCGGCAACCTCGACCGCATGGCCGATCCCGCGACGATCACGGAGCCGGTGCCGCGCCCGCTGCAGAAGGTGCTGCGCCGAGCGGTGCTCGAGCACGCCGCGGCCGAGCAGCGACGGCACCACCCCGCGGTGCTCAACGTCGGCCTGCCCGGTCTGGGCCCGCGCCGGTTCTGCCCCGAGCCCGGCGAGGTGCTCGACCACGCGCTGCGGGTCGACGTCGTGCAGGCGATGCTGCGCCGCTCGCTCGAGCGGTCCCGCGTCCCGCTGGTCTGGCTCACCCGGATGGACGGGGAGCAGGTGTGGGACTGCGACGTCGACTGGAGCTGCGCCGTCCGGGCGGCCGGCGCCGAGCTGGGGCTCTCCCTCGGCCTCGTCGTGGTCACCCGGCGGAGCTGGCGCGACCCGCGGTCGGGGGTCGGCCGCACCTGGAAGCGGCTGCGCGACCGGTCCTGACTACCAGGTGTGCACGGGGCGGTTGTCCGCCATCCCGGCCCGGTAGTCCAGGAGCATCCCGCGCAGGGCGTCGAACCGGTCCTCCTCGGCGGCGGCGGCCATCCGCCGCACCATCCACTCCGAGCCGTTCGTTCCGATCAGGCAGCGCTGCTCGATGATCGAGAGGTAGTGGTCGATGTCCTCCTGGTCGACGCCCCACGCCGCGAGCCCGTCGCGGGCCATCGGCAGCAGCCGGCGCAGCACCAGCTCGGTCGCACGGACCTTGCCGACGCCGGGCCAGTAGACCTCCGCGTCGATGCCGCGCAACGCGGCCGAGTGGAAGTTCTCCTCCGCGGCGCTGAACGACATCTGCGACCACAGCGGGCGGTCGCTCTCGGCCAGGGTGCGGACCAGCCCGAAGTAGAAGGCGGCGTTGGCGACGGTGTCGACGACGGTCGGCCCCGCGGCGAGGACGCGGTTCTCGACCCGCAGGTGCGGCACTCCCCCGCTGACGTCGTAGATCGGCCGGTTCCAGCGGTAGACGGTGCCGTTGTGCAGCCGCAGCTCGGACAGGTTGGGCGTCCCGCCCGCCTCGAGGACCGTCAGCGGGTCCTCCTCGTCGGTCACGGGGAGCAGCGCCGGGAAGAAGCGCACGTTCTCCTCGAACAGGTCGAACACCGAGGTGATCCAGCGCTCGCCGAACCACACGCGCGGGCGGACGCCCTGCGCCTTGAGCTCCTCGCTGCGGGTGTCGACCGCCTGCTCGAAGAGCGGGATCCTGGTCTCCCTCCACAGCTGCTTCCCGAGCAGGTACGGCGAGTTCGCGGCGACCGCGAGCTGCACCCCCGCGATCGCCTGCGAGGCGTTCCAGTAGCCGGCGAACCGCTCGGGCGCGGTCTGCACGTGCACCTGGGTGCTGGTGCAGGCCGCCTCCGGCATGATCGAGTCCACCGTCGCGCGGAGCCGCTCGTCGCCGACGATGTCGATCAGCATGTCCTCGCCGCGCGCGGCCAGGATCTGGTCGCTGAGCAGGCTGTAGCGCGGGTTCTGGCTGATCGTGTCCGGGGCCAGGTGCCGGTCGCGAAGGGTCGGCAGGACGCCGATCATCACCAGGTGCGCTCCGAGCGGCTCGGACCGGCGCTCGGCCTCGTTGAGGCTGGCGCGCAGCCCGGCCTCGAACTGGGACAGGCCACGGCCGCGCAGCGGACCGGGCGACACGTTCATCTCGATGTTGAACTGGCCGAGCTCGGTCTGGAAGTCCGGGTCGGCGATCGCGTCGAGCACCTCCTGGTTGCGGAGCGCCGGGTCGCCGGCGTCGTCGACGAGGTTGAGCTCCACCTCGAGCCCGGTGTGGGGATCGTCGGTGTCGAACGCCGACTCGTTGAGCATCCGCTCGAGCACGTCGAGGCAGCGCCGCACCTTCTCCCGGTGCCGGGTCCGGTCGGCCCGCGTGAACTCCTGGGCGTCGACATCCTTCCCCATGCGCCGACCCTAGCCAGGCTCGGCCAATCCGGCAGCCCAGTCGAACTCCATCTCACCGGTCTCGGGTGGCAGCGCGTGCTCCAGCGCGTGCGCGATCAGCCCGGCCAGGCGGTAGGCCGGGTCGGCCTCCCGGCACCGGTCCACCGCGGACCAGGCCAGTGCCCCGTCGCCCGCCATCCATGCCGACCAGCCGAGCAGGGCGGCCGGCGGGGCCGCCAGCTCGTCGGGGGTGCGCCGGACGACGCCGAGCCACAGCTCGACGTGCTCCCGCGCACGGTTGCGGCGGATCAGCCCCCAGGCCGCGTCGCGGACCCGGACCGCCTGCATCGTCCAGGCCAGCCGCGCGATCTCCGGCTCCGCGGGCAGGGTGCCCGCGTCGACGTGTCGTTCGACGAGCGCGCGGACCCAGGTGCCGGCGGCGAGCAGCTCGAGGACCAGCTCAGGCACCCCACCGCGCCGCAGCTCGCCGTCCACGACGGCCCGGACCCGGTCCTGCGCCGCCCGGTCCGGGTCGAGGGTCGCGACCAGGGCGTCGCGGCTGCGGTGGATCACGGTGCCGCCGAGCACCGACTCCGCGACGAACGGATGCGCGCTGACGTCGAAGGGCACACCGTCCTGGCGGCGCCGGCCGTCACGGTCGAGCAGCGGGTGGTAGCGGTGGCTGCCGACCCGGACCGCCTCGATGACCCGGACGCCGCAGTCCCCGAGCGCGCGGCGCAGCCGCCGCCAGGCGACGTCGGCCGGCCGCGGATCCTCGCTGTAGAAGAGCAGCGCCACCGCGGCGACCCGCTCCCTCCGGGCCGGCTCGGTCAGCGAGGCGGCCAGGTGGTCGAGGTCGCGCCGACGCGTCGCCAGGTCCTCCGCGGGAGGCGGCAGGTCGATGCGCGCGTGGAAGGCACGGTTGCCGCCGAAGGTGAGCATCACGACCGAGTCCTGGGGGTGGAAGCCCAGCACGACCGGTGCGACCGCGAGCAGGTCCTCGGTCGAGCGGGCCGTGAACCGGGCCGACGGGTCGGGCGTGGGCTGGGGCAGGGATGAGAGCGTCATGCGAGGGAGGCTCCCCAGCCGCTGCGACACCGCAGGCCGAGCCGGGCCGCGCCTGTGGGTGGACCGGGTCGGTCGCCGTGCCTGTGCACGGAAGGTGGCCCGTCCCGTGACGTCTGGGGCGAGCAGTAGCGTGCGGACGTGCGTTCGCAGGCCTCGGTCCTCCACCTGGACCTCGATGCCTTCTTCGCCGCCGTGGAGCAGCGGGACAAGCCGTCGCTGCGGGGGAAGCCGGTCGTCGTCGGCGGCGTCGGCAACCGCGGCGTGGTGTCGACGGCGTCCTACGAGGCGCGCGTGTACGGCGTCCGCTCGGCCATGTCGACGCGCGAGGCGCGGTCCCGCTGCCCGCACGCCGCGTTCCTGACCGGTCGGTTCCACGCCTACCGGGCGACCAGCCAGGCCGTCATGGACCTGCTCCGGTCCTGCTCGCCGCTCGTCGAGCCGCTGTCGCTGGACGAGGCGTTCGTGGACCTCGAACGCGCCGACGGGCTCGACGACCTGTCCGTCGACGGGGTCACCGCCTACGCCGAGGACCTGAGGAGCAGGGTGCGCGAGGTGACCGGCGGCCTCACCGCATCGGTGGGCGTGGCCAGCTCGAAGTTCCTCGCCAAGGTCGCCAGCGACCTCGACAAGCCCGACGGCCTCGTCGTCGTCCCGCCGGGCACCGAGCTGGACCTGCTGCTGCCGATGAAGGTCTCGGTCATCCCCGGCGTCGGGCCCGCGACGGTCGAGCGGCTGCGGAGCGTCGGCGTCCGTACCGTCGGCGACCTGCACGGCCTCAGCGAGGACGAGCTGGTCCGGCTGCTCGGCAAGGCACACGGAGCCGGCCTGCACCTCCTGGCGCGCGCGGAGGACGACCGCGCGGTGGAGCCGGAGCGCGAGACGAAGTCGGTCAGCGTCGAGGGCACCTACGAGCACGACCTCACCGACCGGGTGCTGATGGCCTCGCTGCTCCGCCGCCAGGCCGAGGACGTCGCCCGGCGGCTGCGGGCGAGCGGTCTGTCCGGGCGCACCGTCACCATCAAGGTCCGCCGCTACGACTTCACCACCGTCAGCCGCTCGACCACGCTGTCCTCCCCCACCGACGACGGGGCGCTCGTCGCCCGGCTGGCGGTCGCCCTCCTCGAGGACCTCGACACGACGGGCGGCGTACGCCTCCTCGGCGTGGGTGTGTCCGGCCTGGCCGACTGGGTCCAGGACGAGCTGTTCACCGACGGCGAGCCGGGCTCCGAGGACCCCACGGAGCCGGCGGATGCGTCCGCGCCGACGGGCACGGAGGCCCTGGTCGAGGAGTCCGGCGCCCGGGCCCGCACGGGGTGGGCGCCCGGCATGGACGTCGTGCACGCCGAGCACGGTCCCGGCTGGGTGTGGGGATCGGGGAGGGGCGTCGTCACCGTCCGGTTCGAGACGGCCGAGACGGCGCCGGGCCCCGTCCGCACCTTCGCCGTCGACGACCCGGCGCTGAGCCGTCCCCCGGCGTTAACCTGAGCATGCAAAAAAGGGTGAGGGCCTCTTGGTGGTATGAGCATCAAGAGGCCCTCGACTCGTCCGGCCGCCGAAGCAACCGGTCGAGGTGACCGTCGGCCGAAGCCTCGGGTCGATCGCCGGCCGAAGCCGCCGATCCCCTCTCGCTTCCGGCTTCCCCCGAAGGTTCCGCCGACTGCGATCGGTAGGAGAGTTCTACGCTCCGCCGAATCCCCTGCGCAAGGGGCTGGGGCAAAGATTTCCGACATTCTCTCGGTCCCACAGGACCCTCCACACCAGAGGGCCGTTCCTCCACAGGATTGCCGGCCGAATCCACAGGCCATCCCCTCTCCCTGTGGATGTAGGGGGCCCGGATACCGTGCGCCCATGACCCCGGTCACCACGCCACCTCGGGCCGAGCGCCGCCCCGTCACGACCGTCCACCACGGGCGGGAGCGAACCGACGACTACGACTGGCTCCGGGTCAAGGACGACCCGGCCGTGCTCGCCCACCTCGAGGCCGAGAACGCCTACACCCAGGCACGCACCGAGCACCTCGCCGACCTGCGGCAGCGGATCTTCGACGAGATCAAGGCCCGCACCCTCGAGACCGACCTGTCCGTGCCGACCCGGGTCCGCGGCTACTGGTACTACGGCCGCTCCTTCGAGGGCCGCCAGTACGGCGCCAGCTGCCGCGTGCCGGCCGCCGGGCCGGACGACTGGACCCCGCCCCGCCCCGCCGAGGACGCCCGCGCCGACCAGCCGGCCCTGCCGGGCGAGGAGGTGCTGCTCGACCTGGACCAGCTCGCCGAGGGCCACGAGTTCTTCTCGCTCGGCGGCTCGTCGGTCAGCCCGGACGACCGCCTCCTCGCCTACGCCATCGACGTCGTCGGCGACGAGCGGTACACGGTCCGGGTCAGGGACCTCGCCGACGGCGGGCTGCTCGACGACGAGCTCACCGGGGTGCTCGGCGGGGTGACCTGGGGCGGCAGCGCCGACCACTTCTACTACACGACGGTCGACCAGGCGTGGCGCCCGGACAAGATCTGGCGGCACCGGCTCGGCACCGCGCAGGCCGAGGACGAGCTGGTCTTCCACGAGCCGGACGAGCGGTTCACCGTGGGCGTGGGCCGCACCCGCAGCCGCAAGTTCGTCGTCATCGCCAGCAGCAGCCGGACCACCAGCGAGTACCACGTGCTCGACGCCGCCGACCCGGGTGCCGCGCCCTGGCTCTTCGCCGCCCGCACGGAGGGGGTCGAGTACGCCCTCGAGCACGCCGTTCTCGCCGGCGAGGACCGGTTCCTGGTCCTCCACAACGCCTCGGGGCCCGAGTTCGAGCTGTCGGTCTGCGCCGCCGAGCCGACGCCGCGGGAGGGCTGGACGCCGCTGCTCGCACACGACCTCGCCGTCCGGCTCGAGGACGTGGACGCGTTCGCCGGCCACCTCGTCGTCTCCCAGCGCAGCGGCGGGTCGACCCAGGTGCGGGTGCTCACCCTGGGCCCCGAGGGCGTCGACGGCGACGAGCTGGTGCGGTTCCCCTCGGAGCTCGCCACCGTGGGCGCCGGCGGCAACCCCAGCTTCGAGCAGCCGACCGTCCGGGTGGGCATGACGAGCCTCGCCGAGCCGAGCTCGGTGCACGACTACGACGTCCGCACCGGGAGCCTCACCCTGCTCAAGCGCGCCCCCGTCCTCGGCGGCTACGACGCCGCGGACTACGAGGAGCACCGGCTCTGGGCGACCGCGCCCGACGGCGTCGAGGTGCCGATCTCGCTCGTCGTGCGCCGCGACGCCCGCGCGGGAGGCGGTCCGGTCCCCCTGCACCTCTACGGCTACGGCGCCTACGAGATCTCGATCGACCCCTCGTTCTCGGTCGCCCGGCTCTCGCTGCTCGACCGCGGGGCGGCCTTCGCGATCGCGCACGTGCGCGGTGGCGGAGAGCTGGGCCGGCACTGGTACGACGACGGCAAGCTCGAGCACAAGCAGCACACCTTCGACGACTTCATCACGTGCGCCCGTCACCTGGTGGCGACGGGCTGGACGACGGCCGACCGGCTGGTCGCCGAGGGCGCGAGCGCGGGCGGGCTCCTCATGGGCGCGGTCGTCAACCAGGCGCCCGACGCGTTCGCCGGCATCGTCGCGGGCGTGCCGTTCGTCGACACGCTCACCACGATGCTCGACAGCAGCCTCCCCCTGACCGTCGGGGAGTACGACGAGTGGGGCGACCCCGAGCACGACCCGGTGGCCTACGACCGGATCGCGGCCTACGCGCCCTACGAGAACGTCGCCGAACTCCCCTACCCCCCGATCCTGGCCGAGACCTCCCTCAACGACACCCGGGTGCTCTACGTCGAGCCCGCCAAGTGGGTCGCCCGGCTGCGGGAGCGGGCCGCGGGCGCCGACGTGCTCCTGAGGACCGAGATGGCCGCCGGGCACGGGGGCGTCTCGGGTCGCTACCGCGCCTGGCACGACCGAGCGTTCAGTCTCGCCTGGATCCTCGACCGCATGGGCCTGGCAGGCGTGGGTATTACGCCGGACGCGTAGTAAGGCCGACCCGTCCGAGCTCCCCTGAGAAGACCCTGAGAGTTCCTGCGACGTGCAACTCTGCACGGTGCCTGGTCGTCCTTGTCTATGCAGGCCGATGGGGAATCCAATCCGCCTTCGGCACGTTGACGAAATACGGGTGACAACACCGCCCGGCGAAGGAGGGTCGCGATGGCAGTCGGAGTCGCAAATCGGAAGGGCGCCGTCCGCGAGATCGAAGGACGCGACAGCGTCGGTCTCTACCTGGACGAGATCGCCCGCACCCCCCTGCTCGACGCGGCGAGGGAGGTCGAGCTCGCCAAGACGATCGAGGCCGGGCTCTACGCCGAGAACCTGCTCGCCGAGGGCCGCTGGGGCCGCCGCAAGGGCGCCCCGAAGGGCAACGTCAGCCGCGAGGAGCTCGAGTGGCTCGCCGAGGAGGGCCAGAAGGCCGTCCAGGAGTTCATCACCGCGAACCTCCGCCTCGTCGTGTCCATCGCGCGCAAGTACGGCCGTGCCCAGATGCCGATGCTCGACCTGATCCAGGAGGGCAACACCGGCCTGATCCGCGCGGTCGAGAAGTTCGACTACGCCAAGGGCTACAAGTTCTCCACCTACGCCACGTGGTGGGTCCGCCAGGCGATCACCCGCGGCATCGCCCAGCAGGCGCGCGTCGTCCGGCTGCCCGTGCACGTCGTCGAGGAGCTCAACCAGGTCGGCGGGGCCCGCCGCACGCTCGAGCGCCAGCTCGGCCGCGACCCGGAGCCGGAGGAGATCGCCCACGAGCTCGGCATCGACGTCGAGCGGGTCCTCGACCTGCTCGCATGGGGCCGGGAGCACGTCAGCCTCGACACCCCGGTGGACGAGGACGGCGACACCTCCCTCGGCGACCTGATGGCCCAGGAGACCTCCCCCGGACCCGACCTGACGGTGCTCGACACCGAGGCGCGCGACCGGCTCAACAGCCTGGTCGGGCAGCTCGACGACCGCGCCGCCGACATCATCCGCTCGCGCTACGGCCTGGTCGACGGCCGCCAGCACAAGCTGGCCGACATCGGTGCCAAGCACGGCATCTCGGCCGAGCGCGTGCGGCAGCTCGAGCGCGAGGCGCTGCAGAAGCTGCGCCGCCTCGGCGACCCGGACCTCGCTGCCTGAGCAGACCTGGCTGCCTGACGGTTTCCCCGACTAGCTGGTCAGCCGCTCGAAGACCTCCGCCACACGCTGGCGGAGGTCTTCGCGCGTCCCGGTGTTCTCGATGACGTACGTCGCGATCGCCCGCCGGTCCTCGCGGCTGGCCTGGGCCGCGATCCGCGCTCGCGCGTCCGCCTCGGTCCAGCCGCGGTCCCGGAGCATCCGCTGCACCTGGACCTCCTCCGGCACGTCGACGACGACGACCGCGTCGAACTCGCCCGCCCGGCCCGACTCGGCGAGGAGCGGGATGTCGTGCACGACGACCGCACCCTCCGGCGCGGCCGCTTCGCGCTCGGCGTACAGCTCGAAGATGAGGGGGTGCGTGATCCCCTCGAGCACCTTCAGCTGGTCGGGGTCGTTGAAGACGATCGAGCCGAGCCGCGGCCGGTCGAGCTCGCCGTCCGCGGTGAGCACCTCCGGCCCGAACGCCTCGACGACGCGGGCCAGGCCCGGGGTGCCCTTGGCGACGACCTCCCGCGCGAGCCGGTCGCCGTCGATGATCACGGCGCCCAGCTCGCGGAACATGTCCGAGACCGTGCTCTTCCCCGAGGCGATCCCGCCGGTCAGGCCTACTCGCATGAACCGGACCCTAGTGGCCCCGAACGGTGTCACCATCAGCGACATGAGCATCCAGCCCGTCGGCGCCGCGACGCCGAACCGCCCGCAGCACCCCGGCGTCGCCGCCTTCCTCGAGAAGCGCGCGGCAAGCCTGCAGAACCGCATCGCAGACACCATCACGACCTTCGCCGGCTCGATGATGTTCGTCTACGCCCACATCGTGCTCTTCGCCCTCTGGATGGTGGTCGCCGAGGCGAGCCCGTGGCCGACGCTGACCCTCGGCGTCTCACTGGAGTCGATCTTCCTGTCGACGTTCGTGATGATCGCCCAGAACCGGCAGGCGGCCTTCGCGGAGGCCAAGGCCGAGCACGACTTCACCGAGCAGGAGCTCGAGCTGAAGACCAACACCGAGCTGACCCGGGAGATCCACCGGCTGACCACCGAGCTGCACAAGCGGGTCGTCGCCACGCAAGAATGAGGAGGTGCCCCCCGACCTCGCGCCCGGCGACCGGGTGGCGCTGCTCGTCGCGGGGTCGGCTGCCTACCTCCAGACGGTCCACCGGTTGCTCACCGCCGGGATCTTCCCGATCCCGCTGGACCCCCGGCTGACCGAGGGCGAGCGCGCCCGGATCCTCGCCGGCCTCGACCCGACCCTGGTCGTGACCGACGACGATGCGCTCACCGGCTTGCTGGAGACCCTCCCGCCGCCGGGCCTGCCGCGCGGCCGGCCGATGCACTGCACGAGCGGCACGACCGGCACGCCGAAGGGCGTGTGGTCGGGGCTGCTCGACGACGAGGGCGCCGCTGCGCTCGTCGCCGAGGAGCGCGAGCTGTGGGGGTTCCGCGACGACGACGTCAACCTCGTGCTCAGCCCGCTCTACCACTCCGCCCCGCTGCGGTTCGCGCTCGGCACCGTGCTCGCCGGGGGGCGGGTGGTGATCCCGGGGCCCTTCGACCCCGCCGTGGTCACCGAGGCGATCCGGCGGGAGCGGCCGACCACGATGTTCTGCGTGCCCGCCCACCTGCAGCGGCTGTTCGCCCACTGGTCCGAGGTCGGCGTACCCGACCTCAGCAGCTTCCGGCTGGTCGCGCACGCGGGCGCGCCGTGCCCGACCGACGTGAAGCGCCGGCTGATCGAGCTCTTCCCGGACGGGTCGACGTGGGAGTTCTACGGCTCGACCGAGGGTCAGTTCACCGCCTGCCGCAGCGAGGAGTGGCTCGAGCGCCCGGGGACCGTCGGCCGCGCGCGCCCCGGCCGGATCCTGACCGCCGATCCCGACGGCACGCTGTGGTGCGTGGTGCCCGGGCACGCCCGGTTCAGCTACTACGGCGACCCGGGGAAGACCGCCGCGGCGTGGCGGGAGACGCCGGCCGGGCCCGCGTTCACCGTCGGCGACCACGGCCGGATCGACGACGACGGCTACGTCTACCTCGACGGGCGCCGCGAGGACCTGATCATCAGCGGCGGCGTCAACGTCTACCCGACCGAGGTCGAGCAGCTGCTCGGCGAGTGCCCCGGCGTGGAGGACATCGCGGTGTACGGCGTCCGGGACGACACCTGGGGCGAGCGCGTGTGCGCGGCCGTCGTCGGTACGGCGACCGAGGCCGCGCTGTCGACGTACGCCCGGGAGCACCTGGCGCCGCCGAAGCGCCCGAAGACCTACACCTTCCGCGACGAGCTCCCGCGCACCCTGACCGGGAAGGTCAGGCGCCAGGAGCTCTGATCACCAGCGGTCGTGGATCGCGGCGCGGAAGTAGCGGTCGTAGAGCTCGCGGACGCCGTCGAGGAGCTCGCTCCCGAGCGGCGGCAGCGTCATCGCGGCGGCGTTGGCCCGGGCCTGCTCGACCGACCGCGCGCCCGGGATGACGGTCGTCACGCCGGGCTGCTGCGCGACCCAGGCGAGCGCGACCTGCGCCGGCGTCGCTCCCTCGGGCCCGTGCTCGCGCGCCAGCGCGCTGAACTCGCGCGCGGCGGCCACCCCGGCCTCGAACTCCACGCCGGAGAACGTCTCCCCCACGTCGAAGGCCTCGCCGTGCCGGTTGAAGCTCCGGTGGTCGTCGGCCGCGAACGTTGTCGACTCGTCGTAGCGCCCGGACAGCAGCCCGGAGGCCAGCGGCACCCGCGCGATGATCGCGACGCCAGCGTCAGCGGCCGCCGGCAGCACCTCGTCGAGCGGCTTGAGCCGGAACGCGTTGAGGATGATCTGGACGCTGGCGAGGTGCGGACGCGTGATCGCGGAGAGCGCCTGCGCACAGGTCTCGACGCTGACGCCGTAGCGCGCGATCCGCCCCTCGGCCACCAGCGTGTCGAGGGCGTCGTAGGTCGCGTCGGCGTCGATGACCTCCGACGGCGGGCAGTGCAGCTGCACCAGGTCGAGGGTGTCCACGCCGAGGTTCGCGCGGGACCGGTCGGTCCAGGCGCGGAAGCTGTCGAGGTCGAAGTTCTCGGGGACCTGCTCGACCCGGCGGCCCATCTTGGTCGCGACCGTCAGCCGGGGGCCGTCGTGCTGCGCGAGGAACCGCCCGATCAGCTGCTCGCTCCGGCCGTCGCCGTAGACGTCGGCGGTGTCGAGGAACGTCACGCCGGCGTCGACCGCGGCCGCGAGCACGTCGAGCGCGTCCTGCTCGCGGACGTCACCCCAGTCCGCTCCCAGCTGCCAGGTGCCCAGCCCGATCCGGGACGCTGTCAGCACGCGAACTGCCTCCTGTACTCCTTGGGGCTGACCCCGCGGACTCGTGCGAAGTGGTGCCGCAGCGCGGCGGCGTTGCCGAAGCCGACCTCGCCGGCGATCCACTCCACCGGCTGGTCGCTGCGCTCCAGCAGCTCCTCGGCGGCGGCCACCCGCTGCCGGGTCAGCCAGCTGTGCGGCGTCGTGCCGGTCTCGTCGCGGAACCGGCGGGCGAAGGTGCGCGGGGACATGTGCGCCCGCTGGGCGAGGGACTCGACCGTGTGGTCCTCGCCGAGGTTCTCCAGCACCCAGGTGAGCAGCGGGCCGAGGGTGTCGGCGGTGCAGTCGGGGACCGCGCGGGCGATGAACTGCGCCTGGCCGCCGTCGCGGTGGGGCGGCACGACGGCACGCCGGGCGACCGTCGAGGCGACCGCGGCGCCGTACTCCTGGCGCCAGATGTGCAGGCAGGCGTCGAGGCCGGCCGCGGTGCCGGCGCTGGTGACCACCTGGCCCGCGTCGACGTACAGCACCTCGGGGACGACCCGCGCGAGCGGGAAGCGGCGCTGCAGCTCGTCGGTGTACATCCAGTGCGTCGTGCACTCCCGGCCGTCGAGCAGGCCCGCGGCGCCGAGCGTGAACGCGCCGCTGCAGACCGAGAGGATCCGGGCGCCGCGGTCGTAGGCGTCCCGCAGGGCCGCGATCACCGGCTCCGGCGGCAGCCCGCCCCGCGGGATCGCGGGCACGGCGACCAGGTCGGCCTCCGCAACCCGGTCCAGGCCGTGCTCGGCCTGGATGGAGAAGCCCATCGAGGTGCGCATCGGGCGGTCGTCGACGGCGCAGACCGCGAAGTCGAGGGCAGGTACGCCGTCGGCCTCGCGGTCGATCCCGAAGCCCTCGCAGAGCACGCCGAGCTCGAACGGGGCGACGCCCTCGAAGGCCAGCACGGCCACGTTGGTCAGCACCCGCGCAGCCTGCCACGATCTTGGCAGAAAATCAACGGCGACCGGCATCTCTGCCACTGGTGGCAGGATCTTGGCAGTAGGAGGATTACTGCCATGACCACCGTACTCCTCCTCATCGGACTCACGCTCGTCCTCACCGCCGGGGTCCGCACCGTGCTGGCAACGATCCGCGACGACCGCGGCACCCTCCCCCCGCCCGCCTCCCACCGCGTCGACCGCTCCCTGCTCCCCCCGAGCGCCCGCTGACCCCGAGCCGGCAGTAACTCTGCGAAAAATGCGCCGAGTCGGCAGAAACTTGCTCAAGTTTCTGCCGACTCGGCGTTGCTCAGGTCAGTTGCCGCCGCCGGTGAGCTTCTCGCGGAGCGCCTGGAGCGCCTCGTCCGAGGCGAGCGAGCCGCCCTCCTCGGTGGCCTTCTCGTCGGCACCGCCGGAGGAGTACGACGTGGCCTCGCCGGCCTCGATCTCGGCCTGCTTGGCCTCGGCCTGCTGCTTGACGTGGGCCTCCCAGCGGGCGTGCGCCTTGGCGTACTGGTCCTCCCAGGTCGCGCGCTGGTCCTCGTAGCCCTCGAGCCACTCGCCCGTCTCGGGGTCGAAGCCCTCGGGGTAGACGTAGTTGCCCTGGTCGTCGTAGGTCGCCGGCATGCCGTAGAGGGTCGGGTCGAACTCCTCGACGTCCGAGGCCGCGGTCTGCTCGTTCGCCTGCTTCAGCGAGAGCGAGATCCGGCGCCGCTCGAGGTCGATGTCGATGATCTTGACCATGACGTCGTCGCCGACGCCCACGACCTGCTCGGGGATCTCCACGTGGCGCTCGGCCAGCTCGGAGATGTGCACCAGGCCCTCGATGCCCTCCTCGACCCGAACGAACGAGCCGAACGGCACCAGCTTGGTGACCTTTCCGGGCACGATCTGGCCGATCTGGTGGGTCCGGGCGAAGTGCTGCCAGGGGTCCTCCTGCGTCGCCTTGAGCGACAGCGAGACCCGCTCGCGGTCCATGTCGACGTCGAGCACCTCGACGGTGACCTCGTCGCCGACGGTGACAACCTCCGAGGGGTGGTCGATGTGCTTCCAGGACAGCTCGGACACGTGGACCAGGCCGTCGACGCCGCCGAGGTCGACGAACGCACCGAAGTTGACGATCGAGGAGACGACGCCCTTGCGGATCTGGCCCTTCTGGAGCTGGGTCAGGAAGCCGTGGCGGACCTCGGACTGGGTCTGCTCGAGCCAGGCGCGGCGGGACAGGACCACGTTGTTGCGGTTCTTGTCCAGCTCGATGATCTTGGCCTCGAGGGTCTGGCCGACGTACGGCTGCAGGTCGCGCACGCGGCGCATCTCGACCAGCGACGCCGGGAGGAAGCCCCGGAGGCCGATGTCGATGATCAGGCCGCCCTTGACGACCTCGATGACGGTGCCCTCGACGACGCCGTCGGCCTCCTTGACCTGCTCGATCGTGCCCCAGGCGCGCTCGTACTGGGCGCGCTTCTTGGACAGGATCAGCCGACCCTCCTTGTCCTCCTTCTGGAGGACCAGGGCCTCGACCTTGTCGCCGACCTCGACGACCTCGGAGGGGTCGACGTCGTGCTTGATCGAGAGCTCGCGGGAGGGGATCACACCCTCGGTCTTGTAGCCGATGTCGAGCAGGACCTCGTCCCGGTCGACCTTGACGATGGTGCCATCCACGATGTCACCGTCGTTGAAGTACTTGATGGTCTGGTCGATGGCGGCCAGGAAGTCCGCCTCGGAGCCGATGTCGTTGACCGCGACCTGGGGCGCGTTGTCGTCGTACTGGCTCGGGAGGGGGGTCGAGAGGGTGCTCGTCATGAGTAGGGACAGATCCTTGAGGGGCAGAAGTCGAGTTGATGCGCGCCCACGGGTTGCAGGCACAAGAGACAAGGGTACGCGCGCGTACGCAGGGCCGTCCAACTGACGGGCACGGCCCCCAGCGGCCTATCGTAGGTCCGTGCAGCAATGGCCGCATCCGCCGGTGACCGCCCATCGGCGTCCAGCGGGCGAGGACGAGTCGCGGCGGGCCAACGGTCCGGACTGGGACAGGTACGCCGACGAGTACCAGGCGACGCACGGCGAGTTCCTGGGCGACGCCGGCTTCGTGTGGGGGCCCGAAGGGCTGACCGAGGCGGACGCGGGCATCCTGGGCCCGGTCGAGGGCCGCGACGTCCTCGAGGTCGGCTCGGGAGCCGGCCAGTGCTCGCGGTGGGTCCGGGAGCGGGGCGGACGAGCCGTGGGGCTCGACCTCTCCCACCGCCAGCTCCAGCACTCCCGCCGGATCGACGAGGCCTCGGGCGTCGCCGTCCCCTCGGTGCTCGGCACCGCGACCCACCTGCCCTTCGGCGACGCCAGCTTCGACGTCGTCTTCTCCTCCTTCGGCGCGCTCCAGTTCGTCGCCGACATCGAGCGCGCGGTCGCCGAGACGGCGCGGGTGCTGCGCCCGGGCGGCCGGTTCGCGTTCTCGATCACCCACCCGACCCGGTGGATGTTCCCCGACGACCCCACCGAGGAGGGGCTCACCGCCACGCAGTCCTACTGGGACCGCACGCCGTACGTCGAGGTCGACGACGAGACCGGGCGGACGGCGTACGTCGAGCACCACCGCACGCTGGGCGACTGGGTGCGGCTGCTGGCCGACGCCGGCTTCCGGATCACCACGCTGCTGGAGCCGGAGTGGCCCGCTGACAACGAGCGGCTGTGGGGCGGGTGGTCCCGGGTTCGCGGGCGGCTCACCCCGGGCACCGCGATCTTCGGCTCCGAGCTCCCTTCGTAGGGTCGGCCCCGTGGACGAGGAGGAGATCGCCCGCTCGGCGGCGCTGGAGCAGAGGCACTGGTGGTACGCCGAGCGCCGCGCGCTCGTGCGCCGCACCGTCGAGGCCTGGCCGGCGGGCCGGGCGGTCGACGTCGGGTGCGGCCCCGGCGGCAACACCGCCGTCCTGCGGGACCTCGGCTGGCGGGTCACCGGGGTGGAGTACCTGCCCGGCGCGGCCGCGATCGCGGCGGCGAAGGGCCTGGACGTCGTCCGCGGCGACGCCCGCGCGCTCCCCTTCCGGGACTCCTCCCTCGACCTGGTGCTCTCGACCGACGCGTGGGAGCACATCGACGACGACGCGGCGGTGGCCGCCGAGACCCACCGGGTGCTCCGGCGGGGTGGCCGCGCGCTCGTGGCGGTGCCATGCGGGATGGCGCTGTGGAGCGGCCACGACGTGGCGCTCGGGCACGTCCGGCGCTACGAGCGCGACCAGCTCGCGGACCTGGTGACCGGCGCCGGGCTCGAGATCGAGGACCTGTGGTCGTGGAACGTGCTGCTCCGCCCGGTCGTGCGGGCCCGCCGCCGGCGCCGGCACGCGGCCGAGAGCGAGATGGAGCCGGTGCACCCGGTCCTCAACGCGGGCCTGCGCGGCGCCGTGGCGCTCGAGCGGGTGCTGCCGCTGCGCCGCCTCCCGGGCGTGAGCCTCGTGGTCTCGGCACGGAAGCCGTGACCGACCGGGCGTGGGTCGCCGACCCGGGCATCGGGTGGCGGATCCTGCTCACGGCCCGGCTCGCCGTACCGCTCGCGCCGGCGGCTGCCGGGTCGGCGCTGCGCGCGCTGTGCCACGAGCACGACTGGGATCCTGCCGAACCGGTCGTGGGTGACGAGCTCACGTCGGTGCGCGCCGAGCTGGCGGCTCCCCATCCGGCCCCGGTGCGGGTCGGGCTCGCCGGGCCCGAGCTCGTCGTCTCGGCCCATCACTCCGCCGCCGACGGCCTCGGCCTGCTCGAGGTGCTCTCCTCGCTGACCGGGGCCCCGGTGTCCAGCGACGCGCGCGGAGCCGGCCGGCGGCCGCCCGGCGCCGGGCTCGCCCGCACCGTGGGCAGACGGCTGACGGAGGTGGCTCTCCACCCACCGGCCCCGGTGACCTCCCCTTCTCCCCCGCAGCCGGCGAGAGGTGACGTGCTGGTGGAGGGGGACGCCCCGCCGGGCCTCCGCACCGCCGACCTCGTGCAGGCGGCCGCAGGGGCGGTCGTCGCCCACCAGCAGGCCGTCGGCCGGCGGGCCCGGCACGTCGCTATCGCGATCGGAGTCGGAGCCCCGGCCGGCCCAGGGGACCGGATCGGCGACCGGAGCGGGCTGATCCGGCTCCGCGACGTCGAGCGGCTCGACCTTGCCGCGATCCGCGAGGCCGTCCGCAACGCCCCGCTCGAGACCCCGCCGGGTGGCGGCCGGGAGCGGCCGGTGCTCGACCGGCTCGCCACGACCGGCCTGCGCGTGCTCGCTCCTCGACTCGGCTCGAGCATGCTCGTCTCGCACCTCGGCGAGGTGACCGCCGACCAGGCCGAGCGGCTCGCGTTCCACCCGGTGACCGCGGGCGGCTCGGGGATCTCGCTGGGCGCGGTGGGCCACCGCGGCCGTACGACGATCACCCTCCGGGCACGGGCGACGCGATGGAGCGAGGACGGCCTCCAAGAGCTGTTGGAAGCCGTCCTCGTCCGGCTCAGGCGTTGACGAGCGGCTTGCCGTCCCGGCTGGGCGCGTCCACGTCGTCGCGGGTCGCGCGCCGGTTGAGCAGCAGTCCGGCGGCAACGGCCAGCAGGCCGATGAGCAGGAACGCGAGCGGCACCATCATCCGCAGGCTCCCCAGGACCATCGCCTTCGAGCTGAGGTCGTCGACCTCGGTGGAGACCTGGTCGTCGGTGTACTGGACGGTGCCGTCGAAGACCGGCACGGACTGGCCGTCGTACGACAGCTCCTGGGTGCGCACCTCCACCCGGTTGACCGGCGAGCCGGTGACCGGCTCGATGTAGAAGGTGCGGGTCATGCCGTAGACCATCTCCGCGTCGACGGAGGCCTTGTCGGACCCGAACATCGAGCCGGGGACCTCGCGCGTCTCGACGACGGACTCCGGGATCTCCTGGACGAACTTGTAGACGGTGAGGCCCTGGATCTCGTCGGTGCCCTCGTAGGTGGCGGTCGTCGCCTTGCCCACCGTGTCGTCCCAGACCTGGTAGTCCTTCTTCTGGGTGTCGAACGGGAACTTCAGGGTCAGGCCGTCCCGCTCGACCGGGACCTCCTTGACGTTGTCCCCGTCGCCCTCGGCGACCCACGACGGGCAGCCGTCGCAGCTGACGGCCTCGCCGGTCACGTCGTCGA
Organism: Nocardioides panacisoli; assembly: GCF_039537325.1. Classification (GTDB taxonomy): domain Bacteria; phylum Actinomycetota; class Actinomycetes; order Propionibacteriales; family Nocardioidaceae; genus Nocardioides; species Nocardioides panacisoli. The sequence goes on from NZ_BAABAH010000008.1 coordinate 41,424, forward strand.
ACGGGGTCATGTCCCGGGTCTGCTGGAAGACCGAGTCGTCCTCGCGCCTGACGGTGGTCGAGGTCTGCCAGATCGCGACACCGTCCGGCGGAGTGGCGGAGGGGTCGGAGAGCGTGCGCGCCTCGATGGCGAGGTCGTGCGTCTCGGGCTGGAACGTCTTGAAGTTCAGCACCTGGGCGCCCTGCGCGTCGAGCTCAGTGGTGGTGTCGTAGGACGACGGCACCTTGGCGAGGGCGGGGTAGGCGTAGAACCGGACCAGGCCCGCGGCGACGATCAGGAACACGCCGAGGCCCACGAGGACGTGGGGGGCGGATCGACTCAAGCGGTGCACGACGCACCTTCCTTTCAGGCGGCCACGCGCGTGTCGCGCGGCACGGAGTGCAGTGGTTGGAACGTGGAGGCGGCCAGCTCGTAGGCCGCGAGCGCACGGGTCTGGTCCCGCATCCGGGACCAGTCGAACCCGGCCGCCCAGGCGCGGCACGCCGTCGCACGCTCGGCGCGTACGTCGGCCGACCGCCCGTCGGCGAGCGCGGAGGCCAGCGCGTCGCTCAGGCGGCGCCGTACCTCCTCGGGGTCGGTGGAGTCGGGGACCAGCCAGCCGGTCAGCAGCGGCCGGACGGAGTCGCGCAGGCCGGGGACGTCCCGCGCCAGCGTGGGCACGCCGTAGCCGGCGGCGTCGATGACCGCCTGCCCCCAGCCTTCGGCGTCGGAGGCGCAGACGTGGACCGCGGCGCGCGAGAGCAACCGGCCCTTGGTCTCCTCGTCCACGTGCCCGTGGAAGGTGACCCGGTCCTCCAGACCCATCGCCGCGGCGATCCGCTCGAGGCGCTCACGCTCCGGTCCCTGGCCGATGATGTCGAGGTGCAGCCGCCGGCCGTCGTTCGCCGGGTGCAGCTGGACGTCGAAGAACGTGCGGATGACCAGGTCGACCCGCTTGTGCGCGACCAGCCGACCGAGCACGACGACCCGGTCGGGGTCGACGGCCGCGGGGTCGGGCACGATCGCGGGCAGGTCGGCGCCGTTGGGAAGCAGGCCGATGTCGCCGGTCCAGCCCAGCTGCTCGCGCATCTGCTCCGCCGTCGAGCGCGACACGGCCACGACCCGCTTGCGCCGGTAGACCGTCCGCATCGCGACCCGCTCGAGCCAGCGCCCGAGGACCGCGACCGGTGCCGGGAAGTGGGTGCCGAACTGGTCCTGGTGCACGTGGTGCATGACCAGCACGACCGGCGTGCGCCGACGCAGGACCAGGGGCGAGAAGGACGGGATGCCGCAGGAAGGGTCGATGACCAGGTCGATCCGGCGCCGGCGGCGCAGCAGCCGCAGCAGGGCCGCCGGGTAGAAGGTCAACGGCCCGCCGGTGCGACGGACCGAGATGCCCTCGCGGTTCTCCGTGTGCGCCGAGCCCGGCTCGCGCGCGGTGAGGAACTCGACGTCGGCGCCGCCCTCGCGAAGAGCACGGGCGCACTCCCAGGCGTAGATCTCCGACCCGCCCGCGAGCGAGTGGTCGAGGTCGCGCCAGTTGACGACGACGGCCCGGACCCCGGCGAGGGTGCCTTCGGCGGTCATCGGGCCTCACCACCGACGAGCGTGACCAGCAGGGCAGCCGGGGCCGACAGCACGAGAGGGACCCGCCGAACCGAAGGCTTCCGGCCGAAGGTCGGGGTGAGCCTGCGGGTGCGCCAGGCGATCCCGGCGAGCTCGGCGAACGCCCCTGCGCCGTGCCGGAGCGGGACGAACGTCGACCCGGGCACGTCGACCCAGGTCACCGGGATCTCCTCGATCCGGGCGCCTTCGACGCTCAGCCGGACGAGGAGCTCGACGTCGAAGGAGAACCCGCGGGCGACCAGGTCCCGGGCCACGTGCTGCACGAGCGCGGCGCGGAACACCTTGAACCCGCACTGGGTGTCGGCGAGCCCGGGCAGCAGCCGTCCTGCGAACCGCCGGTACCAGGCGGCCCCGTAGGCCCGCACCCGGCGCGTCCGGACCTCGGTGACCGACGCGAGCAGGCCCCGCGACCCGATCACGACGTCGGCGCCCAGCACGATCTGCCGCCAGGCCTCCTCGAGGGCGTCGAGCCCCGTCGCACCGTCCGCGTCCATGAAGCAGATCAGGTCGTCGGGGTCGGCGTCGCACGCCAGCAGTCCGGCGCGCACCGCGGCGCCCTTGCCGCGGACGGGGCAGGAGATCACCCGCACCGGCAGCGCAGGGTGATCGGCCGCACGGGCCACCTCGGCCGTGCGGTCGGAGCTCCCGTTGTCGACGACGACGACCCTGACCTCCCCGAGGACCGCGCGGTGCGCGCGGACGTGCCGGCGCAGCTCACGCAGCGTTCGTGGAAGCCGGCGCTCTTCGTCGAGGGCCGGGATGACGATGTGCAGCATCGGGCCGGGTCTACCGGCTCGAGTAGGTGATCAGGTCAGCCTTGGAGACCGGTGTCGTGCCCGGCTGGGCGACGTGGACGCCCCCGACCAGGACCGCGCCGGCGGCAAGCGCCCCGACGACAGCGGAAATAAGTAGATTCATTGCGTGTCCCCTCCCAAAGACTCGCGAGACCGCCGTCAGTCGGTACGGCGCCCCCGGTCCTCCCCAGGTCCGGTGGGCGGCGCTGTCGCAGAGACACTGTGACGGCGGTTACTCCCTGATCGGAGTATCGAACGGATTCCGTTGAAAATCAAAAGAACGAACAAAGTGTCGACCAAGGTCACCAGGGCGACCAGGACCTTTGACCTAGTGGGCGGGCCGGCCGCGGGCGCGCCCAGGTCGACGAGCCGGAGGCCGCCGTCGTCGTACCGCACGCCGCCGTCGGGGACCGCCACGGCGCCGGTCCCCTCCTCGACCAGCACCCAGCGCACACCGAGCGCCTGCAGGGCGCCGGCCGGGTCGTCGGAGCCGAGCGCCCGCCCGACGTCGGCCACCCGTGGATCCTCCGAGGGGACGACGACGTCGTCGAGGTAGATGCGGTCGTCGATGAGCACCTCGCCCGGGAAGAACCGCGGCGCCGGGTCGAGCACGGCCCGGCGGTGGTCCCACGCGAAGGAGCGGTAGGACCCGGCCCACGGCAGCACCACGGTCGTCCCGGGGTCCTCGTCGAGGAGGTCCGCGACGTCGCTCCAGGACCGGGGGTAGGACGACCGCTGCAGCTCGCCGGCCGCGCCCCACGCCAGCGACGGCAGCAGCAGGACGGGTGCCACGACCAGCAGGCCGACGACCGACCAGAGCGCTCCCCGCCCGGGGCGGACCCGCTCCCGCACGGCGGTCGCCGCGCCGCCCGCGCCGAGGGCGAGCACCAGGCCGAGCGGCGCGAGGAAGCGGTGCGAGTCCCGCAGCAGCGCCAGCCCCGGCACCCGCGCGGCCGCCCACTCGAGAGCCTCGGACCCGCCGGGCAGCGCCGGGACCAGCGCGACCACGAGCGCGCCCGCGCCGAGCAGCAGCCAGCGCGGCCACTCCCCCGGCTCGTCCCGCACCGCCCGTCGGAGACCTGCGAGGGCGGCGAGCGTGAGCAGCAGCGACAGCAGCACGAGGGCCGCGCTGCCGCGCGCGTCCGGGACGATCGAGGTCTTCCAGATCCCGCCCAGCGTGAGCAGGCTCGCGAGCACCCCTGCGCCCGACTCGGCGCGCGCGGCGAAGCCCGCGAAGACGCCGTCGGTCGAGATGTGGACGGACGTCGCCGTCAGTGTCGGGGCCAGCCACGGGAGGTTCGCGACCACTGCAACGACGCCCAGCCGCCACCACCCGGCGCGGTCCCGGGTCAGGCCGAGCACCGCGAGCACGACGACGGCCATCACCCCGCTGGACGGGCTGCAGACCGCGGACGCCGCCAACGCCAGCGCCGCCGGCCCCCAGGCCGACCGCGGGTCCGTCCGGAGCCGGCGCGCCGCGAGCGCCACCCAGGGCAGCAGCAGGTAGCCCAGGAGGATGGCCCACTGGCCGATCAACAGCCGCTCCAGCACCCACGGGTTCCACACGAAGAGCGCGATCCCGGCCGCCCTGGCGTACCACGCATGCCTCGCCAGGACGCGTCCCGTGCCCAGCCCCGCGAGCAGCAACCCGCCCGTGAGCAGGATCCGCTGCAGCCAGGCACCGGAGACGACGTACGTCGCCAGCGACACCAGCGCGTCCATCGGCACCGCCCGCGGCAGGCTGTCGTCCAGGCCCAGCCAGGCCGCCTTCCACGGCTGGTGCGGCACGAACACCATGTCCCCCAGCAGCCACGTCCCCGGCCCGAGGAACAGCGGCAGCAGGATCGCCACCGCCAGCAGGAGCGTCCAGCACAGGTCGACCGAGACAGGCGACCGGAGCCGCCTCACGGCTCCTCCCCCGCCGGCCCCCACCACGCGGCCCCGAACCCGAGGGCCAGAGCCGCTCCGGTGACGAGATCCACCGCGTCGGAGGGCTTCGCCGCCTCCTTGGTCAGCGCGACCACCAGCATCCCGAGCGCCACCATCAGCCCCGCGAGCACGACGAGCGGCACGGTCGTGCGCCAGCGCCCCACCAGCACCCCCGCTCCGGCAGCAACGCCCACGATCGGTCCACCGACAAGAAGCCCGAGGACGACCGCGACCCCCGCGACCAGCACCTGGCGCACCAGCCCGCGCGGCGGAGACGAGCGCGGCACGACGCTCTGCGCCGGGAGGGTCTGCGCAGGCGGTTGGGTGCGCCGCGCCCACCGGCGCCACAGTGGCTGCCCGCACCACACCCAGAGTCCCCACAGCAGGACGAGTCCCAGCAGCACGAGACCGACGATCAGCCCGACGAGGTAGGACCGCTGCGGGCCGAACGTCAGGACGACGGTTCCCGACACCCCCGCCGGGATCACGAACCCCTGCGCCCACCCGTCGACCGTGATCGGCTCCAGCCGCCGACCGTCGACCGACGCCTCCCACCCCTCGTTCTCGTTGAACGGCGCGGACACGATCGCGGTCTGCCCGGGTCCGACGTCGAGCACCACCCGCGTGCCCGACGTCGACCTGATCTCCAGCGACCGCGACCGCTCGACCGCCCGGCTCGCCGGGTCGCCTCCGGAGCGGAGGACCATCGCCACCGGTCCGAACTGCTCGGTCGACAGCAGCCGCACCCGGTGCCGGCCGGGACCGAGGTCGAGCCGGTGCGGCGTGCGGCCGCACGGCCCGACCGCCAGCTGGCCGGCCGCGATCACCGCCCCGATGCTGCCGCGGACCCGCGTGGGATAGCGCCGGCCGTCGACCACGAGCGTCGGGCCGAACCCGCAGACGGCTCCGGTCGGCGCCGCCCCGTCGATCGGTACGGCGATCCGCGCCCCGCCGAGCCGCAGCTCGCCGACGCCGAGCGATCTCCCGTCCCCCGGGTCGCCGGTGAACCGCAGCGTGAGCCGTCGCGCCGTGACGGGCGGCATGGCGCCGTACCCGTCGAGGGACACGTGCCGCACCACCCGCCGACCGCCGGAGCGTGCCGACACGACGACGCCGTCCGGCCCGACGGCGTTCGCGCCGGGCGCCAGCACGTCCACCCGGTCGATCGTCCGCACCCGCCCGAGGTCGAGCCGCAGCGTCGGTCGCGGGTCCCGGGGGTCGGCGATCCAGGACGTGGTGCGGTCGCCGTCGTAGGCCATCCGCGGTGACACCTCCGGGTCTTCCCCCAGCCACGAGGAGCCGGACGCGGAGACGCCGCCCTGCGGGCGGAGCAGCTCGGCGGTGCCGGCGCGGGCGCGCGGCACGGCAAGCCCGCTGACGCTGTAGGACCCGCGGTGCTCCAGGAAGAACGTGCGGTCGATGCCGGCGGCCTCCTCGGATGCTCGCTGGCGGTAGGGATCGCAGTCCGGCCCGAGCAGCGTCGTCACGCACGCCCGCGCCTCCTCCTGCGCGCCGAACACCAGGTCCGGGGCCCGCGCCTGCGTCACGTGGGGCAGCCGCAGCGTCCGGTGCGGGTGGACGCCCGCGATCCGCAGCTCGGTGATGCCGATCGTCGCCTCCGGCGAACCGACCGATGCGACGGAGACCCGCACGTGGTCGGCCTCCACGCCGCCGAGGTCGACCTCGGCCCGGCCGGTCACGGGGTCGGGCGCGACCTCGCGGGTCGTGCCCCCGGCGGTGACGGCCCACTTCCGGACCAGGTCGACGCCGACCACGGCCACCGGCTGGTCGATCTCGACCGCCCCGATCGCCCGGGTCTCCCCGAGGTCGACGTCGAGCCACTGCTTGGTCGCGTCCTGGAAGGGCGCCGGCCGCCAGTACGTCGAGCTGTCGCCGTCGAGCGCGGACCACGGGGCGTCCTCGGGGCGGATCTCCCCGAGCGCGTCGGCCCAGCCGCGGGAGGTGCTGGCGTCGACGCCCGCGATGCCGCGGTAGCGGGCGACCACCGGCCGGGCCCCCGGCGCTCCCGGGTAGTCCGGCAGCACCCGTCCGGCGTGGTAGGGGTCGTGGCGCGCCATCACGTTGCTCACCGCGTCGTGGATCCGCCCGAAGGCGCGCTCCCTGCGCCGGTAGCCGTCCCCGAGCAGGTCCGCGCCTCGGTCCCACCCCGGCGTGCCGGCGAGCACGATCGGCTGCCCCGGCCCGACGAGGCCCGCGCCGACCGCGCCCACGGCGTCCTCGACGTCGGAGCCGACCGTCACGGCGTCGGCGGTGTCGCGGACGTCGTAGCCCTGCTTGCCCGCACGGCCCGAGCCCTGGACGGAGAAGACCTCGATCGCCGGCCCGAGCTCGAGCTGCCCGAAGGACGCCTCGCGCTCGATGCCGGGCGAGCGCGCGAGCGCGACCGACACGACATCGGACGGCGTGGCCTGGCTGACCTGCTGGTCGAGGTCGTGGCGCACGATCACGGTGTCGACGCCGATGCGCGCCAGCATCTGGGAGAGGTACGGCGACCCGGCGCCCGACTCGACGTAGGCCTCGAGCGCGGAGAGCATCCGGATCGTGCCCGCCGGCGTGAGCGGGACCTGGGAGCGCGTGACCCAGGGCGAGCGCGCCACGGCCTGCATCGGCTCCTCCATGGTCCAGCCCCAGCGCTGGATGGCGAACCCCGAGCCGGGGATCACCCAGGTCGTGCCGTGGCTGTGGGTCGCGGCGTAGTCGGCCGCCTGCGTCCAGTAGTCCGGGAGCTCGTCCCAGCCGGGCGTGCGCGTCTCGGCCGCGGCGATCGGCGCCGACATCGCGACCACCCCGCCGACGAGGACGGCGGCGAGCCCTCCCGCCGCGATCCGCCGGAGCCGCGGGACCCCCGCGGCGAGCACGCGGCCGAGGTCGTGGGCGACCACCCCGACCCCGATCGCGAGCGGCACGCGGAGGATGGGGTCGGCCTTCGGCACGTTGCGCAGCGGGGCGAGCGGCCCGTCGAGCAGGTCCTGGAACCACTGGTTCAGCGGACCGTCGAGGGTCCCGGTGTGCGCGAGCACCTGACACACGATGCCCAGCCCCGCGGCCCACAGCAGTGGGGCGCGGAACGCGCCCCGGTAGCGCAGGAGTCCGACGATCCCGAGTGCCGCGACCACACCCGAGGCGAGCACCAGCCACGGGTTGACCGAGACCTCGTAGCCGGCCGGCCACCACCGTGCGTCGCCGACGACGATGTAGCCCACCCAGTTGCTCGCGCCGCGCAGCGTCGCGGAGAAGCCCGAGGTGTCGGTCGTCGTGCGAGCATCCTCGACGTAGTCGAAGAACGGCGGGCTGTAGGCGCCCAGCTTCAGCAGCGAGAACACCCACCAGGCGCTCACCGCGGCGATCAGGGCGGCCCACCCGACGGCGAACCGCCAGCTCAGATGTCGTCGGAGGACGGCCCAGAGCACGACGACGGCGAGCAGCGCGACCGGCGCCGCCGTGGCGGTGCCGTTGACGCCGCCCGAGCAGGCGAACACGGCCGCGGACAGCACGGCGGCGTCGCGGGGACGGCGGCGGCCGTCGATCGCGGCGAGGATCGGGAGCAGGGCCCAGGGGACGATCGCGCCCGGCAGGATCTCGGCGCTGCGCACGCCGAGCTCCTCGACCATCCTCGGCGCGAGGCCGTAGCTGAGCCCGGCCACCGCGGACGCCCACGGCCCGATGCCGAGCGCGCGGGCGAGTCGCCGTACTCCCTCGCAGGCGAGGACGAGCACCAGCGCGGACCACACGCGCTGCGAGACCCAGCCGGGCACGCCGACCCAGTCCCAGAGCGCGAACCAGGCGCCCTGCGGGAACAGGTACCCGTAGGCCTGGTTCTGCAGCTCCCCGAGCGAGACCTGGGAGTGCCACAGCGAGAACGTGCCCGCGAGGTAGCCGCCGGGGTCCTCGGTCATCTCCAGCCGGGTGTCGCTGGTCGCGTGGCCGGGCTGGTCGGTGAGCACGAGCAGAGTGAGGCAGGCGTAGACGGCGCCGACCACGACACCGGCCCGCCGCGCGCCCTCCCGCTCGTTGCTCACCCGGCGCAGCCTAAACTTCGCCTTGTGACCAGCACGGCCGGGCGCGAGCGTGCCGAGGACATTTCGCCCCAGGCGGCGGGTTCCCGGCTGACCCGGTTGTTGCACAGCACGGCCGGCATCGCGATCGCCATGGCCGTCATGAACGTCGGAACCTACGCATTCCAGATGGTGTCGGCGCGGATGCTCGGGCCGAGCCAGTACGGCGCGGTCGCGGGCCTGATGGCCGTGCTGATGGTGCTCTCGGTGGTCCAGCTCGGCCTGCAGGCCACGGCCGCACGCCGGATCGTCGCGGACCCCGAGGACGTCGGCGCGATCGAGGAGAGCATCCTGACCGCCACCTGGCGGGCCTCGTGGATCCTCGGCGCGGCCGCCGTGCTGGCGTTCCCGCTCGTCACCTGGGCGCTGCACCTGGCGTCGCCCGTCTCCGCGATCCTGCTCGGCCTCTGCGTCGTCCCCACGACCGTGATGGGCGGCCAGGCCGGGGTGCTCCAGGGTGAGCGCCGGTGGCTGCCGCTGAGCCTGATGTACGTCTCGGTGGGCGTCCCCCGCGTCGTGCTCGGCACGGCCTTCCTGCTCGTCCGGCAGACCGAGGCGAGCGCCATGCTCGGCGTGCTCGTGGCGTCGTGCCTGCCGATCGTCATCGGCAGCCTCGCCCTGCGCGAGCGGCGCTCGGTCCCGCCCGAGAACGCCCACGACGTCGTCGTACGGCGCGACGTCCGCCGCGAGGCATGGGGCAGCTCGCTCGCGCTGCTGGCGTTCACCGCGCTCTCCAACCTGGACGTGGTCGTCGCCCGGAACGTGCTCGGGCACCACGACGCGGGCCTCTACGCCGGCGGCCTGATCGTCACCAAGGCGGTGCTCTTCCTCCCGCAGTTCGCGGTGGTGATCCTGTTCCCCTCGATGTCCGACGAGGACCAGAGCAAGAAGGCCATCGTGCGCGGGCTCGCGTTCCTCGGCGTGCTCGGCGCCTGCAGCGTCGTGGCGGCGTACCTCCTGCGTGACGTCGCCGAGGTCTTCATCGGCGGCGCCAACTACGAGGGCGTCACCGACCGGCTCTGGCTGTTCGCCGCCCTCGGCGCGCTGCTCTCGATCCTGCAGCTGCTCGTCTACGGCGGGCTCGCCCGTCGCGGCGTGCTGACCAAGTACATCGTCGCCGTCGGCGTCCTCGCCCTCGTCGGCCTCGGCGCCCTCACCGACTCCCTCACCGCCCTCGCCGTCACCGTCCTGACGATCGACGTCACCGTCGTCGGCGTCCTGCTCGCCCTCCTGCTCCTCCGCCGCTCTCCGGTGGTCGAGCACGACCCCGAGCCTGCCCAGCCGCCAGCCGCCGCCTGAGGTGCGAGGCGCCCCAGCGCCGGGCCAGCGCCGGTGGTTGAGGTGCGAGGCGCCCCAGCGCCGAGCCAGCGCCGGTGGTTGAGGTGCGAGGCGCCCCAGCGCCGAGCCAGCGCCGGTGGTTGAGGTGCGAGGCGCCCCAGCGCCGCGCCTGCGCCGGTGGTTGAGGTGCGAGGCGCCCCAGCGCCGAGCCCGCGCCGGTGGTTGAGGTGCGAGGCGCCCCAGCGCCGAGCCAGCGCCGGTGGTTGAGGTGCGAGGCGCCCCAGCGCCGAGCCTGCGCCGGTCGTTGAGGTGCGAGGCGCCCCAGCGCCGAGCCTGCGCCGGTGGTTGAGGTGCGAGGCGCCCCAGCGCCGAGCCTCGAAACCTCCGGCACCCCATCGTTGGTCGAGTAGCCCTCGCGAGGGACGAGCGAGGGCGTATCGAGACCCGTTCAGTGACCTTCAGACGTGCCGATGACCCCGCCTGTGCTGCTCGATCGTGGCGGGGTGTGGGGCGTGGTGGCTAGTGGTCGGGTGGGTGGGCGCCGGGGCAGGGCTCCCCGTCGTAGTCGTGGAGCTCTGCTGTTTCCCAAGGGTGGTCGACGTCCATGGTCTCCGGGTCCAGGCGTCGGGGTGGGTCGAGGAGGAAGTGCCGGTCGTTGGGGGCGATCCACAGGTAGGTGCCGGGTTCGACGATCACGTAACGCCATTGCGAGAAGGTTTTCGCCCGGTGGTGGCGCCGACACAACGGGACCAGGTTGCACGGACACGTCGTCCCGCCCTCGGCGTGGGGTTTGGCGTGGTCGAGGTCGCAGGCCTCGGCGCTGCGGTGACAGTTCGGGAAGGCGCAGTGGGGATCACGCAGCCGGATGCGGGCCTTGAGCCGGTCGGGGATCTCATAAGACCCGACCGGGACGTGCTCGGTCAGGTCGATGACCGGCCGCACGACCACGGTGGTGCCCGGGGTGTTGACCCAATCCCGGATCTGGAACGGACTGATGGGGGTCTGGGTGTTGCCCAGCCGCCCGACCGCTGCGTCGGGTGGGAGTGCGTCGATGCCGGTGCCGGCCAGGGCCCGGATCGCGGTGTCGCTCAGGTGGGCGTGCAGCTCGACCCTGCGGCCCGGAACGGTGCAGACCACCTCGCCGGTCTGGGGGTCGGTGACCTCGAGGTCGAGGGTGAGGTCCTGGCGGGCGAGCTCCCCCGCGGCCCGGGACCGGCGGACGTCCAACGAGTCCGCCGAGCCGAGCCGGCCGAGGAGGGTGGCCCGCCGAGAGACGGCCGCGTTGAGGTCGATCCCGTCCGCGGCATCCAGGACACCCTCGACCGTCACCAGGCCGTTGGGGTCGATGTGGTGCAGGTCGATGTCGAAGTGCCGCTGCTCGGCCGCGTCGCGGCGGCACTGCTCGGCCAGGTCGGGGTCGAACCGGGTGATCGCCTCGCCGACCAACCGTTCGATCTGCGCCCACGTACACGTCCCGACCACGGTGGCGATGTGGCGGTCCACGAACCCTGCTGCGTCCGCGGAGAGCTGGCGGGTCAGGTCGGCGAGCCGTTCGGCACGCCAGGTGGCACAGCGTCCGTCGAGGACGGCGGCGAAGGTCCGCTGCAGCCGCCAGCCGAGCTCGATGACCCGACCCACGTAGTCACGGCCACCATCAGGAGACCGGCCGAGGACCGCGATCAGCTCCATCAACGCGAACTCAGAGACCAGGGGTGCGCCCGGGCCGGCGATCGGGACCCCGGTGTCCAGGTAGCCATCGACCAGCGTCGCGGCACCCTCGGTGCAGTCGGTGGTGTTGGCGTCGGCCCAGGCCACGATCTGGCACCACTCATCGATCCTCAGGTCACGCTGACCGCGCAGGGTGGTGGTGAGCCCGTCGAGCAGCTCGCGGGTGGAGCGGCCGTCGTACCGCCCCATCGGCGAGGGGTGCTTCCCGAGATCCATGAGCTAATTCAAGCACCAGCCGCCGACACAACGAGACGTCGAGAACCCGCCTGTGGACAGGGAAATCTCCCACCAGGCCGGTGCACGGGAGGTGGTCTCGATACGCCCTCGCTCGTGCCTCGCGAGGGCTACTCACCAACGAAAGTGCGGCTAGTCCCCTTCGAATCCGATCAACCACTGGAGGCCGAAGCGGTCGACGACCCGGCCGTCGAACGCGCCCCAGGGACGGCGCTGGAGGTCGTCGAGGACGGTGCCGCCGTCGGCGAGAGCGGCGAACCAGGCGCGCATCGTGTCGGGATCTGCGGTGCCGAGCAACGACAGCATCCAGCCCTCGCCGAGGACGGAGGGCTCGTCGGCGACCGCATCCGCGGCGAACAGCGCCACCGGACCGTCGATCAGCTGACCGTGCGCGATCGCGTCGGCGGGGCCGTCGGTCCGGTTGAAGTCGGCGAGCGTGTGCACGAGCGCGCGGCCGCCGAAGACCCCAGCGTAGAAGGCGAGCGCGTCGCGGGCAGTGCCGGCGAGGTGGAGGTACGGAACGGGAGCCACGGGCATGAGGCCGACCCTACGTGGGGTCAGCGCGCGATCCCGGCCACCAGCGCGCCGGTCACGTCGACCAGGTCCGCGGGAGTGAGCTCGATGTCCAGGCCGCGGCGGCCGCCGGAGACGAAGACGGTGTCCCACAGCTCGGCGGTCTCGTCGAGCACGGTCCGGTGCGTCTTCTTCTGGCCGACGGGCGAGATGCCGCCGACGACGTACCCGGTGGCGCGCTGGGCCCGGTCGACGTCGGCCATCGCCGCCTTCTTGCCGCCGAGCGCGGCGGCGAGCGCCTTGAGGTCGAGCGAGCAGGTGACGGGGACGATCCCGACGCACAGCTGGCCGTCGAGGTCGACCATCAGCGTCTTGAACACCCGGTCGGGGTCGGCGCCGATCGCTTCCGCCGCCTCGAGGCCGTAGGACGCCGCCCGCGGGTCGTGGTCGTACTCGTGCAGCCGGTACGCCAGACCGAGCCGGGTGAGGGTCTGGGTCGCCGGCGTGCTCACCGCGCGATCGTCCCACGCGGTCTTCAGCGGGCGGTCAGCTCCCGAACTTGAGGGGGACCGTCCGCTCGGGCAGCGTCAGCCGGATCTGGCTGCCTCCGGTCGTCGTCAGGCTCGCGGTGCCACCGACGGTGAACCTGCCGTGCTCGAGGTCCCCCGGCACCTCGAACACGGCATCGATCCGGTCCGCGGCGGGATCGAGGTCGATCGGCTCGTAGGTCTTCCCGTTGTCGTCGGTGAACCGCATCCACTGCGTCGAAAGAGGCGCCGGTGCCGGCACCGCGGGAGTCGACCGCTCCGCGGTCACCCGGAGGTACGCCGACGCGGGGTCCTTCAGCGGGCGGCGCGGCTCGAAGAAGTACAGCTCGGCTCCCTCGACGTGGACGTCGAAGGTGAGGTCGGACGTGGAGAGTCCCGTCGGCGGGTCCGCCGTCGCGACCAAGCCCTCGAACGTCCCCGTCTTCGCCGCCACGGTGAGCTCGCGGTCCCTGCGATCACGGGCAAGGACCTCGATGTTGGATCCCGTGGCCCGACCGGTGGCCAGCGAGAGGGACTGCCGGTAGCCGTCGGCCCGGTAGACCAGCTCGGCGTCGTTCTCGCCCTCTGGCAGGGCCACCACGAAGCATGGCCCGCCCTTCGGCAAGGGAATCGCGCGACTGCCCACCTCCACGCGGAGACCGAGCGAGGGCCAGGAGGCGCACCCGCCGGATGCGCAGCCTTCGAAGGGCGCCAACCGGAACGCAAGCAGGCTGCCCCCGTCCGGCGCGACTCGGGTCTGGTCGCCCTCGCCGACGCTGTCGACCGGTCCGGCGCCTACCACGGCGACACCGCCGGTTCGCGCCGCCATGGCTGAGGTCCCGGACGGTGCCGGCAGGCTCATCGGCCGCACGCCGACGACGGCGCCCGGCTCGAGAGCCTTCGCCGGCACGTCCGGAGGCGGACCCACGTCGGGTGGCGTCGAGGTGGTGGTCACCGACGGTGCCCCACTGTTGTCGTCGTCTCCCCGGACGACCACCAGAGCAACGACGGTGCCGGCTACGACCACGATCAGCGCGAGGGCGGTCAGGACGACCACGCGGACGACCGCACGCCGCTGCGGCGTCGTTCCCCCAGGCCCGGGCGGCGGTGGGATGCTCGACGCCGGCGCGCGCGACGTCCGTGGTGGGCCGTTGACCGGCGGAACCGTGGACGGTGGGAAGGGTGGAGGCGGAGGAGCGTTCGGAGCCGCCGTCGGCGGTGGGGGGAGGTAGGTCGGGGGCAGTGTGATGCCCGGGGTCGGCGTGGGCGTCGAACGACTCCCGGGGGCGGCGTCGAAGCGGAGGACGGTCTCGGCATCGATCCGACCCAGCGCGAAACCGATCACGGCGACCGCCCAGCGCGACCTGGCGGGGTCGTCCGAGCCACGGTCGCGCGCCAGGCCGTCTCCCGCCTCGACGATCGCTGCGACGCCGAGCCCGCCCTGATCGAGAAGTGCGGTCAGGCGACGTACCGCGCCCAGGCGGACAGCGTCGACGAGCACGTTGATCTCGCCGATGGACGCCTCGGACTCGTCCACGAAGTCGTCGAGCGCTCCGCGGAACTCCATCGGGTCCTCCAGGACGTTCGCACCGCGCACCTGCACGAGGCCCCGGAGCGTGTCGTGGACCGCCATGGATCAGAACGGTGCCACGACCGGCCTGGTTCGGGTCCGCACTTGCCAAAGATGAGGTAGCCCGGTTGAAAGATCTCCCGCGCGCCGGCGGGCGGGGTTATGGTCCGAGATCACCCGTGCAGTCCCGATCAACCCTGGGGGGTCGCCGTGCGCCGGCTGATCACCACTCTCCTCACCGTGACCCTCGCGGTCACACTGCTCGGCGCAGCGGTCGCCAGAGCGGACGCCGCGGACACGACGAAGACGGTCCGAGGGCACGACTACACCATCCGCGACTTCAGCTCCCCTGGCCTGACGTTCTGGGACAGCGCCTGCGGCGACCCGCTGGTCTACAACCCGAACCGCGTCTACGTGAGCTACCGCCGCGGCGGCGCTGCAGGCACGACGCAGGCGATCGGTTGGGGATCTCGCAATGACAAGACCGGCGGCGAGTTCGGCGTGCTGGCCAGGGTGCCGGACCCGGCAACGCTCACGACCCTCAACGCCGCCGTCGACGCCGCCGGCAACGGCAGGGGCGACCTGCAGGCCTTCCTGCGGGGCTCGGACGGGTGGTACGTCGGCGACGTCGGGCTGATCGCGAACGTCAACGGATGGGGCGAGTGGGACAACCTGGCGACCGTGTCCCTGGGCTGGCGGTACCAGAAGGACGACGGCACCATCACCGACTTCAGCGCGACCGGAACCATCCAGGAGATCGCGACCGCTCATCCCGAGGTGACGTTCGCCAGGGTGGGCCTGCTCTTCGGTTGCAACGGTGAGCAGTACGACATCGACGACCTGCGGATCGGAACGGCCGCGGGTCTGACCACCTACGACTTCCAAGGTCTCGGCCGGTCGACGGCGCACGTCTCCGCATGGATCCCGGCGAAGCGGAAGTGGCTCCGGGACGCACAGTCAGGTTGGCTCGACTACGGCGGAGCTGCCTATGTCGGCGGGGACGCGACCCTGGATCGCACAGGGAACTACTACTTCGACTACGGCCGGCTCTTCATGCGGCCCTACGGCAGCTCGGACTGGAAGCCGGCCGGAAAGGAGCGGCTCTTCACCGAGAAGACCTACGCCGTCTACAAGGTCCGGCCCACCCGTCGCACCGCCTACCGGTTCGCCACTGCCGGCATCGCCGCGGACGAGAGCGTGTCGAAGGCGTTCGTGATCGACGTACGCGCGCGACTGCGCGCCCATGCCGACCGCGGCAAGGTCCAGCAGGGCCAGCGGATCGACGTCACCGGCTCCTACGCCCCCCGGAACAAGGGGGTCCGGGTCGCGCTGGAGCGCAAGAGCGGCGCGCGGTGGCACACGATCGCGCGAGACCGGACCAGCCCTCGCGCGACGTTCGGGTTCCACCCTCGCGCGAGCTCGGTCGGCAAGTGGGTGCTCCGGGTCGTCGCCGCGAACGGCGGGGGCAACCTGGGCAACCAGACCGGCCGCTTCGTCGTCCAGGTCACGCCCAAACCCGATCCGCCGGCGCCGTGCGGGGCGGCGTGCGACACCTCCACGCCCGATCCCGCGTCCACGGGCACCGCGCCGCCCGACGACCCGCAGCCCGACGACGGCATCCCGCCGGTATTCCGGCATCCCGCGTCGAAGACGCCGGCGCAGCACCACGCAGACTCAGCCGTGTCGCTGCAGTTCCCGTCCGTCCCAGTAGCGAGGCAGACGGCTCACTGACACCCAGCCGCCCTAGTGGGCGGCCTCGTGCCAGGAGCGGCCGGTGCCGACCGACACGTCGAGCGGTACGGCGAGGTCGGCCGCGCCACCCATCTGCTCCCGGACGATCCGCTCCAGCGCGTCCCGCTCGCCTTCGGCGACCTCGAACACGAGCTCGTCGTGCACCTGCAGCAGCATCCGCGAGGCCAGGCCGGACTCGTCGATCGCCTCCTGCGTGCGGAGCATGGCCACCTTGATCACGTCGGCGGCCGAGCCCTGGATCGGCGCGTTGAGAGCCATCCGCTCGGCCATCTCGCGGCGCTGGCGGTTGTCGCTCGTCAGGTCGGGCAGGTAGCGCCGCCGGCCCATGATCGTCTCGGTGAACCCGGTGCGCCGGGCCTCGTCGACGACGCCCGAGAGGTAGTCGCGGATCCCGCCGAACGTCTCGAAGTACTCGTCCATCAGGACCCGTGCCTCGCTCGGCTCGATCCCGAGCTGCTGGCCGAGCCCGAACGCCGAGAGACCGTAGGCCAGGCCGTAGTTCATCGCCTTGATCTTGGCCCGCTGCTCGGGCGTCACCGAGTCGGCCGGGACCTCGAACACCCGCGACGCGGTGATCGAGTGGAAGTCGCGGCCGGACCTGAACGCCTCGATCAGCAGCTCGTCCTCGGAGAGGTGCGCCATGATGCGCATCTCGATCTGGCTGTAGTCGGCCGTCATCAAGCAATCCCAAGCAGCGCCCGGACCGTCTGGTCCGACAACGAATCCCTCGCGGATCCGGCGGCCCTCCTCGGTGCGGATCGGGATGTTCTGCAGGTTCGGCTCGGTCGAGGAGAGCCGCCCGGTCGCCGCGATCGTCTGGTTGAACGTGGTGTGGATCCGGCCGTCGGGCGCGACGGTCTTGAGCAGCCCCTCGATGGTCTGCCGCAGCCGGCTGACATCGCGGTGCCGCAGCAGGTGCAGCAGGAACGGGTGCTCGGTCTTCACGAACAGCGCCTGCAGCGCGTCGGCATCCGTCGTGTAGCCGGTCTTGGTGCGCTTGGTCTTCGGCATGCCGAGCTCGTCGAACAGCACCACCTGGAGCTGCTTGGGCGAGCCGAGGTTGATCTCCTTGCCGATGACCGCGAACGCCTCCTCGGCCGCCGACCGCACCTCGTCGCCGAAGTGGCTCTCGAGGGCTGTCAGGTGGTCGAGGTCGACCGCGATGCCGGTCTGCTCCATCTTCGCGAGCAGGTGCACCAGCGGCAGCTCCACCTCGGCGAGCAGCCGGCTGCCACCGTGCTCCTCGACCGCGGTGTCCAGCGTCTCGGCGAGGTCGAGCACGGCCCGCGCGTGCAGCGCGGCCGTCGCCACGACGCCGGCCCCGGCCGGGTCGTCGTCAGCGGCGAACAGCGTGTCCTGCTCGGCGTCGGCCTCGACGCGCAGCTCGCGCTTGAGGTAGCGCACCGTCAGGTCGGCGAGGTCGTAGGAGCGCTGGTCGGGCCGGACGAGGTACGCCGCGAGCGCCGTGTCGCTCACCACCCCCCGCAGCGCCCACCCGTGCGCCGCGCACGCGAGCACCGGGCCCTTCGCGTCGTGCAGCACCTTCGGCCGGTCGGCGTCGGCCAGCCACTCCCCCAGGACCTTGTCGTCCTCCGGCGTCAGCTTCTCCGGATCGACGTACGCCGCGCGGCCGTCTCCCAGGGCAAACGCCATGCCCTCGATCCGGCCGGTGCCGGAGCCCCAGGCGCCGCGGACGTGGATGCCGACGCGCTCGGTGCCGACCGCGTCGAGCCAGGGGCCGACCTCGGACTCGCCCAGGATGGTCGTCTCAAGCTCGAAGCCGCCCTCCTCGACCTCCTCCTCCGAGGTGAGCGTCTCGAACAGCCGGTCCCGCAGCACTCGGAACTCCAGGCTGTCGAAGAGCGTGTGCACCTCGTGCCGGTCCCAGGGACGGATGGCCAGGTCGGGAGGCGTGAGCTCCATCTCGAGGTCGGTCACGAGCGCGTTGAGCCTGCGGTTGCGGATGACGTCTCCGAGGTGCTCGCGGAGGGCCTCGCCCTTCTTGCCGGTGATCTCGTCGGCGTGGGCGATCACGTTGTCGAGGCCGTCGTAGGTGTTGATCCACTTGGCGGCGTAGCCGACTCCCACACCCGGCACGCCTGGCAGGTTGTCGGACGTCTCCCCCACGAGCGCCGCGATCTCCGGGTAGCGGTGCGGCGGGACGCCGTACTTCTCCTCGACGGCGGCCGGCGTCATTCGCGCGAGGTCGGAGACGCCCCGCATCGGGTAGAGCACCGTGGACCGGTCGCTCACCAGCTGGAGCGAGTCACGGTCGCCGGTGAGGATCAGCACCTCCATGTCGGACGTCTCGTCGGCGAGCGCCTGCGTCGTCAACGTGGCGATGATGTCGTCGGCCTCGAAGCCGGGCTTCTTCAGGTAGGGGATCCGCAGCGCGTCGAGGACCTCCTCGATCAGCGGCAGCTGGCTGCTGAACTCGGTGGGGGTCTTGTTGCGCTTGGCCTTGTACTCGGAGTACTCCTCCATCCGGAACGTCTGCCGCGAGACGTCAAACGCCACCGCGATGTGGGTCGGCTGCTCGTCGCGGAGCACGTTGATGAGCATCGACGTGAAGCCGTAGACCGCGTTGGTGTGCTGGCCGGTGGTGGTCGAGAAGTTCTCGACCGGGAGCGCGAAGAACGCGCGGTAGGCGAGCGAGTGACCGTCGAGGAGGAGGAGTCGTGGTCGCACCAGCCGACTCTATCCAGCCCTACCGACATCTCCCCCGGCCCGCCCGCACCGATACCGTGACGCCATGAGCGACGCCCAGGACCTCACCGCCGCGATGCCCCAGGGCATGGGAGCCCTCAACGACAAGATGGGCATCGAGATCATCGAGGCGTCCGTGAATCGCGTGGTCGCGACGATGCCGGTCGAGGGGAACACCCAGCCCTACGGGCTGCTGCATGGCGGCGCCTCGGTGGTGCTGGCCGAGACACTCGGGTCGATGGGGTCGGCGCTGCACGCGCAGCCGGACCGCTACCCCGTCGGTGTCGACATCAACGCCACGCACCACCGTGCGGCCACCTCGGGGACCGTCACCGGCGTGGCGACGCCGATCCACCTCGGCCGCAGCACGGCCGCTTGGGAGATCGTCATCTCCAACGAGGAGGGCAAGCGCGTCTGCACCTCGCGCATCACCTGCGCGCTGCTGCCCTACCAGCCGAACAGCTAGGGCTGCTCCGGCGCCACCGGCGGGACGGAGTCGGGGAACGCGACCCGGTCCTGTCCTCGGCTGCGCCGCTGCGACCGGCGTGCCGCGAGGACGCGCGGCATGCTGCGGCCACCCGCGACGGGCGGTGTCACCCGGCTGCGCAGCAGCGAGGTGGGCGCGGCGCGCACGGTGCCGACCGGGGCGAGCCCGAGCCGCGCCATGAACCTGTTGGCGTCGCGTGCCGTCGCCGGGACGGCGGTCGTCACGTGGAGCACGCAGTTCTCCTCGGCGAACGAGGTGGCGGCGTCCATCAGGGCCCGACCGACCCCGTGCCGGCGGGCGTGGTCGAACACGCGCGGCTGGATCGACTGGACGCACGGCTCGAGGTTGAGCGGCGACATCGTGGTGAGACGGAGGAAGACCGCGCCGGCGACGCGGCCGTCGTACTCGACCACGACGAACCGCTGCTCCGGAGACGCCGCGGCGTTCTTGATGACGAGCTCGAGGTCGGCGACCTGCTCGGCCCGGTCCACGCGGCGGAGCTGGTCGCTCCACAGCTCCGCGAGCACCGGGGCATCCTCACGACAGGCGATCCTGGGGACCAGGCTCGTTCGGCTCATGCTCGAACACCTCTCGATCCGACCGGTTGCGGGTCATGCGACCTGCAGCCCGGGTCACACTACGCTCGGCCCGGGCGTTCGCGACAGGGGCACCTACAACAACCCACAGCATCCGGGAGGAGCGACGTGATCCCAGGCTCGGGCACGGTGGTCAACGTCGCCACCGTGCTGCTCGGCTCCCTCGTCGGACGGCTCGCCGGCAACCGGCTGCCTCAGCGCACCCGGGAGCTGGTCACCGACGGGCTGGGCCTGGTGACCCTCCTCATCGCCGCGATCTCGGCGATGGCCGTGCTCGACCCGGCGCTGTCCGACGAGGTCGGCGACAGCGCGCCGGTCCTGATCGTCCTCGGCGCCGTGCTGATCGGCGGCATCGCCGGCTCGCTGCTGCGCCTCGAGCAACGGGTCGAGGCGTTCGGGGGCTTCCTGCAGCGGCGTCTGGCCGGCGACGCGTCCTCCTCGGACCGGCAGCGCTTCGTCGAGGGGTACGTCGTCGCGTCGCTCATCTTCTGCACGGGACCGCTCACCATCCTCGGCTCGCTCGAGGACGGCCTCGGCCACGGCGCCGAGCAGCTGTACCTCAAGTCTGCCCTCGACGGCTTCGCGGCGATCGCGTTCGCCGCCGCCTTCGGGTGGGGGGTCGCGGCGAGCGTCGTGACGCTCGTGGTGGTCCAGGGCGGCCTCACCCTCGTCGGTCTGGCGCTCGGCGACGTGCTCCCGGACGCCCACCTGGCGGCCATCACCGCCACCGGAGGCCTGCTGCTCGTCGGCGTCGCGCTGCGGCTGCTCGACCTCAAGCAGATCGCCGTCGCCGACCTGCTCCCCGCGCTCGTCGTCGCCCCGCTCCTGGTGGAGCTGGTGGCCGTGTTGCGGTGAGGCGCCGATCCCCTAGGGTGCGGCTATGAGGAAGCTGACCCCGGTTCTCGCCCTGTTCATCGCGGCAGCCTTCGGGCTGAGCGCCTGCGGCTCCAACGACAGCGGTACGACGTCGACCGGCGCCCAGGTCGTCGACAAGGGCACCCTGACCGTCTGCTCCGACGTGCCCTACCCGCCGTTCGAGGACTTCGACAAGTCCAGCGACACGGGGTTCACGGGCTTCGACATCGACATCATGAGCGAGATCGCCAAGCGGCTCGACCTCGACCTCAAGGTCCAGGACTCGGCGTTCGACCCGCTGCAGAACGGCAGCGCGCTCGCTTCCGGTCAGTGCGACGTCGCCGCGTCCGCGATGACGATCACGCCCGATCGCGAGAAGGTCATCGACTTCTCCGACGGCTACTACGCGTCGAAGCAGTCGCTGCTCGTGCCCAGCGACAGCGACATCGCCTCGATCGACGACCTGTCCGGCAAGAAGGTCGGCGTCCAGCAGGGCACGACCGGCAAGACGTACGCCGAGGAGAACGCCCCCGACGCCGAGCTGGTGAGCTTCCCGAGCGACGCGGAGATGTACCAGGCGATCAAGGCCGGCCAGGTCGACGCGCTGCTGCAGGACCTCCCGGTGAACCTCGACCACACCAAGGACGGCCAGTTCAAGATCGTCGAGACCTACGACACCGATGAGGAGTACGGCTTCGGGATCAAGAAGGGCAACACCCAGCTCGTCGAGGACATCAACGGGGCGCTGAAGGACATGCACGACGACGGCACCTACGACACGATCTACAACAAGTACTTCAAGGTCGACTGAGTCGTGGCCGGAGCGACGCGCTCGTGAAGCGGACCACTCGGAGGAGGCTCGTCCTCGTCGGCCTGAACGTCCTCGTCCTCGCGTTCGCCCTCGCGGCGGTCCTCCTGGTCAAGGCCAACTGGGACACGATCGGGCCGAACTTCTGGAGCCCGGGCCGCAAGGACACCTGGCGCGACCTGATCACGACCGGCGTCAAGAACACGGTCATCTACACGGTGATCGCGTTCTCCGGCGGCCTCGTGCTCGCGGTCGCGCTCGCGCTGGGACGCCTGTCCCCGGTCTTCACGCTGCGCTGGGTGGCGACGGCCTACATCGAGTTCTTCCGTGGGCTACCCGCGCTTCTGGTGATCAGCTTCATGGCGTACGGCCCGGAGATCGCCTTCGGCTGGCGCCCTCCCGGCGGACTGCCCGGCGCTGGGCTGCTCGCGCTGATCCTGGTCGCGAGCGCCTACATGGCCGAGACCGTCCGCGCCGGCATCCAGGCGGTCCCGAGGGGGCAGTCCGAGGCCGCTCGATCTCTGGGGATGGGCGGCGGCGCGACCATGGTCCGGATCATCCTCCCCCAGGCGTTCCGCGTGGTGATTCCGCCGCTGACGAACGAGTTCGTGCTGCTCATCAAGGACACGGCCCTGCTGTCGGTCATCGGTGTCCAGCTCGGCCAACGCGAGCTGACCACGGTCGCGCGCGACTTCGAGTCGACAGGCGCGACTGCGCAGACGTCGACGAGCCTGGTTCAGGCCGCCCTGATCTACCTGGTGATCACCATCCCGCTCACCCAGCTGGTCAGCTGGCTCGAGCGCCGGCAGCGGAGGGCGACCCGATGACCACCGCGGCGATCGAAGTCAAGAACCTGCACAAGTCCTTCGGCAAGGTCGAGGTCCTCAAGGGGATCGACTTCCACGTCGACCCCGGCGAGGTCGTCTGCGTCATCGGGCCCTCGGGGTCCGGCAAGTCGACCCTGCTCCGGTGCGTGAACCGGCTCGAGGAGCCGACGTCGGGTGAGATCCTGGTGGAGGGCATCGACATCTGCGACCCCAACGTCGACCTGAACGGGGTCCGGTCGCGGATCGGCATGGTGTTCCAGCAGTTCAACCTGTTCCCGCACCTCAACGTGCTGCAGAACCTCACCATCGCCCAGCGCCGCGTTCGCGGGCGGAACAAGGGCGAGGCGGTCGAGATCGCGCGTCACAACCTGGCGAAGGTCGGCCTGGCGGAGCGCGAGAAGGCCTACCCGGCCCAGCTCTCCGGTGGCCAGCAGCAACGCGTCGCGATCGCCCGGGCCCTGTCGATGAACCCCGACATGATGCTGTTCGACGAGCCGACCAGCGCGCTGGACCCCGAGCTGGTCGGCGACGTCCTCGCGGTCATGAAGGACCTCGCCGCGGAGGGCATGACGATGATGGTCGTCACCCACGAGATGGGCTTCGCGCGCGAGGTGGGCAACAAGCTGGTCTTCATGGACGACGGTGTCGTCGTGGAGGAGGGTGTCCCGAGCGAGGTCCTCGCGTCGCCCCAGCACCAGCGCACGCAGGCCTTCCTCTCGAAGGTCCTGTAGCGCGGCGGTCAGGCGCGGCGCGCCGTGTTTCGGCGATTTCACCGCAACGGGACCCAGGTAACGGTTTGATGAAGACACCAGGGCGTTCGGTCCCCCGACCCCTGGTGAGATCTAGCGTGACGAGCGTTGGCGGCCTCAGTCGGGGCGCCATCGCGGGTAATCCAACGACTGAGAGGTCAACCTGTGAAGCTTCACTCCTCCGCTGCCATGGTGAAAGTCCTGGCATGCACCACCCTGCTCAGCCTCGGGCTCGCGGCCTGCGGCAACAGCGACGACGACTCGGGCGGCAGCAGCTCCGCCAGCGACACCAGCAGCGCGAGCGGCAGCAGCGACTCCTCGGCGATGACCGACGACAAGTGCTCGGCGAACGACACCAGCTCGCTGCGCATCGGCGAGCTCCTCCCCGTCACCGGCTCGCTCGCGTTCCTCGGGCCCCCCGAGATCAGCGGTGTCGGCCTGGCCATCTCCGACGCGAACGCCGCCGGCGGCGTCAACGGCCAGAAGATCTGCTACGACCTCCAGGACTCCAGCGACTCCGACCATCTCCAGGTGTCGACCAAGGGTGCCAAGACCCTCGTCGCCAACCAGGACCCGGTCGTCATCGGCGCCGCGTCCTCCACGGTCTCCCTGAACGTGGTCGACTACTTCGACGCCCACAAGACCGTGGAGATCTCGCCGGCGAACACCTCGCCGAGCCTGTCCGGCGCGTCGCCGTTCTACTTCCGCACCGCGCCGCCGGACTCGGTCCAGGGCTCGGCGCTCGGGTCGCTGATCAGCCAGGACGGCGCCTCCCGCGTCGCGTTCCTCGTCTTCGAGGACGACTACGGCACCGGTCTGCGTGACAACGTGCAGAAGACCATCGAGGCCGCGAACGGCCAGTGCGTCTACGGCTGCAAGGGCGACGGCCAGGAGTTCGCTCCGGCGGAGACGAACTTCTCCTCGCAGGTCCAGCAGGCGCTGGCCAGCAACCCCGACGCCATCGCGGTGATCGCGTTCGACCAGACGAAGTCGATCCTGCCCGAGCTGAGCAAGCAGGGCTGGGACATGTCCAAGGTCTACATGACCGACGGCAACACGGCCGACTACAGCAAGGACTTCGACCCCGGACTGCTCGAGGGTGCCCAGGGCACCATCCCCGGCGCGGACGCGAGTGACGAGTTCAAGCAGCGGGTGTCGGACTGGAACCAGATGGCGAACGGCAAGCCGCTCGACGACTACTCCTACGCCGCTGAGTCCTACGACGCCACGATGCTCGCCATCCTGGCGGCTGCCAAGGGCGGCAAGAACGACTCGACGACGATCCAGCAGAACCTGCCGTCGGTGTCCGGCACCGACGACGGCACCGAGTGCAGCACGGTGTCCGACTGCCTGGACGCGATCGGGAACGGTGACACGATCCACTACACCGGCCCCTCGTCGATCGGTCCGTTCAACAGCGACAACGACCCGTCCTCGGCGTACATCGGCATCTACAAGTACGACAAGACGAACAAGAACATCCTGTCCACGACCATCCAGGGTTCGGTCGGCTGACCTGAGCCTCTAGCAACGAACGAGGGCCGAGCGGCAACAGCCGCTCGGCCCTCGTTCTTGTCGTCTCCGTGGTGCGCTCAGCCGGCGCCGCCGGTCGCGCCCGTAGTGCCGCTGCGCTTCTCGTCGACGTCCTTCGCCAGGGTGCCGAGGTAGAGCTCGATCACCTTGGGGTCGTTGGCCAGCTCCTTGCCCGTGCCGGTGTGGGCGTCGCGGCCCTGGTCCAGGACGTAGCCGCGGTCGCAGATCTGCAGGCAACGGCGCGCGTTCTGCTCGACCATGACGACGCTGACGCCGGTCTGGTTGATCTGCTTGGTGCGGATGAAGGTCTCGTCCTGGCGGACCGGCGAGAGGCCGGCGGACGGCTCGTCGAGCAGGAGCACGTCGGGCTCCATCATCAGGGCGCGTGCCATCGCCAGCGACTGCCGCTCACCGCCGGACAGCGCGCCCGCCTGGCGGGTGCGCCGCTCGTGCAGGTTCGGGAAGAGGTCCCACATCGCCGCGAGCCGCTCCTTGGCCTTCTTCGGGCGTAGGTAGAGACCCATGAGGAGGTTCTCCTCGATGTCGAGCGAGGGGAACACGTTGTTGCTCTGCGGCACGAAGCCGACGCCCATCTCAACGAGCCGGTTGGTGCGCTCGTTGGTGATGTCCCGGGCGCCGATCTTCACGGTCCCGGAGTGGACGTGCACCTGGCCGAACATGGCCTTGAGCAGCGTCGACTTGCCGGCGCCGTTGGGGCCGATGATGCCGATCATCTCGCCGGCGTGGGCCACCAGGCTGCACCCGTTGAGGATGTTGACTCCCGGGATGTACCCCGCGACGACGTTGTCGACCTCGATGACGGGCTGATCGCTCATCCGAGCTCCTCCCTCTCCTGCTCCTCCTCGGCCACCTCGGACTCGATCTCGTCGTAGTCCAGCTCGGCGAGGTCGGTCTCGTGGTGGGCGCCGAGGTAGGCGTCGATGACGGCCGGGTCGGACATCACCGTGTCGGACGGGCCCTCAGCCACGATCCGGCCCTCGGCCATCACGACGACCCACTCCGAGATGTGGCGTACGACGTGCATGTCGTGCTCGACGAAGAGCACCGTCATGCCGTCGTCCCGCAAGGACTGGATGTGGCCCAGCAGCGACTGGGTCAGCGCCGGGTTCACCCCGGCCATCGGCTCGTCGAGCATGATCATCGTCGGGTCGCTCATCAGCGCCCGGGCCATCTCCAGCAGCTTGCGCTGACCACCGGACAGGCTGCCGGCATAGTCGTCCTTCTTGGTGTCGAGCTTGAAGCGCGCGAGCAGGTCGAGCGCCTTCGCGTGGACCTCGGCCTCCCGCTTGCGCCACGCCGGCGGGAACAGGGACAGCGCGAGCCGCTCGCCCGGCTGGTTGGACGCGCCGAGCATCATGTTCTCCAGCACCGTCATCCGCGACAGCGCCTTCGTCAGCTGGAACGTGCGCACCATCCCGGTGCGGGCGATCGCCGCGGCCCCGGTCCGGGTGAGCTGCTTGCCGTTGAAGTTCCAGGCCGCGCCGCCCTTGCCGGCCGACGTCGGCTGGTCGAAGCCGGTCATCAGGTTGAAGAACGTCGTCTTGCCGGCGCCGTTGGGACCGATCAGGGCGGTGATGATCCCGCGCTGGACCTCGAGGTGCTCGACGTCGACCGCCGTGATGCCGCCGAACTGCCGGACGATCTTGTCGACCCGGAGGATCGGGTCCGGCTTGGCCGACCCCGGCGTCCTCTCGACCGACGCCAGGGCGTCGGCCCGTGCAGTGGCCTCAGACATGGAATCTCAGCTCTCTCTTGTCGCCGAAGATGCCCTGAGGTCTGAATATGACCAGCAGCATGAGCACCGTCCCCATCACGACGTACGCCGTCGGCTCGGCCTGCTGGTCGGACAGGAACGAGTCCGGGACGTAGAAGCGGACGATGCCCTCGATGGTCCACTGGCCGAAGAAGTAGAGCACCGGCCCGATGATCGGTCCGAGCAGGGTGGCGGCACCGCCGATCAGCAGCGCCGTGTAGCAGAGGAACGTCATCGGACGGGCCTGGTCGTCGGCCTTGATCGCGCCGAGCGACAGGGCATAGACCATGCCGCCCAGCGCTCCGAAGCAACCGCCGATGATCAGCGCCTGCAGCTTCACGGCGAACACGTTCTTGCCGAGGGACCGGATCGCGTCCTCATCCTCGCGGATGCCCTTGAGCATCCGGCCCCAGGGGCTGCGGGTCAGCAGGTAGACGATGCCGGTGCAGATCGCCGCGAGCACCCAGCCGACGAACACCACCCACCATCCCGTCGACGACGCCACGTGGTCCCCGACCTTGGAGTCGCCCGTCGAGAGCTCGGTGAGCGGGAACATGAACAGAGCGGCGAGCAGCAGCACCACGCCGAGGCCCACCATGACGAGGATCTTGCGGGTCCCGGACGCCAGCTTCATTCCCGCCAGGACCAGGCCCACGGCAAGCGCGAGCACGACCAGCCAGCCGAAGATCCGGAAGCCGGCGCTCGTGGAGACGTCGGCGTAGTTGAACGACAGGATCTGCCAGGTCTTGTAGTGCGGGAAGAACGAGAGGTTCAGGAACGCCGGGTCGTACTTCTTGCTCGGGAAGCCGAGCGAACCGCCGGTCAGGCTCTTGAATCTCTCGGAGTTGCCGAGGATCTTGATCACCTCGGCGGCCGCGATGGTCACGATCGCGAGGTAGTCGCCTCGCAACGTCAGCGCGGAGAATCCGATGATCATCGCGAACACCGTCGCTAGTGCGAACCCGATGAGGATGGCCACGACGAACGGGATGTCGTGGGCCACCGAGATCGCGAAGCCGTAGCCACCGAGCAGCATGAAGCCCGCCTGGCCCATGTTGAGCAGCCCGGTGTAGCCGAAGTGCACGTTGAGCCCGATGATCACGATCGCGATCGCCGCCGTCTTGGCGCCGATCCCCTCCCGCAGGACGTCGGTGAGAAGTGCTTGCAACTGGTCCATGTCGCTGCTCCTAACCGACCCTCTGGGCCTTGCCGAGAAGACCCTGCGGCCGGAACAGCAGCATCAGGATCATCAACAACATCGCGGTGGCGTACTTCAGGTCGTCCGGTACGCCGAGCGTCGGCACCACACTCGCGATCATCCCGATCACCATCGAGCCGACGAGCGCGCCGAACGCCGTACCGAGTCCTCCCAGGGTGACCGCCGCGAAGAGCAGCAGCAGGATCTGGGAGCCCGTGAGCGCGGTGATGCCGTTCTGGATCACCAGGGCGTAGAGAAGTCCGGAGAGGCCGGCGAGGGCGAGCGCGACCGTCCAGACCATCCGGATCACGTGATCGGTGTCGATGCCCGAGGCCATCGCCAGGGCCGGGTTGTCGGAGACCGCTCGGGTCGCTCGCCCGAGCCGGGTCCGCATGAGCGCGAAGCCGATCGCGGCGATGATCGCGATCGAGATCAACGCGGCGGTGAGCGACAGCGACGTCCAGGCGACCTTGTCGCCGAAGATGTAGTGCGGCGTGACCGTCTTCTTCGACACCTGCTTGGTGTCGGTGGACAGCATCAGCTGGTAGAAGAACAGCAGCGCGAGGGAGAGGCCGATGCTGACGATCATCAGCTGGATCAGACCGAGCCCGCGGCGGCGCAGCGGCTGCCAGATCAGCCGGTCCTGCAGCCAGCCGATCCCCGCACAGACGAGCACGACCAGGATGCCGGCCGGCAGCAGCCCGATCGTGCCGATGCCGGGGAGGCCCACGTTGCAGAACCAGTAGCCGAGCACGCCGCCGAGGGTCACCTGCTCGCCGTGCGCGAAGTTCGACATCCCGGTCGTGCCGTAGATCAGCGACACCCCGATCGACGCCAGCGCCAGCAGCAGCCCGAACACGATGCCGTTGTAGATGCCCTGCATCACCTCGGCGGTCTTGTCCTTCTGGTTCGGGTTGTAACCGCTGGCGTTGATGCTGAACGACGCGGAGTTGGCCGAGATCGTGCCGAACTTGATCGGCAGGCTCACCTCGTTCTTGCCCTCCACGGACATCCCGGAGGGGAGCGTGCTCTCGTCGAGCGACACCTTGTAGGTGCCCTCCTCCGTGACGTTGAAGTGCCACTTGCCGTCCGAGTCGGACTCCGTCGTCTGCTCGTCACCGCTCGGCGTTGTCAGGACGACCGTGGCGCCGGAGATCGGAAGGTTCTTCTGCTTGCCCTGCCGGACGAGGAGCGTGCCTTGGATGCACGCCGACTCGAGCGTCTGGGTGCACGTTTCGTCGTCGGCGGCATGCGCCGGTGGCGCCGTGGACAGCGCGCAGAGAAGGCCGACGAACGCGACAACGATCGCGCCGACCACCCCCCGTACCGCCCGGTGGCCCGTGGACTTCGGTGTGATCAACGCGACCGATCCCTTTCCTAGGCTGCCGGGCAGTCTAGGGCCGCACCACCCTCGCGCCACCCCCTAACGGGCCGGTAACAACGACCGAAATCAGGCAGTTACCTGATGGTGACCTGGCGGGAGCCCGGGCCGGACGTCGGTTCAGGCGCCGGGAACGCCGTGCGAGACGACCCCTTCGGCGACCTCGCGCATCGACATCCGGAGGTCCATCGCGGTCTTCTGGATCCAGCGGAACGCCTCCGACTCGCTGAGGTCGAGCTGCTCCTGCAGGATCCCCTTCGCACGCTCGACGGCCTTCCGGGTCTCCAGCCGGTCGGTCAGGTCGGTCACCTGCGCCTCGAGCTCGGCAAGCTCGGCGTACCGGCTGACGGCCATCTCGATCGCCGGCACCAGGTCGGACTGCGTGAACGGCTTCACGAGATAGGACATCGCGCCGGCCTCGCGCGCCCGCTCGACCAGGTCGCGCTGGGAGAACGCGGTCAGCATGACCACCGGCGCGATGCGCTTCTCCGCGATCTGCTCGGCCGCCGCGATCCCGTCGAGGACCGGCATCTTCACGTCGAGGATGACGAGGTCCGGCCGCAGCTGCTCGGCGAGCTCCACGGCCTTCTGCCCGTCGCCCGCCTGCCCGACGACGTCGTAGCCCTCCTCGGCCAGCATCTCGGCGAGGTCCATCCGGATCAGCGTCTCGTCCTCGGCGATGAGCACGGTGCGGGGCGTCGGCGTCTCGGTCACGGGCAAAGGCTATCGAGCGTGCGGTCCGAGCCGCCCAGGGGAATATGAGGCGCTGTCCGCCGCAGGCTAGAGTCGCCAGCGCGCCGGGTTGCTGGAACAGGCAGACAGGGCGAGCTCAAACCTCGCTGCCCTCTGGGCGTGCGGGTTCGAGTCCCGCACCCGGCACGATCGGACGAGATTCTGTCGGTGTCCAAGCGCACGCTCCTCCCCTGCCCCACGTTCGCCCGATATCGACGGTCGAATCCGCACTGCGCGACTCGGATGCCGGCATGAGCGACAGCGCCAACGCGGTCAAGCACGAACGGCCGATAGTCCTCGACGGATGGCAGCGACAGATCGTCCGGGCGCACCCCGGCCCGTTCCTGCGGGGACTGTTCCATTCCGATGGGTGTCGGACGACGAGCTCCACGACTCGGCTGGTCGCCGGAGAGCCGAGGACCCTGGGCGCTCGATCTCGTCGACGTGGCGTGGCGGCAGTCCGATCCTCGGGTCAACAGTGTCTCCAGACGCGAAGCGGTGGCGCGGCTCGACGACTTGATCGGATCGAAGTCATGACCGGCAATCCTCACGTCGATGCTTCGCGGTAGCACTCATGTCGCGAGCCGGTCATCCGGCCTAGCCTCGACCTCATGCGAACCGAAGCCTCGGACAAGTGGGTCCGCGCGTACGTCGGCGACGTGGCGGTGGTCGACAGCCGACGGCCGCTGCTGTTCTGGGAGGACCGGTTCCCGGTGCCGGGCTACGCCTTCCCGCGCGACGACGTACGGACCGACCTGCTGACCCCGTCGCAGACCAGGCAGACCGTGCGGAACTTCCACACGCCGAAGGGGCCGGTGAAGGCGTTCTACGACCTCGAGGTCGCCGGCCGCAGGCTCGAGCACGCCGCCTGGGAGCGGGACGACCCCGCGCTGGAGGGCCTGCTGGTGCTGACCTGGGAGCCCGGCGTGCTCGACCGGTGGACGGAGGAGGACGAGGAGGTCGTCGCGCACCCGCGGGACCCGCACAAGCGGGTCGAGGCGATCGCGAGCTCCCGGCACGTGGAGGTCTCGGTCGACGGCACGGTGCTCGCCGACAGCCACGCGCCGGTGCTGCTCTTCGAGACCCACCTGCCGACCCGCTACTACCTGCCGCGGGAGGATGTCCGGCTGGATGCGCTGGTGCCCAGCGCGAATGTGTCGACCTGCCCCTACAAGGGGGTCGCCGACGAGTACTGGAGCCTCCCGGGTGAGGCCGGCATCGACAACGTCGCCTGGTCGTACGCCGATCCCTACCCCGCCGTCCAGCGGGTGGCGGGCCGGATCGCCTTCTACAACGAGCTGGTCGACATCACCGTCGACGGCGAGCCGCAGGAGCGGCCGCAGTCGATCTTCAGCAAGGCGGGCAACCGCCCGACGTCGGGCTAGGTGGTCGAGCGGCGCCGGTAGGCCGGCGCCACCTCGTTGATGGCGTCGCCCATCCGGTGCACGCGCAGCGCGTTGGTCGACCCAGGGATCCCCGGCGGGCTGCCCGCGACGATCACCACGAGCTCGCCCTCCTTCACGCGGCCGATCCGGAGCAGCTCCTCGTCCACCTGGCGCACCATCTCGTCGGTGTGCTCGACCGACTGGGTCTGGAACGCCTCGACGCCCCAGGTCAGCGACAGCTGCGACCGGGTCCGGGCCTCGGGGGTGAACGCCAGCGTGGGGATACCACTGCGCAGGCGGGAGACGCGGCGAGCGGAGTCGCCGGACTGGGTGAACGCGACGACGTACTTCGCGCCGACCCGCTGGGCGACCTCCTCGGCCGCCTTGGTGATGATGCCCGCCCGCGTGTGCGGGTCCCACAGCATCGGCCCGAACTGTCGGCCGCCCGCGTCGTGCTCGAGCGCGTGCCTCTCGGTCGAGGAGATGATCCGCGCCATCGTCTCGACCGTGTGGATCGGGTGCTCCCCCACGCTGGTCTCGCCGGACAGCATCACCGCGTCCGCCCCGTCGAGGACGGCGTTGGCGACGTCGCTGGTCTCAGCACGGGTCGGCGCCGGGTTGGACACCATCGACTCCAGCATCTGCGTCGCGACGATCACCGGCTTCGCGTTGCGGCGGGCCTTCTCGATGACCTGCTTCTGGAGGAACGGCACCTCCTCCAGCGGGCACTCCACCCCGAGGTCGCCACGGGCGACCATGAACGCGTCGAAGGTCTCGACGATCTCGTCGAGGTTGTCGATCGCCTGCGGCTTCTCGATCTTGGCGATCACCGGGAGGAAGATGCCCTCCTCGCGCATGATCCGGCGTACGTCGTCGGCGTCCGAGGCGCTCCGCACGAAGCTGAGCGCGATGAAGTCGACGCCGAGCCGCAGCGCGAACCGCAGGTCCTCGACGTCCTTGTCGGACAGCGCCGGCACGGACACCGCGACGCCCGGCAGGTTGATGCCCTTGTTGTTGCTGACCTGACCTCCGACGAGCACCTCGGTGCGGACGTCGGTGTCGTCGACGTCGACCACGCGCAGCCGGACCTTGCCGTCGTCGATCAGGATCGGGTCGCCGGGATTCACGTCACCGGGCAGGCCCTTGTAGGTCGTCCCGCAGATGGTCGTGTCGCCCTGGACGTCGCGGGTGGTGATCGTCCACTCCTGGCTGCGGTGCAGCGCGACCGGCCCGTCGGCGAACCGCTCGAGACGGATCTTCGGACCCTGCAGGTCAGCGAAGATGCCGACCCCGTGCCCGCTGGCGTCCGAGGCCGCCCGCACCAGCTTGTAGACCTCGGCGTGGTCCTCGTGGGACCCGTGACTCATGTTCATCCGGGCGACGTCCATGCCGGCGTACACCAGCTCGCGGATGCGCCGCTCCGAGCTCGTCGCGGGGCCGAGCGTGCAGACGATCTTGGCTCTTCTCACGGGGAGAGCCTAGCGAGAATGTGATCGTTCCAACCGGCCGCCCGGCTACCGCTGAGTAGCCGGGCGGCCAACGGTCGGGACCGTCAGACCACCAGGGGCCGCGCGGTGGGCGGGATCGGCGCCGGCAGCGTCGTGCTCCCCGTCAGGTAGGCGTCCACCGCGGCGGCGGCGGCGCGACCCTCGGCGATCGCCCAGACGATCAGCGACTGGCCGCGGCCGGCGTCGCCGGCGACGAACACGCCGTCCACCGACGACATGTAGTCCTTGTCGCGGGCCACGTTGCTGCGCTCGTCGAGCTCGACACCGAGCTGCTCGACCAGGCCCGGGCCCTCCGGCCCGAGGAAGCCCATCGCGAACAGCACCAGCTCGGCCGGGATCTCGCGCTCGGTGCCCTCGACCTCGACGAGCTTGCCGTCCTCGAAGCGGACGTCGACCAGCCGCAGCGCCTTGACGTTGCCGTCTTCGTCGCCGACGAACTCCTTGGTCGACACGCCGTAGACGCGGTCGCCCGCCTCCTCGTGGGCCGAGGAGACGCGGAAGGTCATCGGGTACGTCGGCCACGGCTGACCTGCGGGACGGTCGACCGGGGGCTCGGGCATGATCTCGAGCTGGGTGATCGACTTCGCTCCCTGGCGCACCGAGGTGCCGAGGCAGTCGGCGCCGGTGTCGCCGCCGCCGATGATGACGACGTTCTTGCCCTCGGCGGTGACCTGGTCCTCGCCCGGCAGCTGAGGCTCCCCGAGCGAGGCCCTGTTCGACTGCGGGAGGAAATCCATCGCCTGCAGGATCCCGCCGAGCTCGCGGCCGGGCACCGGCAGGTCGCGGGGCACCGTGGCCCCCATCGCGAGCACCACCGCGTCGTAGCGGTCGCGCAGCCTGTCGCCGGTCAGGTCACCGACGCCGACCTCGACGCCGGACCGGAACACCGTGCCCTCGCGCTTCATCTGCTCGAGGCGACGGTCGAGGTGCCGCTTCTCCATCTTGAACTCGGGGATCCCGTAGCGCAGCAGACCGCCGGGCTTGTCCGCACGCTCGTAGACGGCGACCGTGTGCCCGGCGCGGGTGAGCTGCTGGGCCGCGGCGAGGCCGGCCGGGCCGGAGCCCACGACGGCGACGGTCCGGCCGGAGAGCCACTCCGGCGGCTGCGGCCGCACGAAGCCCGAGTCCCAGGCCTTGTCGATGATCGAGACCTCGACGTTCTTGATCGTCACCGCGGGCTGGTTGATGCCGAGCACGCACGCGGTCTCGCACGGGGCCGGGCACAGCCGCCCGGTGAACTCCGGGAAGTTGTTGGTCGCGTGCAGGCGCTCGATCGCGCCCTCCCAGTCGTCGCGCCAGACCAGGTCGTTCCACTCGGGGATGAGGTTGCCGAGCGGGCAGCCCTGGTGGCAGAACGGGATCCCGCAGTCCATGCAGCGGCCGGCCTGCTCGGTGATGATCGGCAGCAGGGCGCGGCCGATGCCCCCCTCGGGGTAGACCTCGTTCCAGTCGTGCACCCGCTCCTCGACCGGCCGACGCTCGGCGACCTTGCGGGTGGCCTTGAGGAACCCTCGTGGGTCAGCCATCGCATTCCTCCTGGTTGTCGGTCACGTCACCGTTCAGCGGGCTTGCCCCGAGGGCAACGACGTGGTCAGCCATGAAGGACCTCCATGATCCGGTTCGCGACGGCGTCCTCGTCGAGGCCCTCGGCCTCGGCCTTCGCGGACGCCTCGAGCACGAGTCGGTAGTCCCGCGGCATGACCTCGGTGAACCGGGTCAGCGCGGCGTCCCAGTCGGCGAGCAGCGCCTCGGCGACCTTCGATCCGGTCTCCTCGTGGTGCTTGCGCACCATGTCGTGGAGCTCGTCCGCGTGTGCCTCGGACACCGGTCCGAGCTCGACCAGCTCGTGGTTGACGCGGATCTCCTTGAGGTCGAGCACCCAGGCGATGCCGCCCGACATGCCGGCCGCGAAGTTGCGACCGGTCCTGCCGAGCACGGCGACGCGGCCACCGGTCATGTACTCGCAGCCGTGGTCGCCCACGCCCTCGGTGACGACCCGCGCGCCCGAGTTGCGGACGCAGCACCGCTCCCCCACGCCGCCGCGGATGAAGACCTCCCCCGACGTCGCGCCGTAGGCGATCGTGTTGCCCGCGATGATGTGCTCGTCGGCCTTGAAGGTCGCGGCGCGGTCGGGCCGGACCACCAGGCGGCCTCCGGAGAGTCCCTTGCCCAGGTAGTCGTTGGCGTCGCCCTCGATCCGCAGGGTGATGCCGCGCGGCACGAACGCGCCGAACGACTGGCCCGCCGAGCCGAGGAACGTCAGGTCGATCGTCCCGTCCGGAAGCCCCTCGCCGCCGTACTTCTTGGTGACCTCGTGCCCGAGGATCGTGCCGACGGTGCGGTTGACGTTGCGGATCGTCAGCTGGGCCCGGACCGGTTCGCCGCTCTCCAGCGCCGGCTTGACCAGCGGCAGGATCTCGGTCACGTCGAGCGACCGCTCGAGCGCGTGGTCCTGGCCCTTGGTGTTCCGCACGTCCTGGTCGGGGAAGTGCGTCTCGGCGACCTCGACCTTGTGCAGGATCGGCGTGAGGTCCAGCCCCTGCGCCTTCCAGTGGTGGACGGCCTCGAGGGTGTCGAGCACCTCGACCTGGCCGATGGCCTCCTCGATGCTCCGGAAGCCGAGCTCCGCGAGCAGCTCGCGCACCTCCTCGGCGATGAACTCGAAGAAGTTCACGACGAACTCGGGCTTGCCCGTGTAGCGCGAGCGCAGCACCGGGTTCTGGGTGGCGACGCCCACCGGGCAGGTGTCCAGGTGGCAGACCCGCATCAGGATGCAGCCGGAGACGACGAGCGGAGCGGTCGCGAAGCCGAACTCCTCAGCGCCCAGCAGCGCCGCGATCACCACGTCACGGCCGGTCTTGAGCTGGCCGTCGGTCTG
Source organism: Nocardioides panacisoli (assembly GCF_039537325.1). Taxonomy (GTDB): domain Bacteria; phylum Actinomycetota; class Actinomycetes; order Propionibacteriales; family Nocardioidaceae; genus Nocardioides; species Nocardioides panacisoli. The sequence continues at coordinate 76,847 of NZ_BAABAH010000008.1, forward strand.
CACGACGATCCGGTCCCGGAGGCCGTTGAGCAGCAGCGTCTGCTGGGTCTCGGCGAGGCCGAGCTCCCAGGGGCCACCCGCGTGCTTGAGCGAGGTGAGCGGCGAGGCGCCGGTGCCGCCGTCGTGACCCGAGACGAGCACGACGTCCGCGTGCGCCTTGGACACGCCTGCCGCGACCGTGCCCACGCCCACCTCGGAGACCAGCTTCACGTGGACGCGAGCCTCGGGGTTGGCGTTCTTGAGGTCGTGGATCAGCTGCGCCAGGTCCTCGATCGAGTAGATGTCGTGGTGCGGCGGCGGGCTGATCAGGCCGACGCCGGGCGTGGAGTGCCGGGTCTTGGCCACCCAGGGGTAGACCTTGTTGCCGGGCAGCTGACCGCCCTCGCCGGGCTTCGCGCCCTGCGCCATCTTGATCTGGATGTCGTCGGCGTTGGTGAGGTACTCCGACGTGACGCCGAACCGACCGGACGCGACCTGCTTGATCGACGAGCGCCGCTCGGGGTCGTAGAGGCGGTCCGGGTCCTCGCCGCCCTCACCGGTGTTGGACTTGGCGCCCAGCCGGTTCATGGCGATCGCGAGCGTCTCGTGCGCCTCCTTGGAGATGGAGCCGTAGGACATCGCGCCGGTCGAGAACCGCTTGACGATCTCGGAGACCGGCTCGACCTCGTCGATCGGGATCGGCGTACGACCGGACGCGGCGGCGTCCTTGAACCTGAACAGTCCGCGCAGCGTCATCAGCTTCTCGGCCTGCTCGTCCACCGCCGAGGTGTACTGCTTGAAGATGTCGTAGCGGCCGGTCCGCGTGGCGTGCTGCAGCCGGAAGACGGTCTCGGGGTTGAACAGGTGCGGCTCGCCCTCGCGCCGCCACTGGTACTCCCCGCCGATCTCGAGCTCACGGTGGGCCGGGGCGATGCCCTCGCGGGGGTAGGCCTTGGCGTGGCGCAGGGCCACCTCCTCGGCGACCGTGTCCAGCTCGATGCCGCCGAGCTTGGAGGTGGTGCCGGTGAAGTACTTGTCGACGACGGTCTGCGAGAGGCCGATGCACTCGAAGATCTGGGCGCCGGTGTAGGACGCCACGGTCGACACGCCGATCTTGGACATCACCTTCACGACGCCCTTGCCGAGCGCCTTGATCAGGTTCTTGACCGCGTCCTCCGGCTCGACCTTGACGTAGTAGCCGTCGCGGGCGAGGTCCTCGACGGTCTCCATCGCGAGGTAGGGGTTCACCGCGGCCGCGCCGTAGCCGACGAGGAGCGCCACGTGGTGCACCTCGCGGACGTCGCCGGCCTCGACGAGCAGACCGACCTGGGTGCGCGTCTTCTCACGCACCAGGTGGTGGTGGACCGCGCCGGTCAGCAGCAGCGACGGGATCGGCGCCAGCTCCTGGGTCGAGTGCCGGTCGGACAGCACGATGATCCGGGCGCCGCCCGCGATCGCGTCGGACACCTCCTGGCAGATCTCGTCGATCCGCTGGGCCATGGCCGCACCGCCGCCCTCGACCGGGTAGAGGCCTCGGGAGACGTGGGTGATGAACCCGGGCATGTCGCCGTCGCGGTTGATGTGCCGGATCTTGGCCAGGTCGTCGTTGGAGATGACCGGGAACGGGAGCACCACCTGGCGGCAGGACGCCGGCGTCGGCTGGAGCAGGTTGGACTCCGGGCCGATGCTGCCGTTGAGCGAGGTCACGAGCTCCTCACGGATCGCGTCCAGCGGTGGGTTCGTGACCTGGGCGAACAGCTGGCTGAAGTAGTCGAACAGCAGCCGCGGCTTGCCGCTGAGGGCCGCGATGGGCGAGTCGGTGCCCATCGAGCCGAGCGGCTCGCCCGAGGTGTTGGCCATCGGAGAGAGGATGACCCGAAGCTCCTCCTCGGTGTAGCCGAAGATCTGCTGGCGGCGGGTGACCGATGCGTGCGTGTGCACGATGTGCTCGCGCTCGGGCACGTCGTCGAGGTGGATCATGCCGGCGTGGAGCCACTCGCCGTAGGGGTTCTCGCCGGCGAGCTCCGCCTTGATCTCCTCGTCCTCGATGATCCGGTGCTCGTCGGTGTCGACGAGGAACATCTTCCCGGGCTGCAGCCGGCCCTTGCGGACCACGGTCGCCGGGTCGAGGTCGAGCACGCCGACCTCGGAGGCGAGCACGACCAGGCCGTCCTCGGTGACCCAGAACCGCGAGGGGCGCAGGCCGTTGCGGTCCAGGACCGCGCCGATCTGCGATCCGTCGGTGAAGACGACGCACGCGGGTCCGTCCCAGGGCTCCATCATCGTGGAGTGGAAGCGGTAGAAGTCGCGCCGCTGCTCGTCGATCTCGGAGTGGTTCTCCCACGCCTCCGGGATCATCATCAGCACCGAGTGCGGCAGGCTGCGGCCCCCCATGTGCAGCAGCTCGAGCACCTCGTCGAAGGACGCCGAGTCCGACGCGCCGGGGGTGCAGATCGGGAACAGCCGCTCGAGGTCGCCGGGGATCACGTCGGAGGCCAGCAGCGCCTCGCGCGCCCGCATCCAGTTGCGGTTGCCCATGACCGTGTTGATCTCGCCGTTGTGGGCGATGAACCGGAACGGGTGCGACAGCGGCCAGCTCGGGAACGTGTTCGTCGAGAACCGCGAGTGGACGACGGCGAGCGCCGAGGCGATCCGCTCGTCGACCAGGTCGGGGTAGAAGTTGTCGAGCTGGTCGGTCGTCAGCATGCCCTTGTAGGCCAGGGTCCGCGACGACAGCGACGGGAAGTAGACGTCGGTCTCCCGCTCGGCCCGCTTGCGCAGGCAGAACGCGTGCCGCTCCAGCGCCATGCCGGCCAGCCGCTGGCTGTCGCCGTGCACGAAGAGCTGGGTGAAGGTCGGCATCACGCTGAGCGCCATCGTGCCGAGGATGTCGGGGTTGACGGGAACCTCGCGCCAGCCGATCACGGCCAGCCCCTCCTCGCCGGCGATCTCCTCGATCCGCGCCTTCGTCTTCGCGACCTGCTCGGCGTCACCGGGCAGGAAGGCCGTGCCGACGGCGTACGTCGTCGGCGCGGGCAGCTCGAAGCCGGCCTCCTTCGCCACGTCGCGCAGGAAGGCGTCGGGCACCTGCATCAGGATGCCGGCGCCGTCGCCGGAGTTGGCCTCGGCGCCCGCGGCGCCGCGGTGGTCGAGGTTGCGCAGGGCAGTGAGCGCCTTGGCGACGATGTCGTGGCTGGCTTCGCCGGTCATGGTCGCCACGAACGCGACGCCACAGGCGTCGTGCTCGTGACTCGGGTCGTAGAGACCCTGCGGCGGCGGGAACGCGTGCGAGTAGGGCACTGGAGTTCTCCCGTCGGCTTCGTCTGGGGCTCGACGTGCCCGGGAGCACGCCTCCCCAGAAGGTGGGGCGCTAGGGACGTCAGTGGCCCACGCGGCGGAAGCCTCAGATTACCATTCCGCAACGCCAGGGTTTCCGCCGTCAGTCGTCCGTGGACGTCCGTCCCGCCTCTTCGGTGGCCTCCGTCACATCTGCCTCATCCGCCCCGTCGGCATCCACGGGCGCGTCGGTGACCGGGACGGTGCGGTAGATCTCGGTCTCGCGACCGGGACGCTTCCGGGAGGCCCAGACGAAGTACGCCGCCGCTGCGGCGAACAGGATGATCGAGGTCCACACGTTGAACCGCAGGCCGAGGACGTCGTTGAGCTGGACGTCGTCGATCCGCAGGTACTCGATCCACCCGCGGCCGGCGGTGTAGGCCATCACGTAGACGGCCATCACCCGGCCGTGCCCGAGCTTGAACCGGCGCTCCAGCCACAGGACCAGCGCGAACGCACCGAGGTTCCAGATGCACTCGTAGAGGAACGTCGGGTGGAAGGTCGCGATGTCCGGGACAGCCTTGCCCTGGGCGTCGAGCTGGTGGAGATAGGCGTCGCTGAAGTGCTCGCGGTCGATCTCCAGCCCCCAGGGCAGGTCGGTCGGCTTGCCGTAGAGCTCCTGGTTGAACCAGTTGCCCCAGCGACCGATCGCCTGGGCGACCAGGACACCGGGGGCCACCGTGTCCATCAGCGGCACGAACCGGATGCCCTTCGCCCGGCAGCCGAGCCAGGCACCGAGCGCGCCGAGCGCGACGCCGCCCCACACGCCGAGGCCCCCGTGCCAGACGTAGAGGACGCCCCAGGCGCCCTCCCACGACTTCCCGGCGGCGAGGCAGGCCGCCCGGTCGAAGTAGCACTCCGGGTCGGTCGCGACGTGGTAGAGCCGCGCGCCGACCAGGCCGAACGGCACCGCCCAGATGGCGATGTCCTGGATGTCGCCGTACCGGCCGCCGCGCTGCATCCAGCGCCGCTCGCCGATCGCGATCGCCGCGATGATGCCGGCGATGATGCACAGGGCGTAGCCGCGGACCGGCAGTGGCCCGAGATGCCACACGCCGTCGGCGGGGCTCGGGATGGACGCGGCGATGGTCAGCAGGTTCATGAGTCCTCGTCCAGCAGGGTCCGGATGTCGTCGGCGTACGCCGAGGCGGAGGTCTTGTCGGTCCACACCGTGTGCACCTCGTGGTCGGTGCCGATGCCGAGCACCGCCGTGGTGTGACCGCCGAGATCGTAGCCGCCGCCGGGGAGCTTCTTCCCGTCGCTGACGTAGAGGTGCATCGGCTCGCCGAGCCGGACGATGTCCTCCAGCGGGCCGGTCAGCCCGATGAACCCCTCGCCGTACTTGTCGAGGTAGCTGCGCAGGGCGGCCTCGTCGTCGCGCGCCGGGTCCGTGGTCACGAACACCATGTCGACCTTCGCGCGGTCGGCGTCGTTCAGCTGGTTGAGGCCGGCCGAGAGCGAGCTCATGACCAGCGGGCAGAGGTCCGGGCAGTGGGTGTAGCCGAAGAACACCAGCGTGAGCGGCTTGTCCGTGTCCTTCGCCAGCGAGTACGTCGACCCGTCCGTCGCGGTGAGCGGGACGTCGGGGACGGTGTAGGGCTGGTCGAGACGAGCGCCGGTGAACTCCTGTGGGCCACCGCAGGCCGACATGACGACGGACAACGCGACCAGCACGGCCGCGAGGACGGACCTCAAGCGCGGACTCCCCCGGCCAGGTCCTCGGTCAGCGCAGCGAGCGCCGCCAGCCCGCCGGCGTCGTCGCCCGGGTGGTCGAGCAGGGCCCGCACGAAGGCGGAGCCGACGATGACCCCGTCCGCGTAGGACGCGACCTCCGCCGCCTGCGCGCCGTTGCTCACACCGAGGCCGACACCGACCGGGAGATCGGTCGCGGCCTTGGTCCGCGCGACCAGCGGACCCGCGAGGTCGCTGGTCGTGGCGCGAGCGCCGGTCACCCCCATCACCGCGGTCGCGTAGACGAACCCACGGCAGGCGGCCGTGGTCATCGCGATCCGCTCGTCGGTGGACGACGGCGCCACGAGGAACACCTTGTCGAGGTCGCGCTCGTCGGCGGCCGCGATCCACTCCGGCGCGAAGTCGGGGGTCAGGTCCGGCGTGATCAGCCCGGCACCGCCCGCGTCGGCGAGGTGCTGCGCGAACCGCTCGACGCCGTACCGCTCGACCGGGTTCCAGTAGGTCATCACCAGCGTCGGCGTCCCCGTCGCGGCGACGGCCTCGACCACGCGGAGCACGTCGGTGATCCGGACGCCCGCGTCGAGCGCCGCCTGGGCGGCGGCCTGGATGGTCGGGCCGTCCATGACCGGGTCGCTGTAGGGAAGGCCGATCTCGATGACGTCGCAGCCGGCGGAGACCATCGTCCGGAGCGCGGCGATGCTGGCATCGACGGACGGGAAGCCGGCCGGCAGGTAGCCGACGAGCGCGGCCCGGCTGTCGGCGCGGGCCTTCTCGAAGGCGGTGGCGGAGCTCATGCGCGGCCCAGGCCGAAGTACTCGAGCGCGGTGCCCATGTCCTTGTCGCCGCGGCCGGACAGGTTGACCAGGATCGTCTCGCCCTGCCGCTCCTTCGCGATCTTGAACGCCCCGGCGACCGCGTGCGCGGACTCGATCGCGGGGATGATGCCCTCGGTCTTCGCGAGCAGCGACATCGCGTCCATAGCCTCGGCGTCGGTCACCGGGAGGTACGTCGCCCGTCCACTGGCCGACAGGGCGGCGTGCTGCGGACCGACACCCGGGTAGTCGAGGCCAGCCGAGATCGAGTGCGACTCGACGGTCTGGCCGTCCTCGTCCTGGAGCACGAAGGTGCGCGCGCCGTGGAGGACGCCGATCGTGCCGGCGAAGATCGTCGCCGCGTGGCGGCCGCTGTCGACGCCCTCACCGCCGGCCTCGAAGCCGTAGATGTCGACCTCCGCGTCGTCGACGAACCCGGCGAACAGGCCGATCGCGTTGGAGCCGCCACCGACGCAGGCCGCGATCGCGTCGGGCAGTGCACCTGTGAGGTCGAGGCACTGCTGGCGCGCCTCGTCGCCGATGCCGCGCACGAAGGACAGCACCAGGCTCGGGAACGGGTGCGGTCCGGCCGCGGTGCCGAACAGGTAGGCGGTGTGGTCGACGGAGGCGACCCAGTCGCGCAGGGCCTCGTTGATCGCGTCCTTGAGCGTGCGCGAGCCGCTCTTGACCGGCACCACCTCGGCGCCGAGCAGCTGCATCCTGGCGACGTTGAGCGCCTGCCGCTCGGTGTCGACCTCACCCATGTAGACGGTGCAGTCGAGGCCGAGGTAGGCCGCGGCGGTCGCCGACGCGACGCCGTGCTGGCCGGCCCCGGTCTCCGCGATCACGCGGTTCTTGCCCATCCGCTTGGTGAGCAGCGCCTGACCCAGCACGTTGCGGATCTTGTGCGCGCCCGTGTGGTTGAGGTCCTCGCGCTTGAGCAGGATCCGTGCGCCGGCGTGCTCGCTGAGCCGCTCGGCGTCGTAGAGCAGCGACGGGACGCCCGCGTAGTTCTGCAGCATCGCTTCGAACTCGGCCGTGAAGGTCGGGTCGGTCATCGCCTTCTGCCAGGCGGCGTCGAGCTCGTCGAGGGCGGCGATCAGGGCCTCCGGCATGAACCGGCCCCCGAACGCACCCGCACCTCCGAACCAACCGTGGACGTCGGCGTCGTACGTCGTCACGCCTGCCTCCCCACTTCTACCCGTCCTCCGCCCTCCGGGTGGAGGGCCGTCATCTCCGCGACCGCTTGCCGCGGCGCACCGTCCTTGACCAGCGCCTCGCCGACGAGCACGACGCGCGCGCCCTCGGCGACGTACCGCTTCACGTCCGCCGGCCCGGAGATCCCGGACTCGGCGACGAGCACGCGGTCGGCGGGCACCGACGGCGCGATCCGGCCGAAGGCGTCCGGGTCGACCTCGAGCGTCTTGAGGTTGCGCGCGTTCACGCCCACCAGCTCGGCGCCGAGGTCGACGGCGCGCTCGGCCTCAACCTCGTCGTGCACCTCGACGAGCACGGTCAGCCCGAGCTCGCGTGCCTGGTCGTGCAGCGACCGGAGCAGGTCGTCCTCGAGCGCCGCGACGATGAGCAGGGCGAGGTCGGCGCCGGCTGCGCGTGCCTCGAGCAGCTGGTAGGGGTCGACGATGAAGTCCTTGCGGAGCAGCGGGGTGTCCACCGCCGCCCGCACGGCCCGCAGGTCCTCGAGGCTCCCGCCGAACCGGCGCCGCTCCGTGAGCACGCTGATCGCCGCCGCGCCGCCGGCGGCGTACTCCCGCGCGAGGGCGGCGGGATCCGGGATGTCGGCCAGGTCGCCCTTGCTCGGGCTGCGCCGCTTCACCTCGGCGATCACGCTGCTCCCGGGGGCGCGGAAGTGCGGCATCGGGTCACGAGCGGGGTCCACGTCGGCGAGCGCGGCCCGGAGGTCGGCGACGGGCGTGGCCGCCTGGCGCCCGGCCAGGTCCTCTCGCACGCCCGCGACGATGTCGTCGAGCACCGACATGACGCCTCCTCAGCGTGTGGCCGACTGGTCTGGACATGGCCCGTTCGGGTGGTTCCGAGTCTCCCACGACGTGGTTACTGTCCCTACACCGCCCGTGATGCGACCGGGCCACCTCGAAAGGAAGATCTGTGAGCTATCCGAACCAGCCCGGAGTCCCCGGTGCGCCCGCTGGTGGCCAGCCGCCCGCCAACAATCTCGTCTGGGGCATCCTGACCACGCTGTTCTGCTGCCTGCCCCTCGGTGTCGCCTCGATCGTGTTCGCCGCCCAGGTCAACGGCAAGTGGGCGGCCGGCGACTACGCCGGCGCCCAGGAGTCCGCCGACAAGGCACGGAAGTTCGCGATGTGGGGGGCGATCGCCGGCGTCATCGTCATCGTCCTCTACGTGATCCTCATCGTGATCATCGGCGTGGGTGCCTCCACCAACAACTGAGTTGACCGACACGATCAGCGAGCGCACTGCTGCGCGGCCGGTGCCGCGCAGCAGTGTGGCGCGCTTCGGCGCCGTGACGCTGGCCGGCGTCGCCGCCGCGGCGATGCTCGCCGCCGTCGACCCGCACGAGCCCGGGCACTACCCGACCTGTCCGTTCCTCGCGACCACCGGCTTCTACTGCCCGGGGTGCGGCTCGCTCCGAGCCACCAACTCGCTCCTCCACGGACACCTGACCGGCGCGTTCGACCGCAACCCGCTCGCGGTCGTCATGCTCCCCGTCGTGCTCGGCGCCTGGGTTCTGTGGGGGCTCCGGCTCGCCGGGCACACCACCTGGACCCCGACCGCCATCCCGGCCCGCTGGATCTGGGTCTTGCTCGGCGCGATCCTCGCGTTCTGGGTCCTGCGCAACATCCCCGGTTGGACCTTCCTCTCCCCGGAATGAGGACTCCGACTCGGTAGGGTCCTGCGCAGACCGGCCCGGGTGGTCCGGGCCGCGAGGAGAGGAAACACCGTGTCCTACAGCGAGCCTCCCAACTACGGGTCCCCGCCGCCCCCGCCCCCGGGCGGCGGCTACGGCGCGCCGCCTCCGGGGTACGGAGGCGCCCAGCCTCAGTCGAACTCGGTGATGGCGATCATCTCCCTCGTCACCGGCATCCTCGGCGTGGTGTGCTGCGGCTCCTTCGTGTTCGCGGTCGCCGCGCTGATCCTCGGGTTCCTTGCGCGCAAGGAGATCAACCAGTCCGGCGGGGCCAAGAAGGGCTCCGGGATGGCGACGGCCGGCATCGTGCTCGGCGTGATCGGTCTCGTCATCAGCGTCATCTGGATCATCCTCGTGGTGACCACCGGCGACTTCAACTTCTACACGAGCACCAGCTGACCCAGGTCGGCCAGCGGCGGCGGGGTCAGGGCGCGAGCCAGGACCCCGCCGTCGTGTTCCTGAGCACGGCGAAGACCAGCATCAGCGCGCACACGACGACAGCGGTGACGTTCATCGAGCGCCCGGACGGCTGCCACGGCCGGCCGGTCCAGCGCCCGTAGGTCCAGCGCCCGAACGCGTAGGCGAGGAACGGCAGCGAGACGATGAAGAGCAGGTTGCTGGAGGCGGCAGCTCCGAGCTGACCATTGCTGAGGTCGTTGACCGCGCGGAGGCCGCCGCAGCCGGGGCAGTAGACGCCCATCGCCGCGAGGGGGCAGAAGCCCCAGGAGCCGTGGTCGTGCGGGTCGCGGAAGTGCAGGGCGACCGTCATCGCGGTGAGGCCGCCGGCGACGACCAGCGGCGCGACCATCCGGCGGGTGCGCGAACGCACCGCGGGCGCGTCGGCTGCCAGGACCTCGGTCCCGGAGAGCTCGTCGAGCGTCATGGCGCCTCCTCAGCGCCCACCGAGGGGGCTCAGTGGTCGGTCTCGTGCAGTCCCATCTTGTCCATCGCCACGAAGACGACACCTGCCGCGACGACGATCGCCACGCCGATCCAGAACATCACCATGCTGACCGGGCTCAGCATCAGCCCGATGCCGCCCACGAGGAACCCCGCAAGGGCGACGAAGACGGCGGTCCAGGCCGCCGGGGTGTTGCCGTGGTTGTCGGCCATCGATCGGTGCTCCTCGAAGCTCGTGGGTTGAACTGCCGGAAGTCTAGTGCCCGCTCAGGCGGTCGGGTCCTCGCCCTCGTCGAGCGACTTCCAGATGTCGATGCTGGACTGCTCCTCCACCGGCTGGCCGGGCGCGGAGGGGTCCTCTGCAGAGGCGGTCGGGGCGTCGTACCGGCTCCCCATCTCGGGCCAGCCGCCGACGTACCGCAGCGCGAGCACCCCGGCGGCGAGCGCGACCGCGGCGCCGAGCGCGGCGAGGTAGGCCCAGACCGTCCAGGACGTGTCCGGGTGTGTGTCGGAGTACGGCGCGTACTGGTCCAGCAGCTGCTGGCGAGCGACGCTCCAGCCCGCGACGACGACCACGAACAGCACGATCGCGACCGCCGCACCGAACCACGCGACCACCCTGCGGAACCGGCCGCGGGTCACCAGGACGACACCCCAGGACGCGAGCAGCACGAGCGCGATCGCGGTCGATGCGGAGGAGCCGGACTTGCCGGCCGCGGCCTCGATCAGCTGCGTGACGGCACTGTTCGCGCTGTCCCCGGACGGCGAGACCCACGCCTTGTTCCCGGCGAGCGCGACCAGCCCGGCGCCGGCGAGCCCGGCGAGGACGGTCGGGACGAAGGTACGGCGAGCGCGCGCGTCAGCCACCGATGAGCCCCTGGTCGAAGCAGGTGCGGTCGCCGGTGTGGCAGGCGACGCCCTCCTGGTCGACCTTGAGCAGCAGGGTGTCGCCGTCGCAGTCCAGCCGTACCTCGACGACGTGCTGCGGGTTCCCGGAGGTCTCGCCCTTGACCCAGTACTCCTGCCGCGAGCGGCTCCAGTACGTCGCCCGGCCCGTGGTCAGCGTGCGGTGCAGCGCCTCGTCGTCCATCCAGGCGAGCATCAGCACCTCGCCGGTGTCGTGCTGCTGGACGATGGCCGGCACCAGACCCTCGGCGGTGCGGTGCAGCCGGTCCGCGATCTGCTGGTCCAGGAAGCTCACGGGTCGATTATGGCTACTCGACCCGCGAGGACTGCTGGGCGACCCACGATGCGTGCAGCCCGCCGTACACGCTGCCGTCCTGACGGACCAGCTCGGTGTGGGGTCCGCGCTGGACGATCCGGCCCCGGTCGACGACCACGACCTCGTCCGCCGCCTCTGCGGTCGAGAGCCGGTGGGCGATCGTCACCGAGGTCCGTCCGCTCATGAGACGTTCCAGGGCGCGGCCGATCCGGGTCTCCAGCTCGGGGTCGACGGCGCTGGTCGCCTCGTCGAGGACGAGCAGGTCCGGATCGGCGAGCTGGGCGCGGAGCAGCGCGACCAGCTGCCGCTCCCCCGCCGACAGCGACTCCCCGCGCTGGCCGACCTCGGTCGCGAGCCCCTCGGGCAGAGCCGCGAGCCAGTCACCGAGGCCGATCTCGTCGGCGGCCGCGGCGATGTCGTCGTCGGTGGCGTCGAGCCTCCCGTAGCGGGCGTTCGCGGCCAGGGTGTCGTCGAACAGGAATCCCTCCTGCGGCACCAGCACCACCCTCGCGCGCAGCGACGTCTCGGACACCTCGCGCAGGTCGAGGCCGTCGAGCAGCACCCGACCCTCGGTCGGGTCCATCAGCCGGGTCAGCAGCTTCGCGATCGTCGACTTGCCCGAGCCGGTCTCCCCCACCACGGCGACCCGGCGACCGGCCGGGATGTCGAGGTCGATGTCGCGCAGCACCGGCGGGCCACCCGGGTAGGCGAAGCCGACCCGCTCGAACCGCACGTCCACCGCATGGTGCGGCAGGACCCGGCCGGCCGGACCGGGGTCGACGAGGTCGGCCGGGGTGTCGAGGATCCCGATCACCCGCCGCCAGCCGGCGATCGCGTTCTGCGCGTCGGTGAGGATCTGGGTGCCCATCTGGACCGGGCCGACGAACAGCGTCACCAGGAACGCGAACGCGAGCACCTTGCCGGCGGTGATGTCGCCCGCGAAACCCAGCCAGATGCCGACGATGAGGACGCCGGCATTGGCGAGGCCCGCGGACACGCCGCCGAGCGAGAACGACACCACCGTGAACCCCTGCGCCCGCGTGCTCGCGTCCTGGTAGGCCGCGACGGCGTCGTCGATCCGCGCCTGCGTGCGGTCCTCGACGGCGTAGGACCGGACGACGGCGGCGCCGACGACCGGCTCGGAGATCGCCGACAGCAGCACGCCGACCTGGCGCCGCACGACGCCGTACGCCTCGGCGAGCTTGCGCTGGAACCAGCGCATGGACAGGAACAGGGGGGCGAAGCACGTCCAGACCACGAGAGCGAGCTGCCAGGAGTACACGATCATCACGATCGTCGCGACCATCATCTGACCCACGCTGACGACGAACAGCAGGCCGCCGTAGACGAGGAATTGGCTGACCTGGTCGACGTCGCTGGTGACGCGCGAGACGAGGGCACCGCGGCGCTCGGTGTTCTGGGTGAGCAGCGGCAGGTCGTGGACGTGCCGGAACGCCTTCACGCGCAGCGTCGCGAGACCGCGCTCGGCGGTGGTGAAGAGGCGGGCGGTCATGGCGTACGACGCCCAGCTCGTCACGGCGATCGCGGCGGCCGCGGCGACCGCCGCCCAGGTGGTGAACGTGACGTCCGGGCCGCCCGGGGCGCGCAGGCCGTGGTCGACGGACTGCTGGATCGCGATCGGCACGATGACCTGCCCGACCGAGGCGAGCACGGCGAGGAGCAGCGTGACACCGATCCCGTCCTTGAGCTCGGGTGAGTGGTGGACGCCGCGGCGGATCGTCTCGATCGCGCCGACGTCCTCGCCGGAGTCGAGCAGGGTCATGACGGCAGCACCTCCCCCGACAGCTCCGCCCGGTCGCCGAGCTCGCTCTCGTAGGCGTTGACGAGCCGTGCGTAGTCGGGGTTGCGCGCGACCAGGTCCTCGTGCGGGCCGCGGTCGGCGACGTGGCCGTCGGCGAGGTAGAGCACCTCGTCGGCCAGGGCGATCGTCGCCTTGCGGTAGGCGACCACGACGAGGGTGCTCCCGGTGCCGGACTCCCGCAGGCCCGCGAGGATCCGGGCCTCGACCTCCGGGTCCACCGCCGACGTGGCGTCGTCGAGGACGAGCAGCCGCGGTCGGCGTACGAGGGCTCGGGCGAGGGAGATCCGCTGGCGCTGGCCGCCGGAGAGCGACGTCCCCCGCTCACCGAGCCGGGTGTCGAGGCCGGCGGGAAGGGCGGCGACGAAGCCGTCGGCCTGGGCGATCCGCAGCGCCGCCCAGACGTCGTCGTCGGTCACCTCGGCGCCGAGCGTGACGTTGCCGCGCACCGTGTCGTCGAAGAGGAACGCGGTCTGCGGGACCACGGCGAGCACGTCGGCGAGGGCGCCGCGCTCGAGATCACGCACGTCGACGCCGTCGACCCGGATCGCTCCGTCGTCGACGTCGACCAGTCGCGTGAGCAGGTTGGTGAGCGTGCTCTTCCCCGACGCCGTCGCGCCGACCAGCGCAACCGTGCGGCCGGGCGCGACGTCGAAGCTGACGTCGCGGAGCAGCCGCCGGCCGGGGACGTAGCTGTAGGCGAGCCGGTCTACCTCGAGCCGCGCTCCCCCGCCGCCGGCGGGTGCGGGCGCGTCGCCGTACTCCATGCTGCCGGTCGCGCGCAGCACCGCGTCGACCCGGCGGTAGCCGACGACGCTGCGCGGGAACTCCCCGAGCAGCCAGCCGATCGAGCGGATCGGGAAGGACACGACGGTCAGCAGGTAGGTCACGGTGACGACGTCGCCCGGCACCGTCGCGCCGGACAGCACGCGGTGCACGCCGATCACGAGCACGACGAGCACCGCGAGGCTGGGCAGCGCGGCCAGAGTCGGGTCGAACGCCGCGCGGATCCTGCCGACGCGGACGTTCGCGTCCCGCAGGTGCTCGGCCTTGACGCGGAACCGCGCGGTCTCCTCCGGCTCGCGGCCGAGGGTCTTCACGACCATCGCGCCGTCGAACGACTCGTGCGCGACCTCGCTGAGCTCCGCGCGCAGCTGCTGGGCGCGCGTGGCCCAGCCCTGGGCGAGCCGCTGGTAGACGACGTTGGTGGCGATGACGAGCGGGAAGACGAGCAGCCCGACGACCGCCAGCACCAGGTCCGCGACGAGCATCTGGACGACCGCGATCACCATCATCGCGACGGTGCCCACGGCCATCGGCAGCGGAGCGATCGGTCCCCACGCCGCCTCGACGTCGGAGTTCGCGTTGGAGAGCAGCTCGCCGGTCGGGTGCTGCTGGTGCCAGGACATGGGCAGGCTGAGGTACTGCCGCGTCACGGCACGCCGGGTGTGCGCCTGCATCCGGTACTGCATGACACCCGCGCCGAGCCGGCGCGCCACGATCCCGACCGCCCGCAGGATCGCCACCCCGACGAACAGCCCGAGCACCGCCCAGAGCAGGCCGGACCGGACCTTGCCCTCCTCGAACGCCGGCAGCACGACGTGGTCGGTCGCCCACCCGAGCACCCACGCGTCGGCCACGGTCAGCGCGCCGAACAGCAGGCTGCCGATGGTCGAGGCGGCGAAGATCCACGGCTCGCGCTTGATCGCCACCCGCAGCACGGCGAACCCCGCGAGAGTCGTGCCCGTTCCGCTCCTGCGCTGCTCCGTCACCCGTCCCTGCTCTCTGGTCCCACCCCCGGGCGCAACCCGGCGGGACGAGCAGGCTATTCCCCCGCCCCCGCGAATCCTTCCTCGTGTCGCGCCGAATCTTTCGCGGATGCGCGCACGAAGGAAGATTCGGTGCTGCACGAGGAAGGATTCGGCGGAGACCTGTCAGCGCACGGGGTAGCCGGCGGCGGAGAGGGAGTGCTTGACGTCGCCGACGCGCACCTTGCCGAAGTGGAAGATCGTGGCGGCGAGGACGGCGTCGGCACCGGCGTCGACCGCGGGTGGGAAGTGCTCGGCGGCACCGGCGCCCCCGGAGGCGATCACGGGGATCGACACCTCGCGCCGGACGGCGTGGATCAGCTCGAGGTCGAAGCCGTCCTCGGTGCCGTCGGCGTCCATGGCGTTGAGCAGGATCTCGCCGGCGCCGAGCTCGGTGGCCCGGACGGCCCACTCGATCGCGTCGAGACCCGCCGACTGCCGGCCGCCGTGCGTGGTGACCTCGAAGCCCGACGGCGTGCCGGCCGCCCGGCGGGCGTCGACCGAGAGCACCAGGACCTGGTTGCCGAACCGGTCGGCGATCTCGGCGACGAGCTCGGGACGGTGGATCGCCGCGGTGTTGACCGCGATCTTGTCGGCGCCCGCCCGCAGCATCCGGTCCACGTCCTCCACGGTGCGGATGCCGCCACCGACCGTGAGCGGGATGAAGACCTGCTCCGCGGTCGCGGACACGATCTCGAGGGTGGTGGCCCGGCCCTCGTGCGAGGCGGAGATGTCGAGGAACGTCAGCTCGTCGGCGCCCTCGGCGTCGTAGGTGCGGGCCAGCTCGACCGGGTCCCCGGCGTCGCGCAGCTCCTTGAAGTTGATCCCCTTGACCACGCGGCCCGCGTCCACGTCGAGGCACGGGATCACCCGCACGGCGAGGGTCATGCCGTGCCCTTGGTGAGCGCGAGGGCGTCCTCGAGGGTGAACCGGCCGGTGTAGAGCGCGGTACCGGCGATGGCGCCCTCGACGCCGTCCTCGACCAGGCCCATCAGCGCCCGGATGTCGTCGAGGGTGGTGACGCCGCCCGAGGCGACGACCGGGCGGTCGGTCGCGGCGCAGACGTCGCGCAGCAGCTGCAGGTTCGGGCCCTGGAGCATGCCGTCCTTGTTGACGTCGGTGACGACGTAGCGGGCGCACCCCTCGGAGTCGAGCCGGGCGAGCGTCTCGTAGAGGTCGCCGCCGTCGCGGGTCCAGCCGCGCGCTGCGAGGGTGCGGCCGCGGACGTCGAGGCCGACCGCGACCCGGTCGCCGTACGTCGCGATCGCCCGCGCGCACCACTCGGGCTGCTCGAGCGCCGCGGTGCCGATGTTCACCCGACGACAACCGGTCGCCATCGCGGCCTCGAGCGACTCGTCGTCGCGGATGCCGCCGCTCATCTCCACCTTGATGTCGAGGGCGCCGACGATCCTGGCCTGCAGCTCGCGGTTCTGGCCGTGCCCGAACGCAGCGTCCAGGTCGACCAGGTGCAGCCACTCCGCACCCGCCTCCTGCCAGCGCAGCGCCGCCTCGACCGGGTCGCCGAACACCTTCTCCGACCCGTCCACGCCCTGCACGAGCTGGACGGCCCGGCCGTCCTTGATGTCGACGGCCGGGAGCAGCTCGAGGTAGCGCGAATCCAGCTCAGACAAGAGAGTCCACCCAGTTCTTCAGCAGTGCGGCGCCCGCGTCCCCCGACTTCTCGGGGTGGAACTGCGTGGCGCACAGGGGTCCGTTCTCGACGGCGGCGACGAACCGGTCGCCGCCGTGCTCCGCCCAGGTCACCAGCGGCCGGTGGCTCTCCGGCGTGCGGTCGTTCGTGACCAGGGCCCAGTCGCGCACCCCGTAGGAGTGCACGAAGTAGAACCGCTCGTCCTCCACGCCGGCGAACAGCCGCGTGCCCTGCGGCGCCTCGACCGTGTTCCAGCCCATGTGCGGGACGATCGGCGCCTGGATCCGCTCCACGACGCCGGGCCACTCGCCGCAGCCCTCGGTCTCGACACCGTGCTCGATGCCGCGCTCGAACAGGATCTGCATCCCCACGCAGATGCCGAGCACCGGCCGCCCGCCGGAGAGACGCCGGGCGATGATGCGCTCGCCGCGGATCGCTCGCAAGCCCTGCATGCAGGCCGCGTAGGCACCCACGCCGGGGACCACGAGCCCGTCCGCAGCGAGGGCCGCATCGAGGTCGCCGGTCAGGGTTACGTCGCCGCCGGCGCGCTCGACCGCGCGCACGGCCGATCGCAGGTTGCCCGAACCGTAGTCCAGGACAACCACCGACGGTGCGGTCACAGAGATCCCTTCGTGGACGGCACGCCCGTCTCCCGGGGGTCGATCGCCACCGCGTCGCGGAACGCGCGGGCGAACGCCTTGAACTGCGTCTCGACGATGTGGTGCGGCTCGCGGCCGGCCAGCACCCGCACGTGCAGCGCGATGTGGGCGTGGAAGGCGATCGTCTCGAAGACGTGCCGCGTCAGCGAGCCGAGGTACGGCGTCGCCTGGTCACCGCCGCCGAGCAGGACGTACTGCTGCCCCTCCGGCTCGCCGGTGTGCACGCAGTAGGGCCGGCCGGAGACGTCGACGACGGCCTGCACCAGCGCCTCGTCGAGCGGCACGGTCGCGTCGCCGAAGCGGCGCACGCCCGCCTTGTCGCCGAGCGCCTCGCGCAGCGCCTGGCCGAGCACGATGGCGGTGTCCTCGACCGTGTGATGGGCATCGATGTGGGTGTCGCCGGAGGTCTGCACGGTCAGGTCGACCAGCGCGTGCCGGGCGAACGAGATCAGCATGTGGTCGTAGAACCCGACGCCGGTGGACACGTCGTGGCGGCCGGAGCCGTCGAGGTCCACCTCGACGAGCACCTTCGACTCGCTGGTCTGGCGCTCGATCCTCGCCGTGCGCGGTGCGGTCTCCATCAGATCTCCTTCATCACGTGCAGCAGGGCGTCCTGGAACGCCGCCATCTCCTCGGCGGTGCCGACCGACACCCGCAGCCAGCCGTCCGGCCCGGTCTCCCGGATCAGGACACCCCGGTCGAGCAGCCCCTGCCAGACAGCATGACGGTCGTCGAACCGCCCGAACAACACGAAATTGGCGTCGCTGTCGGCCGCCTCGAGGCCCTGCGCCCGCAGCCAGGCGACCGTGCGGTCCCGTTCGACCCGCAGCTCGTCGACCTTCCCGAGCAGCTCGGGGGCGTGCCGAAGGGCCGCGAGGGCGGCCGCCTGCGTGACGGCCGAGAGGTGGTAGGGCAGCCGGACGACGCGGATCGCGTCGCAGATCGCGGGGTGGGCGGCGAGGTAGCCCAGCCGCAGGCCGGCCCCCGCGAACGCCTTGCTCATCGTCCGGGTGACGACCAGGTTGCGGTGGGCGGGCAGCAGCTCGAGCGCGCTCGCTACGCCCGCGCGACGGAACTCGCCGTACGCCTCGTCGACGACGACGATGCCGTCGTCGCCGACCGCCTCGCAGAGAGCGGTGACGGTGCCGGGCGGCAGGGCGGTGCCGGTCGGGTTGTTCGGGCTCGGCAGCAGGACCACGCTCGGCCGGTGCTCGGCGACGACGGCGCGCGCGTGGTCGAGGTCGATCGCGAAGTCCTCCTCGCGGCGGCCCATCACCCAGGTGGTGGCCGTGTCGCGGGCGTACTCCGGGTACATGGAGTACGTCGGCGCGAAGCTCACGGCCGTCCGCCCCGGGCCGCCGAACGCCTGCAGCAGCTGCAGCATGACCTCGTTGGAGCCGTTCGCGGCCCACACCATCTCCGCGGAGATCTCAGTGGTTGAGGTGCGAGCTTGCGAGCCTCGAAACCCGTCCCGCGAGAGGTAGGCCGCCAGCGCCTCGCGCAGCGCGACGAACTCCCGGTCCGGGTAGCGGTTGAGGGTCGGCGCCACCTCGGCGACCGCGCGCGCAATGTCGGCGACGCACTCCGCGGACGGGCCGTAGGGGTTCTCGTTGACGTTCAGCTGGACGGGCGCCCGGTCGGCAGGGAGCTGCGGCGCCCCGTACGGCTCGATCCCGGCGAGCTCGGGGCGGAGAGGCGGCCAGGTCACCGATCGAACCTGACCTTGACCGCGGCGCCGTGGCCGGGGAGGTCCTCGGCGGCCGCCAGCGTCGTCACGTGGTCGGCGACCTCCGCCAGGGCCTCGCGGGAGTAGTCCACGACGTGCACCGACTTGGTGAACGCGCGCACCGACAGACCCGAGGAGTGGCAGGCGCAGCCACCGGTGGGCAGCACGTGGTTGGAGCCCGCGCAGTAGTCGCCGAGGCTCACGGGCGCGTAGGGACCGACGAAGATCGCGCCGGCGTTGCGCACCCGGGCGGCGTAGGACGACGCGTCGCGGGCGTGGATCTCGAGGTGCTCGGCCGCGTAGGCGTCGACGACCGCGAGACCCTGCTCCAGGTCGCGCACCAGCACGATGCCCGACTGGCTCCCGGACAGCGAGGTCCGGATCCGCTCGACGTGCTTGGTCGCCGAGACCTGCTTGTCCAGCTCGGCCTCGACGTCGTCGGCCAGGGCCTCGCTGTCGGTCACCAGGACGGCCGCGGCCAGCGGGTCGTGCTCGGCCTGGCTCACCAGGTCGGCGGCGACGTACGCCGGGTCCGCGGTCTGGTCGGCAAGGATCGCGATCTCGGTCGGTCCGGCCTCGGAGTCGATGCCCACCCTGCCCTTGAGCAGCCGCTTCGCCGTGACGACGTAGATGTTGCCCGGGCCGGTGACCATGTCCACCGGCGCGATCGCCTCGGTGGCCGTCCCGGCCGGCGCCCCGTAGGCGAACATCGCGATCGCCTGGGCGCCGCCGACGGCGTACACCTCACGGACGCCGAGCAGCGCGCAGGCGGCGAGGATCGTGGGGTGCACGGCCCCGCCGAACTCCTTCTGCGGCGGACTCGCCAGCGCGATCGAGCCGACGCCGGCGGTCTGCGCCGGGACGACGTTCATCAGCACGCTCGAGACGAGGGGCGCAAGGCCGCCGGGGACGTAGAGCCCGACCCGCTGCACCGGCACCTTGCGGTGGGTCACGGTCGCGCCGCTCGCGAGCTCGGTGACGGCGTCGGCCTCGAGCTCGTTGGCGCAGGTCGCCCGCAGCCGCCGGATGGACTCCTCCAGGCCGGCGCGGATGGCCGGGTCGAGCTCCGCGAGCGCGGTCTCCATCGCCTCGGTCGGAACGCGGACGTCCTCGACGCGGACGCCGTCGAACCGCTCGCCGTACTCCCGGATCGCCTCGAGCCCGCGGTCGCGCACCGCGTCGAGGATCGGCTGCACCGCATGCGTCGCGGCCTCGATGTCGAACTCGGCGCGCGGCACGGCGGCGCGGTAGTCGACATCGGCGGCAGCCGAGCGCAGGTCGATGCAGCGGATCAGGGACATGGGCCGATTCTACGGTGGTAGCACCGACCCCTCGTGGTGGTGGCACGCTGGCTGGACGGGCTCGCGCCGAGCACCTTGGTGGCATGGTCGCGATCCGCCCGACGCTCGCCGCCTCCGCGGCCGCGGCGTCGCTCGTGCTCGCCGGGTGCGGCGGGGACGACACACCCAGCCGCTCCGGTGGTTCGCCCGACCCGGCCGCCTCCGCGTCGACTCCCGCCTCCGCCGTCGGGCACGTCGACATCGGCGGGCGATCGCTGCACTACGCGTGCGTGGGCGCTCCGGTGGCCGGCGAGCCCACGATCCTGCTGCTCTCCGGTGGCAACCTCGGCGTCGACTCCTGGTACCCGATGGCCGAGGATCTCGGCGGCTCCCACCACGTGTGCGGGTTCGACCGGGCCGGGTACGGCGCGAGCGACCGGGCGCCCGGGTCCCGCCGGACGAGCAGCGACACCGTGGACGACCTGATGGCGGCGACCAGCGCTCTGGACCTCGCCCCACCGTTCCTCCTCGTCGCCCACTCGGCGGGCGCGTTCGAGGCGGTGCTGATGGCGGACCGGGCCCCGGAGCTCCTCGCCGGCGTGGTCCTGGTCGACCCGGCGGGATCGCACGTCGACGACGCTGCGCGCGCGGCGCTTCCTCCCGAGCGGCCGCACGAGTCACCGGCCCTGGCCGAGGAGCGGCACTTCCTGACCGTCGAGTCGCACGACCCGAGCCTGAACGACGAGCACCTCGACATCGCCGCGAGCGAGCGCGAGGTGAGCGCCGCGCTCGACCGGCCCGGCCTGCTCTTCGGCGACCTGCCGGTCGTGGTGCTCCAGGCTCCCCCGCCGCCGTACTTCCGGGAGCTGCCCGACGCCTACGTCCGGGCCGTCGACGCGAGTGCCGACGCGGACAACCGGCAGTACGCCGGCGAGACCACCGACGGCACCCTGGTCCACGTCCACCACACCAGCCACATGGTGATGGTGGACCAGCCGCAGGCGGTCCTCGACGCGATCGACGACGTGCTCGCGCGTTGACGGCCAAGGCGTCGGTCCGACCGCCTAGGTTGGAGGCGTGAGCACGCGCATCCCGATGTTCCCGCTCAACGCGGTGGTCTACCCGGGGGTCAGCGTGCCGCTCCACGTGTTCGAGGACCGCTACCGCGCGCTGGTGCACCACCTGCTGCGGGTCGAGGACCCCGCGGAGCGGGTGTTCGGGTCGGTCGGGATCCGGGAGGGCTACGAGATCGGCGACCACGGGGCCCAGTCGCTGTTCCGCATCGGCGTCCGGCTGCAGATGACCGAGGTCGAGAGCCACCCCGATGGCACCTTCGACATCGTCGCCGTCGGGCGCGACCGGATCCGGCTGGACCGGCTCGACGGCACCGGCAACTTCCCGATGGGCGAGGTGGCGCAGCTCCCGGAGCGCACGGTCCCCGTGCCGGACCACGTGATGGAGCGGGCGCGGGCGACCTTCACCGCCTACCGCCATGCGCTCGAGCAGATCGCGACCGACCCCTACGAGGGGCAGATCCCCGACGACCCGCTGTTCCTGTCCTGGACCCTCGCCGCCTGCGCGCCGCTCCCGATGGCCGAGAGGCAGGAGCTGCTCGAGGCCGACGACGCCGAGCAGCGGCTGATCCTGGTGACCGACCTGCTCCGCAGCGAGCTGCGCGCGATGAACGTGATCAGCTCGCTGCCGGCGACCGAGGTTGCTCGGACTCGCTGGTCCCCGAACTGACGTCGGGTACGCCGCTCATGCTGTGCAGGGACAGGAGCACGACGAGGAAGCCGGTCAACGCCCCGACCGGGCCCGCGAGGTAGGGCGACCAGCCGTTCACCGACAGGTGGCCCAGGAAGTCCTTGCCGATGTTGGCGTGCGTGGCCGGTGGGACCGGCGGGCCGAGCTCCGACCCGAACCAGGCGGTCAGCGCGGCAGTGGCCGCGGCTCCCACGAGGAGGAGCACGACGAACAGCAGCTCCCGGCCGCGAGCGAGCAGCCCGACGACGACCCCGAACAGGATCCCGAGCCCGGCACTCAGGACGACGTACTGGGCGGTCGCGGAGAACTCCCGCTTGAGCCCGTCGGCGCTGGCGTCGTACCAGTGCGGACCCTGGACCGTGTCGTAGACCGTGCCCTTGGTCGCGGGACCCCACCAGTGCCACCACAACCAGCCGCCGAGGAAGCCCAGCGCGACAGCCAGCAGCAGCACCACCAGGGCGCGAACGATCGACCTGCTCATGCTTGGAGACAACCCGGTCCGAGCAGCGCCTTCAAGTCGGCGAAGAGCGCAGGGCTCGGGGTGACCCGCGGTCCGAGGCGCATCAGCTTCGTGGAGTCGCGCGCCAGCAGGTGCAGGCGGACCTCGCTCAGGCCGGGATGCGCGGCCAGCACGTCCTTCATCCCCGCGACCGTCTGCGGCGTGCAGCGGGTCAGCGGCAGGCTGATGACGACCGGCCCGTCCGCGGCGCCCCGGTCGAGGTCGGGCGCGGTCACCTCCTGCGCGTGCAGCTCGGGCGTCTCCTTGCTCCGCGAGAGCCGCCCGCGGACGGTCAGGATCGCGTCCTGCTCGAGCAGCGGCGCGGCGAGCTGGTAGGAGCTCGGGAACAGCAGCACCTCGATCGCCCCCTCGAGGTCCTCGAGGGTGACCATCGCCCAGGGGTCGCCCTTCTTGGTGATCTTGCGCTGCACCGAGGTCACCAGCCCGGCGACGGTGACGGGCGAGCCGTCGGCCCGCTCCTCGTCCTGCAGCAGCTGGCCGATCGTGGTGTCGGTGCCGTTGGACAGCACGTGCTCCAGGCCGAGCAGCGGGTGGTCGGAGACGTAGAGGCCGAGCATGTCCCGCTCGTGGGCGAGCAGCGTGCGCTTGTCCCACTCCTCCAGGTCCGGAATGGTCACCGAGACGCCGAAGCCGCCCCACTCGGACTCGTCGCCGAGGCTGCCCATGTCGGCGAAGAGCGAGTCCTGCCCGATCGCCTCGTTGCGCTTGATGTCGACGTACTGGTCGACCGCCGTCTCGTGGATCGCGACGAGGGCGCGGCGCTTGTGCTTGAGGTCGTCGAAGGCGCCCGCCTTCACGAGGGACTCGATGACCCGCTTGTTGCAGACCTGGATCGGCACCTTGGACAGGAAGTCGTCGAAGTCCTCGAAGCGACCCTTCTCCTCGCGGGCCTCGACGATCGCGTCGACCACGTTGCTGCCGACGTTGCGGACCGCCGTCAGGCCGAACCGGATGTCGGTGCCGACCGCCGTGAAGTCGTGGGAGGACTCGTTGACGTCGGGCGGCAGGACCGCGATCCTCATCCGCCGGCACTCGTTGAGGTAGATGGCCATCTTGTCCTTGTCGCTCTTGACCGAGGTCAGGAGCGCCGCCATGTATTCGGTGGGGTAGTTGGCCTTGAGGTAAGCGGTCCAGTAGGTGATGACGCCGTAGGCGGCGGAGTGCGACTTGTTGAACGCGTAGTCGGCGAACGGGACGAGGATGTCCCAGAGCTTCTTCACCGCGTCCTGCGGGTAGCCGCGCTCGAGCATGCCGGACTCGAAGCCGGCGTACTGCTTGTCGAGCTCCTCCTTCTTCTTCTTGCCCATCGCGCGGCGCATGTTGTCCGCGGCGCCCAGCGAGAACCCGGCGAGCACCTGGGCGATCGCCATGACCTGCTCCTGGTAGACGATCAGGCCGTAGGTCTCCCCCAGCACCTCCTCCAGCGGCTCCGCTAGGGCGGGGTGGATGGGCTCGATCGGCTCGCGGCCGTTCTTGCGGCGGGCGTACTTGTTGTGGGAGTCGGCGCCCATCGGGCCGGGGCGGTAGAGCGCGGAGACGGCCGTGATGTCGGCGAACTGGTCGGGCTGCATCGAGCGCAGCAGGGCCCGCATGCCGCCACCGTCGAGCTGGAACACGCCGAGCGTGTCGCCCCGGCCCATCAGCTCGTAGGTCGCCCGGTCGTCGAACGGCAGCTCCTCGAGCACCACGTCCTCGCCGCGGTTGGCCTTGATGTTGACCAGGGCGTCCTCGAGGGTGTGCAGGTTGGAGAGCCCCAGGAAGTCCATCTTGACCAGCCCGAGCGCCTCGCACATCGGGTAGTCGAACTGGGTGATGATCGCGCCGTCCTGCGGGCGCGCCATGATCGGCACGATGTCGATCAGCGGCTCGCTGGACATGATCACGCCGGCCGCGTGGACGCCCCAGTTGCGGATCTGGCCCTCGAGGCCGCGAGCCGTCTGGTAGATCGTGCGCACGTCGGGGTTCTGCTCGTGGAGCGCGCGGAACTCGCCGCCCTCGGAGTAGCGCTTGGAGGTCTCGTCGAAGAGGTCCTTGAGCGCGACGCCCTTGCCCATCACGTCGGGCGGCAGCGCCTTGGTGATCATGTCGCTGACGCCGAAGCCGTGGTCGAGCACCCGGGCGGCGTCCTTGATCGCGGCCTTGGACTTGAGCCGGCCGAACGTGGCGATCTGGGCGACCTTCTCGGCGCCGTACTTCTCGGCGACGTACTGGATCACCTCGCCGCGGCGGTGGTCGTCGAAGTCGATGTCGAAGTCGGGCATCGACGGGCGCTCGGGGTTGAGGAAGCGCTCGAAGAACAGACCGTGCTCGAGGGGGCACAGGTCGGTGATGCGCAGTGCGTAGGCCGCGATCGAGCCGGCACCGGAGCCGCGGCCCGGGCCGACCCGGATGCCGTTGTCCTTGGCCCACTGGATGAAGTCGGCGACCACGAGGTAGTAGCCGCAGTAGCCCTTCTGCGAGATGATCGCGAGCTCCATCTCGACGCGGTCCTTGACCTCCTGGGTCAGCCGGTCGCCCGGGTAGCGCGCCTCGATGCCGCGCCAGACCTCCTTGCTGAACCAGCTCTCCTCGGTCTCCCCCGCCGGGATGTCGGCGCGCGCCATGTAGCCGCCGGTCGACTCGGTGAACTGGACCGAGCAGCGCTCCGCGATCGCGAGGGTGTTGTCGCACGCCTCGGGCATGCCGAACCGGTCGGCCCAGAGCTCGCGCATCTCCGCGGCGGACTTGATGTAGTAGCCGCCGCCGTCGAACTTGAGCCGGTTGGTGTCGGAGAGCCGCTTGCCGGACGCGACGCAGATCAGGGCGTCGTGCGCGTCGGCGTCCTCGGGGTTGTTGTAGTGGGAGTCGTTGGTGGCGACCGGTGGGATGCCCAGCTCCTTGCCGAGCCGGAGCAGGTCGTCGCGGACCCGCTTCTCGATCTCGATCCCGTGGTCCATCAGCTCCAGGAACACGCTGTCGCGGCCGAAGATGTCCTGCAGCTCGGTGGCCTCGCGCACGGCCTCGTCGTACTGACCGAGGCGGAGCCGGGTCTGGATCGCGCCGCTCGGGCACCCGGTCGAGACGATCAGGCCCTTGCTGTGCTCGGCGAGCAGCTCCCTGTCCATCCGGGGCTTGTAGAAGAAGCCCTCGAGGCTGGACCGGGAGGAGAGCCGGAACAGGTTGTGCATCCCCTCGGTGCTCTCCGCCCACATCGTCATGTGGGTGTAGGCGCCACCGCCGGCGACGTCGTTGCCACCCTCCTCGATGACACCGCCGCCGTCGGCCGACGACTGGCCCCAGCGGACCCGGCGCCGCTCGCCGCGGTGGGTGCCGGGCGTGAGGTAGGCCTCGATGCCGATGATCGGCTTGACGCCGTATTTCTTGGCCTTGCTGTAGAAGTCGTAGGCGCCGTGCAGGTTGCCGTGGTCGGTCATCGCGATCGACCCCATGCCGAGGTCGCTGACCCGCGTGAACAGCCCGTCGAGGAGCGACGCCCCGTCGAGCATCGAGTACTCGGTGTGGACGTGCAGGTGGACGAAGTCCGAACGGTCCCCGGCGTCTGCCATCGGTGCTGCTGGCTCCTCGAGATGGGTGGGCGGGCGGTCGGGGGAAGGGTTCAGAGACTACGCGACCCGACCGCCGAAAGAGTGGCAGACACCGCCGACACAGCAGAGGGCGGTGGCCCCGAGGCCACCGCCCTCACTCGCAAGCTGCGATCAGCGCACCGTGATGGTCAGCGTCTCCGACCGGTAGGCGCCCTGCTTGGTGAAGACCTTCGCGTAGACCTGCACCTCGGTGCCGCGGTCGTAGCGCTGCGCGAGCACCTTGTCCAGCGTGCCGTCGGAGTCCAGCTTCCCGTTGAAGAGCGCGGTCGACTTCGAGCCGACCTCGCCACCGTAGAGGGAGACCGAACGGCCCTTGGCGGCCGGCGTCGTGCTGACCTCGGCACGGACCTTGGGCCCCTTGGTGTTACGGAGATGGAGGTCGACGCTGGTGTCGTTGTCGACGATGACACCGGTGCCGGTGCCGTCCGCGAGGTTGCCGAAGGCGGGGTCGGTCAGCACGAGGCTCATCGACTCCTTGGGCTCGGCGACCTTGTCACCGACGACGGTGACGGACACGTTCGTCGACGTCGAACCGGCGGGGATCGTCGCCGTGCCCGTGGTTGCCACGTAGTCCTCGCCGGCCACGGCCGTCCCGTCCTGGGTCTGGTAGTCGACCGTGACGTCCTCGCCGAAGGCGTGGTCGATGGCCACCGGGAACGTGAGGTGCGCGGTGTCGCGGTTGGCCTCCTTGACCTTGGCGTCGCCGACCGACACCTGCGGCATCGTCGGCTCGAGGTCGAACGCGTCCGTCGCGGGCGTGCGGGACGTCGCGGCGTCGACGAACCCGACCTTGATCGCGTCGAGGAAGTACTCCCCGTTGCGCTGGGCGTCGTAGTCGGAGCCCCCGCCGCCCACCATGAAGGTGACGCCGCCGTTGCTGCCGTCCGCGTTGCCCTCGGTGCCGATCCGGGCGTCCGGGTGCGCCGCGACGTACTGGTCGAGCGGGAAGGAGTCGGCCGGGCCGGCGTCGCCGCCCACGGACCACACGCCCTGGCCGGCGTTCCAGTCCTGCCAGGTCGACTGCTGGACCGTGCCGTTGTTCGCCGGGAAGAAGAACAGCTGCTCGTCGCCGGCGCCGGGGTCGAACTGGCCGTTGCCGTCGCTGTCGACGTTGAGCCGGAGGTAGAACGGCTGCTGCGCGGTGTCGTTGCCGGCCGTCGCCCGCTCGTAGGTCGAGTAGTCGAGGGTCGTCAGCCGGCGCAGGGCCTGGCCGTCGTACTGGGCGGTGCGGAACTGCTCGATGCGGTTGCCGTTGCTGCCGATCGCGGCGCGCAGGCTGCCGACGCCGAGCGGCGGGTTGCCCGGGCCCTTGACGAACGACTGGTTGCTGTCGAGCTCCTCGTAGTTCGGATCGTTGAAGAACGCCCGGCTGACCCAGTCGTGCCGGTCGGCCGGGTCGACGGTGATGTCGTCGGTGCTGCCGGTCTCGGTGTCGCGCCGCCCGAGGTCGTAGAGCGTCGTCGTGCCGTCGGTCAGCCCGACGATGACGCGGTCGACGTCGTAGCGACCGTTGATCTGGTTGTCGCTCGAGCCGCCCTGGCCGCACCCGACGATGAGCGCGACGCCGCCGCCGCTGGCGTCGGTGCCGTTGGCGGAGTTGTTGACGATCGTGGCGTCCGGGTTGGCCGCCGCGTAGTCGGCCAGCGTCGTGTAGTCGCTGTCGCCACCAACGCCCCACTGGCCGTCGATGGTCGCCCAGCTCTGCCACACGTCGTTCTTGACGCCGTCACCGTTGGAGTCGGTGTTGTTCGCGGGGAAGAAGAACAGCGAGGCGTCGGAGGCGCCGTCGCCGTCGTTGTCCACGTTGAGCCGGAGGTACGTCGGCTGGCGCAGGCCGGTGCCCGCGTCGGTCGCCGTCGCGAAGGTCGAGTAGTCCAGCCGGTCGAGGTCGGCGAGGCGGGTGCCGTCGTAGGCCGGGGTGCGGTAGAGCTCGGTGCGCAGGTCGTTGTCGTTGAGCGTCGCCTGGTGGCTGCCGGGGCCGAAGGGCGCCGGGTTCGGGCCGTACACGTCGGACTGGTTCGGCGTGTAGTCGTTGCCGTCGCAGAAGTACGCCTGCTCGACCCAGGTCGACGCGCCGGTGACGCCCGACGTGCTCGTCGCCGCCGGGGCTGCGAGCGCCGCGGAGGCGAGCAGCGGGGTGCTGAGCAGGAGAGCGCCGGTCGCGACGCCTCCGGCGAGTCGAGGCGCGAACGAGCCCCGAGATCGGTGCTGCATGAAGGTTCCCCCTAGAGAAACTTAGTTGATGTAGTCATCGACGTTAACCGAAATGTTGCGGGTTCGGTTCAGAATTGAAAAAACAGCCTGGAAGTTTGTCCCTCCGGGGGCGCGGGGACCACGCGCGCAGCGGTGCCGGAGCCGGAGTAGGTTGCCTGCCCGTGACCTCCACCGTGAGCCCGCCCGATCCCGCCACCGCCGCCGCCGCGGCCGAGCGACTCGCCGGCCTGGCGACGCCCGCGGGAGCGCTGGGCAGGCTCGGGGTGCTCGGCGCGTGGGTCGCCGCCTGCCAGGGCTGCGTCCCCCCGGAGCCGCTGGACGACGTGCGGCTGGTGATCTTCGCCGGCGACCACGGCGTCGCGCGACACGGCGTGTCCGCCTACCCGCCGGCGATCACGCCAGCGATGGTGCGGACCTTCGTCGCCGGCCGGGCCGGCGTGAACGCGCTGGCCGCCGCCCACGACGTGCACGTGCGGGTGCTCGACATCGGCGTCGACGACGACCTCGAGGGCGTCCCGGACGAGGTGCGGGCGCACAAGGTCCGCCGCGGCAGCGGTGCGATCCACCTGGAGGACGCGCTCACCGCGGACGAGCTCGAGCGGTCCCTGGCGGCCGGGCGTGCCGTGGCCCTGGAGGAGATCGCCGCGGGCGCGCAGCTGCTGCTGTCGGGTGACATGGGCATCGGCAACACCACCCCGGCGGCGGCGATGGTCGCCGCGGCGCTCGGCCTGCCGGCTGCCGAGGTCACCGGCCGGGGCACCGGTGTCGACGACGCGGCGCTCGAGCACAAGGTTGCCGTCGTCCAGGCCGCGCTCGACCGGGCCGGCTCGCGGCTCGACGATCCGCTGCAGACGCTCCGGGCGGTGGGCTCGGCGGACCTCGCGGCGACGGTGGGCTACCTCGTCCAGGCGGCTGAGTCCCGCGTGCCGGTGCTGCTCGACGGCCTGATGTCGGTCGCGTGCGCGCTCACCGCCGAGCGCCTGGCGCCGGGAGTCTCGGCATGGTGCGCCGCCGGCCACCGGTCGACCGAGCCGGCGCAGTCGCTCGCCCTGGAGAAGCTCGGCCTGGAGCCGGTCCTGGACCTCGGCCTGCGGCTCGGCGAGGGTTCCGGCGCGGTCGCCGCGGTGCCGGTGCTGCGGTCGGCAGTCGCCCTGCTGCGCGACGTGGCGCTGCTCGCCGACCTGATGTGAGCCCCTCCGGCGTCGCACGCAGCCTCCGCCTGTCGGTCGGGATGCTCACCTGCGTCCCGGTCCGGCCGGTGCTGGAGGTGCGGCCGGCGACCGCGCTCGGCGCGCTGCTCGCGGCTCCTCTCGCGGCGGTCCCGCTCGCGACGGTCGTGGCCCTGGCCTGCTGGGGCGGCGCCCAGGCCTCGCTGCCCCCGCTCGGGGTGGCGTTCGTCGCCCTCGGCCTGCTCGCGCTCGGCTCGCGCGCGCTGCACCTCGACGGGCTCGCGGACGTCGCCGACGGGCTGACGGCGTCCTACGACCGGGAGCGGTCGCTGGCGGTGATGAAGGGCGGTACGGCGGGTCCGGCGGGCGCGGCCGCTCTGGTGGTCGTGCTCGGCGCCCAGGCGGGGGCGCTGGCGGCGTACGTCGGCGACGTGCGCTCGGCGGTCCTCGCCGGGCTCTGCGTGTGCGCGTCCCGTGCGGCGCTCTGGATCGTGTGCGCCTCGCCCGTCCCGGCCGCGCGCCCGGACGGGCTCGGGGTGACGTTCGCCCGACGCGTGCCGCTGCTCGTCGCGGTCCCCGGCTGGGCGGCGCTCGCCGCTGTGGCTGTCCTCGCCGACGCGGTGCGCGGGCCGCTCGCCGTGGCGGCCGCTGCCCTGGTCGTCGTCGTCCTGGCCTGGCGGTGCACGCGCCGGTTCGGCGGCGTCACCGGTGACGTGTTCGGTGCGGCGATCGAGCTCGCCCTCGCGACCCTGCTGCTCGGTCTCGCCGGCGCCTGAGCCGCCTCAGAGCACCAGCACCCGGCCGGCGACGACGAGGTGCACCTCGTCGCACGCCTCGGCGACCCGCTGGTTGACCGTGCCGAGCAGGTCGCGGAAGAGCCGTCCCGAGCGGTGCTCCGGCACGACCCCGAGGCCGACCTCGTTGGTGACGACCACGACCCGCTGGGTGGCGTCGCCGATCGCGGCGACGACGCCGGCGAGTCGGGACAGCACGGCGTCGTCGACGTCGCCGGCCGGCGCGTCCCAGAGGCGCTCCTCGTCGATGACGCCGGCGAGCCAGGTACCGAGGCAGTCGACCAGCACGGGCCCGATGGCCGACCGGACGGCCGACTCGAGGTCGACGGTCTCGACCGTCGTCCAGGCGGGGGGCCTCCGGTCGCGGTGGGCAGCGACCCGCGCCTGCCAGTCCGGGTCGTCGAAGGTCGGGCCGGCGGCGACGTACGTCACCGGCTCCAGCTCGGACAGCAGACGCTCGGCGTGGCGGGACTTGCCGGAGCGCACTCCCCCGGTGACCAGGACCTTCGCGGCGTCAGCCAAGCGAGAACTCCACCTTCCGCGAGGACAGGTCGGCGCGCGTGAGCCGCACGGTGACGTCGGTGCCGAGCGGCAGCTTCCCCGAGGCGGCCACGACCGGCGCCTCGACGCCGATGCCGGCGACCAGCACGACACCGCGCCCGGGGTCCTTCTCGTCGACGCTGGTGACGACGCCGGGGAAGTCCTCGCCCACCCGGCCCTGCAGCAGCCCGGCCTCGATGAGGTCCATCACGGCACGTTCGTAGGCGTGCGCTCGCTGGTCGGCGCCCTGCAGGATGCTCGGGAGCTCGGGCAGGCCGGTGCACGCCCACTCAGGCACCGGGCGGCCGCCGGACAAAGCGACGCAGACCTCGCCGGCGTAGCGGTCCCCGAGCCGCCGCAGCGGCGCGGTGACGTGGGCGTACGGCGCCGCGATCGCGCTGTGCTCGTGCTGCTCCGGCACGGTTCCGTCGAAGTCGGCGTAGCCCGAGCCCCGCAGCAGCCGTGTGCAGGCGACCGCCAGCGCCAGGTGGGCCGGTTTGCTGCGGTCGAGCGAGCGGATCAGCTCGGGGTAGGGCAGGTCGCGGGGCCACTCGATGCCGAGGCCCTTCGCCACCCGGTGCAGCCGCGCGACGTCGCGGGGGTCCGGCGGTGGCAGCGTGCGCAGCAGCCCGACCTTGCCCTCGATCATCATCGCGGCGGCGGCCATGCCGGTCATCAGCGAGATCTGGGCGTTCCACATCTCCACCGGCAGCTGCTCGCGCAGCTCGAGCCTGAAGACGCCGTCGACGACCTCGACCTCCTGCTCCGGGATCGGCAGGTTGATGCCGCCACGCTCGGCCTCCTTGGCCTCGCGCAGCCTGCCGACCTCGCGCAGCAGCGGGAGGACGTCTCCCGCGGACCCGTCGCCCGCGTCGAGCGCCTTCTGCGCGTCGACGTAGGACCAGCGCTGCCGGGACCGCACCCTGGCGCGCTCGACCGTGACGTCGTGCCAATCGCCGTCCGCGTCGACCGGGATCGTCCAGAGCAACGCGGGTGCGACCTGGTCGGGCAGCAGCGATGCGACGCCCTCGGAGAGCTCGGCGGGGTGCAGTGGGATCCGCGTGCCGGCGCCGTACAGCGTCTCGCCGCGCCGGTGCGCCTCCGCGTCCACCGGGTCGCCGGGCTTCACGAAGGCAGCGACGTCGGCGATCGCGTAGTGCACGGTGTAGCCGCCCGAGCCGTCCGCGGACCGCTCGATGTGCATCGCCTGGTCGAGGTCCATCGAGCCCTCGGGGTCGATGGTGAGGAACGGGATGTCGGTGCGGTCGAGGTCCGGCAGCGCGGGGGCGGTGGAGGCGGCCACCGCGGCCTCCACCACCTCGGGTGCGAACCCGTCCGGCAGCTCCAGCTCCCGCTCGACCCGGGCCAGCGCGTCCTGGAGCTCCGACGACGTCGCCCGGACCCGGACCACGAGATTGCTCGGCATGGCCCAGACAGTACTGATCTAGCCGGTGGTCACCGGGAGCGTGTTCGGGCCGCGCAGGTTGATCCGGCCGTTCCACTCGACGTCGCCGTCGAGGGCGAGCCGCGGGAAGCGCTCGACCAGCCGTTGGATCGCGATCCGGCCCTCGAGCCGGGCCAGCGCGGCGCCGAGGCAGTGGTGCACACCGGCGCCGAACGAGAGGTGGCTCCGCGGCTCCGGCCGGTCGATGCGCAGCTGGTCGGCGTCGGGCCCCCACTGGGCCTCGTCGCGGTTGGCCGCGCCCAGTCCCGCCATGACGAACGAGCCCTGCGGGATCGTGCGGCCGTCGACCTCGTACGGCGCCAGCGTGATCCGCCGGCTGAACTGGACCGGCGAGTCGTAGCGCAGCAGCTCCTCGACCGCGTTGCCGGCGAGATCGGGCTGCTCGCGCAGCATCGCGGCCTGGTCGGGGTGGTGCAGCAGCGCCAGGGCGCCGTTGGCGATCAGGTTCACCGTCGTCTCGTGGCCCGCGACGTAGAGCAGGACGACCTGGGCCACCAGCTCGTCGTCGTCGAGGACGTCGCCGTCGTCCTCGGCGCGGATGAGCGCGGTCATCAGGTCCTCGCCCGGGTTCGCGCGCTTCCACGCGATCAAGCCGCGCGCGAGGGCACTGAGCTCCTCGTCGGCCGCCATGATCTCGGCCGCGACCTGGGGGTCGACCACCGGCTCGAGCGACCGCACCAGGGTCCCGGTGAGCTCCCGCATCCGCGCGTGGTCCGCGCTGTCGGGCAGGCCCATCATCTGGGAGATGACGGCGAACGGCAGCGGGAAGGCGAGCGCCTCGACCAGGTCGACCGGACCCGACATCCGGTCCAGCAGCTCGTCGACCAGGCTCACGATCTCCGGCTCCAGCGCGGCGATCGACCGGGGCGTGAACGCCTTGGAGACCAGCTTGCGGAGCCGCGTGTGGACCGGCGGGTCGCGGTCGAGCATGGACAGCCCGCCCGAGCGCTCCTCGCGCTCGCCGTACATCTCGGCGTTGAGGTCGGCCAGCGCGCCGCCCACGTTGCGCTCCTCGACCGAGAGAGACCCGCGCAGCAGCGCGGACACGTCCTCGTGGTGGGACAGCACCCAGAACCCCAGCGGGTGCTCGTGCGCCGCGCCGGACGCGCGCAGCCGCGCGTACTCCGGATAGGGGTCGTCGGTGTAGCCAGGTGCGAACGGGTCGAAGACGTAGGTCTCGGTCACGGGGACACTCTCCGCCGTCCCGAGTCCGCTGTCATCCTCCTGCGGTAGGTGGCCGGCGCGGGCTCTAGCCTTGCCGCGTGCTCATCCTGCTGCCGCCCAGCGAGGGCAAGGCCGCGCCCTCCCGGGGCCGCGCGCTCGACCTCGACGCGCTCGCGCTCACCGTCCTGACCGACGCACGCAAGCGGGTGCTGCACGCGCTGGTCGGGCTGTGCCGCGACGAGCCGGACCGCGCGGTGGAGGTGCTCGGGCTGTCGGCCGGGCAGGCCGACCTCGTCGAGCGCAACGCGCGGCTGGAGTCGGCCCCGACGGCACGCGCGGACCGCGTCTACGCCGGCGTGCTGTACGACGCCCTCGACGCCGGGTCGCTGTCGGCAGCCGCGCGGCGCCGCGCGGCGACCCGGGTGGCGGTCACCTCCAGCCTGTTCGGGCTGGTCCGCTTCGGCGACCGGATCCCTGCCTACCGGCTGTCCGGCGACGCCGCGCTGCCCGGCCTCGGGCCGGTCGCAGGCGTCTGGCGGGACGCGCTCGGAGGCGCCGTCGAGGAGGCCCTCGGCCGCGGCCTCCTGGTGGACCTGCGGTCCAGCATGTACGCCGCCTTCTGGCGCCCGCCGGCCCGGCTCGGCTCCCGTGTCGCCACCGTCCGCGTGCTGCACGAGGTCGGCGGTCAGCGGAAGATCGTGTCGCACTTCAACAAGGCGACCAAGGGGCGGATCGTGCGCGCCCTGCTCGAGGACGGGGCCGACCCGCGCACCCCCGCGGCGCTCGCGGACGCCCTCCGCGACCTCGGCTGGACCGTCGAGGTCGGCGAAGCGGCAGAGAAGGGCACCCAGCTCGACGTGGTGGTCGCCGAGCTCTAGTCACTGGGCGTCGATGAAGGCCTTCAGGATGTCGACCCCGGCATCGGCCTTGCCGCTGAGGTCGGTGCTGCCCTGCGCGTCGACCTCGACCTCGAAGAGCGCACCGTCGGACTTGGTGATCGCATCGACCACCGTCGGTGTCGCGTAGACGACCCCGCCGTCGCCGACATCGATGGACTGGGCCTCGACGCCGTTGTTCGCCGCCTCCTCGCGGACGCTCTTGATCTCGTCGTCGGCGATCACGCCGGCACCCTTCGCGAGGGTGATCTGCACCTTGTCGCCGCTGTAGTAGCAGCCCGCCGCCACGACCACGTTGCCCGAGAGGTCGAGCGACACGTCCGAGCCGATCTTGTCCGACACGTCGCCCTCGCTCGGGCACTCGGCCCCTCCGAGGCCCGGCACCGTGTTCTTGATCGTGTCCGTCACGTCCTTGGCGGCCCGCCAGATGAAGAACCCACCCACCCCGCAGACCAGGAGCATGACGACCACCACCACGACGACGGCGACCAGGCAGCCGCTGCCGCCCTTCTTGGCCGGGGGCGGCGGCTGGTACGGCGGCTGCGGGCCGCCGTACTGGTAGGGCTGCTGGGCGCCGTACTGCTGCTGGTAGGGCTGCTGGTACGGCTGCTGCGGCTGCTGGTACGGCGGCTGCTGCCCGGGCTGGTTCGGCTGCGGCGGGGGCGGAGGCGGCGGGTAGCTCACGGGTCGCAGGATCCTCCGTCCCGGGGGTCTCGCGCATCGGGGAAAACACCACCTTGTCGTCGCTACCGTGGAGGGGTGCTCGACCTGCGCGACCTGGACATCCCCGTGCTCGGGGCCCCGATGGCCGGCGGCCCCTCCACCCCGGCGCTGGCGGCGGCCGTGTCGGAGGCGGGCGGCCTCGGCTTCCTGGCCGCTGGGTACCGGACGGCGCGACAGGTGGCGGACGACATCGAGGCGCTGCGCGCGGCGACCTCGGCGCCGTACGGCGTGAACCTGTTCGTGGTCGGGCGCTACGAGCCCGACGCCGCGGCGATCGACGCCTACTGCCGGACCCTGCGGGCCGAGGCCGACCGGCTCGGTGCCGAGCTCGGGCCGCCGCGGTGGGACGACGACGACTGGGAGGCCAAGCTCGACCTGGTCCTCGACGCGCGCCCCGACGTCGTGTCGTTCACGTTCGGCTGCCCCAGCGCCGAGGTGCTGCGCCGGCTGGCGGAGGTCGGAGTGCTGACGGCCGTGACCGTGACGACCGCGCAGGAGGCGCGCGTCGCGGCCGACCGCGGTGCGGCGTCGCTGGCGGTCCAGGGACCGGAGGCCGGCGGTCACCGCGGCACCTGGGACCTCGACGCCGACCCGGACCCGGCGCCGCTCCTGGACCTGCTGGCCGCGGTGACCGACGCGGTCGACCTGCCCGTCGCCGCCGGTGGCGGCGTGGCCTCGGCCGCGGAGGTCTCGTCGGTGCTCGATCGCGGGGCCGTCGCCGCTCAGGTCGGTACGGCGTACCTGCTCGCCGACGAGGCCGGCACCAACCCGGTCCACCGGGCCGCGCTCACCGACCCGGCGTTCGCCGCGACCCGGGTGACCCGGGCCTACACCGGCCGGTGGGCGCACGGTCTCGCCAACCGGTTCATGGCCGAGCACGCGGAGGCACCTGCCGGGTACCCGCAGCTGCACCACGTGACCTCACCACTGCGCCGCGCCGCCGTCGCGGCCGGTGACCCGCAGGTGGCCCACATGTGGGCGGGCACCCGGCACGCCGACGCGCGCCCCCTGCCCGCCGCGGAGATCACCCGGCTGCTGGCGCCCTGATCACCCGCCGGGGGTCTGGTGGCTCTCCCGCCGGGTCCCCTCGGGGTCGTCGACCCGCTCGTCGGACTCCTCGAGGATCGACTCCGCCTGCGCCTCGGGGTTCTCGCTCCCGGCCGCGCGTTCCTCGGGCAGGAGCTCGGCCCGCTCGGCGATGCGTCGCTCGTCCTCTGGTGTCAGCGCCATGCCGTACTCGTACCCGCAGAGCGCACCGGCACACCAGCCGTGCCGGATTCGTCAGGGCTCGATCGCCCGCTCGTCGGCGTCGTGGCCGGCGTCGAGGTGGGCGGCCGCAGAGACCCGCAGCGGCCGGAACCGCCCGCTCGACTGCGCGAGAAGGACGCGCGTGGTCAGGCACACGTGGTCGCCGCCGTCGTCGAGGATCGCGGTCCGCGCGAGCAGCATCCGGTGCGGGCAGGCGGTGAGCAGCGGCACGCCGTGCTGGTCGACCTCGACATCGACGCCCGCGAACTTGTCCACGTCCTCGCCCGACAGGGTGCCGAAGTGCTCGGCGACCGCGAGGTCGTCGGCGGTCAGGAAGTGCAGGCCGAAGTACGCCGACCGCAGGGCCACCCGGTAGGTGTGGTTGGCCTTCGACAGCCAGACGGAGTACCGCTCGGGCTCGATGCTGGACTGGGCGTGAAAGCCCACCAGGCAACCCGACTGCTCGCCCGCGGCAGCCGTGGTCACCACGACCAGCGGTGGGTCGGCCGAGGCGACGAGATCGCCGAACGCGCGGTCAGCCATCCGACCCACCGGCCCGCTCGTAGCGCAGGAACAGCGTGTCGTCCTCGACCATGGCGCCGCGCAGCCCGAAGCTCGTGATGCCCGCCCCGGCCGGGTTCACGCAGACCGGCAGTGGATCCCCTCCGATCATCGGCGAGACCGAGAGGCAGAGCTCGTCGAGCCGGTCGGCGGCGACGAGCTCACCGAGCCAGGTCGGCCCGCCCTCGCAGAGGACCACGCGGTGGCCGAGGTCGGCGAGCGCCTGCATCGCCAGGGCCGGCTCGACCCGGTCCTCACCGGCGATCACGACGGTCGCCGCCTCCCGTGCTCGCGCGAGCCGCGCGGGGTCGGCGGCCGCGCAGGTGATCACGTGCGTCGGCGCGTCGTCCGGCGCGTCCGTGAACGCCCTCGACGTCCAGTCGAAGCCCAAGGACCGGCTGACCACCGCGAGCGGCGGGACCGGCGCGCGGCCGGCCGCCTGCCGGGCGGCACGGGCCTCGTCGCCGAGCCGCACGGCGCCGTACCCCTCGCGGCGCACCGTCTCGGCACCCACGAGGACGACGTCCGCGATCTGCCGCATCCGGCGGAACAGCTCCTGGTCGGGCGCGGTCGACAGCGAGCCGACCCGGCCGCCGACCGCTGCCGTGCCGTCCAGGCCGGCGACCATGTGCCCGGTCACCCAGCACTCGTGCCGCGGCCGGCTGCGGTCGACGGCGAGGTACGGCGCGAGCGGGTCGTCGACGTCGGCCCCCGGTTGCAGCTCCTGCACACCTCGACCCTAGGAGGTTTCAGCCCGTGATGTTGTAGGCCTTCAGCGAGCCGCGGCGATCGCCGGTCCGCTGGTCGCGGAAGAACGAGACGGCCGAGACCGACGCGGGGTCGAGCTCCATCCGGAACAGGGCGCCGAGCGGAGCACCGACGGCCTCGGCGACGAGCATCTTGATCGGCGTCACGTGGCTCACGACGATCACCGTGGCGCCGGCGTGCCTGCGCTCGATCTCGTCGAGCGCGGTGAGCACCCGACGCTGCACCGTGCGGAACGACTCGCCGCCGGGTGGAGGGGTGTCGAGGTCGGAGACCCAGGCGTCGAAGGCGGCCTTGTCCTTGGCCATCACCTCCGGGAAGGTCATGCCGTCCCAGGCGCCGAACTCCATCTCGGCGAGCCCGGCGCTCTCCTCGATCGGAAGGTCGAGCAGCTTGCCGAGGATCGCCGCGGACTCCCTGGTACGGCGGACCGGCGAGCACACGATCGTGGTCACCTCGTCGACGTGCGAGCCCAGCCAGGCGCCGGCCGCCTCGACCTGGGCGCGGCCCTCGTCGCTCAGGCCCGGGTTGTCGCCGCCGAGGCCACCGGAGAACCGCCGCGACGCGGTGTGCACGGTCGCGCCGTGACGGACCAGGAGGAGGGTGACCGGGGCGGCAGCCTCGGGACGGGGCTCCTCCACGGCCTCGATCGCCGAGTCGGGCTCGGCGGCGGCATCCGGGGCGGCGGCGACGGTGACGCCGGACCGCTTGCCGTCGAGGGCCTCGTTGGCGAGCCGGTCGGCATGCTTGTTCTGCTCGCGGGGGATCCAGGTGAAGCTGACGTCGCGCATCGGCGGCAGCAGCCGCTTGGCCTCCAGCGCGAGCGGCCGCATGTCGGGGTGCTTGATCTTCCAGCGGCCGCTCATCTGCTCGACCACCAGCTTGGAGTCCATCCGGACCGCGATGTCCGCGTTCGGAGCGTGCTCCGCGGCGAGCTTGAGCCCCGCGATCAGGCCGGAGTACTCGGCGACGTTGTTGGTGGCGACGCCGATCGACGTGCCGTCCTCGGCGATGACCGCGCCGGTCTCGGCGTCCTTGAGCACGGCCCCGTAGGCGGCCGGACCGGGGTTCCCGCGGGAGCCGCCGTCGGCCTCGATGACGACCGAGCGGGGACCGTCAGCGGTGCTCACAGTCCGCTTTCGGCCGTCCGGACCAGGATCCGCTGGCACTCCTGGCACCGCACGACCTCGTCCTCCGGCAGCGCCTTGACCCGCGCGAGCTCGGCAGGGTCGAGGGACAGCATGCAGCCGCCGCACTGGCGGGCGCGGAGCGCGGCGGCACCCACGCCGCCCTTCTGGGCGCGGAGCCGCTCGTAGAGCGCGAGCAGGTCCTCGGGCACCTCGGCTACGAGCGGGTCGCGACGGGTGCCGATCGCGGTCAGCTCGGCGTTGATCTCGCCGGCCTGCTTGTCCCTCGCCGCCGTCACGACCTCGAGCTTGTCGTCGATCTCGACGATCTGCTGCTGGAGGGCGGTCAGCGCCGTCTGGGCCTCCTCGAGCTGCTCCATGACCTCGAGCTCCTCGTCCTCGAGGACCGAGATCCGGCGCTGCAGCGTCTCGAGCTCGTGCTGCATCCGCTCGAGGTCCTTGGGGTTCGCGATCAGCCCGGCGTCCATCCGGTCGCGGTCCCGCTTGTGCCGGGTCTTGACCTGCTCGACGTCGGCGTCGGCCTTCAGCTGGGCGGCCGTGAGGTCGTCGACGACGATCTGCCGGTCGCGAAGCTGCCCGAGCACCCGACCCCGCTCGGCCGTGAGCTCCTTGATCACCGACTCCTCGGCGAGGTGCCCGAGCCGGTGGCGCAGCTGGTCGACCTCCGCATCGACCGCCTGCAGGTCGAGCAGCTTCAGCTGTGCGTTCGGGTCTGCCTTCACCGGGTGCCTCTCATAGGTGCATTGTCCAGGGATCGGTGACGATCGTGCTCACCCGGGTGTCCACGTCTCCGCCGAGCTCCTTCTCGAGCCGTTCGCTGACGACCGGCAGCCAGGTCCACTCGGCCGCCCAGTGCGCGACGTCGACGAGGGCCGGGCCGCCCTTCTCGACGAATTCGGCGGCGGGGTGGTGGCGGAGGTCGCTCGTGACGTAGACGTCCACCTCGCTGCGCGCGACCCGGTCGAGCAGGAAGTCTCCCGCTCCCCCGCACACCGCGACCTTCCGGACGAGCCGGTCCGGGTCGCCCGCGACGCGGACGCCGTGGTGCGTGCCCGGGAGCACGGCGGCGACGTGCTCGGCGAACTCGGCGAGCGTCACCGGCGGCAGGCTGCCGACGCGGCCGGTGCCGCTGCTGGTGATGCCGGGGTCCGCGAGCTCCGCGACGTCGTACGCCGGCTCCTCGTAGGGGTGCGTCGCCAGCAGCGCCTCGACGACCGCGCCGCGCAGGTGCCGGGCGAGCACGACCTCGACCCGCACCTCGCTGACGGTCTCCAGCTCACCGACACTGCCGATCATCGGGTTCGCGCCGTCGAGCGGCCGGAACCGGCCCTCGCCCGGTGCGCTGGTGAAGGACGCGAAGTCGTAGTCGCCGATGCGGCCGGCCCCGGCCTCGGCGAGCGCGGCGCGCACGGGCGGCGCGGCGTCGACGGGGACGAAGGTCGTCAGCTTGTCGACCGGCTCGCCCACCGCGGGCACGATCGGCCGGAGGTCGGTGAGCCCCAGCGTGATGGCCAGTGCCTCGGACACGCCTCCGACGGCCTGGTCGGCGTTGGTGTGCGCGGTCAGCAGTGCGCAGCCGGACCTGGCGAGGGTGCTGAGCGTCCGGCCCTTCGGC
The DNA here is from genome assembly GCF_039537325.1 of Nocardioides panacisoli. Lineage (GTDB taxonomy): Bacteria > Actinomycetota > Actinomycetes > Propionibacteriales > Nocardioidaceae > Nocardioides > Nocardioides panacisoli. The sequence goes on from NZ_BAABAH010000008.1 coordinate 116,806, forward strand.
GTCGTGGCGGCGAACCCGTTGACCGGCTTGAGGAAGAGCGGGTGGTGCACGACCAGCAGGTCGGCCTTCCAGTCGGCTGCCTCCTCGGCGACCTCCGGCGACGGGTCGACGGCGAAGAGGACCTTGCGGACGTTCTGCTCCGGGTCGCCCCACACCAGCCCGACGGCGTCCCAGTCCTCTGCGGTCGCGGGTGGATACCACCCGTGGACCAGGTCGACGAGCTCCTTCAGCGCAGGCATGCCGAGAGGCTAGCGGGCGCCGGTCAGCCCCCTCGCCAGGCGCCGGACGATCTCCTCCAGCCGCTCCGGGCTGGTCGCGATGTTGAGCCGGACGTGCCCCGCGAGGCCCGGCTGGTAGTCGTGGCCCGGCGACACCTGCACGCGCCCGCGCTCGAGCGCGACGGCGGCGGGGTCGTCGTGGCCGTAGGCGCGCAGGTCGATCCAGGCGAGGTACGTCGCCTCGAGCGGCCGCATCCGCGCGTCCGGGAGGTGCTCCGCCAGCAGCCGGACCAGCAGGTCGCGCTGGCTCGAGAGCCGCGACCGCAGCGCGGTCAACCACTCGTCGCCGTGGGTGTAGGCGGCGATCGCCGCGACCTCGCCGAGCGGCGACCACGAGTCGTTGCGCGCCATCGGTGCGTCGAGGAGTCGCTGCCGGGTGGCGGGGTCGGGCGCGATGACCTGCGCGCACCGCAGTCCCTGGACGTTGAAGGCCTTGGACGCCGCGACCACGGCGACGGCGTGGTCGTGGGTGTCCTCCAGGGACAGGTAGGACAGGTGCGGCGGCGAGCCGTCGAGGACGAGCGGCGCGTGGATCTCGTCGGCGACCACCCGGGCACCGCGTCGCCGTACGACGTCGCGGATGCCTTCCAGCTCGGCGCGGGTGAAGACCCGGCCCCACGGGTTGTGCGGCTGGGTGAGCAGCAGCGTCCGGGCGCCCGCGGCGAGCAGCCGGTCCAGCCCGTCGAGGTCGATCTCGGCGTGCTCGGCGTCGGCGTCGAGCACCAGGTCGACCCGCTCGCGACCGGTGACCTCGGCGATGCCCAGCTGCGGCGGGTAGCCCGGCAGCGGCATCACCATCGGACCCGGCTCGGAGAGCACGTCCAGCGCGAACCGGACGCCCGCGGTCACGTCGACCGACGGGATGACCCACGCGGGATCGATCTCCTGGCCGAACTGCCGCTGCGCGAAGCCGGCGTAGGCCTTGCCGAGCTCGCCGCCCGACTCGAAGGTCGGGTAGCCGGTCAGGCCGGCCCCGACCGCTGCGGTGATCGCCTCGCGGACGGGCGGCGCCCACGCGTAGTCGGTCTCGGCGACCCACGCCGGCAGCACGTCCGGCGGCATGGTCCCCCACTTGAGCGGCAACGCCCTGCGCGCCTCGTCGTCGGTCAGGTCACGGATCACCTTTCCATCCTGCCTTGCTATGGTCGCTGCGCCAGTCGACCTCCCAACGTGGTGGTCAGGGAACCCGGTGAGAGTCCGGGACTGACGCGCAGCGGTGTGGGTGACGGGCGGGGCATTACGTCACTGGGTCTGTGCTTGTCAGGGCCTGGGAAGGCGCCTCGTTCCGGATGATCCCGAGTCCGAAGACCTGCTGGCCCTTGCGGTAGCCGCCGCGAGGTCAACCGCGGGCGACGCGCAGAGCCCGAGACCTTGCGAGGAGCGCGATGAGCGCGACGCTCTCGGGCACGGCCCGTACCCGTCCCGACCGCTGCCCCGGCGTGCTGCGCCCGTGGCCGGCCGACGACGGCGCCCTGGTGCGGGTACGCGTCCCGGGCGGGCGGGTGCCGACGCCCGCACTGGTGGCGCTGACCCGCGTCGCCGAGGCGTACGGCGACCGGCGGGTCCGGGTGACCGCCCGGGCGAACCTGCAGCTCCGCGGCCTGCCGCTCTCGTCCGGGTCCCTGCCGGCCGAGGTGGTCGCGGCGATCGAGGCGACCGGGCTGCTGCCGTCGCGGTCGCACGACCTCGCGCGGAACATCCTGTGCTCGCCTCAGACCGGCCGCGCCGGCGGCCTCGCGGACCTGCGCCCGGTTCTCGCCGCGCTGGACGCGGCGATCTGCGCCTCGCCGCTGCTCGCCGGGCTGCCCGGGCGGTTCCTGTTCACCCTCGACGACGGGCGCGGCGACGTGCTCGGCCGGCACCGCGACCTCGGCCTGGTCGCCCGCGGCGCCGGCACCGCGCGGCTCGTGGTCGGCCGCGGCTGGGGACCCGAGGTGCGGCTCGAGGCGGCGGTCGGCGTACTGGTGGGGCTGGCGGAGGAGTTCCTCGCCGCGCGCGGCACCGGCCCCAACGCCGCCTGGCACGTCGACGAGCTCCCCACCCCGTTGATTCGAGGGTCTGTAGAGGTTGATTCGAAGGTCTCTCGCCGTCCATTCGAGCTTCCGTACGGCGAGGTGCCCGGCGGTGAGCACGTCGCCGTCGGCGAGGACGGCATCTCCCTCGGCCTCGCTCGCGGGTGGGCCGAGCGGACCGCAGAGGTGGTGGTCACGCCGTGGCACGGCGTCCTCCTGTGAGTACGGCGATCGCGCCCCCGCCCCGCCGCTACGACTACCTGGCCGACGGGCCGGCGATCTACGTCGACTCGTTCGCGACGATCCGGCGGGAGACGGACCTGTCCCGCATCCCGGCCGATGCGGAGAAGGTCGCCGTACGGATGATCCACGGCAGCGGCCAGACCGACCTCGTCGACGATCTGGTGATCCATCCCGAGCTCGCGTCGGCCGGCCGCGCGGCTCTCGCCGCGGGCGCACCCGTGCTGTGCGACGCGCGGATGGTCGCGATGGGCATCACCGCAGGTCGGCTGCCCGCCGGCAACGAGGTTCTCTGCTTCCTCACCGATCCGTTGGTGCCCGGCCTCGCGCGGGAGTGGCGGACGACGCGCACGGCGGCGGCGGTGTCGCTGTGGGAGCCGTACCTCGAGGGCGCGGTCGTCGCGATCGGGAACGCTCCCACCGCGTTGTTCCACCTGCTCGAGATGCTGCTCGCGGGCGCGCCGAGGCCGGCCGCGATCGTCGGGTGCCCGGTGGGGTTCATCGGTGCGGCGGAGTCGAAGGAGGCGCTCGTCGGGCTCGCGGGCGAGCACGGGATCGACGTCCCCTACGTGACGGTCCGCGGCCGACGCGGCGGCTCGGCGATGGCGTCGTCGGCCGTCAACGCCCTCGCCCAGGAGGCGGAGTGAACGCGCGACCGGGCGGTCGTCGCGGATCCTTCCGCGTCGTCGGCATCGGGCCCGGCGACCCCGAGCTGATCACCCTCAAGGCGGCACGATTGATCGGCGAGGCCGACGTCGTCGCCTTCCACGCCGGCGTGCGCAAGCAGTCGCACGCTCGCCGGATCGCCGGCGACCTGGTGCCGGCGGGTGTCGTCGAGGAGGAGCTGCGCTACCCCGTGACCACGGGGTCGACCGACCACCCCGGCGGCTACGTGGGCGCGCTCGCCGACTTCTACGACGAGTGCGAGGACCGGGTCGGCGCGCACCTGGCGGCCGGGCGGGACGTCGTACTCCTCGCCGAGGGGGACCCGCTCTTCTACGGCTCGTCGATGTACCTCGTCGACCGGCTCCGCGACCGCTTCGACACCGAGGTGGTGCCCGGGGTCCCGGCGTTCACGGCCGCAACCGCCTTCCTCAGCCAGCCGCTCGTCCGGCAGTCCGACGTCCTCACCGTGCTCGCCGGCACGCTGCCCGGGCCCGAGCTCGCCCGCCGCCTCGCCGACACCGACGGCGCGATCATCATGAAGCTCGGGCGGACCTTCCCCGCCGTGCGCTCCGCCCTCGAGCAGGCCGGCCGCCTGGACGGCGCGCGGTACGTCGAGCGCGCCTCCATGCCCGAGGAGCGCTGGCTCCCGGTCGCCGACGTCGATCCCGCCACCGTCCCCTACTTCTCCCTCGTCGTCGTCCCCGGCGACACCGCCCCCGCCGGCCGCCACGCCACCCGCATGCGCGAATCGTCAGTCGTGCGGGGCCGAATCCTTCCTGATGCCGTTTCCGCGGCGTCATCGCAAAAGATTCGGACCGGAACCACAAAAGATTCGGCGGAGCTGGCGGTCGTGGGGCTGGGGCCGGGGCCCGAGGGGTGGCTGACGGCCGAGGCGCGGGAGGTGCTGGCGGAGGTCGACCACGTGGTGGGGTACGCGCCGTACGTGGCGCGGGTGCCGCAGCGCGCGGGGCTGCAGCGGCACGCGTCCGGCAACACCGTCGAGCTGGACCGGGCGCGGCTCGCCCTGGACCTGGCTCTGCGCGGCGAGCGGGTGGCGGTGGTCTCCGGCGGCGACGCGGGGGTGTTCGGGATGGCGACGGCGGTCTTCGAGGCCCGGGCCGGCGACGAGCGGTACGGCGCCGTGCCGGTGCGGGTGGTGCCGGGCGTGAGCGCGATCCAGGCGGTCGCGGCCCGCGCGGGCGCGCCGATCGGTGGCGACTTCGCCGTGCTCAGCCTGTCCGACCGCCTCAAGCCCTGGCCGGTCGTCGAGCGCCGGCTGCGGGCGATCGCGGAGGCGGACCTGGTGCTGGGGATCTACAACCCGGCATCGCGGTCCAGGCGCGACCAGGTCGTCGCGGCGCAGAAGGTGCTGCTCGAGCACCGCTCCCCCGACACGGTGGTCGTCGTGGGCCGGGACGTCGGCCGCGCGGAGGAGTCGCTCACGGTCACGACGCTCGGCGGCCTCGACGCGGACAGCATCGACATGAAGTGCCTCCTCCTCGTCGGCGCGTCGGCGACGCGGGCCGAGCCCGACGGCGTGGTCTGGACACCGCGGTGGGTCCGATGACCGGCCACGTGACCGTGGTCGGGATCGGCGCCGACGGCTGGGCCGGCCTCGCGGAGCCCGCCCGCGCCCAGGTGCTCGCGGCCGGCGTGCTCCTGGGCGGCGAGCGGCACCTCGTGCTGGTCCCTCCGGTCGACGGCCAGGTACGACGACCCTGGCCGCGGCCGCTGACCGGCGTCGGGGAGCTGGTCGCCGGGCTCGACGGCCGGAAGGTCGTCGCCCTCGCCTCGGGCGACCCGATGGTGTCGGGCATCGGCACGACGCTGGCCGGCCTCGGCGTCGACGTCACCGTCCTGCCCACGATCTCGTCCGTGGCGCTCGCCCGCGCGCGGATGCGCTGGTCGGCGGAATCGAGCGAGGTCCTCACGCTCGTCGGCCGCGACCCCGACGTGCTGCGGCGCGAGCTCACGCCCGGCCGGCGCCTGCTCGTGCTCTCCGCGGACGAGTCGACGCCGGCGACCGTCGCCGCCCTGCTGCGGAACCACGGCTTCGGTGCCACCCGGATGACGGTGCTCGGCGATCTGGGGTCGGACCGCGAGACCCGCCACGACGGGCACGCGGAGGAGGCGTGGGCGCGCGAGGACGTGCCGCGGCTGCACGTGCTCGCGCTCGAGGTCGCGGGTCCGCCGGCGAACAGCTGGGCGGCGGGGCTCCCGGACGAGGCCTACGAGCACGACGGCCAGCTGACCAAGCGCGACGTGCGCGCCTCGGCCCTCGCCCGCCTGCGGCCGCAGCCCGGCGCGCTGCTCTGGGACGTCGGGGCCGGCGCGGGATCGGTCGGCATCGAGTGGCTGCGCTCGCACCGGCTGTGCCGGGCGGTGGCGGTCGAGGGCCGCCCCGAGCGGGCCGCCCGCATCGCGCGCAACGCCGGCGCACTCGGCGTACCTTCCCTCGACGTCGTCCACGGCCGCGCCCCCGACGCGCTCCTCGACCTGCCCGACCCGGACGCCGTCTTCGTCGGCGGCGGGGCCACCACCGCCGTGCTGGACCTGTGCCGCGACCGGCTCCGCCCCGGCGGCCGACTCGTCGCGCACGGCGTCACCCTCGAGACCGAGCGGCTGCTGCTCGACGCCCACGACGAGCACGGTGGCGAGCTGGTGCGGCTGTCGGTGGAGCAGGCCGCGCCGCTCGGCGACCGCTTCCGCGGCTGGTCCCCGGCTCGCGCCGTCACGCAGTGGGCCTGGACCAAGGAGACCCGATGACCGTCCACTTCGTCGGCGCCGGACCGGGTGCGTCCGACCTGCTCACCCTGCGCGCGGCGCGACTTCTCGCCGCCGCCGACGTGGTGCTCTTTCCCGGCACCTACCTGGACGCCGCCGTCCTCGACCACTGCCGGCCCGGCGCCCGGCTGGTCGACACCCAGCGCCTGGACCTGGACCGGATCACCGCGGTGCTCGTCGCGGCGGCCCGAGACGGGCTCGACGTCGTACGGCTCACCTCCGGCGACCCGTCGCTCTACTCCGCCCTGCACGAGCAGGCGCGCCGCCTGGGCGCGGCCGGGGTCGCGTGGGACGTGACACCCGGCGTACCCGCCTACGCCGCCGCGGCCGCACTGGTCGGGACCGAGCTCACCGTCCCCCGCGTCGCGCAGACCGTCGTGCTCACCCGCACCCATGCCCGCTCGACGGCGATGCCCGAGCGCGAGTCGCTGGCGGCGTACGCCGTGACCGGCGCGACGCTCGTGCTGCACCTCGCGATCACCCGCACCCGCGAGCTGATGGCCGAGCTCGCGGAGCACTACGGCACCGGCTGCCCCGTCGTCGTCGTGCACCGCGCCAGCCAGCCGGACGAGCTGGTGCTGCGCGGGACGGTCGGCGGGCCCGACCCGATCGCCGACCGGGTCGAGGCCGCGGGCCTGCGACAGGCGGCGCTGGTCCTGGTCGGCCCGGCGCTGGCCGCGCGCCCCGAGGGCGCGTGCGAGTCCCATCTCTACTCCGCCGAGAGGAACCGATGAGCTACCCCTTCAGCGCCGTTCTCGGCGCGTCCCCCGACCACCCCGACGGGCTCTCCCCGATGGCGCTCGCCCTCGTCCTCACCGCGATCTCCCCCGAGGTCGGCGGCGTGCTGGTGCGCGGCGAGAAGGGCACGGCGAAGTCGACGATCGTCCGCGCGCTCGCGGCCGTGCTGCCGCCGGTCGACGACCGGCCGGCCCGCCTGGTCGAGCTCCCGATCGGCGCCACCGAGGACCGGGTCCTCGGCTCGATCGACCTCGAGCGCGCGCTCGGCGAGGGCCGGGCGGAGTACCAGCCCGGGCTCCTCGTGCAGGCCCACCGCGGGCTCCTGTACGTCGACGAGGTCAACCTCCTGCACGACCACCTGGTCGACGTGCTCCTCGACGCCGCCGCGATGGGCCGGGTCAGGGTCGAGCGCGACGGCGTCTCGGTCGAGCGGGACGCGCGGTTCGTGCTCGTCGGCACGATGAACCCCGAGGAGGGCGAGCTCCGCCCGCAGCTGCTCGACCGGTTCGGGCTCGCCGTCGAGGTGGCGGCGCCGCGGGAGCCGGCGCTGCGCGCCGAGGTCGTACGCCGACGTATCGCCCACGACGCCGACCCTGCGGCGTTCGCCGCCCGCTGGGCCGATGCGGAGGAGACCCTGCGGTCGCGGATCGCCGACGCGCGGAAGCTGGTCGGCGACGTCGTGCTCTCCGACCGCGCCCTGCTCCGGATCGCCGAGGTCTGCGCGGCGTTCGACGTCGACGGGCTGCGGGCCGACATCGTGATGGCCCGTACCGCCGCCGCGCACGCCGCGTGGTGCGGCCGCTCGACGGTGCAGCTGGCCGACGTCGAGGTGGCCGCTCGGCTCGCGCTGCCGCACCGGCGACGACGCGACCCGTTCGACAGTCCCGGGCTGGACGACGACCTGCTGCGGGACGCGCTCGGCCCGGACGACCTCGATCCGGACGGCGGCCCCGACCCCGAGCCCGACCCCGACGGACCCGGCGGCCCGCCGGACACCTCGCCCGGTGACGCAACGTCCTACGAATCGGACGCTCCGGCGAGCGATCCGCAGGACGTTGCGGAGGGCGGCGGCCCCGCGCCGACGTCGGCGGCGACCGCCGGGTCGCCGTACCGCACCCGGCTGTTCACGGTCACCGGCGCCGGCGCCGGTACGGCGGGGCGGCGCAGCCGGGCGCGAACCGACAGCGGGCGCCGCGTGGGCGCCGAGCGACCGGGCGACGGATCGGGTGCCCTGCACCTGGTCGAGACGATCCTGGCGGCAGCACCCCACCAGCACGCACGCGGCCGCACCGGGGGCCGGCTCCTGCTCCGGCCGGCCGACGTCCGGGTCGCCGTCCGCGAGGGACGCGAGTCCAACCTGGTGCTCTTCTGCGTGGACGCGTCCGGCTCGATGGCGGCCCGCCGACGGATGGAGCAGGTGAAGACGGCCGTGCTGAGCCTGCTCCTCGACGCCTACCAGCGGCGGGACAAGGTGGGCATGGTGACCTTCCGGGGCGACCGAGCCGACCTCGCACTGCCGCCGACCGGCTCGGTGGACGTGGCCGCACGCCGGCTCGGCGACCTGCCGACCGGTGGCCGGACGCCGCTGGCCGAGGGCCTGCTCCGGGCCACGGCGGTGCTCGAGGTCGAGCGGATCCGCGACCCCCGGCGGCGCCCGCTGCTGGTCGTCGTCACCGACGGCCGGGCGACCGCCGGCGGCGACGCGGTCGCCCGGAGCCGGGCTGCGGCCGCCGACCTGGCCCGGGCCGGCGTCGCCTCCGTCGTCGTGGACTGCGAGAGCGGCCCGATGCGGATGGGCCTCGCGCGGGTGCTCGCGGAGCACCTCGGCGCCGAGCACGTCCCCGTCGGCGACGTGAGCGCGGACGCGCTGGTGACGGCGGCGCGCGGGAGGGCCGCCTGATGCCGCAGGGACAGCCGGTCGCCGTACCCGACGACGGTCTCACCACGAAGCAGCGCCGCAACCGGCCGCTGGTGATCGTGCACACCGGGGACGGCAAGGGGAAGTCGACCGCGGCCTTCGGCCTCGCGCTCCGCGGGTGGAACCAGGGCTGGGACATCGGGGTGTTCCAGTTCGTGAAGTCGGCCAAGTGGCGGCTCGGCGAGCAGACCGCGTTCGAGCAGCTCCCGCCGGGACCCGGCACCGTCGAGTGGCACAAGATGGGCTCGGGCTGGTCCTGGTCGCGGAAGACGGGCGAGGACGCCTCCCCCGAAGCCCAGGCCGCCGCGGCGGCCGAGGGCTGGGCGGAGATCAAGCGGCGGATCGCCGCGGAGCGGCACGACCTCTACCTGCTCGACGAGCTCACCTACCCGATCAACTGGGGCTGGGTCGACGTCGAGGACGTCGTGCGCACGCTGGCGGACCGGCCCGGTCACCAGCACGTCGTGATCACCGGGCGGCGCGCGGACCCGAGGCTGATCGACGCCGCCGACCTGGTCACCGAGATGACCAAGGTGAAGCACCCGATGGACGCCGGCCAGAAGGGCCAGCGGGGGATCGAGTGGTGAAGCTCCCCCGCATCGTGGTCGCCGCCCCGGCGACCAGCCAGGGCAAGACCACCGTCGCCACCGGCCTGATGGCCGCCCTGCGCCAGGCGGGCCACGTCGTCAGCGGGCACAAGGTCGGACCGGACTACATCGACCCGGGCTACCACGCGCTCGCCTGCGGGCGGCCCGGCCGCAACCTCGACCCGCACCTGGTCGGCGAGGACCTCGTCGCGCCGTTGCTGCTGCACGGCGCGCTGACCCCTGAGCCGGCCGACGTGGCCGTCGTCGAGGGCGTGATGGGGCTCTTCGACGGGCGCGTCGGTTCCCAGGGCTTCTCCTCGACCGCCCACGTCGCCGCGCTGACCCGGACCCCGGTGGTGCTGGTCGTCGACATCTCCCGGTCCTCGCGGTCGATCGGGGCGGTGGTCCACGGGATGGCGACCTGGGACCCGTCCATCGAGGTCGCCGGCGTGATCCTCAACCAGGCGGGCTCCCCCCGGCACGCCGCCGAGGTCACCGAGTCCGTCGGGCTGCCGGTGCTCGGTGTGATCCCCCGCGACCCCGGGCTCGCCACCCCCTCCCGGCACCTGGGCCTGGTCCCGGCCGCCGAGCGGGACGAGGCCGCCACCGTGGTCGCCCGGCTGGCCGAGGTCGTCGCCCGGACCGTCGACCTCGACGCCGTCCTCGCTGTCGCCCGCGCAGCTCCGGACCTCGACTCCGACCCGTGGACGCCGGGGTCGGAGGTTTCGAGGCTCGCTTCGCTCGCGCCTCAACCACCGGCGGCCCAGCCGGAGGTTTCGAGGCTCGCTTCGCTCGCACCTCAACCACCGGCGGTCGCGGTGGCGGGGGGACGGGCGTTCACGTTCCGGTACGCCGAGACGGCGGAGCTCCTCGAGGCGGCGGGGTGCGAGGTGGTCGCGTTCGACCCGGCCACGGACCGCTCGCTGCCGGCGGGCACCCGGGGGCTCTACCTCGGCGGCGGCTTCCCGGAGGTGCACGCCGCGGCCCTCAGCGACAACGCGAGCCTCCGCGACGAGATCCGGACCGCGGTGCTCGACGGGCTGCCGACGGTCGCGGAGTGCGCGGGGCTGCTCTACCTCTGCCGCAGCCTGGACGGCGCGCCGATGGCCGGCGTGATCGACGCCGACGCCCGGATGACCGACGGCCTGACGCTGCGCTACCCCGAGGTGACCGCGCTCGGCGACTCGCTGCTCACCCGCGCAGGCGAGCGGGTGACCGGCCACGAGTTCCACCGGACCGTCGTCGACCCGGGCACCGGGGACCACCCGGCCTGGGAGGTCGACGGCGAGCGGGTCGGCTTCACGTCGGCGAGCCTGCACGCGTCGTACCTGCACACCCACTGGGCCGGCCACCCGCGGCTGGCCCGGCGCTTCGCCGCGGCGGTGCACGCGCATGGATGACCCGCTGCGCCATCACGGCGACGTCGAGGTCGCCGGGATGGAGGACTTCGCCGTGAACGTGTACGGCGGCCCGCGGCCCGCGTGGCTGGACGCAGCCCTGCGCGCCTCGCTCGACGACGTCGGCGCCTACCCGTGCAGCGCTGCCGCGCGGGGGGCCGTGGCCGCGCGGCACGGCCGGCCGGTCGACGACGTGCTCGTCACCGCCGGCGCGGCCGAGGCGTTCACGCTGGTCGCCCGGATGCGCGCGTGGCGGCGGCCGGTGGTCGTGCACCCGCAGTTCACCGAGCCGCACGCGGCGCTCGAGCAGGCCGGGCACGCGGTCACGCCCGTGCTGCTCCCCGAGCCGTTCGCGCTCGACCCGGGCGCCGTCCCGGACGACGCGGATCTCGTCGTGGTCGGCAACCCCACCAACCCGACCGGGCGGCTGCACCCGGCGGCCGCGATCCGGTCGTTGACCCGGCCGGGACGGCTCGTGGTCGTCGACGAGGCGTTCATCGACTGCGTGCCGGGCGAGCGGGAGAGCGTCGTGGCCGTCCGCGACCCCGGGCTGCTGGTGATCCGGTCACTCACCAAGCACTGGGGCATCCCCGGCGTACGTGCGGGCTACCTCCTGGGCGGCGCGGACGTCGTCGCCGGGCTCGCGCACTTCCAGACGCCGTGGTCGGTGGCCACCGCCGCCGCCGCGGCGGTCGAGGCGTGCTGCTCCCCCGCCGCCCTCGCCGAGGCCGCGCACCGTGCCGGGCTGGTCGCGGCCTGGCGCGACCACCTCGAGCGCGGCCTGGCCGAGCTCGGCGTGCGCCACCTTGCGTCGGCCGCGTCGTTCGTCCTCGCCCAAGTGGGTCATGGGGTGCACGGCCGCCTGCGCGACGCCGGGATCGCCGTCCGCCGTGCCGACACGTTCCCCGGCCTCGACGCCTCCTGGGTCCGGATCGCCGTTCGTCCCCCCGACCGCACGGACCGGCTGCTCCGCGCCCTGACGTCGACGGAGACGGAAGACGGCGTCCCGGGCTCTCGCACCGGGACGCCGTAACCCCCCAACAGGGGGGCGCCGGGTGGCGCGCCTACGGAACGTCAGACGTTCACTGGAGCCGGCCGCAGAGGACGGGGTCCGTCGCCTCCGCAGGGAGGCTGGGGTCGAGCTCGCTCTTGCCGGCACCCTTGAAGTCGTACTTGCCGTTGTGGTTGTAGTCGATGCCATGGATCACCAGGACGCCCTTGCCCGCGGCGATCCGTTCGGCGAGCGCGGGCTTCACGTGGATCGTGCGCGAGTAGCTGATCCGGCCCTTCGGCGCGGTCGGGAACCGGTTCACCGCGAGCGTGCTGTCGGGGCTGGTGTCGCCCTTGGTCGTCAGCGAGATGCGGACCGGGCCGTAGGCCGGCGTTCCCTCGGCGGTGTTCAGGCGGTGGTCGCTGTTGCTGTCGTCGCGGACGCTGGGGCACTCGTGGCGGGCCTTCGGGCCGAAGTGGATGTGCTCGGCGTGCGGCATGCCCTTGAGCAGCCGCCGGGCGTTCAGGACGACCTTCAGGTTGCTGCCGCTGATCGTGACCTGCGCGTGGCCGGACGCCGCCGAGTTGTTGAGCGGGTCGAGCTTGGCGTTCGTGGTGACGTCAGCGCCGCGGTGCGCGCTGGGCGCCGCCGAGGAGTTGCTGAGGGAAACGCCGACGGCACCGGCGGCCGTGAGCGTCAGCACGGCGGCGATCGTCGTCTTGCGTGTGCGCGTGAGTCTCATGGAGATTTCTCCGTTCGACACCCCGAGAGGCGCCTTGGATGTGTACGTCATCGGACACGAGGGGTTCGTTGGCACTCGCCGCACGGATGGGATCCACGCCACACTGCGGTCGTTCCAGATCGGCTTGCGCACCGCGCGGACGGCCCGCCACCACGCGTGCGCAACGATGGAGCGCATGACCACCGTCGCACTTCTCGGTACCGGCACCATGGGCTTCGGCATGGCGCGCAACATCGTCACCTCCGGCATCGACCTCCGGGTGTGGAACCGCACCCGCGACAAGGCCGAGCCGCTCGCCGACCTCGCCACCGTCTGCGACACCCCGGCCGAGGCCGTCGAGGGCGCCGACGTGCTGCTCACGATCCTCTACGACGCGGACAGCGTCATCGACGTCGTCGAGGGACTCCGGGGCACGGTCGAGCCGGGCACGGTCTGGCTGCAGCAGAGCACGATCGGTGTCGACGGCACGGCCCGCGCGGCCAAGCTGGCCGACGAGCTCGGTCTCGTCCTCGTCGACGCCCCGGTGCTCGGGACCAAGAAGCCTGCCGAGGACGGCACGCTGGTGGTGCTCGCCTCCGGTCCCGCCGACGCGCGCGACCGGGTGGCGCCGATCCTCGACGCCATCGGCAGCCGGACGATGTGGGTCGGCGACGCGGGCGCCGGCACCCGGCTCAAGCTGGTCGCCAACCACTGGGTGTTCGCGGTGCTCGAGGGTGTCGCGGAGTCGCTCGCCCTCGCGCGCGACCTCGGGATCGACCCGGCGCTCTTCCTCGAGGCGGTCGGTGGCGGCGCGATGGACGCGCCGTACGTCCAGCTCAAGGGCAAGGCGATGCTCGACGGCCGGTTCGACCCGGCGTTCGCGCTCGGCGGTGCTCTCAAGGACGCCGACCTGATCCTGGACGCGGCCCGGGCGGCGGGCGTCGATCCCGGCCTGCTCCCGGTCATCCGCGACCACTTCGCCCAGGCCGTCGAGGCCGGGCACGGCGACAAGGACATGGCGGCGACGTACCTCGCCCACTGAACGGCCCCGCATGCCCTAGGCTGCACCTGCAGGCACGAGGAAGCCGGTGAGAACCCGGCACAGTCGCGCTACTGGGATGCCACCCGAGGGTGGACGAGTCAGACCCGACTGCCTGCGAACTCCCACCCAACGAACAGGGACGCATGAATCCCTGAGGAGGACACATGTCGCAGTCGTCTGCTGCTCCCCTCTCCGGCTCCCCCGCCGTCGAGATCCCGACCGTCCCGCTCGCGCAGCTCGCCCCGTGGGCGCTGTTCGCGGCGCTGATCGGCTCCGTGGTCGTCTACTTCGCCGGCGCCGACGCCGCTCTCCACGAGTGGGTCCACGACGCCCGGCACCTGCTCGGCTACCCCTGCCACTGATGACGCCGCGGGCGTTCCTGCTCCGCGGTCTCCTCGTCGGCCTGGTCGCCGGCGCTCTCGCGTTCGTCGTCGCCTCCCTCGTCGGCGAGCCGTACGTCGAGCGTGCGATCGCGATCGAGGAGTCATCCGCCGCGCACGCGCACATCGGTGACGAGGCCGGTCACGAGCCCGCCCGGCACGAGCACTCCGAGGAGGCGCCGGTCCCGCGCGACGACCAGCGCACCTGGGGCCTCGCGACCGGCACCCTCGCGATCGGCGTGACCTACGGCGGTATCGCCGCGCTCGCCGCCGCCGGCGCGGTCGGCCGGCTGGGCCGGCTCGGCGCCCGGCAGAGCACGGCGCTGGTCGCCCTGCTCGGGTTCGTGTCGACGGTGCTGCTGCCGTTCCTCAAGTACCCCGCGAACCCGCCGTCGGTCGGCAACCCCGACACGATCGGCAGCCGGACGGGCGACTACTTCGCGATGCAGCTGATCTGCGTCGCCGGTGTCGTGCTGGCGGTGCTGCTCGCGGTCCGGCTGGCCCGGCGGCTCGGGGGCTTCGAGGCGACGGTCGCGGCGGGCGCGACCTACCTCGCCGTCATCGTCGGTGCCGCGCTCCTGCTGCCGACCGTGGACGAGGTGGGCGACTTCCCGGCCGACCTGCTGTGGTCGTTCCGGGTGTCGTCGCTGATGACCTCCGCGACACTTTGGGCGACGATCGGGATCGGCCTGGTCGCGCTGGTGGGCCGGCTCCACGACCGCGTGGTCGCGGACAGCGAGCGCCGAGCGCTCGCAGCGGCTTTGTGAGTCGAGCGCTCGGCCTGCTGCTCGGGTACGCCGCGGATCGGCTGCTGGCCGATCCGCGGCGTGGTCACCCGGTGGCCGGCTTCGGGTCGGTCGCCGCGGCGCTCGAGCGGCGCTGGTGGCGGGACACGCGGCCGGCCGGAGTCCGGTACGTCGCCGTGCTGGTGGGTGGCGCCGTCGTGCTCGGCGTGCTGCTGGAGCGCGGCGGGCAGCCGCGGCGGACGCTCACGGTGGCCGCTGCCACGTGGGCCGTGCTCGGCGGGACCTCCCTGGACCGCGAGGGTGCCGTGATCGAGCGGCTGCTCGCCGACGGCCGGCTGCCGGAGGCGCGGGTGCAGCTCACCCACCTCGTCGGCCGGGACACCTCAGGCCTCGGGGAGCCGGCGGTGGTCCGCGCCGCTGTCGAGTCGCTGGCCGAGAACACCTCCGACGCCGTCGTCGCGCCCCTCGTCTGGGGCGCGGTCGCCGGCATCCCTGGCCTCCTCGGCCATCGCGCCGCCAACACGCTGGACGCGATGATCGGCCACCGGTCGGCGCGCCACGAGCGGTTCGGCTGGGCCGCTGCCCGGCTCGACGACCTCCTCAACCTGCCCGGGTCGCGGGTCACCGCGCTCCTCGCCGTCGTCCTCGGCGAGGATCCCCGCGGCGCCTGGCGCACCTGGCGCCGTGACGCCGGAGCCCACCCCAGCCCCAACGCCGGCCCGGTCGAGGCGGCGTTCGCGGGCGCGCTCGGCGTACGGCTGGGCGGGCGGAACGTGTACGGCGACCGTGTGGAGCACCGTGCGCCGATGGGTGACGGCCGCGCGCCGGAGCGCGCCGACCTCGCGCGGGCGCGCCGGCTCGCCCGCCGGGTCGGGCTCGTCTCGGCCGGGATCGCCGCAGCTGTCAGCTGGGCCAGCCCTTCTCGGTGAGGTACCAGCCCGCCGAGGTGAGCACGACTGCGATCAGCAGCGCGAAGAGCAGACCGCCGGCGAGCGGCAAGAACCAGCCCGGCGCCCGCTTCGAGCGGACCGCGACCACCTTCACGACGATCGCGCCGAACACGACGCAGCCGAGGACCCCGTGCACCACGGTGCGCGTCGGCACCTTCTCCCCGTGCCCGTAGGTCCCCGACTCCAGCCCGAGCGACCAGAGGCAGTGGTAGCCGACGAAGACGGCGAGCAGCAGCGCCACCGTCCCGGAGACCCGGTGCGCCGAGCCGAGCCACGACGGTGCCGCGATCCCAAGCTTCCCGTAGAGCCACAGCGCCCCCACGACCTGCCCGACCGCCAGCACGCCGATCACGACCGACAGCACGGTCTTCATCGCGAGCACGGTGCTGAAGCCCAGGGTCGTCGTACCGGACAGCGTCGGGTCGTGCGCCTTCCCGAGCACCCCCAGCAGCACGGCGACCACCGCGCCGACGGCGAACGCGGTCAGCGGGACCGCCATGCTCCGCTGCTGCGGGGCGGAGGTGTGAGCCATGCCGCTCAGGATGCCGTGGCTCGAACCCGTTGCCTATAGCCCCGCGCGGGTACGTACCGGTGGTGAGCACCTCGACGACCGCAGCCCCCGCCCGCCCCGGCCCGACCAGCGCCTCCTGGTGGTTCCGCTCCCCCGACGGCGACCTCGCCATCGCCCAGTTCCCCAACCCACCGCTCTTCGTCTGGTTCGGCGCCTGGGTGCTCGGCCGCTTCGACCTCTCCGAGGCCCACGCCGCCACCGTCAGCGGCGTCCGCGACGGCGCTCTGCTCGTCTGGGCTCTGGACGAGCTCGTCCGCGGCTCGAGCCCGTTCCGGCGGGTGGTCGGCGCCGCCGTGCTGGCAGTCCAGGTGACGGCACTGGTTCGGCGCTGAGCGCCCCTCGCGGCCGCCGCACGCCGCCAAAGCCGTCAGGAACAGCCCGTACGTCACTCCGCCACGTTAGAAGCGGCTGGCGCGCGTGGCCTGCGCCCGATGTCGAGGACGACGGCGCGGCTCCGTCCCAGCAGCAACAGCGACGCACCCCGCGTCCGGACCGGAGGAGTCACCCATGAACGTCACCGAGGAACTCGCCAAGCCGATCTCCCAGGAGCTGCTCAATGGCCCCTGTCCCGCCCGCCTCGCCTACACGGGGCGCGACGGGGGCCCGCGCGTCGTACCGGTGGCGTTCTGGTGGGACGGCGCCAACCTCCAGGTCTTCACCGTCGTGAAGTCCGCCAAGGTCGCGGCCCTCCGCGAGGATCCACGCGTCGCGATCACCATCGACACCCAGGGCCAGTGGCCGCCGCGGGCGCTGCTCGTCCGGGGCGAGGCGACCGTCGAGGTCGTCGACGGCGTGCCGGCCGAGTACGTCGAGGCCGCGCGCAAGGTCACACCGGCCGAGCAGATGGAGGCGTGGGAGGGCGGCGTACGTGCCCTGTACCAGCGGATGGCGCGGATCACGGTCATCCCGATCTGGGCCAAATTGCTCGATTTCGAGACGACGATCCCCAAAGCGGTTGAAGATTTGATCGTGCAACACACTGCCGGCGCCGCCGGGACTGCGGAACCTCGCTAGTCCACTTCGACGATCGGCCGCCCTGCTCAGGTACGCCGACCGGCTGCCGATGCGCAGGGAAAGACCTTCACTCAACGGAGAGTGCAATGACGACCACGACTGTCACCCTGGACGACCTCACGGTCGAGGTGTGCTGCCTCGCCGACCACGAGGCCGGGCGCAGCGACCGCGCTGCTCGCCAGTCCTGGCTGCACGGACGGGTCCACGTCGTCGAGCGCTCGGACGCACCGCCGCTGCTGATCCCCGGCTGCGAGCACCTCAACGAGGCCACGGTCGCCGAGGCGGTCCACCGCTACCGGTTGCACCAGGTCGCCTGAGCGGGCACCGGGGTCTCCTGCGGACCCGGTGCACAGTTGTGTCCCGGGACGTGGTTACGCCACGATCTCGCCCGTGCCTGGGAGACGAGCAGCAATCGCGGCTGCTACCGCCGCCGTCCTGTCGAGCCTGACGGTCGCGGCCGAGCAGCCTGGATCCGCCGCCGCCGCCGCCACGCAGAGTGCGCCGGCATCGGTGGCGACCGCAGTCACCGGACCGACCTGCGGCGGGCAGCGTCCGGCCAAGGCCGGCGGCGGCCGGTACACGTGCACGTTCACGGACGACTTCACCGGCAGCACCCTCGACGCGACCAAGTGGGTCGCGCAGGACACCTCCCGGACCGGCGTCTTCACGAGCACCCAGGGCTGCTACGTCACCGGCCCCGACAACATCTCGGTGTCCGGTGGCCAGGCGCACCTGACGTCACGGGTCGAGGACCAGCCGTTCACCTGTCAGCTGCCGGGCGGTGGTGGGTTCTCCACGACGACGTCGGTCGCCACGATCACGACCCGCGGGCTGTTCGCGCAGGCCTACGGCCGCTTCGAGTTCCGGGCGAGGTTCCCGAACACGTCCGTGGCCGGGTTCCACTCCGCCCTCTGGATGTATCCCCAGCAGCTGACCTACGGACCGTGGCCCAATTCCGGCGAGATCGACGTCGCCGAGCGGCTCACCGCCAAGGCGTCGGCCGTCTACGCCTCGCTGCACTACGCGGGGTCCGACACCGGCGACTCGGGCGTGTGCCAGCGGCCCACCGCCGGCACCGCGTTCCACCGGTACGCCGTGGAGTGGACCCCAAGCCAGATGCGGTTCATCTACGACGGCGTCACCTGCTTCACCGAGGCGTGGGCGCCGGACGCGCCGCTCGTGGCGCCGCAGCCCTTCGACCAGCCGTTCGACCTGATCGTCAGCCAGGCCTTCGGGGCCGGCACCAACGCCAGGACGCCCGCAACACCGACCTCGGGTACCACCGACGTCGATTGGGTGCGAGCCTGGTCCTGATGAACGACGAGAACGAGCAGGTCCTGCAGATGCGGCTGGTCGTCGAGGCCGACGACTACGACGAGGCCGTGCGCTTCTACCGCGACGTCCTGGGCCTCGAGCAGGAGCTCCAGCTCCACGGCGACCAGGGCGAGAACGTCACGATCCTCCAGGCGGGCCGGGCCACCCTGGAGATCTCCAACCCGGCGCAGGTCGACTACATCGACCGGGTCGAGGTGGGTGAGCGGGTGAGCCCACGACTCCGGGTCGCCTTCGAGGTCGTCGACGCGTCCGGCACGACCACCCGCCTGGCCGACGCCGGGGCCGAGGTGGTGGCGCCGCCCACCCGCACACCGTGGGACTCGCTCAACTCCCGCCTCGAGGGTCCCGCCGGGCTGCAGCTCACCCTGTTCGAGGAGCTGGGCGAGGCCTGAAGATCAACCCGACGGGTGCTCCGCGAGCCACCGTTCCCGACGCCGCGCGGACGCCCGCGACAGCCAGGCGTCCTGGACCACCTCGGCGAGCTCTCCGTAGGTGATCTCGCCGAGCCGGCTCGCCCGCACGAGGACCGAGGGGTGGCCCTCGAAGTGCGGCGTGGTGAAGTACGGCGACGCGTCGTCCTGCACCATCGCGAGCTTCTCGCCCTGGTCCGCGACCCAGAGGACGATGACGTCGTCGTACCGCTCCCCCGTGTCGGGGTCGAAGGCATCGGGTCGCGGGTTGCGGAAGAAGACGAGCGACTTGCCGCCGACCTGGTAGACCGGCCGCCCCTTCGTGCCCGGATAGACGGTGACGTGCGGCATCGCGAGCGCCAGCGCGTGCACGTCCTCCACCCGGGCTGCCCGGGACCGCTTGCTCGCCACGGCCCCAGGCTAGGTCGAAACCCGTTAGCGCCCACCGATGACCAGGACCCACACTGGTCGACTGCGTTCGCGGACGACCGTCCGCGGAGGATTTTCGTCGGAGCGACCGGGAAGGGTGGTGGACATGAGCGACATGGAGACGGCTGACCTCCTCATGGAGGCGCCCGACGCTGCCCTGCGCCTGCTCGCGAGCGCGATCGACCGCGAGTTCGAGCGGCGTGAGCCGCGCCCGCCGACGCCCTACGAGTACGCCGCCTCGCGGCTCGGCGTGAACGCCACGGAGCTCGTGGTCCTCACCGAGGACGTCGCGCCCACCGTCGCGCACTCGGTCGGTCGCTGGCTCTACGAGGCCCAGGCCCGGTGGGCCGCCGAGCACGTCGGGGCCCGCCCGAACCAGCCGTCGGCGAGCGAGACCGTCGCCGGGGCGACCGGCGAGGTCCGCGCGTTCCGGTCCGCGACCGTCGTGCTTCCGGCCGGCGCGCTGATCTCCGGGCCGGTCGTCCTCCGGCTCGCACCCGACCACTACGACGTCGGGGTCGAGCTGATCGGGCGCGCCCAGGACGCCGAGGCGCTCCAGCGCGCCTTCGTCGAGTTCCTGCGCGCCCGGCGTACGGCGGACTCGCCGTATCGCTCCGGGGCCTACCGCGTCGGCGCCAGCAACCGGGGCCTCGTCCTCGACCGGTGGGTGCCGCCGGCTGCGACGCGCGACCTGCTCAAGCTGGACCCGGCGATCTGGACGACGGTCGACCGGACCGTGCACCGGGTGCTCGAGCTCTCCGACGACCTGGCGGCCCGAGGGCTCGGCACCAGCACCGGCCTGCTGCTCGTCGGTCCTCCCGGGACCGGAAAGACCCAGCTCGGCACGGTCGTCGCCAACGAGCTGGTCGGCTCGGCGACCGTCCTGGTCCCCGGCACCTACGTGACCGAGCACTACCTGACCGAGCTGTTCGACATCGCCGCAGACCTGTCGCCGTGCCTGATGCTGATGGACGACCTCGACCTGATCGCCGGCGAGCGCGGGCAGACCAACCCCCACCGGCTGCGCGAGTTCCTCAACGTGATGGACGGCGGGCTGGCCGACCGCAGCGGGGTCGTCGTGATCGCCTCGACCAACGACCACCGCAAGGTCGACAAGGCGGCCCGACGCTCGTCCCGGTTCGACACCGTGATCCGGATGGAGGCGCCCAGCCTGGAGGGCCGGCTCGCGATCCTCGAGCGCTACCTCGCGTGGTGCGACGTGCCGCTGGACCTGCCTGCGGTCGCCCGTGCCACCGAGGGCGCGACCGGCGCCGACCTCAAGGAGCTGGTGCGCGCAACCGTGCTCGCGACGAACGACACGGTCACGACCGAGGCGCTGGTCGTCCAGGCGGAGGCGGGCGGCTGGCGGTCGTCGGGCCCGCCGGCCGGCCAGTACCTCTGAGGGAATCCGGAGATCAGGGCAACCCGGGCGCTCGGGTCTGCGTGAATGAGGTGTGCAGCTCGCTTCGCGCCGTGCCGGCGCCGCTCTCGTCCTCGCCGCAGCCCTGGGCCTGACCCTCGCGATCTCCCCCGACGCGTCGGCGGGCCCCGCCGTACCGACCGCGAAGCCGCATGACCCGGCATGGCAGGTGACCGACCTCGGCCACGGCCGCTACCAGGTGTCGTGGACCTCGCCCAAGGTGCTGCCGACGACGTCGGACCGGCCGACGATCACCGGCGACGGCCTGGCGTTCGGCACGCCGACGGTCGGCGCCGACGGTCGCACCGTGTCCGCCGTGGTGACCGCACCGAGCGCGCCGAGCCCGGCCGACCTCGACGTCGTCCTCTCCGGCGACCGGCTCGACGAGCCCGGGTTCGACCCGGACGCCGACGGCTCCTCGACCAAGGCCCCCCACCGGGCGACGACGCCGCTCGCCGCGCCCGACCCGGGCACCCCGGGTTCCTACGACGTCACGACCAGCGACTACACCTGGCCCTCGGTCAAGGTGCCGGGGATGCGCAAGCCGATCGAGATGGTCGGTCACGTCGTCGAGCCCGTCCTGGACGCCCCGACCGGGCCGCGCCCGCTCGTGCTGTTCCTGCACGGGCGGCACGGGGTCTGCTACGACCCGTCCGACCCCGACTCCTTCGGCGGCCGGGGCTGGCCGTGCAAGGCGCCGTACGCCGAGATCCCCAGCCAGCTGGGCTACGACTACATCCAGCGGCTGCTGGCCTCCCAGGGCTACACGACCGTGTCGGTCCGGGTCAACGGGATCAACGCCCAGGACTACCGGCTCGACGACGGCGGCGCGGACGCCCGCGCCACCATCGTCCAGGCGCACCTCGACGGCTGGGTCGACCTCGCGGCCGAGCACCACGTCGACATGGACCAGGTCGTCCTGGTCGGGCACAGCCGCGGGGGCGAGGGCGTCGATCGCGCGTCGATCCAGATCCCGGCGAGCGCGCCGTACCGGATCGCCGGCCAGGTGCTGATCGCGCCGACCGACTTCGCCGCCCACACCGCGCCGTACGTCCCGACGGTGACCCTGCTGCCCTACTGCGACGGCGACGTCTTCGACCTCCAGGGGCAGAAGTTCACCGACGTCGCGCGCGACCTCGTCCCCGGCGACACCTCGCTCAAGAGCTCGGTCATGGTGATGGGCGCCAACCACAACTTCTTCAACACCGAGTGGACCCCGGGGATCTCGGCCGCCCCGTCGTTCGACGACTGGGGCGGCGACCCCGACGCCACCTGCGGCAGCGACAACCCGGGCCGGCTGTCCGCCGACGGGCAGCAGGCGGTCGGCAAGGCCTACGTCGCCGGCGCCGTGCACCTGTTCACCGGTGACGACGACTACCTGCCGATGTTCGACGGCTCCCCGGTCACGGTCCCGTCGATCGGGGACGCCCAGGTACTGACCCACGCGATCGGCGGCGGCCGCGACACCCGCCGTCCGGGGATCGAGGCGCGGCCGACGATCCCCTCCGGCGACGGTGACGCGCGGCTCTGCAACGGCGTCACGTCCTACTCGAGCGGCTCGTTCGCCTACTGCGGCCGGCACGCCGGGGAGTACGTCACGCCCGACTGGTCCGGCCAGGGCGACCGGGTGCCGACCCGGAAGTTCCTGGACTTCTCCTGGGACGCCACCGGTGCGACCGGCGGCCTGCGGTTCGACGAGCCGCTCGACCTCAGCGCCGACCGGCTCGAGCTCCGCACGCTCGTCGACCCGGCGCTCGGCGATCCGGACCTCCGAGTGCGGATCAGTGACTCCGCAGGCGGCTCGGCCGTCCTCGAGCCCGTCCCCGGGACCGAGGCGAAGCCGCTTCCCCTGGTGGACTTCGGCACGAAGATCTGGGCCGAGGCGGTCGTCGTCGACGCCTCCTCCGCCACCGGCGTCGACCTGACCGACGTCACCGCGGTCGACCTGGTCGCCGGCAGCGAGCACGGCCACGTGTGGGTCGCGGACGTCTCCGCGGCCCCGTCGACGCTGCCCGCCGAGCAGGCCGCCCGCGCACCGAAGGTCAGCATCGAGCCGCTCCGGGTCGACGAGGGCACCGGTGGCACCAAGGTCCTGAGGGTGCCCTACACGATCGCCGGCGCGGTGACGCAGCCGTCGAAGTTCGTCGCGTTCACGGCGGGCCAGGTGCGGGGCCAGACCCAGCGCCTCGTCGTCGACGTCGCGCCGGGCCAGACCGGTGGCACCATCCCGATCGAGTACGTCGCCGACGACCTCGACGGACCGGACCAGATCACCTCGATCGCCCTCTGGCCGCTGCGCGGGGTGGCGACCGACGACTACCTCGCAAGCGCCACGGTGGTGGACGACGACGCGGCGCCCGCGGTGCACGTCGAGCCGGTCTCGCCCTCGGTCCGCGAGGGTCACCCGGTCGAGATCCGGGTGAGGATCGACGGCGCGCGGTCGGACACGACCTATGTCGCGGCCCAGGTGGTCCGTGGCCGCGGTGAGCCGTTGCGCGGTGCCGACGTGCCCGCCGGCTGGCTGACGAAGCACGCGACGGGCAGCGAGAGCCGCAAGCCGCTCTACCGCCTCAATGCCTACCTGAGCGGCCGGTTGCGTCCCGGCGCCTCCGAGCTGGTCCTGAGCGTCCCCACCCGCAAGGACGGCGTCCAGGAGGGACGCGAGTACCTCGACCTGCGGGTCCAGGTCGGCGACCGCCGGCCGGTCACTCGCCGGGTCTCGGTGCTCGACGCCCGCTGACCGCGCTCCGGCTCGATCATTTCGGCCGCGGCTGTCGAATCGCGGCACCTTGCTTCGTCGCACTGGTGAGAGAAGGCCCACCGACCTCAGGACGAGCGGACCGGCCGGACGGGACGAACGCCCCTTCGGACCGAGCGCCCCGGGTGATGGGCTGAACCTGGCTCAGGTGAGCCAGGTCACACCAGGACAACCCGGACAGGAGCAAGGCCATGTGGGACACGACCAGGATCGACCAGCAGCACCTCACTCACGACCTCCCCTGCACGGGGTGCGGTCACGCGGTCCACACCTACCTGCCGTGCAGCGACGCCTGCGCGTGCCGGGTCACCGGGCTGCCCGGAGCGGTGCCGCTCGCCGCCTGAGGCCTCAGTTCAGCGAAAGCTGCTCGAGAGGGACCCAGTCGGTCTCCACGCGGCCGCCGATCTCATAGGTCACCAGCGCCTCCGTGCAGTCGTTGCGCCACTTCAGCAGCAGGCCGGGAACACTCCCACCATCGAGCAGGACAAGAACCTGACGGTTCGCGGGCACAACAGACCTCCGGGCCGTCGGGGCCTGAAAGCCCCGGGCACAGCCCGCGCTTTGAGCTGCTCGACCTGCAGTCTAGCGGGCGACGGCGTCGGGGCTCCGCTGCGGGCTACCCCGCGTCGGCCGAGTCGTAGTCCTCGCGGGCCCTCGCCACCAGCTCCTCGGCGAGCACGCGCACCTTGGTGTTGGCCTCCTGCGACAGCCGGACCAGGAATCCGAAAGCCCGGGCGTCGTCGAGGCGGAACCGCTCCATCACGATGCCGACGGCCTGGCCGATGACACCGCGGTTGTTCAACGCCTCGCGGACGTTCTCGATCTCGCGCGCGTAGTCCAGGGCTACGCCCGCCTGGTGCGCGAACAGCTGGCCGAGCACGGCGAGGTCGCCGAACGAGCCGACCTGCTCGGAGTAGAGGTTCAGCGCACCGCTGGTGCCGTTCACCTCGAACAGTCGGATCCCGGCCTGGGCGAGGATCCCCGCCTCGACCGCCACCGGCGCATAGCGCGGGAAGCGGGGGTCCGACGCGAGATCCGGGGAGGTCACGTGCACCTTGTCCGCCGCGGCCTCGTAGCAGGGGCCCTCGCGGAACAGGTACTGCGCCTCGTCGAGCTTGAGGAGCATCGGATCGGTCGGCGCGGCGGTCTCGAGCCGGTCATCGGCATCCCGGATGGTGATGCTCGCGTAGTGCACGTCCGGGAGTACCTCGACGGCCGCGGCGGTGATCTGCCCGAGGGTCGAGTCGAGATCACCAGGGTTCAGCGCCTCTGCCAGGCGGCGCGCCACGTCGATGATGTCCTGCTGGTCCATTCGCACAACTTAAGGCACCTGGCGGCCCCTGTGATCGAGTACCCAGATGCTTACCTGATCCACATCGGTCGCGGTCTCCACCCCGGCCGGCGGCGGAGCGCGTCGTACGACGACCACGGGCAGGCCGAGCTCGGCC
Source organism: Nocardioides panacisoli (assembly GCF_039537325.1). Lineage (GTDB taxonomy): Bacteria > Actinomycetota > Actinomycetes > Propionibacteriales > Nocardioidaceae > Nocardioides > Nocardioides panacisoli. The sequence goes on from NZ_BAABAH010000008.1 coordinate 141,641, forward strand.
GCGGCCTCCATCTTCGGCCAGGTGGAGGACCCGCCCGAGTCCTTGGTCACCAGCACGTCGACCCGGTGCTCGGTCATCAGCTCCAGCTCGCCGGCCAGGGCATAGGGACCGCGCGAGAACAGCAGCGTCCACGGCGCGGGCAGGTCGACGTCCGGCATGTCGACGACGCGCGCGAGCACCTCGCGCTCGGCCAGCGCCGGCACGAAGCGGGCGAGCTCCTGCCGGCCGATCGTCAGGAACGGCCGCGACCCCAGCTCGCCGGCGACGGTCGCCGCCTGCTCGTGGGTGTCCACCCAGATCCACGACGGCGTCGAGCGGTCGGCCCAGCCGGGCCGCTCCAACCGCAGCAGCGGCACGCCCTCGGCCGAGCAGGCCGCGGCGGCGTTCGCGGTGATGCCGGTTGCGAACGGGTGGGTCGCGTCGACGACGACGTCGTACTCCCGCAGCGCGGCGCGCAGGCCGTCGACGCCGCCGAAGCCGCCGGTACGCACCGCACCGACGGGCAACCGCGGGCGCTCGACCCGACCCGCGAGCGAGGTCGTGACGTCGACCCCGGCGTCGACGAGCCGGACCGCGAGCTCGCGCGCCTCGCCGGTGCCGCCCAGCAGCAGGACCCTCACCGCGTCAGCTCCAGCAGCGCATCGACGTCGAGGTGTTCCTCGACCAGGTCGGCGAGCAGCTCCAGGCGCCGCTCACGGGCCTTCGGGAAGGAGACGGAGGAGTCGACGCCCAGCGCCTCGCGGAGGTACGTCGAGCGTGTCCCGTCGTCCTCGAGCGACCCGTGCACCATCGTCCCGACGACCGACCCGGACCTGGACGCTCCGGCTGTCCGGCCGTGGTGGATCTCGTAGCCCGCGGGCTCGTGCACGCGCAGCACCTTCTCCGCGGCGAAGACCGTCTCGAGCTCCAGCAGCCCCAGCCCGGCGGCCTCAGCGCCGGGCGCGCCCTCGACCCCGTGCGGGTCACGGATCACCTGCCCGAGCATCTGGCAGCCGCCGCAGATGCCCAGCACCGGCCGGCCCGCCGCGGCGTGCGCCAGGATCGCGCGGTCGAGGCCGCGCTCGCGGAGCCAGGCGAGGTCGGCCCGCGTCGCGCGCGTTCCCGGCAGGACGACGAGGTCCGCCTCGGCGAGTCGTCGCGGGTCGGACACGAACACGACGTCCAGACCGGGTTCGAGACCGAGGGCATCGACGTCGGTGAAGTTCGAGATGCGCGGCAGCCGCACGACCGCGACGGTGCGGACGTCCGGCCGGTCGGCGGCGCGCCGGCCGTCGAGGTCCAGCGCGTCCTCGGAGTCCAGCCACAGGTCCGGGTGCCACGGCAGCACGCCGTACGTCGGCCGTCCCGTGCGCGCCTCGAGCTCGGCGAGCCCCGGTCGCAGCAGCTCCACGTCGCCGCGGAACTTGTTGACCACGAAGCCCTTGACCAGCGCCCGGTCCTCGTCGTCGAGCAGCATCAGGGTGCCGAGGGCCGAGGCGAACCAGCCGCCGCGGTCGATGTCGCCGACGACGATGGTCGGCACGTCGCCGTGCCGCGCGAGGCCCATGTTCACGTAGTCCGAGGCGCGCAGGTTGATCTCCGCCGGGCTGCCCGCGCCCTCGGCGACGACCAGCTCGAACCGCGACCGCAGGTCGTCGAACGCGGCGAACGCCGTCTCGGCCAGCCGCGCCCGTCCGTCGTGCCAGTTCCGGGAGGACACCTCGCCGTCCGGCAGGCCCATCCGCACCACATGGCTGCGCCGGTCGCTGCCCGGCTTGAGCAGCACCGGGTTCATCGCGACCTCCGGCGTCGCCCGCGCCGCCAGCGCCTGCACCCACTGCGCCCGGCCGATCTCGCCGTACCCGCCGCCGTCGAGCGGCACGACCATCGAGTTGTTCGACATGTTCTGCGCCTTGTAGGGCGCCACCGCGATCCCCCGCCGGGCGAAGGCCCGGCACAGGGCGGTGGTCACCACCGACTTGCCGGCGTCCGAGGTCATCCCGGCGACCAGCAGCGCCGCGCCCGCCGCTGGTTGAGGTGCGAGCGACGCGAGCCTCGAAACCAAGGCGCTCACGTCTTTCGCAGGTGGTAGATGTCCATGACCCAGCCGGCGGCCGCACGCAGCCGCTCGCGCGCGGCCTCGATCTCGGGCAGCACGTCACCGACCGTCCCCGCGACCAGCTCCTCGTGCGGGGTGCCGAGGTTGCCGCCCCACCAGATCGACCAGTCCTCGAGACCGGGCAGGTCGATGACCCGGTTGAGCATGACGACCAGGTTCTCCTGTCCGGCGGCCACGGCGTCCAGCACGCCTCGCGCCGTCGTCACGTGCAGCGGTGCTCCGACACCGTGCAGGACCAACCGGTGGCGCGCGGCGAGCAGCTGGATGGAGGAGATGCCCGGCAGCACCTCGACCTCGACGTCGAGGTGCTCGGCGACCGCGTCGATCACCCGGATCGTGGAGTCGTAGAAGGCTGGGTCCCCCCACACGAGGAAGCCGGCGTCGCCCTCGTGCTCGGCGAGCACGGCGACGTACTTCTCGATCCGCGCCTCGTGCCACGCCGCGACCGCGGCGCGGTAGTCGGCATCCGTCCCGGTGAACTCCTCGCGGCGCTCGCGCGGCGGGTCGTCGACCTTGACCACGACCGCCGCCCGCTCCAGGTGGCGGTCGAGCAGCCGCTCGCGCGCGTGCACGAGCGGATCGGGCATGCCCTTCTTCACCGTCCCCGACTTGTCCGTGACCACGAAGAAGTCGACCGACCGCATCGCGGCGACCGCCTCGAGCGTGACCAGGTCCGGGTCCCCCGGGCCGACGCCGATGATCCGGATCCGTCGTGTCATCGATCCTCCAGCTCGCCCTCGACCTCGAGATAGGCCGCCTGCAGCGCGGTCAGCACCTCGGCGTCCGGCTCGGCCCAGAGCCCGCGGTCGGCCGCCTCGTGCAGTCGCTCCACCATGCCGCGCAGCGCCCACGGGTTGGAGCGCCGCAGGAACTCCTGGTTGGTGTCGTCGAGAACGTACTCCCGCGCCAGAGCCTCGTACATCCAGTCGTGCACCACGCCCGCGGTCGCGTCGAAGCCGAACAGGTAGTCGACCGTCGCCGCCTGCTCGAACGCCCCCTTGTAGCCGTGCCGCTGCATCGCCGCGATCCAGCGCGGGTTCACGACCCGGGCCCGGAACACCCGGTTCGTCTCCTCCTGCAGGGTCCGGGTGCGGATGGCGTCCGGCGAGGTGGAGTCGCCGACGTAGGCCCTGGGGTCGGCGCCGGTGAGGGCGCGGACCGTGGCGACCATGCCGCCGTGGTACTGGAAGTAGTCGTCGCTGTCGGCGATGTCGTGCTCGCGGCTGTCGACGTTCTTGGCCGCGACCTCGATCCGTCGGTAGCTGGCCCGCATGTCGTCGGCGGCGGGTGCACCGTCGAGGCCGCGCCCGTACGCGAAGCCGCCCCAGGCCGTGTACACCTCCGCGAGGTCCTGGTCGTCGCGCCACGACCCGCTCTCGACCGCCTGGAGCAGGCCGGCGCCGTACGCCCCGGGTGCGGAGCCGAAGATCCGCGTCGTCGCCCGGCGCTCGTCCCCGTGCTCGGCGAGGTCCGCCTGCACGTGCGCGCGGACGAAGTTCCGGTCGGCGGGCTCGTCAAGGGCCGCGACCATCCCCACGGCGTCGTCGAGCATCGCGACCACGTGCGGGAACGCGTCGCGGAAGAATCCCGAGATCCGCACGGTGACGTCGATCCGCGGGCGGCCGAGCTCCTCGAGAGGTACGACGACCAACCGGCTCACCCGGCGGGATGCCTCGTCCCACTCCGGCCGTACGCCGAGCAGCGCCAGCACCTCGGCGATGTCGTCGCCCGAGGTCCGCATCGCGCTCGTGCCCCAGACGGACAACCCGACGGACTCCGGGTAGCGGCCCTCGTCGTCCAGGTAGCGCTGCACCAGCGAGTCCGCCATCGCCTGCCCGGTCTGCCAGGCCAGCCGGGACGGCACGGCGCGCGGGTCGACGGTGTAGAAGTTGCGACCGGTCGGGAGGACGTTGACCAGGCCGCGCAGCGGTGACCCCGACGGGCCCGGCCGCACGAAGCCGCCGTCCAGCGCGTGCAGAACGGCGTCCAGCTCGTCGGTCGTCCGGTCCAGACGCGGCACCACCTCGGTCGCCGCGAACTCCAGCACCCGCCGCACCTCGGCGTCGTCGTGCAGCGACGCGGCGACCGCCGGGTCCCAGCCCGCCTTCTCCATCTGCTCGACGAGTCCCCGCGCCTCCGCCTCGACCGCGTCGACCTCAGCGGTGGTCTCGACACGCCGCGTGTCGAGACCCAGCCCCAGCGCCGCCCGCAGCCCGGGGACCGCAGCCTCCTGCCCGCCCCACACCTGGGTCGCCCGCAGGATCGCGAGCACCAGGTTCACGCGGGCCTCGCCCGCCGGCGCCGCACCGAGCACGTGCAGCCCGTCCCGGATCTGGCCGTCCTTGATCTCGCACAGCCAGCCGTCGACGTGCAGCAGGAAGTCGTCGAACTCCTCGTCGCAGGGTCGCTCGTCGAGCCCGAGGTCGCGGTGCATCTCGGCCGCCTTCATCAGCTGCCAGATCTCGCCCCGGATCGCCGGCAGCTTGGCCGGGTCCATCGCGGCGATGTTGCCGTACTCGTCCAGCAGCTGCTCGAGACGGGCGATGTCGCCGTACGACTCCGCCCGCGCCATCGGCGGCACCAGGTGGTCGACGATCGTCGCGTGCGCCCGGCGCTTGGCCTGCGCGCCCTCGCCCGGGTCGTTGACGAGGAACGGGTACACCAGCGGCAGGTCCGTGATGGCGGCGTCGGGGCCGCAGGAGGCCGACAGCGCTGCGTTCTTGCCCGGGAGCCACTCCATCGACCCGTGCTTGCCCAGGTGCACGACGGCGTGCGCGCCGAAGCCGTGCCGCAGCCACCGGTAGGCGGCGAGGTAGTGGTGGCTCGGCGGCAGGTCCGGGTCGTGGTAGATCGCGACCGGGTTCTCGCCGAAGCCCCGTGGCGGCTGGATCATGAGCACGACGTTCCCCGCGCGGAGCGTCGCGAGGACGACCTCCTCGCGGTCGTTCACGAACAGCCCTCCGGGCGCCGCGCCCCAGTTCCCGGTCATCGCCTCCCGGAGGTCGTCGGGCAGGTCGCTCGTCCAGGCCCGGTAGTCCGCCGCGCTCACGCGGACGTGGGCGTCGGTGAGCTGCCCTGCGGTCAGCCACTCCTCGTCCTGCCCGCCGGCGGCGATCAGGGCGTGGATCAGCGCGTCGCCGGCGGCGCTGTCGTCGTCCATGTCGAGGATGTCCGCCACGGTGGTTGAGCCTGTCGAAACCCCGACGTCGTACCCCGCGTCCCTGAGGCGCCGCAGCATCCGCACCGCGGAGACCGGGGTGTCGAGCCCGACGGCGTTGCCGATCCGTGCGTGCCTGGTGGGGTACGCCGACAGCATGAGCGCGATCCGCTTCTCGCTGTTCGGCACCCGGCGCAGCCGCGCGTGGTTGACCGCCAGGCTCGCGACCCGGGCGCACCGCTCGGGGTCGGCGACGTACCGCGGCAGCGCGTCGGGGTCGTCCGGATCGACCTCCTTGAACGAGAACGGGACGGTGATGATGCGGCCGTCGAACTCGGGGATCGCCACCTGGCTGGCCGAGTCGAGCGGACTGACGCCGTCGTCGGACGCCTCCCACTCCGCACGGCTGCTCGTGAGGCAGAGGCCCTGCAGCACGGGGATGTCGAGCGCGGCGACCCGCTCGACGTCCCAGGTCTCCTCGTCACCGCCCGCACTCGCGTCGGCCGGGACGGTGCCGCCGGCGGCGAGCACCGTGACGACCAGCGCGTCCAGGGTGCCGAGCGCCTCGAACAGCTCGTCCGGCGCGGACCGCAGCGACCCGGCGAACACCGGTACGGCGACCGCCTCGCCCGTCGCGTCGACCGCGTCCGCGAGGGCGTGGACGAAGTCGGTGTTCCCGCTCACCTCGTGCGCCCGGTAGTAGAGGATCCCTACGCGCACCGGTGGTTGAGGTGCGAGCGGAGCGAGCCTCGAAACCTCCGGGGCCCTCCGCTCGGCCATCCCCCACACCGGCACCACAGCAGGCGGCTCGAACCCCTCGCCCGTCAGCAGCACGGTGTCGGACAGGAACGCGTGCAGCTGCCGCAGGTTCCCCGGTCCACCCTCGACGAGGTAGCGGTGCGCCTCGGCCGCGATCCCGACGGGCACCGTGGAGGTCGCCATCAGCGCAGCGTCGGGGGTCTGCTCACCGCCGAGCACGACGACCGGCCGCCCGGCAGCAGCGACCGCGGCCAGCTCGCCGGCGTACTCCTTGGGCGAGCCGAGCAGCCGGATGACGGTCAGGTCGGCACCGGCGGAGAGCCGGCCGAGGTCGACGACGTCGCACCGCGCGGGGTTGGCGAGGAGGTAGTCGCCGCCGCTGCTGCGGGCGGAGAGGAGATCGGTGTCGGACGTCGACAGCAGCGCGATGCGCACCATGCCAGCAGAGCCTCCTCGGGGTTCGCGCCCCTCGACGGTCGGATGCCCCGTGGCCAGTGTCTGGCTTGTCCGGTGGTCGAGGAGGTCGCGCAGCGACCGTCTCGAGACCGGGTCACAGTGGCGGAACCGCCCCGGACTCGCACCGGGTTCCTGCTCCACGGGACCTGTGGGAGTGACCCTACGGTGGTGCCCGTGCCACCCGACGACCAGCCCACGGATCGGCCCCCCGTGGTCCTGGTCGACGGTCTCAGCCGCGAGCAGGTCCTCGAGGCGGTCGGCGACGCCCGCGCAACGTCCGACGCGCCGCTGGACCTCGAGGGCCACGGGAGCTCGGGCGTCGCGGTGCTCTCCCTCGCCCTGCACCAGCGCCGTCTCGGCCTCGAGATCGCGCACGTCGCCTGCCTCGACGCGCGCGGCGAGGACGACCCGGTCAGCGGGCGGCCTCTTGCTCCGCCGACCGCCCCGAGGGTCGCCACGGCACTGACCTTCGTCCCGGGCAAGGACGACGCCTCCCGCGCCTGGACGGCCCGCACCGTCGACGCCTTCCGCGCCGTCGGCTGGACCGTCGAGCTCCTCACCTAGGACCTCCGCCTCTGGAGGCTCCGGGTGGGCCTTGGTGGACTGGCGTCGTGTACACGTCGAGCGCCACGCGGTCGCGCGGGGTCCATCGGAAGCCGTTCTCGAGCAATCGCCGCCTGGTCGTCGCCGCCACCCGGGTCGGTCGCCGGAAGACCCCCATCTACGGCCTGCTCGACGTCGACGTCACCGAGGCCAGAAGAAGGCTCGCGGCATGCGACCGGTCCGGGTCGATGACCGCGTTCGTCGTCGCGAGCGTCGCCCGCGCCGCGGCTGCTCACCCGGAGGTCCACGCCTACCGCGACTGGCGGGGTCACCTGGTGACGCACGACCACGTCGACGTCAGCACCATGGTCGAGGTCCCGACCACGCACGGCCTGTTCGCCGTACCGCACTCGCTCCACGACGCCGACGTACGAGACGTGGACGACCTCACCGCCGAGCTACGCCGCGTGAAGGCGGACCCACCGTCGAGCGCGTCCGCCCGCTGGGCCGACCATCCGGCCGCGTGGGCGATGCGGATTCCCGGGTCCGCGCGCCGGCTCTTCGAGGTGATGTCGCGCTCGGTCGCCGTCCATCAGCGCATCGGCACCGTCGGAGTGACCTCGGTCGGGATGTTCGCCGACGGCTCCGGCTACGGGCTGACGCCGCTCACCTTGATGTCGCTGGAGGTGGTCGTCGGCGGGATCGCCCGCCTGCCCCGCCTCGTCGACGGGCAGGTCGAGGCGCGCGACATCCTGAACCTCACCGTGGTGGTCGACCACGACGTCGTCGACGGCGCGCCGGCCACCCGCTTCGCCGCCGACCTGCGCCGCGCGCTGGAGACCGCCGGTCCCCTCAGTTGACCTGCCGGTCGCGACCCTCCCAGTACGGCGAGCGCAGCTTGAACTTCTGCAGCTTCCCGGTGGCGGTGCGGGCGAGCTCGTCGCGGAACTCCACCGACGTGGGTGCCTTGTAGCCCGCGAGCCGCTGCTTGCACCACTGGATCAGCTCGGCCTCCGTCTCCGGGCCGCCCTCGGCGTCCGGCGTCAGCACGACGAGGGCCTTGATCGTCTCGCCCCACTTGTCGCTCGGTACGCCGATCACCGCGACCTCGGCGACCTTGGGGTGCGAGAACAGCGCGTCCTCGACCTCGATCGAGGAGACGTTCTCGCCGCCGGTGATGATCACGTCCTTCTTGCGGTCGGCGATGGTGAGGTAGCCGTCGTCGGTGAGGTAGCCACCGTCCCCGGTGTGGAACCAGCCGCCGGCCAGGCACCGCTCGGACTCCTCGGGCTGCTCCCAGTAACCCTCGAGCACGACGTTGGAGCGGGCCAGCACCTCGCCCTGGGTCTCCTCGTCCTGGCCGATCGACAGCCGTACGCCGAGCGCGGGCGCGCCGGCCCGGGTGAGCCTCGCGGCACGGTCCTCCGGGTCGAGGTCGTCCCACTCCGCCCGGGAGCGGTTGATGGTGAGCAGCGGCGAGGTCTCGGTGAGCCCGTAGATCTGGATGAACTCCCAGCCGAGCTCCTCCTGCACCCGCAGGATCGTCTTCGTCGGCGGCGGGGCGCCGGCCATGATGATGCGCACGCGGTCGCGGCCGGGGACCTCGCCCTCCCAGTCGGGCAGCGCATCGAGCACGGCGGCGGCCACCGCGGGCGCGGCACACATGACCGTGACGCCGTGGTCGCGCACGCGCCGCAGGATCTCGGCGCCGTCGATCTTGCGCAGGACGACCTGCTTGACGCCCATCCCGGTCATCGTGAACGGCATGCCCCAGCCGTTGGCGTGGAACTGGGGCAGCGTGTGCAGGTAGACGTCGCGGTCGGTGACCGCCGTGTGCAGCCCGAACGTCACGGCGTTGACCCAGATGTTGCGGTGGGTGATCTGCACGCCCTTGGGCCGGGCGGTGGTCCCCGAGGTGTAGTTGATCGTCGCGGTCGCGGCCTCGTCGGGCTCCCACGGCTGGGGCTCGGCACCCTCGGCGGCGTAGAGGTCCTCGTCGGTGCCGAGCACGAACTTGTGCTCGCACTCGACGTCCTTGAGCGACTCCTCGAGCTCCGGGTCGACGTACAGCACCCGGGCACCGGAGTGCTCGACGATGTAGCGCACCTCGTCGGGCACGAGCCGGAAGTTCACCGGGACCAGCACCCGGCCCCAGCCGCACACGCCGAAGAACGAGGTCAGCAGCCGGCTGCTGTTCTGGCTGACGACGGCGACCCGGTCGCCGACGCCGATGCCGAGCTGGTCGAGCTTCGCCGCCTGCCGGCGGGCCAGGTGCCCGATCTCGCGATAGGTGAGCTCGCCCTGCGACGCGGCCGGCTGCACCGGCTCGTCGACCACCCCGACCCGGTCGCCGTACACCTGCACGGCGCGGTCGAGGAAGTCGTTGACGCTGAACGGCACGAACATGGGAGCCTCCCGGATCCGCAACGATGTGATCGGGGCCACTCTAGGCAAGCAGGGTTGCGGACGGGTTGCCCGCCGCTAACGTTCGGCCATGTACCTCGAGGTGGTCACCGATCAGCACCGTGCGCGGCTGCGCCGCGTCGCCCTGAGCTGGCTGCTGGCCATGGGCACGCTCGGCTACCTGTTCCCGTACGCCGTCGCGACCACCCGCGGCAAGGCGAACGCGGGCGCCATCGGCGTCCTCAACCTCGCGCTCGGGTGGACGGTCGTCGGCTGGGTCGTCGCGCTGGCGATGGCCTGCGGCCGCCACCGGATCGCCGGCCTGCGCGTCAGCTGAGGGAGCAACGAGCTGGTGGGCGCAACAGGGATCGAACCTGTGACATCTTGCTTGTAAGGCAAGCGCTCTACCGCTGAGCTATGCGCCCCTGACCAGCGCGAAACCCTACCGTCGACCCGGCGCCGCGATGAAACCGCGGCTTGCGCCAAAAAAGGTCGAACCGCTGGCGTCTCGGGTCACCAGCGGTTCAACGAGTGGAACAGTAGCGCCCTCTGACAGGCCCTCCAAGCACTCTTGCGGAATTGGACCGAAAATGACTAGACCGGGGCAGGTTGGCTGGTCAGTTGTGACCAGCGACCTGCTGGGCGGAGTCCTTCAGCCGAGCCAGGTGCTCGTCCAGGTCCCGACCGTCGGGGTTCGCGTTGTGCACGGCCCACGCGAGGTTGCCCGCGCGGTCGACGACGTACGACGACCGCCGCGCGGCACCGGTGCGGTCGTCGAGGACGCCGTAGGAGGCCGCGACCGCGCCGTGCGGCCAGAAGTCGCTCAGCAGCGGGAAGTTCAGCCCGTCCGCGTCGGCCCAGGCCCGCAGGGCGTAGACGGGGTCGCAGGAGATCGCCAGCACCTCGCTGTCGAAGGTGATGAACTCGTCGAGCCGCGCCTTGATCGACGCCATCTCGCCGGTGCACACGCCGCTGAACGCGAAGGGGTAGAACATCAGCAGCACGGCCTTCTGGCCGCGGAAGGCGGACAGCGTGACGTCCTGACCGAACTGGTCACGCAGCGTGAAGTCCGGGGCCGGTCCCCCCAGCTCGAGGCCCGTCACTCGTGGTCCGCCAGCTCCCGCTTGAGCACCTTGCCGGTGGCGTTGCGCGGCAGCTCCTCGAGGAACACGATGTCGCGCGGCACCTTGTAGCGGGCCAGGTTCTCCTTGACCCAGTTCTTGAGGTCCGACTCGCTGAGGCTCTCGCTCTCCCGTACGACGAACGCGCGCAGCCGCTTGCCGTAGTCATCGTCGTCCACGCCGATGCACGCGACCTCGACGACGCCCTCGTGGGACGCGAGGCAGTCCTCGACCTCCTTGGGAAAGACGTTCTCGCCGCCGGAGACGATCATCTCGTCGTCGCGGCCCTCGACGTAGAGGCGGCCGTCCTCGTCGAACCGGCCGACGTCGCCGGAGGACATCAGGCCGTCGATCATCTCCTTGCCGCCGCCACCGGTGTAGCCCTCGATCTGCAGGTCGTTGCCGACGAAGATCCGGCCGGACTTGCCGACGGGGAGCTCCTTGCCCTCCTCGTCGAAGATCTTGACGATCGTCGCGAGCGGAAGCTTGCCGGCCGAGCCGGGCGCCTCGCGCAGGTCGGTCGGGTCGGCGATGGACGCCCACGCGATCTCGGTGGACCCGTAGATCGAGTAGAGGTTGTCGCCGAAGCGGTCCATCCACCGGGTCGGCAGGTCGCCCGGCAGCGCGGAGCCGGAGGAGGCGACGACCTTCAGCTTCGGGAGCGGGTACTTGTCGAGGGTCTCCTCGGGCAGGGCCATGATCCGCTGGAGCATCACCGGGATGACCACGAACGACTCGCAGTCGTGCTCCTGCAGCAGCTTCAGCGCGTTCTCCGGGTCGAACTTCCGGGTCAGCACGAGCGTCGAGCCCAGCAGCATCGCGAACTGGTAGTGCGCAAAGCCCCAGGTGTGGAACAGCGGCGCGGCGACGTGACATGTCCACCCGCTGCGCAGCGGCATGCGCGACAGCAGCGAGACCGCGGCGGGAAGCCCGCCCTGCGGACGCGGCGCACCCTTCGGCGTACCGGTCGTGCCGGAGGTGAGGATGATCGTCCGGCCGGACTTCTTCGGCGGGTCGAGGTCGGACTCGGAGTCGGCGGCCTCGATCAGGCCCTCGATGGTGTCCTCGCCGGGCTCGCCGTCGGTCCACCCGATCACGCGGTTCTCGATGTCGACCTTGGAGAGCAGCTCCGCGAACTCCTCGTCGTAGACGACGACCTGCGGGTCCTCCCGCTCGATGACGTCGGCGAGCTGCGGGCCGGCGAACGCGGTGTTGAGGTAGAGCACGTCCGCGCCGAGCTTGCTGATCGCGATCGAGGCCTCGATGAAGCCGCGGTGGTTGCGGCACATCACCGCGACGCCCTCGCCCTCCTTGACGCCGCGGGCCCGCAGCGCGCGGGCCAGCCGGTTGGTCCGGGTGTGGAGCTCGCGGAAGGTCAAGCTGCCCAGCTCGTCGATGATCGCCACGCCATCGGGATTGCGCAGCGCCATCGTCTTGAACCCGCCCGCGGGCGAGGTGCCCCACGTGACGAGCGCCTTGGCCAGCCCGGCCAGGGTCACGGGACCGTAGAACCGGACGATGCCGGACTCGGTGAGGATCTTCAGGCTGGTCGCCGCCTCGCGCACCTTCGCGCTGATCGTTGCCATGCCAGCGAAACTATCGCGTCCGCGAGGGGGTCGCCTCAGGAGACCGTTTTGGGTGCCACCAGACGGGTGGCAGTCCAGTCCCGGCTGACGGTGGCGCTGGTCGTCTGGGACAACCCGGCGATGGGCGCCGCCTCGGCGATGTCGGCGGGGTCGACGGACCCCGGCCGGCCGATCTTGGGCGTCAGCAACCAGATGGCACCGCCGCCGACGAGATCGGTAAGCGCGTCCACGAGGCCGTCCACCAGGTCGCCGTCGTCGGCCCGCCACCAGAGCAGCACGGCGTCGACGACGTTGCCGTAGTCGCCATCGACCATGTCGCCGTCGAGGGTGTCCTCGATCGCCTCGCGCAGCTCGTCGTCGGTGTCCTGGTCCCAGCCCAGTTCCTGGACGACCATGCCGGATTTGAAGCCCAGTCGATCGACGGGGCTGGTCGGTGCGGTACCGCCACCGGCGGTCGAGCTCACGGGATTCCTCCAGACAGGTACGGCGAACAGGTGGGGAGTAGTCCATCGGAGACCGGGCCGCAACGCAACCCTGCGCCGTTTCGACCCCGGGCCGGGCTAGATACTCGTCGGTAGATTTTGCGGTGAGGTGTTCGGTGGAACGATGGGTCCGTGACCCAGAACACCCCGGCTGTCATCCACGAGGGCCTGCCCACCCAGCTGCCCGACATCGATCCCGCTGAGACCCAGGAATGGATCGACTCCTTCGACGCGATGCTTGAGGAGCGTGGCCGCGATCGTGCGCGCTACGTGATGCTCCGGTTGCTCGAGCGCGCCCGCGAGACCCAGGTCGGCGTACCGGCGCTGCGGAGCACCGACTACATCAACACGATCCCGCCCGAGCGGGAGCCGTGGTTCCCCGGCGACGAGGACGTCGAGCGCCGGATCCGCGCGTTCATCCGGTGGAACGCCGCCGTGATGGTCTCCGCCGCCAACCGCAAGGGCCTGGAGGTCGGCGGCCACATCGCGACCTACCAGTCCTCCGCCTCCCTCTACGAGGTCGGCTTCAACCACTTCTTCCGCGGGCACGACCACGAGGGCGGCGGCGACCAGATCTTCATCCAGGGTCACGCCTCCCCCGGCATCTACGCCCGGGCCTTCCTCGAGGGCCGGCTCACCGAGGAGCAGCTGTTCCGGTTCCGCCAGGAGGTCCAGCACGGCCCCGGCGCCGGGCTGTCGTCCTACCCCCACCCGCGGCTGATGCCGGACTTCTGGGAGTTCCCGACGGTCTCGATGGGGTTGACCGCGCTCAACTCGATCTACCAGGCGCGGTTCAACCGCTACCTGCACAACCGCGGGATCAAGGACACCAGCCAGCAGCACGTCTGGGCGTTCCTCGGCGACGGCGAGATGGGCGAGCCCGAGTCGCTCGGCGCGATCTCCCTCGCCGCGCGCGAGGAGCTCGACAACCTGACCTTCGTCGTGAATTGCAACCTGCAGCAGCTCGACGGGCCGGTGCGCGGCAACGGCAAGATCATCCAGGAGCTGGAGTCGGTCTTCCGCGGCGCCGGCTGGAACGTGATCAAGGTGATCTGGGGTCGCGAGTGGGACGAGCTGCTCGCCCGCGACGTCGACGGCGTGCTCGTCAACAAGATGAACTCCACCCCCGACGGGGCGTTCCAGACGTTCTCCGTCGAGGACGGTGCCTACAACCGGGAGCACTTCTTCGGACCAGACCCGCGACTGCGCAAGATGGTCGAGCACATGAGCGACCGGCAGATCGAGAAGCTCCCGCGCGGTGGGCACGACTACCGCAAGGTCTACGCCGCCTTCGACTCCGCGACCAAGCACGCCGGACAGCCGACGGTGATCCTGGCGCACACCATCAAGGGCTGGACGATCGATGCCCTCGAGGGCAAGAACGCCACCCACCAGATGAAGAAGCTGACGATGGCGGACCTGAAGAAGTTCCGCGACCGGCTCTACCTCCCGATCTCCGACCACGACCTCGAGACGGCCTACGACGAGACCGGCACCGCGCCGTTCTTCCACCCGGGCGCGGACTCCACCGAGATCGAGTACATGATGGAGCGCCGCCGCTCGCTCGGCGGCCCGCTCCCCCGCCGGCAGGACCGGTCCAAGCCGCTGACCCTGCCCGGCGACAAGATGTACGCCGAGCTCAAGCAGGGCTCGGGCAACCACAAGGTCGCCACCACGATGGCCATGGTCCGCCAGCTCCGGGACTGGATGAAGGACCCCGGCATCGGCCAGCGCCTCGTGCCGATCGCGCCGGACGAGTACCGGACCTTCGGCATGGACTCGATGTTCCCGTCCGCCAAGGTCTACGACCCCGCCGGTCAGCAGTACGAGTCGGTCGACCGCAAGCTGCTGCTCGCCTACAAGATGTCGCCGCAGGGCCAGCTGCTCCACGAGGGCATCTCGGAGGCCGGTGCGATGGCCTCGGCGACGGCCGCCGGGTCCTCCTACAGCACCCACGGCGAGCAGATGATCCCGTTCTACATCTTCTACTCGATGTTCGGGTTCCAGCGGACCGGCGACTCGATCTGGGCGATGGCCGACCAGCTGGCCCGCGGGTTCCTGATCGGCGCGACCGCCGGCCGCACCACGCTGACCGGCGAGGGGCTGCAGCACGCCGACGGCCACTCGCCGCTGCTCGCCGCGACCAACCCGGCCGTCGTGCACTACGACCCGACCTACGCCTACGAGGTCGGTCACATCATGCGCTCCGGCCTGGAGCGGATGTACGGCGCCGAGGCCGAGAACGTCATCTTCTACATCACCGTCTACAACGAGCCGATCACCCAGCCGGCCGAGCCGGAGAACCTCGACGTCGAGGGCCTGCTGCGCGGCCTGTACTGGACGTCCGGGCCGGACAGCGCCGAGGCCGACGGCCCCAAGGTGCGCCTGCTCGCGTCGGGCGTGGCCGGGCCCTGGATCCACGACGCGAAGCGGATCCTCGCCGAGGACTGGGGCGTCCAGGCCGAGACCTGGTCTGTGACGTCGTGGAACGAGCTGGCCCGCGACGCGATCGCCGCCGAGGACTGGAACCTGATGCACCCCGGCGAGGCGCCGCGGACGGCGTACGTCACCGAGAAGCTGAGCGGTGGGAGCGAGCCGGTCATCGCGGTCTCCGACTACATGCGCGCGGTGCCGCTCCAGATCGCCCGCTGGGTGCCCGGCGACTACCGGGTCCTCGGCGCCGACGGGTTCGGCTTCGCCGACACGCGCCCGGCCGCGCGGCGGTTCTTCCACATCGACGCGCAGTCGGTGGTCGTGCAGGCGCTGCAGGCGCTCGCGGACGCCGGCCAGATGGACCCGGCACGGGTCAAGGAGGCGTTCGAGCGCTACGCGATCGACGACCCGACGGCGGTCGCGGACGTGCGGCAGGAGGGCGGCGACGCCTGAGCCGAGCGCCTAGGCGGGCGTGGCGACGGCCGGACCGGCGCGTCGCCGGCCTCGGCCTGCCGGACCGGCGCCAGCGCGCCGCGCTTGAGGAGGCGGCGGAACCGCGCACGGCTGTAGGAGGCGGGTTCGGTCGTCGCGACGAACTCGCGCACGAGCTGCACGAACCGCTCCGGATGGTCCTTGTGCGGGAAGTGGCCGGAGCGGTCGAAGACCTCGACCCGGGCCTCGGGCGCGAGCACGCGCACGTTGTCGGCGTGCTTCGCGGGGATCACCAGGTCGTCGCGACCCCAGACCACGGCCAGCGGCATCGCCTCGGTGAGGTAGGCCCGGTCGCTCATCGTCACGATCTGGCCACGCCAGTCGATCACGGCCCGCACCAGGTGACGGATCGCGAAGCGCGTGCGGCGGTCCCGCCACGACTCGAGGATCTCCGCGACCTCGTCGAGGTCGCGGGTCACCTTGGTCTCCACCCGCGAGAGCATCCGCAGCGTCGTGGTGCCGACGTGGCGGACGCCCGGCTGGGTCAGCAGGGCCATCGTCGCCTCCCACCCGGGCGCCTGGACCAGCTTGATCAGCGGGGTGACGTCGGGGCCCAGGCCACCCGGGGACACCAGCACCATGCGCTCGGTCCGCTCGGGGAACTGGTAGGCGAACTGCATCGCGATGCCGCCGCCGAAGCTGTGCCCCACCACGGTCACCTTGTCGACCCCGAGGACCGTCAGCAGGTCCCGCATGCCGTTGGCGTAGCCGCCGAGCGTGTAGTCGGCGCGCGGCTTGTCGGACGAGCCGTGCCCGAGCAGGTCCGGCGCGATGACGGTGAAGTCCTCCGCGAGCTCGTCGATGACGCTCGTCCACGTCGTGTGGTCGCAGGCGAGGCCGTGCAGGAGCAGCAGGACGGGGCCGGATCCCCGCCTGACGTAAGCGCGCCGGTGGCCGTGCACCGTCACGTACTGCACCTCGTCCACGCCGCGCCCCTTCCCCCGGAGAGTGATCCACGATTCAAGCACGGCCGGATCCGGCGCCGCCACACGGTCGGGTCAACTGTCCTGTTACGGATCGGTCACGGCGACTAGCCTTGTCGGGTGCCTACTAAGGACGCGTCTCCCCGCGCCGCGGCCACGCGCCAGCTGCGCCGTGCCGCGGGCTCGGTCAGCACGGGCGCGATCGCCCGGATGGACGCCGAGCTGCCGTGGTTCGGCGACCTCACCGCGGAGGCCCGCTCCTACGTCGGCCTGATCGTCCAGGCCGGCGTGAAGAGCTTCATCGACTGGTACGCCGACGGCGGCACGACGCCGCCGGCCGACCAGCTCGCCACCGCCGTCTTCGGTGCCGCGCCCCAGGACATGGCCGGTGTCGTCACGCTGCAGCAGACGGTCGAGCTGGTGCGGCTCTCGTTCACCGTCGTCGAGCACGACCTCGACAACATGCTGGACGCCGCGGCGGTCCCCGACGTCCACGCGGCGCTGCTGCGCTACGGCCGGGAGCTGGCGTTCGCGACCGCCGAGGTCTACGCGCGCGCGGCCGAGGTCCGCGGGGCCTGGGACGCGCGGCTCGAGGCACTCGTCGTCGACGCCGTGCTCCGCGACGAGCACGACGACACGGTCCTCTCCCGCGCGAGCGCGGTGGGCTGGTCCGCCCGCGGCGACGTCGCGGTGATCCTGGGCACCGCACCCGAGGGACGCAGCGAGGCCGGCGTGTTCGACGCCGTACGCCGGTCCGCGCGCGAGGTCGGCATGGACGCCCTCTGCGCCGTCCAGGGCCACCTGCTCGTCGTGATCCTCGGAGGCGTCGGCGAGCCGGAGAAGGCCGCCAAGGCCGTCGTCGACCGCTTCGACGCAGGACCGGTGGTGGTCGGTCCGGTCGTCCCCGACCTCGGGCACGCCCACCGGAGCGCCGCGGCCGCGTCCGCCGCACTGCGCGCCGCATCCGGCTGGCCGGAGGCACCCCGGCCCGTCTGCAGCGACGACCTGCTGCCGGAGCGGATCCTGGCCGGCGACGAGGCCGCGCGCCAGCACGCCGTCGAGGAGATCTACGCTCCGCTCGACATGGCCCGGGGGACCCTGGTCGAGACGCTGGCGGCGTACTTCGGCAACGGTGGCGGCGTCGAGGCGACCGGACGCGCGCTGTTCGTCCACGCCAACACGGTCCGCTACCGGCTCGGCCAGGTCGCCGACCTGACCGGGCTGGCTCCCAACGATCCGCGGGACGGTCTCACCCTCCAGCTCGCGCTGATCCTCGGCCGACAGGCCGGCGACGCGCCCCTGTTGTAGGAACCCCACAAAAGTCTGCCCTCCACTTTCGTGCTCGACTCGCACGAGATCTGGACAAGGGCGGGGCAGGCTGGACCCGTGCTCGTCATCGTCGCACCCGGACAGGGCGCTCAGACTCCCGGATTCCTCACCCCGTGGCTCGCGGACCCCGTCTTCAGGTCCCGGCTGGAGTGGCTCTCGACGGTCGCCGGTGTCGACCTCGCCCACTACGGCACCGAGGCCGACGCCGAGACCATCCGTGACACCAGGTACGCGCAGCCGCTGCTGGTCGGATCCGCCCTGGTGACCGCGCTCGAGCTGTTCCCCCACCCCGGCGACGCGTTCGCCAAGATCGGTGCGGTCGCCGGCCACAGCGTCGGCGAGCTGGCCGCGGCCACCGGCGCCCGCGTGGTCACCGCCGAGCAGGCCATGGTCCTGGTCCGGGAGCGCGGTCTCGCGATGGCTGAGGCCGCGGCCGCCACCCCCACCGGCATGACCGCGATCCTCGGTGGGGATCGTGACGAGGTGCTCGCCGCGCTCGAGCGGCACGGCCTCACGCCCGCCAACGACAACGGGCCGGGCCAGATCGTCGCCGCCGGCACCACCGAGCAGCTCGCAGCCCTGGCGGACGACGCGCCGGCCGGCGCACGCCTCCGGCCGCTCGCGGTTGCGGGTGCGTTCCACTCCTCCCACATGGCTCCGGCCGTCGCCCGGGTCAAGTCGCTGGCGCGGGCCGTCTCGGTCCACGACCCGCGTGCGTCCTACATCTCCAACCTGGACGGCCGGGTGATCCACGACGGCCGCGAGGTGCTGCGGCGGATCGTCGGTCAGATCGCCAGCCCGGTGCGCTGGGACCTCTGCATGGAGACGATGGCCGACCTCGGCGTGACCGGCATCCTCGAGGTGCCCCCCGCCGGCACCCTCACCGGCATCGCGAAGCGCTACTTCCGTGGCGTGGGCATGACGGTCGAGACGTTCTCGCTCAACGACCCCGACCAGCTCGACGACGCCCGGGCGTTCTGCGACAAGCACGGCGAGGGCTCGCTGCTCGACACCTCGCCGACCTGGCGGATGGTCGTCTCCCCCGCCAAGGGCGTGTTCCACCGCGACGCGAAGGCCGCCGACAGCGACCTGCTCGAGGCGGGCGCCACGATCGGCGACGTCGCCAGCCTGCGCGACCGGATCACCGTCACCGCGGCGCACGGCGGGCAGGTGGTCGAGTGGCTCGTCGAGGACGGCGACCCGGTGGCACCCGGTCAGCCGTTGCTCCGCGTCTACCCCGCGGGTGCTGCCTGAGATGGGCGCAGCGATTCTCGGCATCGGGGCCTACCGGCCCGCCCGCATCGTGCCGAACGAGGAGATCGTCGACGCCATCGACTCCAGCGACGAGTGGATCCAGCAGCGCTCCGGGATCCGCACCCGCCGGATCGCCGGCCCCGACGAGACCGTGGTGTCGATGTCGGTCGCCGCGGCCCGTGAGGCGCTCGCGACCGCCGGCGTCGAGCCGCGGCAGGTCGACTGCGTGATCGTCGCGACGGTGAGCCACCTCTACCAGACGCCGTCCGCCGCGACGCTGATCGCGCACGAGCTCGGCACCGACCAGCCGGCCGCCTTCGACATCTCCGCCGCCTGCGCCGGGTTCTGCCACGGGATCGCCCTGGCCGCCGACCTGGTCCGCGGTGGCAGCGCCGGCCACGTGCTGGTGATCGGCGTCGAGCGCCTCTCCGAGATCACCGACCCCACCGACCGCGGGACCGCGTTCATCTTCGCCGACGGGGCCGGCGCGGCCGTCGTCGGCCGCTCCGAGAGCGACGGCATCAGCCCGGTCGTGTGGGGCTCCGACGGCGAGCAGTGGGACCTGATCCGCTCCGTCGGGCCGCTGCAGCCGATCCTGACCATGCAGGGCAGCGCCGTGTTCCGCTGGGCGTCCTACTCGATGGCGAAGATCGCGCTGCAGACCCTCGACCGTGCCGGGCTGACCGTCGACGACCTCGACTGCTTCGTCCCGCACCAGGCGAACAACCGCATCACCGACGCCATGGCACGGGCCATGGGTCTGCCCGACCGCGTGAAGGTCGCCCGCGACATCGTCGACGCCGGCAACACCTCGGCGGCCTCGATCCCGCTCGCCCTCGACCGGATGATCCGGGACGGCGACGCCCGATCCGGCGACCGGGCGCTGCTCATCGCGTTCGGCGCCGGCCTCTCCTACGCCGCGCAGGTCGTCACCCTGCCGTGAGCACCCCCGAAGACTCCCCCACCACCCCAACCCGAGGAGACAGCATGACCACCGAAGAGATCCGCGCCGAGCTCGCCGACATCGTCAACGAGGTCGCCGGCGTGCCGGCCGACGACGTTGCCCTCGACAAGTCGTTCGTGGACGACCTGGACGTCGACTCGCTGTCGATGGTCGAAGTCGTCGTCGAGGCCGAGGAGCGGTTCGGCGTCAAGATCCCCGACGACGAGGTCAAGAACCTCAAGACCGTCGGCGACGCGGTCGCGTACATCGAGCGCGCCCGCGCAGCAGCGTGACGCGCACACGCGTTGTCGTCACCGGGCTGGGCACCACCAGCCCGCTCGGCGGCGACGTCGCGACGACCTGGGAGGGCATGCTCGCGGGCCGCTCCGGCGTACGCCGGATCGAGGACCCGCGGTTCGACGACCTTCCGGTGCACATCGCCGCCGCCGTGGCGGTGGAACCGGCGGACGTGCTCGAGCGGGTGCGTGCCCGCCGGCTGGACCGCACCTCGCAATTCGCGCTGATCGCGGCGATGGAGGCCTGGCACGACGCGGGCCTCGACGGCCCGCAGGCTGCCGGCGAGCTCGACGGCGACCGCGTCGGCGTCGCGATGGCGTCCGGCATCGGCGGGGTGCACACGCTGCTGTCCAACTACGACGCGATGCTCGAGAAGGGCCCCCGTCGGGTCTCCCCGCTCGCGGTCCCGATGCTGATGCCGAACGCCCCCGCAGCGACCATCAGCCTCGAGATCGGTGCCCGCGCCGCGGTGAACACCCCGGTCTCCGCCTGTGCGTCGGGCAACGAGGCGATCGCACTCGCGGCCGACCAGATCCGGCTCGGCCGGGCCGACGTCGTCCTCGCCGGCGGCACCGAGGCCGCGATCCATCCGCTGCCCGTGGCCGCGTTCGCGAACATGATGGCGCTGTCCAAGAACGAGGGCGACCCGACGACCGTCTCCCGGCCGTGGGACACCGCCCGCGACGGCTTCGTGCTCGGCGAGGGTGCCGGTGCGCTGGTCCTGGAGTCCGAGGAGCACGCCCGTGCCCGCGGTGCCCGGATCTACGCCGAGGTGCTCGGCGCCGGCATCACGGCCGACGCGCACGACATCGCGCAGCCCGACCCCGCCGGCCGGGGCGGCGCCCGCGCCATCCTGCGCGCGCTCGCCGACGGCGACGTGGCGGCCTCCGACATCGCGCACGTCAACGCGCACGCGACCTCGACCCCGCAGGGTGACGTCGCCGAGGGCCTGATGCTGCACGCCACGCTGGGCGCGCACGCCACCGACGTCGTCGTCACGAGCACCAAGTCGATGACCGGGCACCTGCTCGGCGGCGCCGGCGCCCTGGAGGCGATCGCGACGGTGCTCGCGATCCATCACCGGGTCTCACCACCGACGATCAACCTCGACGAGCAGGATCCCGCCGTCGAGCTGGACATCGCGGTGAAGCCGCGCGACCTGCCGGTCGGCCAGTTCGCCGCCCTGAACAACTCCTTCGGGTTCGGCGGGGCCAACGTCGCGGTCGCGTTCGGGACCGTCTCGTGACCGCCACGGCAGCCGCACCGGCCCCCGCCCGCGCGGCGAAGCCGCCGCGGCACGAGGACCCGCGCTACCCGTTGACCCGGCTGGAGGCGCTGTTCGACGAGAACAGCGTCGAGATCATCTCGCCCGGTGGCGCGGACTCCGACTCCGGGATGGTCGCCGCGATCGGCACCATCGCGGGGTCGCACGTCGTCGCCTTCTGCTCCGACGCCACCGTCATGGGCGGCGCGATGGGGGACGAGGGTTGCCGGGTCGTCGTCGACGCCTACCACCGGGCGCTGACCGACCGCGTCCCGATCATCGGCCTGTGGCACTCCGGCGGCGCCCGACTGGCCGAGGGCGTGCTCTCGCTGCACGCCGTGGGCCGGATCTTCCAGGTCATGACCCAGGCCTCCGGCCGGATCCCGCAGATCTCGGTCGTGCTCGGGCCCGCCGCGGGCGGGGCGGCGTACGGACCGGCCCTGACCGACGTCGTCATCCTCGGCCCCGAGGGCCGGATCTTCGTGACCGGTCCCGACGTCGTCCGGTCGGTGACCGGCGAGGCGGTCGACATGCTCCGACTGGGCGGCCCCGAGCCGCACGGCCGACGCTCCGGGGTCGTGCACGTGGTCGCCGAGACCGAGCGCGAGGCGCTCGACGAGGCCCGCCAGGTCGCGGCGCTCCTCGGGCAGCAGGGCAGCCTGGTGCTCGACGACGTCGAGGACCGCGACCTCAGCAGCCACCTCCCCGAGTCCGTGAAGCGCGCCTACGACGTGCACCCGCTCGTGGAGGACCTCCTCGACGAAGGCTCGGTGCTCGAGCTGCACGCCCGCTGGGCGCCGAACGTCGTCACCGCGCTCGGCCGGCTGGGCGGACGAACGGTCGGCGTCGTGGCGAACAACCCGCTGCGCCTCGGCGGCTGCCTCGACGCGCAGTCCGCGGAGAAGGCGGCCCGGTTCGTGCGCATGTGCGACGCGTTCGGGGTGCCGCTGGTCGTCGTGGTCGACGTCCCCGGCTACCTGCCGGGCGTGGGCCAGGAGTGGGACGGCGTCGTCCGGCGTGGCGCGAAGCTCCTGCACGCGTTCGGCGAGTGCGTCGTCCCGCGGATCACCCTCGTGACGCGCAAGGCCTACGGCGGCGCGTACATCGCCATGAACGCCCGTTCGCTCGGCGCCACCCGGGTGCTCGCGTGGCCGGGCGCCGAGGTCGCCGTGATGGGTGCGCTCGCCGCGGTCCGGATCCTGCACCGGCGCCGGCTGGCGGAGGTGCCACCGGACTCGCTCGCCAAGGTCGAGGCGGAGCTCGCCGCCGAGCACGAGCACATCGCGGGTGGTGCGGACCGCGCCGTCGAGATCGGCGTCATCGACGAGGTCGTCGCACCGGCTGCCACGCGGTCCGCGATCGCGCGAGCGATCGCGGACGAGGTCCAGTCCAACGGCGTACGACGCGGAGCGCACGGCAACATCCCGCTCTGACGCGCCCGCGACCGCGGTCGGATACATAACCCCGCGCGTCGCAGGTACGTTGAAGCGTTGTGAGCACCGTCACCCGTGCCCTGGTCGCCCTCCTGATCGCCCTCGGGCTGGTTCCGGGCCTGCTGCCCGGCCCCGGGTTGGCGCCTGCCGCGAACGCGGCGGACTACAAGCCGTGGGGGCGGGCCGCCGCGCCCGACCAGCGGCTGCGCGCGGGCTGCCACGCCTACCGCTACCACTACCGGATCAAGGTGCCGAGCAACGAGTGGAGCGCCGAGGTCTTCCTGGTCAACCGGAAGCACGTGGCCCTCGGCACCCAGAACCTCGAGACCCCCGACGACGAGAAGACCGGGCACGGGACGTTCCGGGTCTGCCGCGCCAGCACCGTCCCGGGTCGCCACAAGCTCAAGATGCGCGTCTCGTGGTACGAGAACGACCCCGAGCGGACCGTGCACCGCGGCTGGGTGCACCCGACCTACTTCCGCCTCTACCGCTGAGCGGCGGTCACACCGTCGACTCAGACGACCTGGTGAAGCCAGCGGACCGGCGCGCCCTCACCGGCGTGCCGGAACGTCTCCAGCTCGTCGTCCCAGGGCTTGCCGAGCAGCTTGTCGATCTCGACCTCGAGCGTGGTCTCCCCCAGCGCCGCCCGCACGACCGCGGCCTTGAGCCGGTCCTCGGGGATCATGATGTCGCCGTGGATCCCGGTCACCGCGTGGAAGACGCCCAGGTCGGGGGTGGAGGAGTAGCGCGCGCCCTCGGTGGAGGGCGTCGGCTCCTCGGTCACCTCGAACCGGAGGTGGTTCCAGCCGCGCAGGGCTGAGGCGATCGCCGCCGCGGAGCCGGTCCGGCCGGTCCAGGAGAACTCGCACCGGAAGCTGCCGGGCTGGGCCGGCTGCGGGGTCCAGTGCGGGTTCACGGCAACGCCGAGTACACCGCCCACGGCCCACTCGATGTGGGGGCACAACGCGGACGGTGCGGAGTGGACGTAGAACACGCCCCTGGTTGCACTGTTAGTTGCGGTCACCACGACAGCTCCTCGGATCTCCTACCTCCGGCGCGAGATGCGCCTTCCCCAGCGGTCTCGCGGAGGTCGTCCTCGGGCGTGTTCAGTGACGCATGTGTAGTTGTGACATCCATTGTGGCCCATGAGGCGCGTTCACGCCAGTGAACCGAGCTCTTCGAGCACCGCGCGGGCGATCCCCAGGCCCCCGAGGTGGCTCTCGCCGTCGATGACGGTCAGAGTAGCGTCCGGCAGCCGCGACACCACGTGCTCGCCGTGCCGGAGCGGCACGATGTGGTCGTCGTCCCCGTGCCACCAGCGCACCGGCACTCTGACGTCGGCCAGCTCGAAGCCCCAGTGCCGCGTGAACAGCACCAGGTCGGCGAGCGGCGCGGACGTCTGGAACCGGCTGCCGTTGAGAAGGTCGTCGAGGAACATCGCCTTGAACTCCGGGCGCGACAGCAGGTTCTTGTCGCCGGGCGGCTGCACGGCGGCATAGAGGTCGAGCGCCGGCCCGGCCAGCGGCTTCACGGTGCGGATGGCACCGGTCAGCACCACCCCGAGCGGCACGCGGGCGTAGGAGAGCAGCGGAGCCAACCGGACCGCGAGCTGGATCGGCCCACCGGCGACCGCGTCCGGGCCGACGGTGGGGGCGACGCCGCCGAGCACCCCGACCCCCGTCACGCGGCCGGACAGACCGGCGCCGGCGGCGAGTGCGTAGGGGCCGCCGCCGGAGAGCCCGATGATCTGGAACGTGTCGAGAGCGAGCGCGTCGGCGAGGAGCTCGAGGTCCTCGGCCCAGTCGATCAGGTGGGGATACTGGTACGGCGTCGAGGAGCCGATGCCCGGCCGGTCGACGCCGATGATCCGGATCCCCTGGTCCTCGGCGTAGGCACGGGCATCGAGCGGGATCTGCCGACGCGCGCCCGGGGTGCCATGCATCCAGACCAGCGCCGGGCCGCGTGGCGACCCGTACTCGGCGAAGCTGAGCCGACGGCCCGCGCGCACGCCCACACTGCCCTCGAGGGTCGGCCGCCGCGGCGAGCGGGCACCGTTGCCGCTGAAGATCATGGATGGAGTGTTCCATGTGCGCGGCGCCGCCGATCCCGCGCACTACGCTGCGGACATGGCCCGCGACACCGCCCTCGAGCCGCCGACCCTGCCGCACCCCACGACGCGGCCGCGGACGCTGCGCTGGCTGGTGCTCGTCGCGGTGGTGCTGGTCCTCGGCGCCTGGCTCGCCTGGTTCCTGCGCTCCCCCGGTGCGCTGCCGACCGAGGACCGGAGCGTGACCGCGTCCGGCGTCGTCGGGACTCCGCTCTACGTCCGCGCGTTCTCGGCCCCGTCCGACTTCGGACGCACCCTGCACGTCTCAGGCGTCAAGGTGCACACCGAGGCCTCGGCGGACGTCACCGTCACCCCGCTTCTCTGCACCGGCGGATCGATCAACGACGTGACCACCGCGCCCGAGCAGTTCTGCGACGACCTGGCGAACCCCGAGGGCAAGGACCTGGCGGCCGGCGACTCGATCCTGCTCGAGATCCAGGCCGACCAGCCGGTCGAGGCGCACATCGACCGGCTCAGCATCGGGTTCCGTCAGGACATCCGGTCGGCGACCGAGCCCGCGGGCGTCGCCGGCGTCGACGTCACCCTCGCCGCGTCAGGAAAGTCGTGACTCCAGCTGAGCGGCTCGCTCGGCGGCGTCGGTGATCTCCTCGCTGTCGATCGCGTTGGTCCGGTGGAACCACGTGAGGGCGTCCTGCTCCCGCCCCGACTGCTCCAGGGTGTCGGCATAGGCGTAGCGCAGGCGCACCACCCACGACTCGCGGCTCTTGCTGTTGAGCGGCGCCAGCTCCAGGGTCCGCAGCGCGGCGTCGAACTGCCCGAGGTCGCGGCGGGCGCCGGCTTCGACGATCGTCATCTCGGCCTTCGCTGCCGTGGGGAACTTGGCGACGGACGGGCTCTTCGCGAGCTCGAGTGCACGCTTGGCGTTGCCGAGCGCCCGGTGGCAGTCCGCCATGATCGGCAGGTACGCCGTCGCGCCGTTCATCCGCTTGGCCGCCCGCAGCTCGGAGAGCGCCTCGGCGTAGTGCCCCGCGGCGTACGCCGCCTCGCCGGCCGCCTCACGGACCACGGCGAGCCGGCTCGCGCGGGCGCGCGCCGCCAGCGTGTGCTGGTAGGCGGTCTCCGGGTCGTCGTCGATCATCTCGCCGGCCGCCGCGAGGTGGCGGGCGACACGAGTGGCGAGCTTCTCCGGCAGGCTGCGCAGCTGGGCGCGCACGTCCGGCGCCAGCTCCTTGCCCGTGATCGAGTCAGGGAGCGGCGGACCGTCGTAGACCTCCTGGTCCCGGGTCCGCGGCCCCTGCTCGCGACGCGGCGCTCGCTCGTCACGTCGGGGTCCGCCCGACCTGCGGTCGGTGGACGGCTTGCGCCCGCTCGACGGCTTGCCGCTGGACGGCTTCCGGCCGGAGGTGGGCTTGCCGCGGGAGGCGCTGCCCTCACGGCGACGCTGCTCTGCCACGATCACTCTCTTCTGTTGGGATCAGGACCTGCCAAATAGCGTAGAGGCCACCCGGAGGTGGCCTCTACGTAGAAGTATGTCCGGCGGCGTCCTACTCTCCCACAGCCTCTCGGTTGCAGTACCATCGGCGCTGGCAGGCTTAACTTCCGGGTTCGGTATGGGTCCGGGTGTTTCCCTGTCGCTATGGCCGCCGTAACTC
>NZ_BAABAH010000009.1:0-164214 GCF_039537325.1 Nocardioides panacisoli
GTCAGTGGAGCGTTAGCGTGAGTCATTGAGGACCTTCGGTGAAGAGGTTGGTGTGGTAACCCCTCCGTACCGGAGGTCCTCGCTATTCGTCTACGCCTCGCCGTTCACAACCTGCCGGGGAACTACACCTAGCCGGCGGCGAACGCGCGGGCGGCCGCCACCAGCCCGGCGAACAGGCCGGCGTCCGTGGCCTCCTCGGGGTGCCACTGCACGGCCAGGCAGAACCGCGGGCCGGGAGCCTCCATCGCCTCGAGCGTGCCGTCCTCCGCCGTCGCGGCGGGGGCGTAGCCCGGGTGCTCGGCGACGGCCTGGTGGTGGTGGCAGTCCGCGCTCACCGTCGAGCCGACCAGGCGCTGGAGCAGGCTGCCCTCGACCGTCGTGACCGCGGTGACGCCGTAGACGTCGCCACCGGGACTGTGCTCGGTGTGGCCGACCTCGTCGGGGACGTGCTGCTGCAGGCTCCCGCCGCCGTGGACCGCCATCACCTGCATCCCGCGGCAGATCCCGAGCACGGGCACTCCGCGCTCGGCCGCCGCGTCGAGCAGGGCGAGCTCCCAGGCGTCCCGCTCGGGCAGCACGCCGCCGGTGCGCGGATGCGGGTCGGCGTCGTACCGCGCCGGGTCGACGTCGCCGCCGCCCGACACGATCAGGCCGTCCAGCCGGGCGCACACCGTGGTCGCCAGGTCGGCGAAGGCCTGGGTCTCCGGGGGCGGCACGGGCAGCAGCACGGGGGCGCCGCCGGCGTGCCGCACCGCGTCGGCGTACGTGCTGGGCAGCAGGTCGCTGACCTCCCGCCACACCCCGTGCAGCGAGAGCTCGCGGTAGGTGGAGAGGCCGATGACCGGGCTCATCGCGCCCTCACAGGGGTGTGACGTAGGCGCCGCTGATCCCGCCGTCGACGAGGAACGTGTTGGCGGTGATGAACGACGCGTCGTCGCTGGCCAGGAACAGCACGGCGGAGGCGATCTCCTCGGGCTCGCCGAACCGGCCCATCGGGACGTGCACCAGGCGCCGGGCGGCCCGTTCGGGGTCCTTGGCGAACAGCTCCTTGAGCAGCGGCGTGTTCACCGGGCCCGGGCACAGCGCGTTGACCCGGACGCCCTGCCGGGCGAACTGCACGCCGAGCTCGCGGCTCATCGACAGCACGCCGCCCTTGGAGGCGGAGTAGGAGATCTGCGACGTCGCCGCCCCCATCACCGCGACGAACGACGCCGTGTTGATGATCGACCCGCGGCCCTGCTCGAGCATGTGGGGGAGCGCCGCCTTGCAGCACAGGTAGACCGACGTCAGGTTGACCTCCTGCACCCTGCGCCAGGCGTCGAGGTCGGTGTCGAGGATCGAGTCGTCCTCCGGCGGTGAGATGCCGGCGTTGTTGAACGCGATGTCGACCGAGCCGTAGGTGTCCTTCGCCGTCTGGAACAGCGCGTCCACCTCGTCCTTCGACGTGACGTCGACGTGGACGTAGGTCGCGACCTCGGCGCCGAGCTCGTCGACCACCGCCTTGCCGGCGGTGTCGTCGATGTCGCCGACCACCACCTTCGCGCCCTCGGCGGCGAACCGCCGCACGGTCGCCAGCCCGATGCCCGAGCAACCTCCGGTGACGACCGCGACCCGGTCCTGGATCCTGCCCATGTTTCTCCTAGTGAGCGATGAAGACGTTCTTCTCCTCGGTGAACGCGTACGGCGCGTCCGGGCCGAGCTCGCGGCCGAGCCCGGACTGCTTGTAGCCGCCGAACGGTGTCCAGTAGCGGACCGAGGAGTGTGAGTTGACGCTGAGGTTCCCCGCCTCGACGCCGCGGGCGACGCGCAGGCCCTTGCCGAGGTCGGAGGTGAAGATCGACCCGGACAGGCCGTACTCGGTGTCGTTGGCGAGCTCGACGGCCTGCCCCTCGTCGTCGAACGGCAGCACCGCGAGCACCGGACCGAACACCTCCTCGCGCCACAGCGGGTCGTCGGTGCCGGACACGCCGGCGACGGTCGGCGGCACCCAGTAGCCGGCGCCGCTCGGAGCCGCACCCGCGAAGAGCACGTCCGCGTGGTCGACGTACTCCCGCACCCGGTCGCGCTGCCCGGAGGAGATCAGCGGACCCATCTCGCTCGCCTCGTCGGACGGGTCGAGCACCCGCAGCGCGGTCACCGCAGGCTCGAGCAGGCTCAGGAACTCGTCGTAGGCGCTGCGCTCGACGAGCAGCCGGGAGCGGGCGCAGCAGTCCTGGCCCGCGTTGTCGAAGACGGAGTACGGCGCGGCCGCCGCGGCAGCCTTCAGGTCGGCGTCGGCGAAGACGATGTTGCTGCTCTTCCCGCCGAGCTCGAGGGTCACCCGCTTCACCTGGTCGGCACAGCCGGACATGATCCGCTTGCCGACCTCGGTCGACCCGGTGAAGCAGACCTTGCGCACCAGCGGGTGCGTGACGAACCGCTCGCCGACGACCGAGCCCTTGCCCGGGAGGATGGTCAGCACGTGCTCGGGCAGGCCCGCCTCGAGCGCGAGCTCGCCGATCCGGATGGCCGTGAGCGGGGTCAGCTCGGCGGGCTTGAGCACCACGGTGTTGCCCGCGGCCAGCGCCGGCGCGAAGCCCCAGCCCGCGATCGGCATGGGGAAGTTCCACGGCACGATCACGCCCACGACGCCGAGCGGCTCGTGGAAGGTGAGGTCGACGCCGCCGGCCACCGGGATCTGCTTGCCGAACAGGCGCTCCGGCGCCGCGGAGTAGTAGTTGAGGCAGTCGCGGACGTTGCCGGCCTCCCAGCGCGCGTTGCCCCACGTGTGCCCGGAGTTGCGCACCTCCAGCTCGGCGAGCTCCTCCACGTGCGCGTCGACCACCGCGGCGAACCGGCGCAGCAGCGCGGCCCGCTCGCCCGGGGCGACCGAGCGCCAGGCGCCGAACGCCTCCTGGGCGGCCGCGATCGCCGCGTCGGTCTCCGCCAGGCCGGCGAGCGGCACCTCGGCCACCGGCTGCTCGGTGGCGGGGTTGAGAACGGTGTGCATCCCGGTGGTCATCAGAGTCGCTCGAATCCTCTCCGCAGCTCCCAGTCGGTCACCGCCGCGCCGAAGGCGGCGAGCTCGACGTCGGCCATGTTGACGTAGTGGTCGACGACCTCGGCGCCGAACGCCTCCTTCGCCACCGGTGACGCCGCGAAGATCTCGCGGGCGTCGCGCAGGGTGCCGGGCACCCGCGGCAGCTCCGCGGCGTAGGCGTTGCCCTCGCAGGCCGGCCCCAGCGGCAGGCCCTGCTCGATGCCGTGCAGGCCGCCGGCGATCATCGCGGCGAGCGCGAGGTAGGGGTTCACGTCGGCGCCGGGCACCCGGTTCTCCACCCGCGAGCCGGCGCCCTTCCCGACCAGGCGCAGCGCGCAGGTGCGGTTGTCCTCGCCCCAGGCGATCGCGGTCGGCGCGAACGAGCCGGCGGCGAACCGCTTGTAGGAGTTCACGTTCGGCGCGTAGAGCAGCGTGAAGTCGGCCATCGTCGCGAGCAGGCCCGCCACGAAGGACTCGTACGTCGAGCTGTGGCCGCCCGAGCCGTCGTCGAACAGCAGCGTCCCGTCGCTGCCGCGCAGGGACAGGTGGATGTGGCAGGAGCTGCCCTCGCGCTGGTCGTACTTCGCGAGGAAGGTGATCGAGCGCCCCTCCTGTGCCGCGATCTCCTTCGCGACCGTCTTGTAGACCGCGTGGTTGTCGGCGGTGACGAGCGCGTCGGCGTACAGGAACCCGATCTCGTGCTGGCCCAGGTTGCACTCACCCTTGGCGCCCTCGACGTCGAGGCCGGCGTCGTACATGGTGTTCCGGATCCGGCGGAGCAGCGGCTCGACCCGGCTGGTGCCGAGGACCGAGTAGTCGACGTTGTACTGGTTGACCGGCGTCAGCCCGCGGTAGCCGCGGTCGGAGGCGTCCTCGTAGGTGTCGGTGAAGGCGATGAACTCCAGCTCGGTGCCGGCCAGCGCGACCCAGCCCTTCTCGGCGCAGCGGTCCAGCTGGCGCTGCAGGATCGTCCGCGGCGACTGCACGACCGGCGACCCGTCGGTCCAGACCAGGTCGCACTGCACCATCGCGGTCGCGGGGTGGTGGGTGAGCAGCCGGATCGTGTCGAGGTCGAGCACGAACTCCATGTCGCCGTAGCCCTTGTCCCACGAGGAGATGGCATAGCCGTCGACGGTGTTCATGTCCACGTCGACGGCGAGCAGGTAGTTGCAGCCCTCGGTCCCGTGGCCGAGGACCTGGTCGACGAAGTAGCGGCCGTGCAGGCGCTTGCCCTGCAGCCGGCCCTGCATGTCGGTGAAGGCCACCACCACGGTGTCGATGTCACCGGAGTCGATCGCCCCCCGCAGGTCGTCCACGCTCAGGTGCCGGTCGTTCCGCATTGGTCCTCCTCGGTCAGCCCACGAGGCCGCGCAGGAGCGCAGCGGTGTCGTCGCAGTGTTGCTCCATCGCCCGGCGGGCCCGGTCGGGGCGGCCACCGAGGATCGCGCGCACCACCGCGGCGTGCTGCCGGTCGGAGTGGGCGATGTTGGCGTCCAGGACGGGGATCGCGAGCAGCATCTCGTGGAGCACCCGCTGCACGCCCGTCACCGCCTCGACGACCCGCGGCGACCCGGTCAGGGTCGCGACGGTCAGGTGCAGGCGGGAGTCGGCCTGCCGGTGGGCCGCCGGTCGGCTCGCGGCATCGACGTCCGCGAGCGCGGATCGGAGCTGGTAGCCCTGGTCGTCGGTGAGCTCCCGGTCCTGCTTGCGCTGCGCGGCCAGGTACGCCGCCCCCGGCTCGGTGATCCGCCGGAACTCCAGGACGTCGAGCCAGTCGGCGCGCTGGGCGGCGCTGATCCTGGCGGCCTTGCGGGCGGACGGGGTCCGGGGCTTGAGGGTGACGACCGTGCCGCCGCCGCGGCCGCGGCGGGTCTCGATGAGCCCGGCCTGGCGCAGGGCTGCCATCGCCTCGCGGAGGGTGGCCCGGGAGACCCCGAGCCGCTCGGCGAGATCGCGCTCGGCAGGCAGGGTCGTGCCGAGCGGGTAGACGCCGAGCCGGATCGCGGTGGCGAGCTGCTCGACGCACGCCTCGAACGCGTGGTGGGACCGCACCGGTCGGAGCACCGAGTGCTCCAGCGCGATCTCCGATCGCCTCGGTGCGGCCGCCATGGGGTCATAGTGCCAGAACCTGGATACGCGTAAAGGTCTGGGTTCAGACCAAAAAGTTCGATCCTGTTTACAACCGTCTCGCGGCGGGTCTAGTTTCCAGGAATCCCGAACCGGAGGTAGACCTATGCCTGAAGGTCATGACGAGTCGCTCCACCCCCATCTCTCGGCCGACGAAGCCCACCTCGCGCGTCTGGGCTACAAGCAGGAGCTGAGCCGCAGCTGGAGCGGCTTCTCCAACTTCGCGATCTCCTTCTCGATCATCTCGATCCTGGCGGGTTGCTTCACGACCTTCTACCAGGGCTGGAACAACGGCGGACCGGTCGCGATCTCGTGGGGCTGGCCGATCATCTCCGCGTTCATCCTGATCATCGGCTTCACGATGTCGGAGCTCGTCTCCGCGTACCCGACGTCGGGAGGCATCTACTGGTGGGCGGCCAAGATGGGTGGCCCCGCGGCGGGCTTCTTCACCGGCTGGCTCAACCTGATCGGTCTCCTCGCCGTCACCGCGTCGGTGGCCTACGGGGCCGCGACGTTCCTCGACCTGACGATCAGCACGGTCAGCAGCAGCTACGCGGACAGCTACTCGCTGACCCGGGTGTTCCTGATCTTCGTCGTGATCATGGCGCTCGCTGCCGTGGTCAACATCTTCCGCAGCCACCTGCTGGCCGTGGTCAACAACATCTCGGTGTGGTGGCACGTCGCGGGCGCGGCGCTCGTGATCCTCATCCTGATCATCGTCCCCGACCACCACCAGAGCCTGAACTTCGTCTTCACCGAGCGGATCAACAACTCCGGGTTCTCCAACAACAGCTACTGGTTCCTGGTGCTGCCCCTCGGGTTCCTGCTGACGCAGTACACGATCACGGGGTTCGACGCCTCGGCCCACCTCTCGGAGGAGACCCACGACGCGGCGGACGGCGCTGCCAAGGGCATCTGGCGCTCGATCTTCTACTCGGCGGTCGGTGGCTACGTCCTGCTGCTGGCGTTCGTCTTCGCTGTCCAGGACCCGGACGCGGTCACCGAGGGCGGCGGCGGCATCGACGTGATCTTCGGCCAGTCGCTGCCGGAGGGCTGGCACTTCCTGATCCTGCTGATCTCGACGGCCGGTCAGCTGTTCTGCGCCACGGCCTGCCTGACCAGTGCCTCCCGGATGACCTTCGCTTTCAGCCGTGACGGTGCGATCCCCGGATCGAAGCTGTGGTCCAAGGTCAACCCGACCACGAAGATCCCCGCCAACGCCGTCATGTTCGTGACCACGATCGGCATCCTCATCACGCTGCCCGCCCTCAAGAGCATCGGCGGCATCCCGGTGGCGTTCCTCGCGATCGTCTCGGTGGCGGTGATCGGCCTCTACCTCGCCTTCCTGATCCCGATCTTCCTGCGGTGGCGGATGGGCGACGCCTTCGAGCCCGGCACCTGGACGCTCGGCAGCAAGTACAAGTGGATGAACCTGGTCGCCGTCATCGAGATCGCCGTCATCTCGATCTACTTCATCCTGCCCTTCACGCCGGCCGGCGTGCCCGGCAACAAGGACTTCGACTGGGCGAGCTTCAACTACGCGCCGATCCTCACCTTCGGCGTCCTGATCGTGCTCGCGATCTGGTGGAACCTCTCGGCGAAGCGCTGGTTCACCGGACCGAAGCACACCATCGACCCGGACGTCGTCCAGGCTTTCGACGACTGACGAGTTGCGGAGCGACCGGCCTCCCCTGGACCGCCTCGCCGTGCTGGCGGGGCGGTCCTGGCGCGAGGTGCCGCTCCCGGGCGGGCTGACCAACACCAACCTGCGGGTCACCACCGAGGACCGCCTCGACCCGGCGCTGGACCTGGTGGTCCGCTGCTCGCACGCAGGGTCCGAGCTGCTCGGGATCGACCGCGACGCGGAGCGGGCGAACACCGAGGCTGCGGCCACGGCCGGTGTGGGGCCGGCCGTGGTCGAGCACCGCCGCGACCTCGGCATGCTCGTCATCGAGTACGTCGACGCCACCGCCCTGAGCGACGGGTCGTTCACCGACGCCGGCGTGCTGGCTCGCGCCGCGCACGCCGTACGACGACTGCACGAGGGGCCGCGGTTTCTCGGGGACTTCGACATGTTCACGCGGCAGGCGACCTATCTCGCCACGATCCGCGAGCGCGGGTTCTCGCTGCCGGACGGCTACGAGTCCTACGCCGAGGCGTGGGACCGGGTCCGTCGGGCACTGGCCGCCGCGCCGCGCCCGACGGTGCCGTGCAACAACGACCTGCTCGCCGCGAACTTCCTCGACGACGGGAAGCGGATCTGGCTGATCGACTACGAGTACTCCGGCAACAACGACGCCTGCTTCGAGCTCGGCAACACGGTGGCCGAGTGCGGCTTCACCGCGGAGCAGACCGAGGCGTGGGTCGAGGCCTACTTCCGCGAGCCGAGGCCGGGCGACCTGGCGCGGGTCCGGCTGCAGTCCCTGTGCAGCAGCTATGGCTGGTCGCTCTGGGGGTTCATCCAGGCCGCCGCGTCCCCGATCGAGTTCGACTTCTGGGGGTGGGGGCTCGAGCGGTTCGAACGGGCCCGGCAGCTGTTCGGCGGAGCCGACTTCGAGGCGCTGCTGACCGAGGCGGCCGCGTGACGCGGCTCCCTGGTCGCGCGCGGGTCGTGGTGGTCGGCGGGGGAGTCGTCGGCTGCTCCGTCGCCTACCACCTGACCCGGCTCGGCTGGACCGACGTGCTGCTCGTGGAGCAGGGCCGGCTCTCCGGGGGCACCACCTGGCACGCGGCGGGCCTGGTCGGCCCGCTGCGCGCCAGCGAGGCCGGGACCCGTCTGGTGCAGTACTCGGCCGAGCTCTACGCCGGTCTCGAGGCGGAGACCGGTCTGGCGACCGGCTACCTCAGCACCGGCGGCCTGGTGCTGGCCCGCACCCCCGAGCGGATGACCCAGCTGCGCCGTACCGCCGCCAACGGCATCGCCTACGGCCTCGTCGCCGAGGTCGTGGGCCCCGACCGTGCCCACGAGCTCTGGCCACCGATGCAGGTCGACGACCTGCTCGGCGCGCTGTGGCTCCCGGGGGACGGAAAGGTCAACCCGACCGACCTCACCCAGTCGCTGGCCCGCGGCGCCCGGGACGCCGGCGCGAGGGTCGTCGAGGGGGTCAGGGTGCTGGGGATCAGCACCGACGACACCGAGGCGGGGCGGACCGCGACCGGCGTGCGCACGGACGGCGGTGACGTCGAGGCGGAGGTCGTGGTGCTCTGCGCCGGCCAGTGGTCGAAGGCGCTGGGCGACTCGGTCGGCGTCACGGTCCCGCTGCACAGCGCCGAGCACTTCTACGTCGTCACCGAGGCGGTCGAGGGCACCCGGCCGGACCTGCCGATCATGCGTGACCAGGACGGCTGGACCTACTTCAAGGAGGAGGTCGGCGGGCTCGTGGTCGGGGGGTTCGAGCCGAACGCCAAGCCCTGGGTCGCACCTGACGCCATCCCGTACCCCTTCGAGTTCGCGCTGCTCGAGGAGGACTGGGAGCACTTCTCGCTGCTGATGGACGAGGCGGTGCACCGCGTGCCCGCGCTCGCCGAGACCGGGATCCGCAAGTTCTACAACGGGCCCGAGTCGTTCACCCCCGACAACCAGTTCCTGCTGGGCGAGACGCCGGGCGTGCGCGGGCTGTTCGTCGGGTGCGGCTTCAACTCCGTCGGGATCGCCTCGGCCGGAGGGGCCGGGCGCGCCCTCGCCGAGTGGGTCGTCGCCGGCAGCCCGCAGGACGACCTGACCGCGGTCGACGTGCGCCGGTTCGGACCGCTCCAGAACGACGTCGGCTTCCTCCGCGCCCGCGTGGTCGAGACGCTCGGCCTGCACTACGCGATCCCGTGGCCGAACCGGGAGCCCGTCTCCGGGCGCCCGCAGCGGACCTCGCCGCTCCACGACCGGCTCGCCGCGCGGGGTGCGCTCTTCGGCACCCGCAACGGCTGGGAGCGGCCGCTGGTGTTCGGGCCGGCGGAGCTCGACTACACCTGGGACAAGCCCGCCTGGCTGGCGGCGTCGGCCGCCGAGCACCGGGCGTGCCGCGGCGGGGTCGCGGTCTTCGACCAGACCTCCTTCAGCAAGTACGGCATCTCGGGCGCCGACGCGCTGGAGCTCCTCCAGTGGGTGTGCGCCGCCGACGTCGACGTCCCGGTGGGCTCCTGCGTCTACACGCCGTGGCTCAACGAGCGCGGGGGCTACGAGGCGGACCTCACCGTCACCCGGACCGGGCCCGAGGACTTCCTGGTCGTGTCCTCCGCGGCGACGACCCACCGCGACCTGGACTGGCTCGACCGGCACCAGCGGCCCGGCCGGCAGGTCGACGTACGGGACCTCACCGAGGAGCTGGCGGTGCTGGGCGTGATGGGGCCGGACTCCCGGGACCTGCTCGGGAGCCTCACCTGGGCGGCGCTCGGCGACGAGGAGTTCCCCTTCGCCACGTCGCGCGAGATCGAGGTCGGCGGCGACCGCCTGCGGGCGACCCGGATGACCTACGTCGGCGAGCTCGGGTGGGAGCTCTACGTCCCGGCCGGCAGCGCGGCCCGCGTCTACGAGCGGCTGATGGCGGACGGGCGCGCCGCCGACGGCGGCTACTCGGCGATCGAGTCGCTGCGGCTGGAGAAGGGCTACCGCGCGTTCGGACGGGAGCTGCTGCCCGATGTCACGCCGCGGGAGGCGGGGCTGGTGTTCGCGACCGCGCTGAGCGGCGACAAGGAGTTCCTGGGCCGCGCCGCCCTGGAGGCGGCCGGTGCGCCGCAGCGCAGGCTCGCGTCGTTCGTCGCTGCCGACCCCGACGTGATGCTCTGGGGCGGCGAGCTGCTGAGGCGGTACGGCGAGCCGGCCGGCCAGGTGACCAGCGCCGCCTGGTGCGCGACCGTCGGTGCCGCCACCGGGCTCGCCTGGGTGCGGCGGGGCGGCGTCACGGCGCAGCTGCTCGAGGAGGGCGGCTTCAGCGTCGACGCCGGCGGTCGCGAGGTGCCGGTGCGCCTCGGTCTGCGAGCGCCCCTGCGATGACTACGCTGGCGCGATGGACGGCGATCTTCTCGGGAGGCTTCGCGACCGCCTGCAGGAGCTCTGCTCCGTCCCGACGCTTCCGGCGGGCTGGTACTGCGTGTCCGCGACCCTCGCCGCCGAGGGCTTCCGGTTCGGCGGCGACTTCTTCGTGGCCGACCTCGTCGACCTCCCGAGCGGGCCGGGTCTCCAGATGGTCCTCGTCGACGTCTGCGGCAGCGGCGACACCGCGCTGCCGGACGCGGTCCAGTTCGCCGGAGCGCTCGGCGGCCTGATCGGGGTCGTGCCGCCCCAGGAGGTCATGGCGGCCGCGAACCGGTTCCTCCTCCGCCAGCCGTCCGACGAGGCCACGGCCACCGCCGCCCAGGTCGTCCTCGACCTCGCGACCGGCGGCTACGTCATTCGCAGCGCCGGCCACCCGCCGGTCCTGCGCTGGGACTCCGCGGCCTCCGCGTGGTCGGTCGACACCGCGCGCGGGACCGCGCTCGGCGTCGTCGACGAGCCGGCGCTCGAGCTCAGCGACGGCCTCCTGGCGCCGGGGGAGGCGCTGCTCTTCTACACCGACGGCGTCGTCGAGTCCCGCGAGCTCGACATCGAGGACGGCATCGCCTGGCTCCGGGCGGTCGCGCGCGACGCCTTCCTCGCCGACGTGGACGGCGCACCGGCCGCGATCCTCGAGCAGGTCAGCCGCGGCGACGACGACCGGGCGGTGCTGTTCATCGGCCGCCGCCCGGCCGATCACCTGATCGGGTAGATCCACACGCCTCGGCCGCCACCACCGGCTGACCCGGCGGCGAGGCTCGACGGTGTGCCGTCGAGGAAGTTGCCGCCGGCGCGCGACCCGGGGATCTCCTGGTAGGTCCCCGGCGACTGCGTGCCGTTCGTGTAGCCGACGCCCGCGCCCCGGTAGTTCCACTGGATGGAGCTGTACTGGAAGACGATGTCGAACGCGCCGGCCGCGACGTCACCGCGGTCCACGAGGTAGATCCGGAAGGTGTTCCGCGTGTTGTCG
The DNA here is from genome assembly GCF_039537325.1 of Nocardioides panacisoli. Lineage (GTDB taxonomy): Bacteria > Actinomycetota > Actinomycetes > Propionibacteriales > Nocardioidaceae > Nocardioides > Nocardioides panacisoli. The sequence goes on from NZ_BAABAH010000009.1 coordinate 11,143, forward strand.
GTCTGGTCGTAGTGGGCGACCGCGTCGTAGCGCACGCAGAACGCCTGCCTACCGTCAACGGCGCCGAGCCCGTAGCGCACCTGGCCGGCCGCCGGGCCTCGGGTGTCGACGTCGTCCCAGAACGCCGCCACGATCGGTCGGAACTGAGCGGCGAGGTCGTCGGGCACGTAGGTCGCCATCGGCCCGTCGAACGTGAGGTTCCCGTTGGTGTTCACCCAGACCGAGGTGAATTGCTCGCCGTAGAAGTCGACCGGGAACGGAAGCGGGAGCTCGGGCGAGGAGTCGTCGTCATTGGGCCCGACGTTGTTGGCCGTGCAGGTCAGCCCGAGCGCGCCGCCCGAGACCGTGAAGCTGTAGCTCCCCTTGTAGCCCCCCACGTCCTGGACGCGGACGAGGTAGGTGCCGGACTCCTTGAGCGACGTCACCCCGAACTGTCCGCACCCCGCCGAGGTCGAGCGGTCGATCGCCCTGCCGCTCGGCGCGATCAGCGCCACGGCGAACGTGCCCTCGTGCGGGCAGGTGCCGCCGCCGTCCATGCGGAACGTGTCGCCCGTGTTGAGCTGGATCCGGAACTCGTCCACGGCGAATCGTCGGCCGAGCGAGCCCGAGGCGGTCGAGTCGATGGTCAGGCTCGCGGTGGTCTCCGGCGGCGCCGTGATCAGCGCCTCGTTGACCGTTCCGCCGATCTGGCCGGCGACGAACGAGGTGTTGTCGGCGAAGGCGTCGTCGCCGGTCACCGCCACGTCCAGGATGCACTGCTCGAGTCCCCAGCCGGTGACGAGTCCCTGGGCCTGGCAGGTGGTCTGCGCCGTCGTGACCGTGCTCGCCGGGAGGCCGGCGAGGGCCGGGATGGTGCCCGGGCGGACCGGTAGCCGGAGCGCGTCCGGCAGCTCGCGCCGGAACATCGATGCGGTGCCGGTCACGCGCCAGCTCGCACCGAAGACGCCGTAGAGCTGGTCCGCGTCGCTCGGGTCGGTGACGACCGCGCCGCCCCGGGCGGTCAGGTCGTTGCTGCCGTCGCCGTCGGAGTCGCCCAGCAGTCCGTGCATGTCCGCCTTGCGGGCGTCGCTGAGGGTGAGGCTCGCGTAGGCGTAGCTCGCCTTCGGCCCGACGGCGAGCCGGGTTCCGTCGGGCCAGCGGACGACCCGCTGGGTCCCGCCGATGTCGTGACGGGTGGGGTCGAGGTAGACGGTCGCGCCACCTGGCAGCGGTGTCGGCGTCGTCGTCACCGCCAGCGGCGCGCCGTCGAGCGTGACCGGCAGCGGAGCGTAGGGATCCGCGCTCCTGGTGTCACCGAAGGCGATCACGGAGTCGCCCACGCGCGCGGCGACGCCGCGGTTGTAGGAGATCGACCGGGCCAGGTAGGCGTCGGGGTGCCGCGCGAACCGGAACTGCACCTCGAAGTCACCGCTCGAGTCGCGAGCGGCCACGTAGTCGCCCGCGCCGTTGAAGTCGTAGAGGGTGTGGTCGAAGGTCAGCAGGTGCGGGTCGCCCAGGGCCCCGCCGCTGCCGGGGTCACGCGGACCGTTGTCGGGGGCATCGCCGCCGTCGGACCCACCGCCGCCTCCGCCGTCGCCGCCTCCGCCACCGTCGTCGTCAGGGGGGTCGCACGCGTCGCCCAGGCCGTCGCCGTCGCTGTCGGCCTGGTCCGGGTTCGGGACACCCGGACAGTTGTCGAGCTGGAAGGTCCCGCCCTCCCACGGCTGGCTCTCCGGCCAGCCGTCTCCGTCCGGGTCGTTGCTCGGGTAGCGGCTGGTGACGTCGAAGCTCACCTTCGGCTTCAGCTTGGTCTTGGCGTGCAGCTTGGTCGGGCGGGTGAACTTCCCACCGAAGATCGAGTTCGGGGTGACCTCCAGGCGACTGAGCGGGATGGTCGCGTACCTCTCGTTCGTCGCCCCTGGGTTGCCGGGGCACAGGTCGATGCTGTCCTTGACGTCCAGCTCGTACTCGACCTCGGCGGAGACCTCGGTGAGGACCCCCTGGTCCGTCGCGGTCGGGGTGAAGAGGATGTCGCCGTCGATGGAGCGTGTGTCGGGCCCTCCGCCGATGTCGGGCGACATCTGCCCCGTGCCTCCCGCGACGTTGCCGGGCACGGTGAACGGGTCGTTGTAGTCGATGTCGAGCCCCGAGCCGACGCCGAAGTCGCTCACTCGCTTCTTCGCCGGTTCGACCGGTGCCTGGAGAGGAGGAACCGCCGCCGACTTGAGGGCGGCGCCGAGCTTCTTGCTCACCTCGTCGGCGGGACCCTCGGTGTACTCGGGGTCCGCGAACTGGTCGAGGTCGCCCTGCTCGGTGATCTCGTAGACGAAGGAGGGATCAGCCGGGCCGACTCCGAGGTAGTTCGTCGGTCCCCACAGCGCCGCGGACGTCGCGCCGATCTTGGCGAGCAGGAACGGCGGCAGCGCGCCGAAGTAGAAGAGTCGCACGGCTCCGGCCTCGAGCTGTGACGAGTACGGCGTGCACGGGCTGCCGAGCGTCTCCGGCGGGAACGGCACGTGCAGCTCCAGTCCCTGCACCTTGGTGAGCTGGACCGCCAGGCCGTCCGCGACGGGGGTCGTGGGGAGGATCTGGAGCTTGCCGGTGACCGGGTCGAGACCCGAGACCGGGCCGACGTACGTCGAGCCCGCCGCGGAGGGGTCGATCGTCACGGTGATCGGCTGGTCGAAGGTCATGCTCGGCGAGATGTCGAGGAAGGGGACGCCGAAGGAGTCCTTGGGCCCGCTCATCGTCAGCTGGGTGACCGAGATCTGCGTGGGCTCGGAGACGGCGCCGGGTGGGATGGAGACCTTGTAGCCGACTCCCGAGACCTCGGCCCCGTCCTCAGGCGTGACCGTGATCGGGTCGGCCAGGCGCTGGAGCAGGATGTTCGCCGCGCCGCCGACGCTGGTCGCGATGCCGTCCAGGTGCCCGGCTGCGGAGGCGTGCACCGCGAGGGCGCCGGGCGGCATGCTCTTGAGCGTGTAGCTTCCGTCGGCGGCGGAGGTGGCCGACCGGCTGCCGGCGGAGACGCGGGCGCCGGCGACCGGCGTCCCGTCCTCGTCGAGCACCGTCCCGGTCACCGACGACGAGCCGGTGGTCGTGGTCTGCTTGACCGTGACCGAGGCTCGCAGCACCTTCTTCGCGGTCGCGATCCGCACCACCAGGTGGTTCCGGACGCCCAGGTCGAGCGGCACCTTCACGGCGAAGCGGCCCTTGCGACCGATGGTCGTGCCGGCCGGCGCCGAGCCGCCCGAGACGAGGACGTTCGTGCGAGCGGGACCGCGACCTTTGAGCTTGACGGTGGTCGCGCCGGTCCGGCTGGGCGCGGTGACGGTGAGCCGGGGTGTCGAGACCGTCGGCGTCGCGGGCCGATCCGGGCCCGCTGCCGACGCTCCGGGCGCCGCCGGCGGAAGGGCGGCGAGCGCGGACCCGAAGGCGATCGCGATCAGGAGGACGAGCAGACGACGGGTCACCCGGCCAGTCTTGGCCGCAGATCGGCCGGCCGACAGCGGGTTAACACCCCATTGCCGGGCACCGGGGAGGAGGACCGGAATAGTTCGCCGAGCGACCGGGTTGGGGAAGTAGTTCAGTCTTCAACTATCTGGCTGTTCAACTATCTGGCTGAGTCGAGCAGAGGAGCAGGAACGATGCAGATCGGGATCTTCACCGTCGGCGACGTGACCACGGACCCGACGACCGGGCAGACGCCCACCGAGCACGAGCGGATCAAGGCCACCGTCGCGATCGCGAAGAAGGCGGAGGAGATCGGGCTCGACGTGTTCGCGACGGGGGAGCACCACAACCCGCCGTTCATCGCCTCCGCGCCGACGACGACGCTCGCCTACATCGGGGCGCAGACGGAGCGGATCATCCTCTCCACCGCCACCACCCTGATCACCACGACCGACCCGGTCCTGATCGCCGAGAACTACGCGAAGCTGCAGCACCTGACCGACGGCCGGGTGGACCTCATGATGGGGCGCGGCAACACCGGCCCGGTCTACCCGTGGTTCGGCAAGGACATCCGCCAGGGCATCAATCTCGCCATCGAGAACTACGCCCTGCTCCACCGGCTGTGGCGCGAGGACGTCGTCGACTGGGAGGGACGGTTCCGCACGCCGCTGCACGGCTTCACGTCGACGCCGCGCCCGCTGGACGGCGTACCCCCGTTCGTCTGGCACGGCTCCATCCGCAGCCCCGAGATCGCCGAGCAGGCGGCCTACTACGGCGACGGCTTCTTCCACAACCACATCTTCTGGCCGCCCTCGCACACCGAGCAGATGGTGCGGCTCTACCGGCAGCGCTGGGAGCACTACGGCCACGGTCCTGCGGACACCGCGATCGTCGGCCTGGGCGGGCAGTTCTTCATGCGGCGCAACAGCCAGGACGCGGTCGACGAGTTCCGGCCCTACTTCGACAACGCCCCGGTCTACGGTCACGGGCCGTCGCTGGAGGACTTCACCGAGGGCACCCCGCTCACGGTCGGCTCGCCCCAGCAGGTGCTCGAGCGGACGCTGTCCTTCCGCGAGTACGTCGGCGACTACCAGCGGCAGCTGTTCCTGGTCGACCACGCCGGCCTGCCGCTGAAGACCGTTCTCGAGCAGCTCGACCTGCTCGGCGAGATCCTGCCCGACCTGCGCAAGGGCTTCGCCGAGGGCCGGCCCGCGCACGTCCCCGACGCGCCCACGCACGCGACACTGGTCGAGGCGGCGGGCGGCGCACAGGACAGTACGGTCTATGCCGATGGGGATGCCGCGACCGGCACCACCGACCGCGACCTGCAGGACCCCGAGGTCGCCCGGATCCTCCAAGGAGAGCTCTGAGCCATGACCCGCTCGATCGTCGTCGTCTCCGCGGGGCTGTCGGTCCCCTCCTCGACCCGGCTGCTGGCCGATGTCCTCGGTGAGGCGGTCGAGCGCGCGGTCACCGCTCGGGGCGAGGAGGCCGAGGTCGAGCACGTCGAGCTTCGGCCGCTGGCCCACGCCCTCGCCGACCACCTGCTCACCGGCTTCCCGGCCGGAGATCTCGCCGAGGCCATCGACCGCGTCGTCCGGGCCGACGCGCTCGTGGTCGTCACTCCGGTGTTCGCCGGGTCGTACTCCGGGCTGTTCAAGACCTTCTTCGACGTCCTGGAGATCGGTGCGCTCGAGGGCAAGCCGGTCCTGATCGGGGCGACCGCGGGCACCGCACGACACAGCCTGGTGCTGGACCACGCCCTGCGGCCGCTGTTCGCCTACCTTCGCGCGCTCGTCGTCCCGACCGGGGTGTTCGCCGCGAGCGAGGACTTCGGTGGAGGCGGTCTCGACGGTGGGCTCCGGAAGCGGGCCGACCGCGCAGCGACCGAGCTCGCCGCGCTCCTGGGCTGCGCCGGGAAGGCGACCGTGCACCCTCCGCGCCGGCGCTCGGTCGAGGACGAGCTCGCCGACCCGACGCCGTTCGAGCAGCTGCTCAAGGAGGCCGGCGGCGACTCGGTCCGCTGACCGGCGCTACTCGGGCGCCGGCTCGTAGTGGGCGAAGGTGCGGCTGAACGAGCCGGCCCCGTGGCTCATCGCGCGGAGGTCGATCGCGTAGCGCACCAGCTCGCGCTGGGGGACGTGCGCACGCACCACGGTGCGGTCGGCGACCTGCTCGGTGCCGAGCAGGCGCCCGCGCCGTGAGGAGAGGTCGCTCATGACCGCGCCCACCAGGTCCTCGGAGACCAGTACCGCCACCTCGTCGTAGGGCTCGAGCAGGGAGATCCTGGTCTGCTCGGCGGCGTCCTTGAGGGCGAGGGCGCCGGCGGTCTGGAACGCCATGTCGGAGGAGTCGACGCTGTGCGCCTTGCCGTCGAGGAGCGTGACCCGGAGGTCGACGACCGGGAAGCCCTCCCGCACGCCGCGCTCCATCTGCGTCCGCACGCCCTTCTCGACGCTCGGGATGAACTGTCGCGGCACCGCGCCACCGACGACCTTGTCGACGAACTCGAACCCGCTGCCGCCGGGGAGCGGCTCTACCTCGATGTCGCAGATGGCGTACTGCCCGTGGCCGCCGGACTGCTTGACGTGCCGGCCGTGGCCCTTCGCCGTGCCGGTGAAGCACTCGCGGAGCGGGATGATCACGTCGCACGGCTCGACCGCGACGCCGTAGCGGTGCTGGAGCCGGTCGAGCGCGACCTCGGCGTGCGCCTCGCCCATCACCCAGAGCACGAGCTGGCCGGTCTCGGGGTTCTGCTCGACCCGCAGGCTGGGGTCCTCGGCGGCGAGCCGGCTCAGGGCCGGGGAGAGCTTGTCCTCGTCGGAGCGGGACGCGGCCTCGATCGCGACCGGCAGCAGCGGGTCCGGGAGGGTCCAGGGCCGGAGCACGCGCGGCTCCTCGGGGGAGGACAACGTGTCCCCGGTCTCCGCGCGGCTGAGCTTGCTGACCACCGCGATGTCGCCGGCCACGACGTGCGAGGCGAGCACCTGCTGACCGGGGGACGGGTAGGCGAGCGCGCCGATCCGCTCGTCCTCGTCGTGGTCCTCGTGGCCGTCGGCTCCGAAGCTCGAGAAGTGCCCGGAGACGTGCACGGCCGAGTCCGGGTCGAGGGTGCCGGAGAACACGCGGACCACGCTGACCCGGCCGAGGTAGGGGTCGCTCGTGGTCTTCACGACCTCCGCCACCAGCGGGCCGGCCGGGTCGCAGGTCACCGCCGGTGCGGCGGCGCCGCTCGGGGCGAACACCTCCGGCGGCACGTGCTCGGCCGGGGCAGGGAACGCCCGCACGCAGAGGTCGAGCAGCTCCCCGAGCCCGGAGCCGTTCGTCGCGCAGACCGGGATCAGCGGGAACAGGGTCGCGCGCGCGATCGCCTTCTCGAGGTCGTCGACGAGCAGCTTCTCGTCGATCGCCTCGCCGCCGACGTAGCGCTCCATCAGGGTCTCGTCCTCGGACTCCTCGATCACCGCCTCGATCAGCTCGGCGCGGCGAGGGTCGTCGGTGCCGGCCTCGAGCAGGCTGACCACGCCCTGGCCGTCGGCGACGTACGCCGGCAGCACCTTCTCGCCGAACGCGGCCCGGGCGCCGAGGAGCACCGTGTCGGTATCGGCGCGCGCGTGGTCGAGCTTCGTCACCACGACGGCACGTGGCATGCCGACCGCGTCGCACTCGCGCCACAGCTCGCGGGTGGCGTCGTCGACGCCCTCGTTGGCCGCGACGACGAACAGCGCGCAGTCGGCCGCACGGAGCCCGGCGCGCACCTCGCCCACGAAGTCGGCGTACCCGGGGGTGTCGACAAGATTGATCTTGATGCCCTCGTGCGGCAGGGGAGTGACGGTGAGCGACACCGATCTCTGGTCCGCGTCGGCGACGCGGTCGCGGCGGAGCGCCGCGACGAGCGCCGTCTTGCCACTGCCACTGGGCCCGACCAGGACCACGTTGCGGATCCGGTCGGGCCCGGGCGCCGCCAGGTCGGAATCGGCGGCCCTCCTGGAGTTCTTGTCGGCCATGGACCTACGAAACTCCTGCCGGGCCCCGGCCACAAGAGGTTCGGCCGGCCGGGTTCTGCGGGCCGGTTCAGTGCTGGTAGGTGCCGACCACCATGCCGCGCGCGAGGGTCTTGAACGCGAGGTTGAACGACACGACAGCGGGCGACGCGTCGCTGTCCACCCCGAGGCTCTCCTCCTTCACCGCATGGACCACGAAGTAGTAGCGGTGCACCTGGTCGCCCTCGGGCGGCGCGGCGCCCATGAATCCCTTCGCGCCGCCGTCGTTGCGGCACATGAACGCGCTGCCGGGTAGCGAGGCGCCCTCGGCGCCTGCACCGGTCTCCAGGCTGGTCACGTCGGCCGGCAGGTCGACGAGCACCCAGTGCCAGAACCCGCTCGGAGTCGGGGCGTCGGGGTCGAAGCACGTCACGGTGTAGCTCTTGGTGCCCTCGGGGCCGGCCTCCCAGGAGAGCTGGGGCGAGGTGTTCCCCTTGTCGGCGACCTGGTCGTCGCCGAGCGGCTGGCCGTCGGTGACGTCAGTGCTCGTGACCTCGAAGGACGGCACCTCGGGGAGCAGCTCGTAGGGATCGGGGGCAACAGGGCGTTCGATCGACATGTGTCGAACCTAGTCCGCCAGGTGAGTCCGGCCCAGTGCCGGACATCGGGACCGTCGAGAATGGGGGCATGGAGCATCCGCCGTACCTCTCGGGCCTCCGGCTGACCGGCCGCCGCGTGCTGGTCGTCGGTGGTGGCGGGGTCGCGCAGCGCCGCGTGCCGCACCTGATCGCGGCGGGCGCGGACGTGCACGTGGTGTCACCGGCGGTGACGCCGGCGATCGAGGGCCTGGTCGGCTCCGGTGAGGTCACCTGGCACGCGCGGCCCTTCGAGGACGGCGACGTGGCCGGTGCGTGGTACGTCGTCGCCGTCACCGACGACACCGCGGTCAACGAGCGGGTGAGCGAGCTCTGCGAGGAGCAGCGGGTGTTCTGCGTGCGCTCTGACGATGCCAGCCGTGGCACGGCGTGGACGCCCGCGGTCGGGCGGCACTCGGGCGTGAGCGTCGCGGTGCTGGGCAACCGCGAGCCGCGTCGCTCGGCGGCCCTGCGCGACGAGATCCTCGAGGGCCTGCGCGAGGGCACGCTCGCCGCGCGGCACGACCACGGCGGCTCGCCGGGCGTGACCCTGGTCGGCGGCGGCCCGGGCGATCCCGAGCTGATGTCGGTCGCGGGCCGTCGGGCGCTGATGGAGGCGGACGTGGTCGTCGCGGACCGGCTCGCCCCCCGCGAGCTGCTCGGCGACCTGCCCGGCGACGTCGAGCTGGTCGACGTCGCGAAGCTGCCCCGCGGCCGCTCGGCCCAGCAGGAGGAGATCAACCGGGTCATCGTCGAGCGGGCGCTCGCCGGCAAGAGGGTCGTGCGGTTCAAGGGCGGCGACAACTTCGTGTTCGGCCGCGGCTACGAGGAGGTCATCGCCTGCCGCGAGGCAGGCGTGCCCATCACGGTGATCCCCGGTCTCACCTCGCCGGTGGCCGTCCCCGCCGTCGCCGGCATCCCGGTGACGCACCGCGGGATCACCCACGAGTTCACGGTGGTCTCCGGGCACCTCCCGCCGGGGCACCCGGAGTCGCTGGTCGACTTCGACGCCCTCGGACGGATGCAGGGCACCGTGGTGCTCATGATGGGCGTCGAGAACGCGCCGCTCATCGCCAAGGCGCTGATCGCCGGCGGCCGGGACACCACGACCCCGGTGGCGGTCGTGTGCGACGGGACGATGCCCACCCAACGGACGGTGCTCGCCTCCCTCGGGAACCTCGCCGAACGACTCGAGGCCGAGCAGGTGCGACCGCCCGCGATCATCGTGATCGGCGAGGTGGTCCGGGTCGCGCACCCGGACGCCTTCTGAGCGGGCGGCGATGGCGCACCTCGTCGACATCACGGCCGCGGACGACCCTCGGCTGGCCGACTACCGCGACCTGCGCGACGTGCAGCTCCGCAAGAACCTGGAGGCCGAGCACGGGCTGTTCCTCGCCGAGGGGGAGAAGGTGGTCCGCCGCGCGGTCGAGGGCGGCTTCGCCGCGCGCTCCTTCCTGATGGCGCCCCGCTGGCTGGACGGCCTCGCGGACGTCCTCGACTCCTCCGACGCCCCCTGCTACGTCGTTCCCGAGGCGCTCGCGGAGGAGGTCACCGGCTTCCACGTGCACCGGGGCGCGCTGGCGTCGCTCGAGCGGCGGCCGCTGCCGCCGGTGCCGGACGTGATCGACGGCGCCCGCTCCGTCCTCGTGCTCGAGGACGTCGTCGACCACACCAACGTCGGCGCGATCTTCCGCTGCGGGGCGGCGCTCGGCTTCGACGCCGTGCTGCTCGCGCCCCGGTGCGCCGACCCGCTCTACCGGCGATCGGTCAAGGTGGCGATGGGTGCGGTGTTCAGCGTGCCCTGGACCCGGCTGCCGGACTGGTACGGCGCGCTGCCCACCCTCTCGGCGGCCGGCTTCACCACGGTCGCGCTGACGTTGGCCGCGGACGCCGTGCCGATCGAGGACGCGGTGGCCGGGCTGGACCGGGTCGCCCTCGTGCTCGGCTCGGAGGGGCACGGCCTCTCCGACCACTGGCAGGAGTCGGCGGACCGACGGGCGATCATCCCCATGGCCCGGACCAGGGAGCACGGGGTCGACTCGCTCAACGTCGCGGCCGCGTCGGCGGTCGCTTGTTACGTGACCGCGAGACGCTGAGGTCGCCCGGGCTTAACCTTCCGGACATGCGCTCCCACGCCCCGGTCCTGCTCACCCTCACGGCAGCCGCCCTGACCGTCTCCCTCGCGGCGTGCTCCTCCGACGACACCGGGGCCTCCTCGACGAGCTCGTCCGAGGCGGCGAGCGAGGCGACCTCGACGCCCGCCAGCAGCGCTGCGCCGACCAACCCGGTCCCCGATCCGGCGGCCGCGGTCCAGGCGTGCCTCGACGGCGGAAACCTCTCCACGACGCCGGAGGACGGCCCGCGCTTCGGCGCCGTGGCGGAGTTCCAGGTGGTCCCGCCGGACAGCGGGAGCGACCTCGGCATGTTCGTCTACGCCACGCCGGACGACGCAGCCGCGCACCAGAAGGACCTCGACGACGCGGGGGCGTCCAGCACCGAGGTCATCGGCACCGTCGTGCTGGCAGGGACGCTCGACGCGCCCGCCGGCGAGGCCGACTCGGTCGCGGTGGTGCAGGCCTGCGCCGCGGCCACCGTCGGCTGAGGCACCCTCGTCAGGTGGGCCACTCCGGCGGGTAGTCCGGCGCTGCCTTGTCGTGCGTCTTCTGCAGGCGCTTGCGCTGCTTGGTCGGGAGCCGGTCGCCGAACACCCGGCCCAGCGTGTGGTCGGTCTCGTGCTGGAGGCAGCGGGCGAGCAGGCCGTCGCCCTCGAACCGCACCGGCTCACCGTCCAGTCCGGTGCCCTCGACCGTCGCGAAGTCGGGCCTCGCGCAGGGCGCGAACGCGCCCGGGTAGGACAGGCAGCCCTCCTCGCCCTCGTCGAGGTGCCGGTCGCTGCCCTCCGGGACCGTGACCTCGGGGTTGCAGACCACGCCGACGGTGCGCCGGCCGGTCGAGTCCGGGCAGTCGAAGACGAACACGGCGAGGTCCACGCCGATCTGGCAGGCGGCGAGGCCGACGCCGTCGGCGGCGTACATGGTGGCGGTCATGTCCGCGGCGAGGTCGCGCAGCGCGTCGTCGTACTGCGTCACCCGCTGCTGCGGGCGGTGCATCACCGGGGTGCCCCAGCGGGTCATCGGGCGGACCGTGCCGCCGCCGGGAAGCGGGCCGTACGGCGCCAGCGGCGGGTCCTCGGGCTGGTGCTGGTCGGTCGCGGACATGCCGCGGAGCATATGTGCCCCGGCGTCTGTGACCTGCCCCACCCCAGGTTTCGGTGAACAGGTGTAGCGCGATGTGTAACTCGCAGTTACATTGACAGCATGTCCCTGATCAGCAACCTCAAGCCGGGCGGCAAGCACGGGGTCCCGAGCAACGAGAGCCGCGATCCGATCGGCTACCTCGTCGCCGGTCTCAGCAGGCTCGCCCAGAGCGACCTCATCGACAAGGTCGGGCTGCGCAAGCAGACCGAGCAGACGGTCTTCACCGTCACCCGCACCGGGTTCAAGACGATCACCAACGCGAGCCGGACCTTCGCCAGGGCCGGCAAGAAGGGGCAGCCGGGCTCGCGGCCCGCGACGGCCCCGTCGACGGGCGTCTTCGACCTCACCCCGACCGAGGACGAGCAGATGCTCGTCGACGTCGTGTCGGAGTTCGCGGAGGAGGTGCTCCGGCCCGCGGCGACCGAGGCCGACCACGCCTGCGTGGCTCCCGACGAGCTGCTCAAGTCGAGCCTCGAGATCGGCCTCCCGATCCTCGGCCTTCCCGAGGAGCTGGGCGGCATCTCCGAGGAGCGCTCGGCGATGGCCGGCACGCTGGTCGCCGAGGCGCTGGCCAAGGGCGACATGGGCCTCGCCGTCGCCACCCTGGCGCCGGGCTCGGTCGCGACCGCGATCGGCCTGTGGGGCACCGACGCGCAGCAGCAGACCTACCTGCCGGCGTTCACGGGCGAGGAGGTCCCGGCCGCAGCGCTCGCGCTGAACGAGCCGGCCGTGCTGTTCGACGTGCTGGACCCGACCACCACGGCCACCAAGACCGCCGAGGGATACGTCCTCAACGGGACCAAGAGCCTGGTGGCCCGCGGTGCGGACGCCGAGCTCTTCGTGGTCGGCGCCAAGCTCGACGGCAAGCCGGTCCTGTTCCTGGTCGAGTCCTCGACCGAGGGCCTCACCGTCGAGGGCGACCCCGCGATGGGCGTTCGCGCCGCCTCGATGACCCAGCTCAACCTCGACGACGTCAAGGTCGGCTCCGACGCCGTGCTCGGCGAGACCGACGGGTCGACGTACGCCGAGTGCGTGCGGCTGTCGCGGCTCGCCTGGTGCGCGCTCGCGGTCGGCACGGCGCAGGCGGTGCTGGACTACGTGACGCCGTACGTCAAGGAGCGCGAGGCGTTCGGCGAGCCGATCGCCCACCGCCAGTCGGTGGCGTTCATGGTCGCGAACATCGCGATCGAGCTGCAGGGCATGCGGCTACTGACCTACCGCGCGGCCGCGCGCGCCGCCGCCGGCAAGGACTTCTCCAAGGAGGTCGCGCTCGCCCGCAAGGCGTGCGCCGACCACGGCATGCGCATCGGTCTCGACGGCGTCCAGCTGCTCGGTGGCCACGGTTACGTCAAGGAGCACCCGGTCGAGCGGTGGTACCGCGACCTGCGTGCCATCGGGATCATGGAAGGGACGGTGCTGGTCTGATGGCCATCAACCTCGAGGTTCCCAAGAAGCACCGGCCGCTCATCGACCAGGCCCACCAGGTCGCGATGAACATGCTGCGGCCGATCTCGCGCAAGTACGACATCGCCGAGCACGCGTACCCCAAGGAGCTCGACACCCTGGCCGCGATGATCGACGGCCTGTCCGAGTCGGGCGCCAGCGAGGGCGCCGGCGCGACCGGCGTCCGCCGGGAGACGAGCGGCGACGACACGGGCGTCAAGAACGGCTCCAACATGGCCTCGGTGACCTCGGTCGCCGAGATGTGCTGGGGTGACGTCGGCCTGCTGCTGAGCATGCCGCGCCAGGGTCTCGGCAACTCGGCCATCGCGTCGGTCGCGACCGACGAGCAGCTCGAGCGGTTCAAGGGCACCTGGTCGTCGATGGCGATCACGGAGCCGGCCTTCGGCTCCGACTCGGCCCAGGTCGCGACGACTGCGGTGCTCGACGGCGACGAGTACGTGCTCAACGGCGAGAAGATCTTCGTGACCTCCGGAGAGCGGTCCGACTCGATCGTCGTCTGGGCGACGCTCGACAAGTCGCTGGGACGTGCGGCGATCAAGTCGTTCGTGGTCTTCAAGGACACGCCGGGCGTGAAGGTCGAGCGGCTCGAGGAGAAGCTCGGCATCCGGGCGTCCGACACCGCGGTCATCACGTTCACCGACGCGCGCGTGCCCAAGGAGAACCTGCTCGGCTCGCCCGAGGTCGACGTCAAGCAGGGCTTCGCCGGCGCGATGGCGACCTTCGACAACACCCGCCCGCTGGTGGCCGCGATGGCCGTCGGCTGCGCCCGCGCCTCGCTCGACCTGACCCGCGACCTGCTGAAGCAGGCGGGCGTCGAGGTCGACTACGACAAGCCGGCCCAGCTGCAGTCCGCGGCCGCCGCGAAGTTCCTCGAGCTCGAGACCAACTGGGAGATGGGCCGCCTGCTCACGCTCCAGGCGGCCTGGATGGCGGACAACCGCAAGCCCAACTCGCTGGAGGCCTCGATGGCCAAGGCGAAGGCGGGCCGGGTCGGCTCCGACGTCACGCTCGGCTGCGTCGAGCTGTGCTCGTCGATCGGCTACAGCGAGAGCGAGCTGCTCGAGAAGTGGTCGCGCGACTCCAAGATCCTCGACATCTTCGAGGGCACCCAGCAGATCCAGCAGCTGATCGTCGCCCGCCGGGTGCTGGGGCTGTCGAGCGCGGAGCTGAAGTAGCCAACACACCCGTCAGGCAAGGAGCGCCGCGACCCGTCCGAGGTCGTCCGCCCCGGCCAGGTCGGGCAGGGACAGGAACACGGTGCTGACACCGAGATCGGCCAGCGCGGCATACCGCTCGCGCTGGCCGATCGCCGTCCCGGCGTGCAGGCGGGCGGCGTACGCCGTCGCCGCGGTGCGGCCGCGGAGCCGCTCGACGCGCCGTGCCACGTCCGCGCGGTCGCTGCCGACGACGGACACGTCGAGCACGGTCACCGCGACCTCGTCGGGGTCGCGCCCGACGTCGGCGCAGTGCGCCCGGAGCACGGCGGTCTTGGCCGCCACGTCCTCCGGGCGGACGTTGCAGGCGTCGCCGAGCCGGGCCGCGATCCGCAGCGTGCGCCGCTCGCCCGCGCCGCCGACGACCACCGGCACCGGCCCCGCGGGGCGCGGGTAGCACGTCGTCTCCGGGAGGCTCGCCCGCGAGCCGGACCACGCCTTGGTGCCGGGCGCCCAGAGCGCGCGCATCACCTCGATGCCGTCCTCGAGGCGGTCGAGACGGTCCTTCGCCGGTGGGAACGGGACGCCGAACCCGGCGTGCTCGCGCTCCCACCAGCCCGCCCCGACGCCGACGAACGCGCGGCCGCCGCTGAGGGCGTCCAGGGTCGCGACGGCCTTCGCCACGACGCCGGCGGGACGCAGGGTCAGCGGCGTGACCAGGGTGCCGAGGCGCAGGCTGGTGTCGAGGCCGGCCAGCAGGCCGAGGGTGACGTAGGGCTCGGGGATCGGCTCCCACGCGCGGCCGACCTGCGGGATCTGGACCAGGTGGTCCATCAGAGCGACCCCGGCGAAGCCGAGGGCGTCGGCCGCGCCGGCCACCTCGGCCAGCCAGCGCGCCGGCTCCTCGCCCCACGGGAACCGCGACACCTGCAGGACCACCTCGACCCCGGTCGACGTACGCCGATCGTCGGCCGGCGGGTTCGGCGCGGGCTGGGCCGGTCGGCTCGGCTCGGTCGCGGGCGGCGCCTCGTCGCCGGGGACGACGACCACCTCCCAGCCCTCGGCCGCGAGCTCGCCGGGGACGGTCCGCATCCGGTCGAGCTGGCCGGCCAGCGCCTTGGCGGGGACCGGCACGTCGCGCTCGGCGTTGCGCCGGCGGCAGGTCGCGTCGTCGGCCGCCAGCACCACCGCGACGGCCGGCAGGCCGGCGTCGCGCGCGAGGTCACGCCAGCGCTGTCGCCGCGCCGCGTCCATGCCCAGGGTGTCGACGACGGTGGCCAGCCGGCGCCCCAGCCGCGCGTCGATGACCTGCTCGAGCACGGCGAAGGCATCGGCCGACGCGTCGAGGTCGTAGCGGCCGCTGCCGACGACGGCGCGCAGCGCGTCGGAGGAGACGACCTCGTGGGGCAGGTACCGACCGGCGGCCCAGGTCGACTTGCCGGACCCGGACGCGCCGACGAGGACGACCAGCGCGGGGTCGGGCAGCCTCACTGGCGCAGTGTCCCATCCGGTCCTGTCGCGTGACAGTCTTGGCGCCCGCGCCGAACAAGGGGAGAGATGCGGTTCGAGGACGTCTACCGCGAGCACGTCACGCCCGTGTGGCGCTACGTGCGCCTGCGCGTGCCCTCTGACCGCGACGCGGAGGACGTGGTGAGCATGGTGTTCGAGAAGGCGCTCCGTTCCTGGGACGCCTACGACGCCGACCGCGGTTCGGTCGGCGGGTGGGTCACCGGGATCGCGCGGCACACGGTGGTGGACTGGTGGCGGAAGCAGGGCCGCGAGCTGCCGACGGACGTCGTGCCCGACGGTGCGGCCCTCGACGACCCGGAAGGCGACGCGCTGCGGTCGGTGGGCGGAGACGAGGTGAGGCGGCGGCTGGGGATGCTCTCGGCGCGGGAGCGGGAAGTGGTGGCCCTGCGGTTCGGCAGCGAGCTGACCTCGGAGCAGATCGGCGCGGTGCTCGGGATCTCCTCCGGTGCGGCGCGGATGCTGCTGCACCGTGCGGTCGGCAGGCTGCGGGAGGTGATGGCCGATGAGCGATGAGCTGGACCTGGAGCGGGAGATCGCGCGGATCCTCGCGGGCGATGCGGATCCGGAGACCGACCCGGTGCTGCTCTGGCTCGCGTCGGCGACCCGTTCGACGCCTTCCGCTCGCCTCACCGCCCGCGTCGACGCGGCGCTCGCGGCACCGGCCCGCCGCGCGACCGTGGCCGGTGAGCGGCCCTCACGCTGGGTCGCCGTCGTGGCGATCGCTCTTGCCGCCGCCTTCGTCACCCAGGGTCTCGGCAGCATCCTCGCCGGCCGCTGGGTCGCGCGCGGTCTCGGGGAGTCCTTCGCGCCCGACGCCGCGTTGGAGCTCGGGCTCGCGATGATCGCGGTCGGCATGTGCACCGCTGCGGCCGCGATCAGCCGCGTCTGGGGTCCGGTCGCGGTGCTCACCGGGACCTCGCTCGCGACGGCGCTCGCCGTGCACGGTGTGCGGGAGTTCGGTGAGTTCGCCGCCGGAGCGGCGCTGCACGCGACCGAAGGGCTGCTCGGGGTGGCCCTCCTCGCCGCCTGGCTCGTGGACCTCCACGGCAGGAGGCGCGGCCCGGCACCGGTCACCCGGCCGCAGCGCCGCTAGATTTCGCGACGTGACCGAGCACCTGATCGTGGCCGCCACGGAGGCCGAGGCGGCGTACGTCCCCGAAGGGCTGCCGGTGCTGGTCACCGGCATGGGCAAGACCGCCGCCGCCACCGCGCTCGCCCGGACGTTGGCGTCGTACGGCGACCTCGCCGAGCTCGAGGTCGTCAACATCGGCACCGCGGGGTCGCTGCACGACCACCACGAGGGGCTGTTCGAGCCGGGGATCGTGCTCAACCACGACATCAGCGCGGACGCGATCCGGGCGCTCGGCTACGACGTCGAGGAGCGGCTCGACTGCGGCAGCGGGTCGACCGGCGTGGTGCTCGCCAGCGGCGACGTCTTCGTGACCGACCCCGGCACGCGCGCCCGCCTTGCCGAGCGCGCCGACCTCGTGGACATGGAGGGCTACGCGGTCGTGTACGTCGCCCGCAGCTTCGGGGTCCCGGTCCGGGTGGTCAAGCACGTCTCGGACAACGCGGACGAGTCGGCGCACGACTGGCCCTCCCTGGTCGACGACAGCGCCCGGGCGCTGGGGGAGTGGCTCGTGCACCACGTGGTGGACCCGGAGGTCCAGAGCCAGGAGTGACCCGGCGGAAAGTCTTTACCCGACGCCGAGAACCGATTGCTGCTGCTCCGCATCAGACAGGGCATTCAGCCGGTGTGAGCCGGCTCAGACACCCTCCAGGAGCAAGGAGCACATCATGAACATCAAGCGCATCTCCACCCTCGGCCTGGCCGGCGCCGGCGCGGCCGTCGCCGTCACCCTCGGCTTCGCTGGCGCCGCCAACGCCGTCAACATCTACGGCACCGGCGGGCCCGACTACCTCTACGGCAGCGACTACAGCGACGTCATCTACAGCCACCACGGCGCCGACACGGTCTACGGCTACGGCGGCGCGGACGAGATCCACGGCGAGGGCGAGCGGGACTCGATCTTCGCCGGGTACGGCGACGACTACGTCCACGGCGGTGCGGGCTACGACTACATCGAGCCCGACGAGGGCTACGACACCGTGGTCGCCGCTCGCGGCAACGACACCGTCTACGTCTGGAACGACGGCGAGGCCGACTACATCTACTGCGGCCCCGGCTACGACACCGTCGAGTACGACTCCTACAGCGGCTGGGACTCCAACGACACGTTCTACGGCTGCGAGAACTACGTCGCGTACTGATCCGCGGTGACCTCAGGTCCCCGGTCCGGGCACTCCCGGGCCGGGGATCGTCGCGTCAGCGGCCGCCCAGCCCGCGGCCGCTTCCCGCGCGTCGGCCGCGCACCACGCCGACGAAGTCCTGGTGGACCGGGCTGTCCGCGTCGCGGAGCCAGATCAGGGCCACCCGGGTGGGCTCGAGGTCGGTGACCGGGACCTGCACGACGTCCTTGCGGGCATGCAACCGGGCGACCGACATGGGCAGGACGACGACGCCGGTCCCCGCGGCAGCGACCTCGACGGCGTCCCGGGCGGTCATCGGGGGGAAGTCGAGCTGGTCGGCCGCCGGCCGCCAGCCGGAGGGGTGGGGGAGCGCCAGCTGCTCGTCGTCGAGGTCGGCGGTGGTGACCTCGTCGGCGGCCGCGACGAGGTGGTCGCGCGCGGCGACGACGACCGGCTGCTCGTCGTACAGCACCACGCAGTGGAGCGGCGCCGGCTGCTCCAGCTCCACGGGCAGCCGCGCGATGCACAGGTCCGCCGTACCGTCGTCGAGGACCGCGCGCTGTCGCTCCTCCTCGACGGGCAGGAGGTCGAGGGGAAGGCCGGGGTGCCGCTCCCGCCAGACCCGGGCCCACTTGTCAGGGGTCGCGCCGGGCACGAAGGCAAGTCGGAGGCGGTCCACGGCGGGCAGCGTATCGACGGAGGGGCCGCGCTGAGGCATCCTTGACGCGTGGCTCAGCACGCCCCAGTGGTGCTGCTCAACGCGTCGTACGAACCCCATGACGTCGTGTCGTTCCCCCATGCCGTGCGAATGTTGTTCCGCGGCGTCGCGGTGGTGCATGAAGCCGACGCCGACCGGACGATCGGGCCGCACCCCTGGCCGAAGGTGGTGCGGCTCGTTCGTTATGTGGTGGCGACGTGGATGTACCGGCCGGCGGCCTACGGCCGGACCGCGGTCCTGCGCCGCGACGCTCACCGCTGCGCCTATTGCGGCGGTCACGCCGACACCATCGACCACGTGATCCCACGCTCGAGAGGCGGCAGATGGACGTGGCTGAACACCGTCGCCGCGTGCCACCGCTGCAACGGGCGCAAGGGCAACCGGACACCGATCGAGGCGGGGATGCGGCTGCGCTTCGAGCCGTGGGTGCCCACGCGCGTCGAGGTCACCGGGTGGGCGAGCCGGCGCTGACCGCTCCGCCGCGCCAGGGCCCTCGGGGCGGCCCGCCCCGATGAGGGATCCAGGCCCCTGCTTTGCTAAGGTTCACGCGCACTCGTCCGGGTGGCGGAATTGGCAGACGCGCTAGCTTGAGGTGCTAGTGCCCGTATTAGGGCGTGGGGGTTCAAGTCCCCCCTCGGACACCAGGAGATCCCCGAGTTCCTGCAGGCCAGAGGCTCGGGGATCGATGCTTTTCGGGCGACGGCCCCCGCGGTCAGACCGCCTGCGAGGGATCGAGCAGCTCGGTGAAGTAGAGCTCGCCGACCGACGAGCCGGGTCCCTCGATCGGCTCGAACCGGCGGGTGCCGGTGGTGGTGACGAGTCGGCCGAGGCCGTGGGGGGTGACCCAGCGGTACGTGCCGAGGCCGAGCTGGCGGAGCTGGTAGCCCCCGTGGGTCTTGGCGCGGTGGTGGTGCCGGGTCAGCGGCGCGTCGTTGTGGTCGCCGGTCTGCCCGGGCGGACCGCCGGGGTCGTAGGGCGTCGCGTGGTCGTGGTCGAGGCGGCGGTGGGCCTGGTTGGTGGAGTGCGGGAACACGTCGCCGAGCATCCGCAGCAGGCCTCGGTGCTTGACGAGGGTGGGGTGCTCGTAGCCGTTGACCGAGTGGCCGTCGTTGAGGTCGATGACGGGTTGGAGGGTGATGTCGCGGTTCTTCAGCAGCTCCTGGAGCTGTTCGAGCAGCATCGGGCCCATGCCCTCCACCCGCGCAACCCCCGGGACGAGGGCGGCGAGCACGGCGTCGGTGAGGTGGAGGTAGATGGTGGCGGGGCGCTTCTTCTTCGGCGCGGGCAGCACTGTCGGGTGGTCGTCCGACTCCGGGTCGGGAGAGGCGGGAGCGGCTTCGTCGACCTCGTCGAGGAACGCGGCCGCGGCGTGCGGGTTGGACAACAGCTCCACGGCCTTGGCCTGCAGCTCGCCGCGGGTGTGGATGCAGTCGCCGGTCTCGGCGGTGATCTGGTCGAAGAGGGCGTCGGCGATCTCCTCGACGGTCGCGTCGAAGTCGAGTGCGGTGCCGGCCGGCAGCTTGAGGGTGACCCGCCGGGTGCCGGGCTCGCCCTCGAGGTCGTCGACGCTGTCTCCGGGCTTGGGCTGGGAGAGCCGCACACCGACCTTCGCGGCCTCCTCGGCCAGTCGGGCCTGGTGGCCTTCCAAGTCGGCCTCGATGACCTTGGCCTCGGCGATGGTGAGGATCCGGTTGGGTGCCTGGTCGACCGCCGCCGCGACGGCGGCATCGACCAGCCCCGCCTGTTCCTTGCGCGACCCACGTCGGGAGCCGCAGGTCCTGGGTCGCCTCCCAGAGCATCGGCAGCCGGTAGGCCAGGTCGAGCGCGTCCGCGGCGATGTTGCGAGTGCTGACCACCCCGGAGCTGCGCGCGATCGCGAGCTCGGTCCAGCACAGCTCCTGGACCTGCGGGGTGCCTTCGCCGCCGATCGTGATCAGGTGGTCATCACCCGGCAGCAACGGGATGCCCGGGATCCGCGGGTCCTCGGAGTGCAGATCGGCCCACTCCAGCATCCGCCGCAGGTCCGCGACGTCCTCGCGCCGTACCGCATCCACACCCGCCTCCGCGGCGGACAGCACCGCCGCCGCGTCGCGTGGTCCGGTCCCCGAGGTCATGAGGCCAAGACAACACACACCCTCCGACACAAACGCTCCGGAGTGGGTACCGGGTTGGACGCGACGGGGATGGAGTTGATCTCCTGGGGGGCGTCGACCGAGAACCGACGAACGGAACCAGAGTGACGCAAGAACGAGTCCGCCCGACCACCCGCTCCGAGAACGCCAGGCAGCGCACGAGAGGCGCCGTGGCCACGCCGGCCGCCGACGTCGTACCCCACCCGGCGCTGGACGCCCCGCCGCCGACCGGCAAGGAGAGGCGGGGCCTGGACCCGGTCGTCTTCGGTGTCAGCGCGGCCGTCTCGGTGGCGTTCGTGATCTGGGGCGCCCTGGGGACGTCGTCGCTCGGCGACGCCTCGACGGCGGCGCTCGACTGGGTGATGACCAACACGGGCTGGCTGTTCGTGCTCGCTGCGAGCGGCTTCGTGGTGTTCGTGATCTGGCTAGCCCTGAGCCGGTACGGCGCCATCCCGCTCGGGCGCGACGACGAGGAGCCTGAGTTCGGCACGGTCTCCTGGGTGGCGATGATGTTCAGCGCCGGCATGGGGATCGGGCTGATGTTCTACGGCGTCAGCGAGCCGATCACGCACTTCACCGAAGCACCGCCGGGAACCGGCGACGCGGGCAGCGTCGAGACCGCGATGGCCACCACGATGTTCCACTGGACCATCCACCCCTGGGCGATCTACGCGCTCGTCGGTCTCGCGATCGCGTACGGCGTCTATCGGAAGGGCCGGGTGCAGCTGGTCTCCGCCGCGTTCACACCGCTGCTCGGCCGGCACGCCGACGGCCCGGGCGGCAAGGTCATCGACATGTTCGCGATCTTCGCGACGCTCTTCGGCTCGGCGACCTCGCTCGGGCTCGGGGCCTTGCAGATCCGCAGCGGACTGCAGATCGTCGGCGGCATCGGCAACATCGGCAACGCCGTGCTGGTCGTGATCATCGCGGTCCTCACCGTCGCGTTCGTGCTCTCGGCGGTGTCCGGCGTGGCCAAGGGCATCCAGTGGCTGTCGAACATCAACATGGTCCTCGCCGTCGTGCTGGCGGCGTTCCTCTTCGTCGTCGGCCCCACCGTGTTCATCCTCAACCTGGTCCCGACGTCGGTCGGCAGCTACGTCCAGGACCTGGCGATGATGGCGTCGCGCACGGGCGCCGAGGGCTCGGCGACCGACGAGTGGCTGAGCGGGTGGACGGTCTTCTACTGGGCGTGGTGGCTGTCCTGGACGCCGTTCGTCGGCATGTTCATCGCGCGGATCTCCCGCGGGCGCACCATCCGGCAGTTCGTGGCGGGCGTGCTCCTGGTGCCGAGCCTGGTCAGCGTGATCTGGTTCTGCATCCTCGGCGGCACCGCGATCGACCTGCAGAAGAACGGCACCGACATCGCGGGCGCCGGCGGCCTGGAGCGCCAGCTGTTCACCACGCTGGAGGCCTACCCGCTCGCCACCGCGGCAAGCGTCGTGGTGATGCTCCTGGTCGCGATCTTCTTCGTGTCGGGCGCCGACGCCGCGTCGATCGTGATGGGCAGCCTGTCCGAGCGCGGCACCACCTCGCCCTCCCGCTTCAACGTGATCTTCTGGGGCGTCGCGACCGGCGCCGTTGCCGCGGTGATGCTGATCGCGGGTGGAGCCGATGCCCTGAGCGGGCTCCAGACGATCACCATCGTCGCGGCGCTGCCGTTCGTGGTGATCATGATCGGCCTCGCGGTCGCGCTGATGCGCGACCTGCGCCAGGACCCGCTGATGGTCCGGCAGAGGTACGGCGAGGAGGCCGTCCATCAGGCCGTGATCGCGGGTGTCACCGAGCACGGCGACGACTTCGCGATCGCGGTGGAGCCGGCGGGGGAGACCACCGAACGGAGCTGAGTGGGGGCGGCCGGGCTGCCAGCGATCCCGCCGCGGGCTTCCTGCAACTTCGCGCGCGCCCGGCGCCGGGCGCGCTAGCTTCCCGCGCGGGGAGGGCACCCGAGACCAGGGGGACCACGGATGTCCGATCGACCTGGCGCGCAGCGCCGTCGCACCACGGCGGCGGGCCTGCTCGCCGTGATCCTGGGGGCCGCCGCCCTCAGCGCGGCGTCCCCCGCGCCGGAAGCGGCCGCGCGCGCCGGCGACGTCTGCGGGACGGGACCGGCGACCGGCTCGTCGCAGATCACGACGACCGACGGTGCCGTGCACAAGTACTACTGGCGGGTGCCGTCGACGGCCGCGCCGGCCGCGGGCCGCCCGGTGCTCATCTGGTTGCACGGCGACGGTGGCACGGGTGCGGCGATGGCTCCGGGCTTCTGGCCGTACGCCGACCCGGACGGCGCGATGATCATCACGCCCAACGGCACCGACGGGACCTGGAACCACATGGCCGGTGACGTGCCGGGCACGCCGTACGACGCCCAGTTCCTGAGCAAGATCATCGACACCGTCGACGCGTGCGGCTCCGTGGACAGCTCGAAGGTCTTCGTCGGCGGCACGTCCCGCGGGGCCTTCATGCCCTACTACCTGCTGCAGCGCGCGTCGACGCGCGACCGCATCGCCGCGGTGGCGGTCAACGCGGGGCTGGTGTACTGCCAGGACCAGGACCCGGAGTGCGACCTGGACCATCCGGCCTCGGGGCGCTTCGACAGCAGCGCCAGGATCATCCACCTGCACGGCACCAACGACACCCAGGTGAGCCCGCCTCCCACCGCGACCTTCCACGACCCGGTCGACTGGGACGTCGACTGGCGAGTCTTCTTCCCGATGGACCTGTGGGCCCAGAACAACGGCTGCTGGGACCCGAACGAGGTCGGTGGCACCAACAACGGCGTGCTGAAGGAGACCTACGACGTCGCCGGGAACCAGGCCAAGGTCTACGACCTGACCGGCAACGGGCCGTCGTGTGCCGACTACCAGCTGATCCTCGTCGACCACGGCGGCCACGTCATCGACGGTCAGGAGGGACGGATCTGGGCGTTCCTGATGGACCGGCCGTTCTCGCAGCCGAGCAACGCGACCTGCGACGGCCAGCCGGCGACCATCACCGGCACGTCCGGGGACGACACCCTGGTCGGCACCAGCGGGCCGGACGTGATCGCCGGCCTCGCCGGTGGCGACGTGATCAAGGGCCTCGGCGGCGACGACCACCTGTGCGGCGGCACCGGTAACGACCGGATCATCGGCGGCGGGGGAGCCGACGTGCTCCTCGGCCAGGGCTGGTGGGACCAGCTGGTCGCCAAGGACGGCCAGGCGGACCGGCGGATCAACTGCGGCGGGGGCGAGGACCCGAAGGCCACCCGCGACGCGAGCGATCCCAAGCCGGTCAGCTGCGGCTGATCAGGGCTGGAGCCCCCACTGCCGGAGCGCGACCTCCGGGTCGACGGCGTCGCCGCCGTGCGGGTGCACCTCGAGGTGGAGGTGCGGGCCGGTCGTGTTGCCGCTGTCCCCGATCGCGCCGATCACGTCGCCCGGCTCGACGTGCTGGCCGGGTGAGACGTCGACGTCGGACTGGTGGCAGTACCAGAGCACGGTCCCGTCGGGTGCGCGGACGACGGTCTTGAGGCCGTAGGAGCCGTCGTAGGCCGAGGAGATCACGGTGCCCGAGGTGACCGAGTGGATGTCGGTGCCGTACGGCGCCGCGAAGTCCAGGCCGGTGTGGACCGTCGACCAGAGCCCGCTGGTGTCGCCGAACCGGCCGGTGAGCTCGTAGTGGTCCACCGGCAGTACGTCCGGGACCGGGTGCAGGACCTCGCCGTGCTGGAAACGGATCCGCTCGGCGGCGGCGGGTGCCGGCGCGTCGGCCAACGGGGCCGCGAACGCCGGGGTCAGGGTCGCGCCGGCCAGCGCCAGTCCCACCAGGGACGGCACGGCGAGCACGGTCAGCTTGTTGGGCATGATCGTCCTTCACTCGGGTGCAGTTCCGCTCGATCGGGTGCTTGCATTTGCAAGCGCGAGCAAGCACCAGTGCGCCAGAGCCGAGCCGTGCTCCTCAAGTCCAGCGCGCGCCGGATGTGACCGGGGCCGCAGGAACCGGTTGCAGTCCCCGCTCAGGCGGCCGATTTCTGGGACAGACGTCACAGGCAGGGTAAAGACCGAATTCGGGACCATTCCGGGACCCTTCCGGGACCAAGGTCCCAGTAGCCGGGCCGGCGGTCGGGCGGTTGGAGGGACATGACTGCCGCACCGCCCCGCATCCCGCAGGCCAGCCTGCGCGAGGAGTGGTCGGCGACGTACGTCGCGTGGCGAGGAACGCTCTCCCCTGGAGCAGTTCCGACCGTCGCGACGTCGGCGGCCCGGTCCGAGCGCTCGGCTCAGCGCAACGGCCGGGTCGCCGAAGCGCTCCTGCGACTGGCGTCCGACCCGCGGGCGACAGCCGAGGAGCGCGCCCTCGCCGCACGGAAGGCCGCGGACCTGCTCGTGTCATGCTGACCGCATGGCCTACGACCCCGCGGCCGAGGTGGTCGACCTCTGCCGAGACCTGATCCGGATCGACACCTCCAACTACGGCTCCGACGACGGGCCGGGGGAGCGGAAGGCCGCCGAGCTCGTGGCCTCGCTGCTGGAGGAGGTCGGGATCGGGACCCGCATCCTCGAGAGCGAGCCCGGGCGGGCGAGCGTGGTCGCGCGGTGGGGCGGCGAGTCGACCGGCTCGACCGGCGAAGCGCGCACGGACGCGCTGCTGCTGCACGGGCACCTCGACGTCGTGCCGGCCGCTGCCGAGGACTGGCAGGTCCACCCGTTCAGCGGCGAGGTCCAGGACGGCTACGTCTGGGGGCGCGGGGCCGTGGACATGAAGGACTTCGACGCGATGCTGCTGTCGGTCGTCCGCGCGCGGCAGCGCGCCGGCCGTGCTCCCGAGCGGCCGGTGGTGCTCTGCTTCACCGCCGACGAGGAGGCCGGCGGCCACCTCGGCGCCGAGGTGCTCGTCCGTGACCACCCGGAGGAGCTCGAGGGCTGCACCGAGGCGGTCGGCGAGGTCGGCGGCTTCTCGACGACCGTGCGCGGGCGGCGGCTCTACCTGATCGAGGCGGCCGAGAAGGGCATGGCGTGGATGCGTCTGACCGCCCGCGGCCGGGCCGGCCACGGCTCGATGATCAACCCGGACAACGCGGTGTCCCGGCTCACGGCGGCGGTCGCGCGGATCGGCGCCCACGAGTGGCCGGTGCGGCTCACCCCCGCCATGCGCACCCTGCTGGCGGCCGTCGCCGACCTCGCCGGCACCGAGGCGACCCCGGAGAACGCGGAGCAGCTGGTCGAGGAGTTCGGGGGAGCGGCACGGATGCTCGGAGCGGTGATCCGCAACACGACCAACCCCACCATGCTCAGCGCCGGGTACAAGGTGAACGTCGTCCCGACCGAGGCGACGGCGTACGTCGACGGCCGCTTCCTGCCCGGCTACGAGGACGAGTTCTTCGCCACGCTGGCCGAGCTCGTCGGCGAGGGCATCGAGATCGACTACGTCAGCAACCAGCGCCCGTGGGAGATGCCCTACGAGGGAGATCTCGTCGACGCGATGGGCCGCTCCCTGCTCGCCGAGGACCCGGACGCGCTGGTCGCGCCGTACCTGATGAGCGGCGGGACGGACGCGAAGCACTTCACCAAGCTGGGGATGCGCAGCTACGGCTTCACGCCGCTGCGGCTGCCCGACGACCTCGACTTCACCGCGCTCTTCCACGGCGTGGACGAGCGGGTGCCGGTCGACGCGCTCGGGTTCGGCGCCCGGGTCATGGACCGGTTCCTCGACGAGGTCGCGGGTCCGGCGAAGGGCTAGGCGGTCCGCACCGCGCGGATGATCTTGCGGCGCAGCACCACGCGTCGCCTGCCGTCGGCACCGATCTGGACCCGGTCCAGCTCCCAGCCGCCGTGCTCGGCCCGCTCGACGAGGAGCTTGGTGACGGTGTTGCGGGAGAACGAGCGGTCGAAGGTCACCCGCTCGAACTGCCACTCGATCGGGCTGCGGCCCGGCTGCCAGCTCACGTCGCGGACTCCGAGACGTCGTCGAGGGCATCGCGCAGCTCCGGCGGCAGCTCCTTGTCCTCCGCCCCGAGGGCGGCCTTCAGCTGGGCGGCCGTCCGCGCGCCGAGGATGGGCGCGGTGACGCCGGGGCGGTCGCGCACCCAGACCAGCGCCACCTCGAGGGGGGTCCAGTCCAGGCCGTCCGCGGCGCGGACCACGGCCTCGACGATGCTCCGGCTCGGGTCGTCCAGGTAGGCCTCCACGAAGCCGGCGAAGGCGGGGGAGGCGCCGCGGGAGTCCGACGGCGTGCCCCCGCGGTACTTGCCCGTCAGCACGCCGCGCCCGAGCGGCGACCAGGGCAGCACGCCCAGGCCGAGCGCCGCGCACGCGGGCAGCACCTCGCGCTCGACGCGACGGTTGACCAGGGAGTACTCGACCTGGGTCGAGGCGATCCTGGCCCGGACCGGCGCGGCCTCCTGGTGGGTGGCCGCGCGGGCGGTCTGCCAGCCGGAGTAGTTCGAGATGCCGACGTACGTCGCCCGGCCCGAGCTCACCGCGAGGTCGAGGGCGCCGAGCGTCTCCTCCAGCGGCGTCTCGTCGGTCCAGATGTGCACCTGCCACAGGTCGACGTGGTCGGTGCCCAGCCGCTTCAGGGAGGTGTCCAGCCCGCGCAGCAGCGCGCCGCGCGAGGTGTCGGCGTACCGCTCGCCGCCCCGGCGCCAGATCCCCGCCTTGGTCGCCAGCACCACGTCGTCGCGACCGACGACGTCTCCGAGCAGAGAGCCGATCAGCTCCTCGGACCGGCCGTCGGTGTAGCCGGCGGCCGTGTCGATCAGGGTGCCGCCCGCCTCGACGTAGGCGACCAGCTGGTCGCGCGCCTCGTGCTCGTCGGTGTCGCGGCCCCAGGTCATCGTGCCCAGACCGGTCCTCGACACGCGGAGGCCCGTGGTGCCGAGGTGCCGCTGCTGCATGCGGTGAAATCTAGCGGGGCCGCCGTCGAGCCCCACCCCAGGCTCGCCCACGTCTCCTCTACAGTTTCCCCGGCGTCCGCCCCACCGAGAGCGAGCAGATGAACTACATCGACTCCGTCGTGCTGGGAGTCGTGGAGGGGCTCACCGAGTTCCTCCCCGTCTCCAGCACCGGCCACCTGACCATCGCAGAGAAGCTCCTGGGTCTGCCGATCGACAGCGACTCGGTGACCGCCTTCACCGCCGTGATCCAGATGGGCGCGATCTTCGCGGTGCTCGTCTACTTCGCCAAGGACATCCGCGACATCGCCTGGGGATGGCTGCGCGGCCTGGCGAAGCCGGAGTACCGCGGCACGCTGGACCACCGGATGGGCTGGTACGTCATCGTCGGCTCGATCCCCATCGGCATCGTCGGGTTCCTCGCCAAGGACGTCATCACCGGGCCGTTGCGGTCGCTGTGGTGGGTGGCGGGTGCCCTGATCGCCTGGAGCCTCGTGATGGTCGCCGCCGAGCGGATGGCGCGGCAGGACCGCGACCTCAAGCAGCTCCGGCTCCGGGACGCGCTCATCATCGGCGTCGCCCAGTGCATCGCGCTGGTCCCCGGCGTCTCACGTTCCGGGGCGACCATCTCGGTAGGGCTGTTCACCGGTCTCGACCGGGTCGCCGCGACGAAGCTCAGCTTCTACCTGTCGATCCCGGCCCTCCTGGCAGCCGGGCTCTACGAGCTCAAGGACGTCGTCGGCAGCAACATCGGCGTCGGCGAGACCGTCGTCGGCACGCTGGTCAGCTTCGCGGTGGCGTACGTCGCCGTGGCCTGGCTGCTGAAGTTCGTCGCCGGCCACTCGATCGTGTCGTTCGTGCCCTACCGGCTGGTCCTCGGCGGCGCGCTGGTCGTCGTGCTCGCCAGTGGCGCGATGAGCGCCACGTAGCTAGAGCCAGCCGGAGCGCTTGAAGAACCAGAAGAGGACCGCGCAGGAGCCGATCATCAGCACCAGCGCGAACGGGTAGCCCATCAGCCAGTGCAGCTCGGGCATGTGCTCGAAGTTCATGCCGTAGACCCCGGCGATCAGGGTCGGCACGGCCGCGAGCCCGATCGCGGCCGAGATCTTGCGCATGTCCTCGTTCTGCTGGACCGAGATCCGGGCGAGGTGGGCCTCGAACGCCGTCGAGAGCAGGACGTCGAGGGTGTCGACGATCTCGGCCGCCTGGGCGAGGTGGTCGCCGACGTCCCGGAAGAACGGCGCCGACTCGGCCTCGATCCCG
Source organism: Nocardioides panacisoli (assembly GCF_039537325.1). Classification (GTDB taxonomy): domain Bacteria; phylum Actinomycetota; class Actinomycetes; order Propionibacteriales; family Nocardioidaceae; genus Nocardioides; species Nocardioides panacisoli. The sequence goes on from NZ_BAABAH010000009.1 coordinate 39,832, forward strand.
GGCACGGAGCCGCCGGAGAACCGCCGGATCGGCTCGCGCAGCGGGAGCACCGCTCGGCGTACCTCTGCGATCTCGCGCTTGAGCGTGTAGATCCGGGTGGAGTCGTCGGTGCGGCGGGGCGAGAAGACCGACGTCTCGACCTCGTCGACGTCGGTCTGCAGCTCGTCGACGACCTCGAGGTAGCTGTCGACGACGGTGTCGCACACGGCGTAGACCACCGCCGACGGGCCGTGGTCGAGCACCTTCTGCTGCTGCTCGAGCGCGGCGCGGGCGTCCTTGAGCTGGGACCCGCGGCCGTGGCGCACCGTGATCACGAAGTCGTCGCCGATGAACATGTTGATCTCGCCGGTCTCGACGGCGTCGTCCTCGTCGACGTACCAGAGCGTCTTGATCGCCATGAACAGGCTGCCCTCGTACTGCTCCAGCTTGGGGCGCTGGTGCGCGACGACGGCGTCCTCGACGGCGAGCGGGTGCAGGTCGAACGCCTCGGCGATGTCGGCGAGCTCCATGTGGCTCGGCTCGTAGAGGCCCACCCAGACGAAGTCGTGCTGCTCCGAGGCCGCCGACCTCAGCGCCGCGTAGTCGTGCCGGTGGCAGTCCACGGGGACGCGCGCCCCGTGTCGGTAAACCGCACTGTCGACGATCACGGGGCCACGGTAGTGGCTACGCTCGCACTCCATGGCCACCGTGATCCTCGTGCGGCACGGACGCACCACCGCGAACGCCTCCGGCGTGCTCGCCGGGCGCACCGCCGGTGTCCGCCTCGACGACACCGGGGCGGAACAGGCGCGCCGGGTGGCCGAGCGGATCGCCGCCGTCCCGATCGACGCGCTGGTCACCAGCCCTCAGGAGCGCTGCCGCCAGACCGCCCGCGCCATCGCGGCAGCGCGTGCGGACGCGGCGCGGACGGTCACCGACCGCGGTCTCGCCGAGTGCGACTACGGGGAGTGGCAGGGCCGCCCGATCCGGGAGCTCGCCAAGGAGAAGCTCTGGCAGACCGTGCAGCGGCAGCCGTCGGCCGCCGTGTTCCCGGGCGGCGAGTCGATGGTGACCATGCAGCAGCGCGCCGTGTCCGCCGTACGACGACGCGACGCCGCGATCGAGGCGGAGCACGGCGCCGGCTCGGTGTGGGTGGCCGTCAGCCACGGCGACATCATCAAGTCCGTGCTCGCCGACGCCCTCGGCATGCACCTCGACCTGTTCCAGCGGCTGCACGTCGACCCCGCGTCGGTGTCGATCGTGCAGTTCACGCCGGACCGGCCCTACGTGCTCGCGACCAACAGCACCGCCGGCGACCTGTCATGGCTGAAGCGGCCCGCGGCCAAGGCGCGCCGCCGCCGGGGCGCCGACGTGGGCGGCGGGGCCGGCTCTGGAGCTCCTGCCTAGGCTGAGGGCATGCCGATCGTGCACGGATTCGACGCACCCGACCGCTTCGTCGCCGGGACCGTCGGCGAGCCCGGTGCGCGGACGTTCTTCCTCCAGGCGCGCGAGGGTGCCCGCCTGGTCACGGTCGCGCTCGAGAAGCAGCAGGTCGCGGCCCTGGCCGAGCGCGTCGACGAGCTGCTCGACGAGGTGATGAACGACGCCGAGACGCGCGGGCTGGTGCCGGCCGTCGCGCCGCTCGACCTCGAGGACGACGACCCCCTCGACGTGCCGATCGAGGAGGAGTTCCGCGCAGGCACGATGACGCTGTCCTGGGACCCGCAGGCCGAGCGGGTCGTGATCGAGGTCTTCCCCATGGGCGAGGAGCTGGTCGGCATCGCCGACGCCGAGGAGGAGGTCCCCGAGGAGGCGGAGCCGTCCGCGGTCTTCGTCGTGCGGCTCGATGCCGCGAAGGCCCGCGCCTTCGTGCAGCGCTCCACCCGGGTGATCGGGGCCGGGCGCCCGAGCTGCCCGTTCTGCGGCCAGCCGGTCGACCCCGACGGGCACCTCTGCGTCCGGGCCAACGGCTTCCGCCGGCGCGACCCCGTCTGACGATGGCCGACCTGGTGCTGCGCGGGCGGATCATGCCCGCGTCCAACGCCACCTTCCTCGCCGAGCTCGACGGCGTCGAGGTGGTCTACAAGCCGGTCGCGGGGGAGCGGCCGCTCTGGGACTTCCCGGACGGGACGCTGGCCGACCGGGAGGTCGCTTCCTACCTGGTCGCCGAGGCGACCGGATGGGACCTCGTCCCGCGGACCTGGCTCGGCGACGGGCCGCACGGGCCCGGCATGCTCCAGGAGTGGCAGGAGGTCGACCCCGACGACGACGCCGTCACCCTGGTGCCCGCCGGCCGGGTGCCCACGGGCTGGCTCTCCGTGTTCGACGGGTACGACGACCGCGACCGCGAGGTGACCCTGGTCCACGAGGACAGCGCGCCGCTGCGGCGGCTGGCCGTCGTCGACGTACTCCTCAACAACGCGGACCGCAAGGGCGGCCACGTGCTGGCCATGCCCGACGGCCGTCGCCTCGGGGTCGACCACGGGGTGACGCTGCACCACGAGCGGAAGCTGCGGACCGTGCTGTGGGGCTGGGCCGGCGAGCCGCTCACCGTCGAGGAGGTCGAGGTCGTCGACCACGTCCGCGCGGCGGTGCGCGGCGGTCTCGGCGAGCGCCTCGAGCAGCACCTCACGGACCTCGAGCTGACCGCCCTGGAGCGACGCTGCGAGCGGCTGCTCGCGATCGGCAGGCTGCCACAGCCGGGCCGCGGCTGGCCGGCGATCCCCTGGCCACCTTTCTAGGACGCACGACCGCCACGGATAACATCGCCGCATGCGCTCGTGGAACGCCCCGGAGGTCCCGACCCTGTCCGTCGCCGGCCCCGCCGTCCGCGTCCACGACACCGCCAGCGGCGAGCCGCTCGAGACGCCCGTGGCCGGCGGGACCGCGGGCCTCTACGTGTGCGGCATCACGCCCTACGACGCCACCCATCTCGGGCACGCGAACACCTACGTCGCCTTCGACCTGCTGAACCGGGCGTGGCGCAACGCCGGCCACCAGGTGCGGTACGTCCAGAACGTCACCGACGTCGACGACCCGCTGCTGGAGCGTGCCGAGAAGGTGCACGTCGACTGGACCGAGCTCGCCGAACGTGAGACCGAGCTGTTCCGCAAGGACATGGAGGCGCTGCGGGTGCTCCCGCCGGACGCCTACGTCGGCGCGGTCGAGTCGATCCCGCTCGCCGTCGACCTGATCCAGAGGCTGCAGGAGGCCGGGGCGATCTACCGCGTCGACGACGACCTCTACTACTCGGTCTCAGCGGACCCGGAGTTCGGCAGCGAGTCGGGCTACGACCGCGACACGATGCTCAGCCTCTTCGGCGAGCGCGGCGGCGACCCGGACCGGGAGGGCAAGAAGGACCCGCTCGACCCGGTCGTGTGGCGGGGCGAGCGACCGGGCGAGCCTTCGTGGGAGAGCCCCTTCGGTCCCGGGCGGCCCGGCTGGCACATCGAGTGCGCGGCCATCGCGCTGTCCGAGCTCGGCGAGACGTTCGACGTCCAGGGCGGCGGCAGCGACCTCGTCTTCCCGCACCACGAGATGTGCGCCGGCCACGCCCAGGTGGTCTCCGGGCAGCCGTTCGCCCGCACCTACTCGCACGCGGGGATGGTCGGCTACGACGGCGAGAAGATGTCGAAGTCCCGCGGCAACCTGGTCTTCGTCTCGGCCCTGCGCAACAGCGACGTCGACCCGATGGCCATCCGGCTGGCGCTGTTGCGCCACCACTACCGCGCCGACTGGGAGTGGACCGACGACGAGCTGTGGCAGGCCGTCGACGACCTCGGCGAGTGGCGCAAGGCGCTGTCGCTCGGCGCCGGTGCGCCCGCCGGGCCCGTCGTCGAGGAGGTCCTCGCGGCCCTTGCCGACGATCTCGACGCCCCGCGCGCCACGGCCGCCGTCGACCTCTGGGTGCACCAGACGCTCGGCGCCCAGGGGCACCTCGCCGACAACTCCGACCCGGACGCGGCCGTCACCATGCTCGCGGCGCTCGACGCGGCCCTCGGCCTGTCCGTCTGACGCCGAGTCGGCTCAAGCTTGTGCCGACTCGGCGCTATCCGTCCTCGCCGCGGCGCTTGAGGTAGCGCTCGAACTCGCGGGCGATCGCCTCGCCGGAGGCCTCGGGAAGGTCGGTGGTGTCGCGCGCCTCCTCGAGGGAGCGCACGTAGTCGGCGATGTCCTCGTCCTCCTCGGCCAGCTCGTCGACGCCGCGCTCCCAGGCGCGGGCCTCCTCGGGCAGGTCGCCCAGCGGGATGCTCACCTCGAGCAGCTCCTCGACCTGGCCGAGCAGCGCGAGCGTCGCCTTGGGGCACGGTGGCTGCGCGACGTAGTGCGGCACCGCGGCCCAGTAGGACACGGCCGGCACGTCGAGCTTCACGCAGGCGTCCTGGACCACGCCGACGATGCCGGTCGGGCCCTCGTAGGTGGACTGCTCCAGGTTCAGCCGGTCGATCAGCTCGGGCTCGGTCGCCGTACCGCTGACCGGGATGGGACGGGTGTGCGGGGTGTCGGCCAGCAGGGCGCCGAGGGTGACGACCAGCTCGCCGCCGAGCTCGTCGACCGCGGCCAGCAGCTCGGCCGTGAACTGCCGCCACCGCATGTTCGGCTCGATGCCGCGGATCAGGATGATGTCGCGATCCAGGTCCGGGGGAGAGGCGACCGCGACGTGGGTGCTGGGCCAGGTCAGCTTGCGGAACCCGTGCTCGTCGAGGCCGACCGAGGGCCGGTTGACCTGGAAGTCGTAGAACTCCTCGGGATCGATCGCGCCGACGACCCGCGCGTTCCACACCTTCATCAGGTGGTCGACGACCGAGGACGCGGCCTCGGCGGCGTCGTTCCACCCCTCGAAGGCCGCGATCACCAGCGGGTTGACGAGGTCCGGGACCTCCTCGATCTCCAACACGTTGTCGAGACTAATGCGAAGACCCACGCCGACCCGACCAGGATGCGGGCTTTCTCCCACCCGGCGCGCCCGGCCACGTAGGATTGGACCAGCCGAGAGGCGTTGCAACGGACCCTGGGCAAGCCGGGTCCGCCACGCTCGGACTGTTTCGAAGGACGCCTTCCACACGGAAGGACTTGCCATGGGTGCCCCCGACCTGCCCGCGCCGGACCGCCGGCCGGACGCCACCGACGAGCTGACCGCCCTGCTGCGGGAGCGGATCGTCGTGCTCGACGGCGCCATGGGGACCGCGATCCAGCGCGACCGCCCCGACGAGGCCGGCTACCGGGGCGAACGCTTCTCCGACCGCACCGAGTGGCCCTCGGACCTCCAGGGCAACAACGACCTGCTGTCCATCACGCAGCCCGCGCTGATCGCCGGCATCCACCGCGAGTACCTCGAGGCCGGCGCCGACATCATCGAGACCAACACGTTCAGCTCCAACGCGGTCTCGCTCGCCGACTACGGCATGGAGCAGCTGGCCTACGAGCTGAACCTCGCCTCGGCCCGCCTCGCGCGCGAGGTCGCCGACGAGGTGTCCGCCGCATCCGGACGCACGCGGTACGTCGCCGGTGCGCTCGGACCGACCACCCGGACCGCCTCGATCAGCCCCGACGTCAACGACCCCGCGGCCCGCAACGTCTCGTGGGACCAGCTCGTCGACGCCTACCTGGACGCCGCGCGCGGCCTGGTCGACGGCGGCGCGGACCTGCTCTTCATCGAGACGATCTTCGACACCCTCAACGCCAAGGCCGCGATCTTCGCGGTGCAGACGCTGTTCGAGGAGGCGCAGCGCCGCTGGCCGGTGGTGATCTCCGGCACCATCACCGACGCCTCGGGCCGCACCCTGTCCGGTCAGGTGACCGAGGCGTTCTGGGACTCCGTGCGACACGCCCGCCCGCTCGCGGTCGGCCTGAACTGCGCGCTGGGCGCCAAGGAGATGCGCCCCTACATCGCCGAGATGGCGCGGGTGGCCGACACGTTCGTGTCGGCGTACCCCAACGCGGGCCTGCCCAACGCGTTCGGCGAGTACGACGAGGCGCCGGCCGACACCGCCGGGATCGTCGGGGAGTTCGCCGAGTCGGGGTTCGTGAACATCGTCGGCGGCTGCTGCGGCACCACGCCGGCCCACATCGCCGCGATCGCCGAGGCCGTGCAGGGCAAGCAGCGCCGCGAGCCCGCCTCGGTGCGGCCCGCGCTCCGGCTGTCCGGCCTCGAGCCCTTCTCGGTCACCGAGGAGAGCCTGTTCGTCAACGTCGGCGAGCGGACCAACATCACCGGCTCGGCCCGGTTCCGCAACCTGATCAAGGACGGCGACTACGACACGGCGCTGTCGGTCGCGGCCCAGCAGGTCGAGAGCGGCGCGCAGGTCATCGACGTCAACATGGACGAGGGCATGATCGACGGCGTCGCCGCGATGGACCGGTTCCTCAAGCTGATCGCCTCCGAGCCCGACATCAGCCGGGTCCCGGTGATGATCGACTCCTCCAAGTGGGAGGTCATCGAGGCCGGCCTGAAGAACGTCCAGGGCAAGCCGATCGTCAACTCGATCTCGATGAAGGAGGGCGAGGAGAAGTTCATCGCCCAGGCGCAGCTGTGCCGGAAGTACGGCGCCGCGGCCGTCGTGATGGCGTTCGACGAGGACGGCCAGGCCGACAACCTCGAGCGGCGCAAGCAGATCTGCGAGCGCGCCTACCGGATCCTGGTCGACCGGGTCGGCTTCGACCCCGAGGACATCATCTTCGACCCGAACGTGTTCGCCGTCGCGACCGGCATCGAGGAGCACGCGACCTACGGCCGGGACTTCATCGAGGCCACCCGGTGGATCAAGGAGAACCTGCCGGGGGCGAAGGTGTCGGGGGGCATCTCGAACGTCTCGTTCTCGTTCCGGGGCAACAACCCGGTCCGCGAGGCGATCCACGCGGTCTTCCTCTACCACGCGATCGACGCCGGCCTGGACATGGGCATCGTCAACGCGGGCGCCCTGGTGGTCTACGACCAGGTCGATCCCGAGCTGCGTGACGCGATCGAGGACGTCGTCCTCAACCGCACCGACGACTCGCTGGCCGCCACCGAGCGGCTGCTCGGGCTGGCCGAGCAGCACCGCGGCTCCGGAGAGAAGGAGGAGGCTGCCACCGAGGAGTGGCGCGGCCTCCCCGTCGGGGAGCGGATCACCCACGCCCTCGTCAAGGGCATCGACGGCTACGTCGAGGCCGACACCGAGGAGCTGCGCCAGGAGATCGCCGAGCGCGGCGGCCGCCCGATCGAGGTGATCGAGGGCCCGCTCATGGACGGCATGAACGTCGTCGGCGACCTGTTCGGCGCCGGGAAGATGTTCCTGCCCCAGGTGGTCAAGAGCGCGCGGGTGATGAAGAAGGCGGTCGCCTACCTGATCCCCTTCATCGAGCAGGAAAAGCTGGACAACCCCGAGCTCGCGACCGCAAAGGACACCAACGGCACGATCGTGCTCGCCACGGTGAAGGGCGACGTCCACGACATCGGCAAGAACATCGTCGGCGTCGTGCTGTCCTGCAACAACTACGAGGTCATCGACCTCGGCGTGATGGTGCCGGCGCAGAAGATCCTCGACACCGCCCAGGAGGTCGGCGCCGACATCATCGGGCTGTCCGGACTGATCACCCCGAGCCTCGACGAGATGGTCGGGTTCGCGACCGAGATGCAGCGCCTCGGCCTGACGATCCCGCTGCTCATCGGGGGCGCGACCACCTCGCGCGCCCACACCGCGGTCAAGGTCGACCCCAAGTACGACGGCCCGGTCGTCTGGGTCAAGGACGCCTCCCGCTCCGTGCCGACGGCCGCTGCGCTGCTCGACGACCGCCAGCGCGACGCCCTGCTCGCGGACGTGCGGACCGACTACGACTCGCTCCGGGCGCGCCACGCCGTCAAGCACGACCGCCCGATCCTGTCCCTGGAGCAGGCGCGCGCCAACCGCACGCCGCTGGACTGGTCGGCGTACACCCCGCCGACGCCGGCGCAGCCCGGGATCCACCGGTTCGAGGGCTACGACCTCGCCGAGCTGCGCCCCTACATCGACTGGCAGCCGTTCTTCAACGCCTGGGAGATGAAGGGCTCGTTCCCCGACATCCTCAACAACCCGGCCAGCGGCCAGGCGGCGCGCAAGCTCTACGAGGACGCGCAGGCCATGCTCGACCAGCTGATCGAGGAGAACTGGCTGACCGCCAACGGCGTGGTCGGGCTGTTCCCGGCCAGCGCGGTCGGCGACGACATCGAGGTCTACACCGACGACACGCGCAGCGAGGTCCGGGCCGTGCTGCGCAACCTGCGCCAGCAGGGCGAGCACCGCGAGGGGGTCCCGAACCGCTCGATCGGCGACTACGTCGCGCCGAAGGACAGCGGGCTGGAGGACCACGTCGGCGCGTTCGCCGTCACGGCGGGACTCGGCAGCCAGGAGAAGATCCTGGAGTTCAAGAAGGACCTCGACGACTACAGCGCGATCCTCCTCGAGTCGCTCGCCGACCGTCTCGCCGAGGCCTTCGCCGAGCGGATGCACGAGCGGGTGCGCAAGGAGCTGTGGGGCTACGCGCCTGACGAGGACCTCGACAACGTCGGCCTCATCAAGGAGCAGTACGCCGGCATCCGGCCGGCCCCGGGCTACCCGGCGTGCCCGGAGCACACCGAGAAGCAGACGCTCTGGGACCTGCTGGACGTGCAGGCGGCCACCGGCATCGAGCTCACCGAGTCGATGGCGATGTGGCCGGGCGCGGCCGTCTCCGGCTTCTACTTCTCCCACCCCGAGAGCCAGTACTTCGTGGTCGGCCGCCTCGGCCGCGACCAGGTCGCCGACTACGCCGAGCGCAAGGGCTGGTCCCTCGAGGAGGCCGAGCGCTGGCTCTCGCCGAACCTCGGCTACGACCCCGATGACTGAGGTTCCGAGGCTCGCTGCGCTCGCACCTCAACCACCCTTGGCGGCCGTCCTGTGGGACATGGACGGGACCCTCGTGGACACCGAGCCCTACTGGATGGCCACCGAGGTGGCCATCGCGGAGGAGCACGGCGCCACGTGGACCCACGAGGACGCGATGCAGCTCGTCGGCAACGACCTGCTGACGTCCGGGCGCTACATCAAGGCGCGGATGGGGCTGCCGCAGAGCCCCGAGGAGATCGTCGAGCTGCTCCTCGACGGCGTCGTCGAGCGGGTGCGGCACTCGGTCCCGTGGTGCCCGGGGGCGCGTGAGCTGCTGCTCGCGCTCCACGACGCGGGAGTGCCGTGCGCACTCGTGACGATGTCCTACCAGCGGTTCGTCGCGCCGATCCTCGAGCACCTCCCACCGGAGACGTTCCGGGCCGTTGTCACCGGCGACCTGGTCGACAACGGCAAGCCGCACCCGGAGCCCTACCTCACCGCGGCAGCGGCGCTCGGCGTCGACGCCGGCGACTGCGTCGCGATCGAGGACTCCGACACCGGGGCCCGCTCCGCCGCGGCCGCGGGTTGCCGGGTGCTGGTGGTCCCCAACCACGTCCAGGTGCCGCCCGGACCTCGGCGCACCTTCCGCAGCACGCTCGAGGGCCTCGGCGTCGACGTGCTGAAAACGTTGCCGGATCGAGACCAAACGCCACCGGATCTTCCCTAGCCGCTTCCGGGACCGCGGAGTATCTTCCGCCGGGACCGGTCCCCGCCCCCTTGGGGACCAGAGCGGAGAACATTCGGATGGCACACAAGAGGCGGATTGTCGTCGCGGCCCTCGGTGCGGGCGCGCTGGCGGTGACCATGGCGGCCTGCGGGGGGAACGACGACTCCGGCGGCGGTGGCGCCAGCGGCGGATCGGGCGACGCCTGGATCCTCGGCACCACCGACACCGTGACCGCGCTGGACCCCGCGGGCTCCTACGACCTGGGCTCCTCGACCCTCGAGTACAACCTCTACCAGACCCTCGTCACGGTCCCGCCGAACTCGACGGACATCGTCGGTGACGCGGCCGAGTCGTGCGACTACGACGACCCGAAGACCCTGACCTGCAAGCTCAAGCCGGGCCTGAAGTTCTCCAACGGCGACGACCTCACCTCCTCGGACGTGAAGTACAGCTTCGAGCGGTCGATCAAGATCCAGGACCCCAACGGCGCCGCGATCTACCTGCTCGGCAGCATCACCGACACGGACAAGAAGGGCGTCGTCACCCTCAACGACGGGGCGATCGACACGCCCGACGACACCACCGTCGTCTTCCACCTCGACCACCCGGACACGACGTTCCAGTACGTCCTGACCTACCCGGGCGCCGCGGCGATCGTCGACGAGGACGTCTTCCCCGCCGACACCAAGCTCGACGACGACAAGATCATCGGCTCCGGCCCCTACAAGCTCAGCCAGTACAAGGCGGGCGACCAGGCCGTGCTCGAGCTGAACGGCGACTACACCGGCGACAACACCGGCGGCGCCAGCCAGGTCTACGTCAAGTACTACAAGGAGCCGTCGGCCCTGAAGCTCGCCGTCCAGAACGGCGAGGTCGACGTCGCGTGGCGCAGCCTCGCCCCGACGGACGTCAGCGACCTCAAGGAGGACGACAACGTCACCGTCGCCAGCGGCAAGGGCGCGGAGATCCGGTACTGGACGTGGAAGGTCGACGGTCCGGTCGGCAAGAACCTCGCCATCCGGCAGGCGGTCGCCCAGCTCTACGACCGTGACGCCATCGCGTCCAAGGCCTACGACGGCACCGTGGACCCGCTGTACTCGATCGTCCCGCCGGGCTTCGGCGGCCAGACCGACTCGTTCCAGGCGCAGTACGGCGACCCGAGCGTCGACAAGGCGAAGCAGATCCTGCAGCAGGCCGGCATCAAGACCCCGGTCGACCTGACCGTCGGGTGGACGCCCACCCACTACGGCCCGGCGGCCGAGGACGAGGCCAACGAGTTCGAGCGCCAGCTCAACGACAGCGGGCTCTTCAACGTCACCCTGAAGAGCACCGAGTGGGAGCAGTACCAGACGATCTACAAGCAGGGCGCCTACGACGTCTGGATGCTCGGCTGGTTCCCGGACTACCCGGACGCGGACGACTACCTGTCCCCGTTCATCGTGGACGGCGGGTTCTTCCAGAACGGCTACACCAACAAGACGGTGGACAAGCTGGTCGCCCAGGAGCAGGGCTCCTCCGACCAGGCCGAGCGGGAGAAGATCTTCGGGCAGCTGCAGGACATCACTGCGCAGGACGTCCCGCTGATGCCGTCGTGGGTCGGCCTGAACACGGCCGTCTACGGAGCGGGCATGAACGGCGTCGAGGACACCCTCGACCCCTCGTTCATCTTCCGCTTCTGGTTGGTCACCAAGAACAGCTGACGTGAGTAGATCCGCTGCGGGATCCCTGCCTCGCTACATCCTGCAGCGGGTCCTACTCGTCATACCGATGATCTGGGTGATCCTCACCCTGGTCTTCGTGGTTCTCCGAGTGGCACCGGGCGACCCGGTCTCGGCCGCGCTCGGGGGCAAGCTCGACGAGCAGGCCCTCGAGCAGCGGCGCGAGCAGCTCGGCTTCAACCGGCCGCTGATCGCGCAGTACTGGGACTACCTCTCCTCGGTCGCGCGCCTGGACTTCGGGAAGTCGTTCAGCGACAACCAGCCGATCCTGCACGTGATCCGCGACAACGGCGGGGCCACGCTGACCCTGACGCTCGCGGCGTTCGTCGTCGCGCTGCTCGTCGGCATCCCGCTCGGCCTGGTCTCGGGCCGCTACCGCGACACCGTGCCGGACGTCTTCATCCGGCTGTTCGGGATCCTGAGCTACGCGGCCCCGATCTTCTTCGTCGGCTTCCTGCTGCAGGTGTACGTCGCGGAGCCGCTCGGGCTGCCGACGTCAGGGGCGTCCAGTCCGATCACCGCGTTCACGGTCAAGCCGCACACCCACATCCTGCTCATCGACGCGTTCATCAGCGGCGACAGCACCGCGATCCAGGACGTGCTCAAGCACCTGGTGCTGCCGGCAGTCACGCTCGGCCTGCTGATCTGCGGCGTCTTCATCCGGCTCGTGCGGGTCAACATCCTGCAGACGATGCAGGCCGACTACGTCGAGGCCGCGGAGGCCCGGGGCATCTCGCGTGGCAAGGTGACCTGGCGGCACGCCTTCCGCAACGCCCTGGTGCCCGTCATCACCGTGATCGGCCTCCAGTTCGCGCTGCTGCTCGGCGGTGCGGTCCTCACCGAGGCGACCTTCAACTGGCCGGGTCTCGGCCAGAAGCTGGTCGACTACATCAACGACCGCGACTACGGCGCAGTCCAGGGCATCATCACGATCTTCGCGGTGGCGGTGGTGCTGATCAGCCTGTTGGTCGACATCGTCAACGCGCTCATCGACCCGAGGGTGAGGTACTGATGCGCCGGGTCCTCAAGGCGCTCGCCCGGCCGTTCACCGAGACGGCCGGCCTGGCTCGCTGGATGCTGGTCGCCGGCATCCTCATCACCGCGATGTTCGTCATCATGGCGGTGTTCGCGCCGTGGCTGGCGCCGTACGGCTTCGCCCAGGCCTCGTCCGGCGGCGTCGACTTCCCGAAGGTCGGGCACCCGAGCGGCGACCACCTGTTCGGCACCGACCGGCTCTTCTTCGACGTCCTCTCGCGCGTCATCTGGGGCGCGCGCACGGCGATCCAGGTCGTGCTCTTTTCGATCGTGATCTGCGTCGTGGTCGGGGTGCCGCTCGGTCTCGTGTCCGGCTACTACGGCGGCTGGCTCGACCGGATCCTGGTGCTGATCATGGACGCGATCTTCGCGTTCCCCTCGTTCCTGCTGGCGATCGTGTTCGCCTTCCTGCTGACGAACCTGGTCGGCGGCACCGTGCTCGCGGTCTCCCTGTCGCTGTCCGCGATCTACATCCCCCAGTACTTCCGGGTCGTCCGCAACACCACGGTGAGCGCCAAGGAGGCGACGTACGTCGAGGCCGCGCGCGCGATCGGCGCCAGCGACGGCGTCATCATGCGCCGCTACCTGTTCGGCAACGTCGTCCAGTCGGTCCCGGTGCTCGGCACGCTCAACGCCGCCGATGCGATCCTGACCCTCGCCGGCCTCGGGTTCCTCGGGCTCGGCATCCAGTCGACCGACGCCGCGGAGTGGGGGCACGACCTCAACCGCGCCCTGGCGGACGCGTCGTCCGGCGTCTGGTGGACCGGTCTCTACCCCGGCCTCGCGATCGTGCTGCTGGTCACCGGCCTGACCCTCGTCGGCGAGGGACTGAACGAGACGCTCAACCCGACCCTGCGGCAGCGCCGGCTGCTGCCGGTCGTGATGCCGCCGCGACAGCCCGCGACCGACGACGGACAGGAGAGCTGACGTGACCACGAGCGAGGCGCCGGCCGGCGTCCACGTCCCCGAGCCGGTGATCTCGGCGCGCGACGTGCGGGTCTGGTACGGCACGACGCGCGGGGCGATCCAGGCGGTCGACGGCGTGAGCTTCGAGATCGCCCCGGGCGAGACCCTGGGGCTCGTGGGGGAGTCGGGCTGCGGGAAGTCCACCCTCGGCCGCGGCCTGATGGGCCTGCTGCCGGCGGGCGCGAAACGGGACGGCGAGGTCATCTTCAAGGGGCGGGACATCCTGTCGATGCGCAGGAAGGACGCCTACGAGCTGCGCGGCCACGACCTCGGGATGATCTTCCAGGAGCCGCTGACCCGGCTGAACCCGCTGATGCGGATCTCGCAGCACTTCGAGGAGACCATCCGCCAGCACGAGCCGGACCTGTCCAAGGACGAGGTGCGGGACATGGCGCTCGAGGCGATGCGCCTGATGGGCATCCCGCCGACGCGCTACAAGTCCTACCCGCACGAGTTCTCCGGCGGCATGCGCCAGCGGCTGATGATCGCGCTGGCCCTGGTGCTGCGACCGGCGTTCGTCGTCGCCGACGAGCCCACGACGGCGCTGGACGTCCTCGTCGAGGCGCAGATCGTCCAGATCCTCAACGACCTGCGCCGCAACTTCCGCGCCTCGCTGCTGCTCATCACGCACAACGTCGGCATCGTGGCGGAGGCGTGCGACCGGGTCGCGGTGATGTACGCCGGGCGGATCGTCGAGCAGGGCCGGGTCGCCGACGTGTTCCGCAACCCGCAGCACCCCTACACCCGCGAGCTGCTGCGATCCACGATCTCGCTGAGCACCACCGGGCTGAACTTCATCCCGGGCGCGCCGCCCGACCTGGTCGACCCGCCCGACGCGTGCCGGTTCCACCCGCGGTGCCCGCAGGCGATGGAGGTGTGCGCGAGCCGCAACCCGGTGGACATCGAGCGACCGGGCGGCGGACGGGTCGAGTGCTGGCTGGTCGGTCCGAAGGACCAGATCCCCGCCGGCGGGGAGCAGCCGCTGAAGCAGGAGGAGCTGACCGTTGCCGACGAAGCCTGAGGCCGCGACCCGACCCGAGACGATCATCGACGTGCGGGACCTGTCGGTCTACTTCGACCTGGGCGGCAGCACGCTCGCGCGGTTGCTCGGCCGCGACACCGGCACCGTCAAGGCCATCGACGGCGTCTCGGTGTCCCTGCGCCGCGGGGAGGTGCTCGGCCTCGTGGGCGAGAGCGGCAGCGGCAAGTCCACACTGGGACGCGCCCTCCTCGGGCTCGCGCCGGCGACCGAGGGCTCCATCCTGTTCGAGGGCGAGGACATCGCGACGATGAGGGGCCGCCACCTGCGGGCCGTCCGCGCCGACATCCAGATGGCGTTCCAGGACCCGAACGCCGCCCTCAACCCGTCGATGACCGTGCTCGAGGCCGTCGGCGACGCGCTGCGGGTGCACGGGGTGCGCTCCGCCGCGGAGCGCCGGCGCCGGGTGATCGACACCCTCGAGCGGGTCGGGTTGTCGCCGGTCGAGCTGTTCCTCAACAAGTACCCGCGCGACCTGTCGGGCGGGCAGAAGCAACGCGTCGTGCTCGCGCGGGCGATCATCCTCGACCCCGACGTGCTCGTCGCCGACGAGCCGATCTCGATGCTCGACATGTCGGTGCGGGCCAAGATCCTGCAGCTGATGCTCGACCTCAAGCAGGATCTCGGGCTGACCTACGTCTACATCACCCACGACCTGGCCAGCGCGAAGTTCTTCTGCGACCGGATCGCGATCATGTACCTCGGCCGGATCGTGGAGATCGGACCGACCGAGGAGATCTTCGCGAAGCCGCGGCACCCCTACACCCAGGCGCTGCTCGCGGCGATCCCCGATCCGGACCCGTCCCGGAAGGTCAGCCGGGACCTGCCTCGAGGCGAGATCCCCGACGCGTCGGCACCACCGCTCGGCTGCTCGTTCCACCCGCGCTGCCTCAAGGCCACGCCGGTGTGCGGGTGGGAGTCGCGCGACCTGCGCACGCTCGTCGAGGGGCACTGGACCCGCCGGAGCCCGGAGGAGTACGCCCACGAGCAGCGGATCGTGGGCGACCTCGACCACCTCGACGCCGGCTCGAAGACCGCGCACTTCGGACGCACGACGTCCGCCGAGGCCCGGGACCTCCTGGACAGGATCCGCGACGAGAACGTCGACGAGCCGCTCTGGGGCGGCGTCTCCTCGGTCACCGACGACGGCAACGGCGTGCGCATCGAGTTCCACGACGGGGTCGACCCCGCGCTCCGCCGCGACGGGGGCGTCGAGGTCGCGTGCGTGCTCTATCCAGAGGGCGCCGAGGGTCCGGGGCCGGTCGTCGACCGCTGATCGCGGTCGGGGAGGGGCGGCGGCGTGCCGCCGTAGGCGGGGCAGAGCCGCTGGTGGGAGCAGAACTTGCAGGCGAACCCGGGGTTGGGCTGCCAGTCGCCGGTCTCGCGCGCGAGGCGGACGGCCTCCCACACGGCCTGCACCTTGCGCTCGGTCGCCAGCAGGTCCTGCTCGTCGGGCGCGTAGCGCAGCACCTCGCTGTTGCCGAGGTAGATCAGCTGCAGCATCGCGGGGATCACCCCGCGGGTGCGCCAGATCACCAGCGCGTAGAACTTCAGCTGGAACAACGCCTTGACCTCGAACATCTCTGCCGGAGACGGCCCGGTCTTGTAGTCGACCACGCGGATCGCACCGTCGGGCGCGACGTCGACGCGGTCGATGACGCCGCGCAGCAGCAGCTTGGTGTCGGTGATCGTCTCGACGTAGAGCTCGCGGTCGGCGGGCTCGAGGAGCCTCGGGTCCTCGAGGGAGAAGTAGCGGGCCAGCACCTCGCGGCAGGACGCGAGCCAGGCGGTGATCTCCGTGCCGCCCTGCGTGAACATCGACTCCAGGCCCGGCTCGGCCGCCACCAGCTGCTGCCAGGTGGGGACGACCATCGTCGCCGCGTGCTGCGGCGTGCGGTCGGGCGCCGGCAGGTCGAACAGCCGCTCCAGGACGCTGTGCACGAGCGTGCCGCGAACCGCGGCCGGGGACGGCGGCTCCGGCAGCCGGTCGATGGTGCGGAACCGGAACATCAGCGGGCACGCGACGAAGTCCGAGACCCGGGACGGCGACAGGGCGCCGACCACCGCGACACCGTCGACGGCCGTGCCCGCGTGGTCGGCCGGGTCGGCCGGCTGCACCAGGGCGGGCTCGGTGGTCGTCATGGCCAGGACTGTAGGGCCGCCCGCCGACACCGTCGCCCCACCGCTCCGCGTGGCCGCCTCGGATAGCCTCTAGACGTGTCCGACCAGGAACCTGCGCCACGCCGGCGGCAGCCCGTGCCGCCGGGCAGCTTCCGCATCGGTTCGGTCGCGGGCAGCGACGTCCTGGTGTCGTCCTCGTGGTTCCTCATCGCCGGGCTCATCGCGATCCTGATGGCGCCCCGGGTGGAGGAGATCCAGCCCGGTCTCGGCGGCTGGAAGTACGTCGTGGGCGTCATCTTCGCGATCGTGCTCTACCTCGCCGTGCTGCTCCACGAGGCATCGCACGCGATCGTCGCCCGCCGGCAGGGCTTCGAGGTCCACTCGATCACGCTGCACTTCCTCGGCGGGGTGACCGCGATCGAGGGCGAGGCGCGGACGCCCCGCGAGGAGTTCCTGATCGCGGTCGTCGGGCCGCTCACGTCGCTCGCCGTCGGCGCCGCCGCGCTGGCGCTGTGGTTCGTGACGCCCGACGGGGTGCTGCGGCTGACCGTCGAGGGCCTCGCCGGCGCGAACATCCTCATCGGGCTGCTGAACCTGGTCCCCGGCCTGCCGCTCGACGGCGGCCGGGTCCTCAAGGCCGCGGTCTGGCGCATCACCGGCCGCAGCACGACCGGCACCGCTGCCGCCGGGTGGGGCGGCCGGGTCGCCGCCGTCGCCGTGCTCGCCTGGCCGTTCCTCCAGGCAGCGATGCTCGGCACGCAGCCGACCATCATCGACGTGATCCTCTCCGCGATCATCGCGGCGTTCCTGTGGAGCGGTGCCAGCGACGCGATCGCCAACGCGCGGATCCGCGGCCGGGTGGCTGCGATCCACGCCCGCGACCTCGCGCGCCGCACGCTCGCCGTACCGGACGACCTCCCGCTCGCCGAGGCGGTGCGCCGGGCGCAGGAGGCGGGTGCCGGCAGCATCGTCACCGTCACCTCCGACGGCCGGCCGATCGGCGTGGTCAACGAGGCCGCGGTGCACGCGACACCGCGCGACCGGCAACCGTGGGTCGCCGTGTCGACGGTCGCCCGCACCCTGGCCCCGGGGCTGCGGCTTCCCGTCGCCATCACCGGCAGCGAGCTGGTCGAGGCGATCCGGCGGACGCCGGCGAGCGAGTACCTGCTCGTCGACGAGCACGGCGGCGTCTTCGGCGTGCTCGCCACGTCGGACGTGGAGAAGGCCGTCCGCTCCGCCGGCTGAGCGACCGGCGATAGGGTGCCGCGGTGATGGAGGACGCGCAGAGGAACGACGTCGCGCCCGAGGCGTGGTCCGGGGTGCACCGGGGTCCGCTCCGTGCGGGCGAGTGGGTGCGACTCGTGGACGGCAAGGGCCGCAAGCACAACTTCGAGCTGGTCGCCGGGAAGCGGTTCTTCTCCAACAAGGGCCACCTCGACCACGACGAGATGATCGGGCGCGAGGAGGGCTTCACCGTCACGTCGTCGGCGGGCGGCGAGTACCTGGTCTTCCGGCCGCTGCTCTCGGAGTTCGTCGTCTCGATGCCGCGCGGCGCTGCGGTCGTCTACCCCAAGGACTCCGCCCAGGTCGTCGCGATGGCCGACATCTTCCCCGGCGCCCACGTGGTCGAGGCCGGTGTCGGCTCCGGTGCGCTCACCTGCTCGCTGCTGCGTGCGGTCGGCCCCTACGGCCGCGTGTCCTCCTACGAGCGGCGCGAGGAGTTCGCGGACGTCGCGCGCGCCAACGTGCGCCAGTTCTTCGGCGCTCCGGACGGGCAGACCCACCCTGCGTGGCAGCTCACCGTCGGCGACCTCGCCGAGGAGCTGCCGGCGTCGGGGGAGCGGTGCGACCGGATCATCCTCGACATGCTGGCGCCCTGGGAGTGCGTCGACGCGGCTGCCGACGCACTCCGGGCCGGCGGCATCGTCTGCGGGTACGTCGCCACGACGACCCAGCTGTCCCGGTTCGTCGAGACGCTGCGTGCCCACGGCGGCTTCACCGAGCCCCGGGCGTGGGAGTCGCTCGTGCGGGACTGGCACGTGGAGGGGCTCGCCGTCCGCCCCGACCACAAGATGATGGGTCACACCGCCTTCCTCGTGACGGCCCGGCGGATGGCACCGGGGGAGCGGGCCCCCCTGAAGAAGCGGCGGCCGGCCCCCGGCGCCTACGGAGTCGATTACGACGGCCCACGCCCGGCGAGCGAGCCCGCGCCACCGCCCGGGACCGAGTAGGGTCGAATCGACCAAGGAGGTGGGTCCCGATGTCGAGCATGGGTGAGGGCACAGGCGGGTCGATGAGCCGCGAGGAGCTCCAGCAGCAGGTCCACTACCTCGAGGCGGAGGTCAACGACCTCCGGCTCCGGCTCACCGACTCCCCAGGCGGCCACGCACGCGCGCTCGAGCTCCGGCTCGCCGACGCGCAGCGGTCGCTCGCCGCCGTCACCGCGCAGAACGAGCGGCTCGCCGGGACGCTCCGCGAGGCACGCGACCAGATCCTGAAGCTCAAGGAGGAGGTCGACCGGCTCGCCCAGCCGCCCGCCGGGTTCGGGACGTTCCTCCAGCGCAACGAGGACGACACCGTCGACGTGCACACCGGCGGCCGCAAGCTCCGCGTGAGCGTCAGCCCCAACGTCGACCTCGACACCCTGCGCCGCGGCCAGGAGGTCATGCTCAACGAGGCGCTCAACGTCGTGGCGGCGTTCGACTACGAGACGGTCGGCGAGGTCGTGATGATGAAGGAGCTGCTCGCCGACGGCGACCGGGTCCTGGTCATCGCCAACGCCGACGAGGAGCGCGTCGTCCGGCTGGCCGAGCCGCTGCGCGGCGAGACGCTCCGCGCCGGCGACTCCCTGCTGCTCGACAGCCGCGCCGGCTACGTCTACGAGCGGGTCCCGAAGTCCGAGGTCGAGGAGCTGGTCCTCGAGGAGGTCCCGGACATCACCTACGAGACCATCGGCGGCCTGGGCAACCAGATCGAGATGATCCAGGACGCGGTGGAGCTGCCGTACCTCCACCCCGAGCTCTTCGCGGAGCACGAGCTGAAGCCGCCGAAGGGCATCCTGCTCTACGGTCCTCCGGGCTGCGGGAAGACGCTGATCGCCAAGGCCGTCGCCAACTCGCTGGCCAAGAAGGTCGCGGCGAAGACCGGCGCCGAGGGCAAGTCCTACTTCCTCAACATCAAGGGCCCCGAGCTCCTCAACAAGTACGTCGGCGAGACCGAGCGGCACATCCGGCTCGTGTTCCAGCGCGCGCGGGAGAAGGCCTCGACCGGCACACCGGTCATCGTGTTCTTCGACGAGATGGACTCCCTGTTCCGCACCCGCGGCTCCGGTGTCTCCTCCGACGTGGAGAACACGATCGTCCCGCAGCTGCTCAGCGAGATCGACGGCGTGGAGCTGCTCGAGAACGTGCTGGTCATCGGTGCCTCCAACCGCGAGGACATGATCGACCCCGCGATCCTGCGGCCCGGGCGGCTCGACGTGAAGATCAAGATCGAGCGGCCCGACGCCGAGTCCGCGCGCGACATCTTCAGCAAGTACCTCACGCCGAACCTCCCGCTGCACGCCGACGACCTCCGCGAGTTCGGCGACGACCGGGCGGCGTGCACGGCCGGGATGATCCGAGCCGCGGTCGAGCGGATGTACAGCGAGACCGAGGACAACCGGTTCCTCGAGGTCACCTACGCGAACGGCGACAAGGAGGTCCTGTACTTCAAGGACTTCAACTCCGGCGCGATGATCCAGAACATCGTCGACCGCGCCAAGAAGATGGCGATCAAGGAGTTCCTCGAGCACGACCAGAAAGGCCTGCGGGTCTCGCACCTGCTCCAGGCCTGCGTGGACGAGTTCAAGGAGAACGAGGACCTGCCCAACACGACCAACCCCGACGACTGGGCGCGGATCTCCGGCAAGAAGGGCGAGCGGATCGTCTTCATCCGCACGCTGGTCACCGGCAAGCAGGGCACCGAGCCGGGCCGGTCGATCGACACCGTCTCCAACACCGGCCAGTACCTCTAGGAGCTCGCCTCGTCGTCGGCGTCGTCGGCGTCGTCGTCCTGCGGCTGGTAGGAGTGCTCGACGTCGAGCACGGCACGCACGCGCTCGAGGTCGAAGTCCTCGCCCAGCCAGTCGAAGAGCCCCTCCAGCACGGCGGGGTCGGCGACGTACTCGTCGTAGCGCACCCGGTACGACGAACCGCCGAGCTCCTGCTCGATGTCGGCCAGCCGGGCCTCGGCCCGCTCCAGCACCGAGCGGGAGTCGGGGTCCTCGCCCCACCACGCGCTCTGCGCCACGTCGTCGAGGTTGCGGGTGTTGATGACGAACCGGGCGTCGGGGAAGACGTTGCGAAGGAACTGCAGGTAGGCCAGGACGTCGTCGTCGGCCCAGCGGATCTCCTTGAACCCGGTGACCCTGGTGTCCTCGTCGGGGCGGAGCAGCAGGTTCAGCGCCAGCCGGCGGAACTCCCTGTGCGCGGTGTCGGGGTAGCCGTCGATGCCGTAGAACGGGTGGCTGACGGGCAGGGGCTCGCCCCTGTTGATCCAGCCCTTGAAGGTCCGCTTCTGGCGCATCACGGTCTGGTGGAGCTCGAAGAGGTGCCGGAGGACCTGCCGGTTCTCGCCGCGGATCAGGTAGCCGGGAATCGAGTTCAGCACGCCCTGCAGCAGCGTCGAGCCGGACCTGCCGTAGGTGCAGATGAAGACGTAGGAGAGGTCGTTGCGGGGCCGCTCGCTGCGCACGCGGGCCCGAAGCTCCTCGATCCGCTCCTGCTGCTTCTCCACCCGGGCCCGCAGCCGCTCCACACGCCCCTCGCCCCCGCCGGGTCCGCCTCCTGAGTCGCGCACAGCCGGAGACTACGGCAGCGTGCTAGTCGCGCCGGAGGAACCACGCACGAGAGGCCTGGAACCCGCCGAAGCAGGCGAGCCCGATCGCGACCACGAGGATCAGCCACGGGCCGTAC
This sequence comes from Nocardioides panacisoli, assembly GCF_039537325.1. Lineage (GTDB taxonomy): Bacteria > Actinomycetota > Actinomycetes > Propionibacteriales > Nocardioidaceae > Nocardioides > Nocardioides panacisoli. Next base: position 61,194 of record NZ_BAABAH010000009.1, read on the forward strand.
GGCTCGTCCCGGAGCTTGACGATCGCCTGGTCCAGCCCGCCGGACTTCCGCGCGTCGTCGGCGACGCCGGCCCACACGAAGAACCCGGCGACCGCGAGGAACGCCAGCCCGCGGCTGAGGTAGCCGGCGCGCGCGAGCACCTCCACCACGCCGCCGACCTTGCCCTGCTGTCCCTCCACCTCGACGTCCTTGCGCCACCGGTCGCTGATCCCCCGATAGCCGCCGACCAGGCCTACGGCGGCGATGCCGAGACCCACCGCGACCACGATCGCCGGGCCGAGCGGGAGCTTGAGCAGGCTCGCGGTGGTGCCCTGGCTGCCGCCGCCGCTGCTGGAGTCCCCGAAGGCCGTCAGCACCGCGAGCACCGCCAGCGTCGCGTAGACGAGGGCGCGGCCCGCCGACCCGGCGCGGGCGACCCAGCGCCGCGCCCCGTCGTCGGAGCGGTGCCCGGCCACGGCCCGGCACGCCTCCCAGACGCAGAACCCGGCGAGACCGACCGCCACCAGGACGAGGAGCACGCCTCCGAAGGGCTGCTGCGCCAGCTCGTGCAGGGCTCCGCTCCCTGACGCCTGCCCGGCGGAGTCGCCGAACGCCAGCTGGACCGCGAGCCAGGCGATCAGCAGGTACACGACGCCGTACCCGACCATCCCGAGCCGTGCCGGCCAGCGCAGAGCCGGGCTCTCGGTGGCGTCTCTCGCATCGCTCGTCGTCAACCGTCCTCCTCGTGCCACCCCACCACTACCCTCCCGGATCGATCGCAGCCACGCCGTACTCTGAAGGCATGAGTGTGCGCCGGGTGATGGGCACCGAGGTCGAATACGGCATCTCGGTCCCGGGACAGCCGACGGCCAACCCGATGGTTGCCTCGTCGCAGGTGGTGAACGCCTACGCGACCGCTGCCGTGCGCGCCCGGCGTGCCCGGTGGGACTTCGAGGAGGAGTCACCGCTGCGCGACGCCCGCGGGTTCGACATGTCCCGCCAGGTCGCCGACCCCAGCCAGCTCACCGACGAGGACCTCGGCCTCGCGAACGTGATCCTCACGAACGGCGCCCGGCTCTACGTCGACCACGCCCACCCGGAGTACTCCACGCCCGAGGTCGTCACCCCCCTCGACATCGTGCGGTGGGACAAGGCCGGCGAGCTGGTCATGCTCGACGCGGCGCGCCGCGCGCAGCAGCTCCCCAGCAATCCGACGATCGTCCTCTACAAGAACAACACCGACAACAAGGGCGCCTCCTACGGCGCCCACGAGAACTATCTGATGCGGCGCTCGACGCCCTTCGCCGACATCGTCCGGCACCTCACGCCGTTCTTCGTCAGCCGGCAGGTGGTCTGCGGGGCCGGCCGCGTCGGCAAGGGCCAGGACGGGCGCGAGCACGGCTTCCAGATCAGCCAGCGCGCCGACTTCTTCGAGGTCGAGGTGGGCCTCGAGACGACCCTCAAGCGGCCGATCATCAACACCCGCGACGAGCCGCACGCCGACCCGGAGAAGTACCGCCGGCTGCACGTGATCATCGGCGACGCCAACCTCTCGGAGATCTCGACGTACCTGAAGGTCGGCACGACCGCCCTGGTCCTGGCGATGATCGAGGAGCGGTTCATCGGCCGGGACCTGACCGTCGACACGCCGGTGGCGGCGCTCCGCGCGGTGTCCCACGACCCCACCCTGACCCGCACGATCACCTTGGCCGACGGCCGGAAGCTGACCGGGGTCCAGCTGCAGCTGGAGTACCTCGACCTGGCCAAGAAGTACGTCGAGGACCGCTACGGCGCCGATGCCGACGCGCAGACGGTCGACGTGCTCGCGCGCTGGGAGTCGGTCCTCGACCGGCTCGAGCACGACCCGATGTCGCTGGCCGACCAGCTGGACTGGGTCGCGAAGCTCAAGCTGCTCGAGCAGTACCGATCGCGCGACGGCTTGGAGTGGGACGACGCCAAGCTCCAGCTGATCGACTACCAGTACTCCGACATCCGCCCGGAGAAGGGGCTCTACCACCGGCTGGTCAAGGCCGGCCGGATCCAGCGGCTGCTCGACGACGCCACGATCGAGGCGGCCGTGCACGAGCCGCCGGTCGAGACCCGGGCCTTCTTCCGCGGCCGCTGCCTCGAGAAGTACGCCGCCCATGTGGCCGCCGCGTCGTGGGACTCCGTCATCTTCGACCTCCCGGGGCGGGAGTCGCTGCAGCGGGTCCCGACCATCGACCCGCTCCGCGGCAGCAAGGCACACGTCGGCGACCTGATCGACCGGTGCGACACCGCTGCGGAACTGGTCGCTGCACTCACTAGGTGATCGGTAGGGTTCTGGCATGGCCCAGGAGCAGAAGCAGCCGAAGAAGTCCTCGGACGAGGACGAGGCCCCCGCGGTCGCGCCCGACGAGACCGTCGCGGAGCGCAAGGAGGCGATGGACGACGACGTCGACGCGATCCTCGACGAGATCGACGACGTGCTCGAGTCCAACGCCGAGGACTTCGTGAAGTCCTTCATCCAGAAGGGCGGGGAGTAGTCCTCCGATGATGGACGACCCGCGGCTCCCGGCTGCCTTCCTGCGCCCCGGCACCTCTTCCTTCAGCGACTTCCTGGCCGAGCACAAGCCCGACCTGCTCCCGGCGCGGAAGTCCCTTCCCGCCGGCGCCAACCAGGCCGGCGCCGACCTGGCGCCGCACGGCACCACGATCGTGGCGGCGACGTTCCCCGGTGGGCTCGTGATGGCGGGTGACCGCCGCGCGACGATGGGCAACGTCATCGCGCAGCGGGACATCGAGAAGGTGTTCCCCGCCGACGAGTACTCCGTGGTCGGCATCGCCGGAACAGCGGGTCTCGCGGTCGAGATGGTGCGGCTGTTCCAGGTCGAGCTCGAGCACTACGAGAAGATCGAGGGCTCGGTCCTCAGCCTCGACGGCAAGGCCAACCGGCTCTCGGCGCTGATCCGCGCGAACCTGGGCATGGCGATGCAGGGCCTCGCCGTCGTGCCGATGTTCGCCGGCTTCGACCTCGACCGGGGCATCGGACGGATCTTCGGCTACGACGTCACGGGCGGCCGGCACGAGGAGCGGCACTTCTTCACCGTCGGGTCGGGCTCGATGTTCGCGCGCGGCGCGATGAAGAAGCTGTTCCGCGACGACCTCAGCGAGCAGGAGTGCGTGACCCTCGCCATCCAGGCGCTCTACGACGCCGCCGACGACGACTCCGCCACGGGCGGCCCCGACGTCACCCGGCGGATCTTCCCGGTGGTGCACGTCGTGACCGCCGACGGCGGTCGGGTGGTGCCCGAGCAGGCGGTCGCGGAGATCGCCGACCGGGTGATCGGTGGCCGGATGCGCAGGCCCGACGGACCCGTCGCGCCGCTGACGACGGGGGAGGACGCCTGACATGAGCATGCCGTTCTACGTCTCGCCCGAGCAGCTGATGAAGGACCGGGCCGACTTCGCCCGCAAGGGCATCAGCCGGGGCCGGTCCCTGGTGGCCGTCCAGTACGCCGACGGCGTCCTCTTCGTCACCGAGAACCCCTCCCAGGCCCTGCACAAGGTCTCGGAGATCTACGACCGGATCGCGTTCGCCGCCGTCGGCCGCTACAACGAGTTCGAGAACCTGCGGATCGCCGGGGTCCGGCTCGCCGACATGCGCGGCTACGCCTACGACCGCCGCGACGTCACCGGCCGAGGGCTGGCCAACGCCTACGCCCAGACGCTGGGCACGATCTTCTCCAGCGGTGGCGAGAAGCCCTACGAGGTGGAGATCTTCGTCGCCGAGATCGGTGACGCCGCCGCCGACGACCAGGTCTACCGGTTGACCTACGAGGGCCGGGTGGCCGACGAGCACGGCTACGCCGTCATGGGTGGCGACGCCGAGACCGTCACCGCCTACCTGCAGGAGCACTACTCCGCCGGCTGCTCGCTCGAGGAGGCGCTGACCGTCGCGGTCGCCGCGCTCGGCCACTCCGCCAGCGAGGACAGGGTGATCCCCACGAGCGACCTCGAGGTCGCGGTGCTCGACCGCACCCGCACCCAGCCGCGGAAGTTCGCCCGGATCCTCCCGGCCCGGCTCGACACCCTGCTCGGCGACCGTGGGCCCGGTCGGCACGCCGCGCCGATCCCCGAGGACGGCGACCCCGGCACCGCTGCCAGCGATCCGGTCACCGACGCTCCCGACGACCCCACCGACCAGGTCAGCGGCTCCGTGCCGCCGCTGGAGGACCCCGGCAGCGGCGAGCCGCCGGTCGCGCCGCCGCTCTAGCTCGGCCGCACGTCCTTGAGCCCGCACACGGCCGGTCCGTCGAGGACCTCGCCGTCGGGGGCGAACCGGGACCCGTGCAGCGGGCAGTCCCAGGACCGGGCGGCCTCGTTCCAGCGCAGGATGCCGCCGAGGTGCGGGCACACCTTCGACACGTCGTGCTCGACGCCGTCGACCTCGGAGTGCGCGACCGGCCGGCGCGGGCCGTTGCGGACGTAGCCGCCAGCCAGCTGCGCGCCGACCTCGGCGTTGTAGAACAGGCCCCGCCAGGAGGAGGCGACCTCGCGCGGCGTCCACGTCGAGAACGCGCGCCGCCACCCAGGCAGCTCGGCGTCGGCGGCGGGGCCGAGGATCGTCTTGGCGAGCAGCAGCGCGGCCGCGGGCGCGTTGGTGAAGCCCCACTTGTCGAAGCCGGTCGCGACGAACAGCCGCTCGTCGCCGGGGAAGGCAGGACCCACGTAGGGGAGGGTCGACATCGAGCGCTGGTCCTGGGCCGACCAGGTGTGGGTCAGCTCGGTCGCGGGGAACGTGGACCGCGCCCAGCCGACGAGGTCCGCCAGCTTCCGGTCGGTCGCGCGGCTGCGCCCGGTCGGGTGACCGTGGCCACCGACCAGCAGCAGCTCGTCGCCACCGGGGACGGGCAGCGACCGGATCGAGTGCGCGACGGGGTCGGAGGAGAGGTGCATCCCGTGCGGGGTCCAGGACGACCGTAGCGCCGCGGCGTAGGACCGCTCGGCCTTGAGCCGGGCGAAGAACCCGTGGCGGAGCAGGATGGGCTGGTTGGTCGCGAGCACGACCGCCCCGGCCGTGGCCGACGCCTCCCGCGTGACCACCCGCGTGCCGTCACCGGAGCGGCGCAGGTCGACCACCCGGGAGCGCTCGTGGAGCACCCCGCCCTCGGCGATGAAAGCGGCGGCGATCGCGTCGAGCAGGTGCATGGCGTCCAGCTGCAGCTGGTCCGCGAGCCGCACCGCACCGCGGACCTCGAACGGCAGCTCGGTCTCGGTCTCCCAGGTCGCGTCCAGCCCGGCGACCTGGGCCGCGGTGAGCTCGGCACGGGCGCGCAGCTCACCGATCCGGGTGGTCGCATAGGTGTACGCCGGGCGCTCCTGGACCGGCACGCCGTGGTCCTTGGCGAACCGCGCCAGCCACGCCTGGCCCTCCTGGTTCGCCGTGACGTAGTCGCGCACGACCGACGGAGGGTTGCTCGACAGCATCCGGCTCAGCTTGGTGCCCTGCAGGAGGCTCACCTTGCCCGTCGTGTTGCCGCTGGCGCCCGCGCCGACGTACCGGCCCTCGAGCACGGCCGTCGACTGCCCGCTCCGGGCGAGCAGCAGGCCGGTCAGCAGCCCGGTCAGCCCGCCGCCGACCACGACCACGTCGTAGGTCGGCGTTCCGGACAGGGCGGGGTAGGAGGCGCGCGGGCGGTCCAACCACACGGAAGTCGTCTGATGCATGCCCGCGCAGTACCCCCCGCAGCGCCCCGACACCCCGTAGTGTTCAGACATGGACCGCCGGATCTTCGGGATCGAGAACGAGTACGGCGTCACCTGCACGTTCCGCGGCCAGCGCCGGCTCAGCCCGGACGAGGTGGCCCGCTACCTGTTCCGCAAGGTGGTGTCGTGGGGACGGTCCAGCAACGTCTTCCTCCGCAACGGCGCGCGGCTCTACCTCGACGTCGGCAGCCACCCCGAGTACGCCACGCCGGAGTGCGACGAGGTCGTCGACCTGGTCACCCACGACAAGGCAGGGGAGCGGGTGCTCGAGGGGCTCCTCCTCGACGCCGAGCAGCGGCTGCACGACGAGGGCATCGCCGGCGAGATCTACCTGTTCAAGAACAACACCGACTCCGCCGGCAACTCCTACGGCTGCCACGAGAACTACCTCGTCGGACGCACGGGCGAGTTCAGCCGGCTCGCCGACGTGCTGATCCCGTTCCTGGTGACCCGCCAGATCGTGGTCGGCGCCGGCAAGATCACGCAGACTCCGCGGGGCACGACGTACTCCGTCAGCCAGCGCGCGGAGCACATCTGGGAGGGCGTCTCCAGCGCCACCACGCGCAGCCGGCCGATCATCAACACCCGCGACGAGCCGCACGCGGACGCGGAGAAGTACCGCCGTCTGCACGTGATCGTCGGCGACTCCAACATGAGCGAGACGACCACCCTCCTGAAGGTGGCGTCGTGCGACCTGGTGCTGCGGATGATCGAGGAGGGCGTGGTGATGCGCGACCTCACGATGGAGAACCCGATCCGGGCGATCCGCGAGATCTCGCACGACACGACCGGCCGCCGGAAGGTGCGCCTCGCGAACGGCCGCGAGGCGAGCGCCCTGGAGATCCAGGGGGAGTACCTCGCCAAGGCCCGCGACTTCGTGGACCGGCGCGGGGTCAGCACGCCGACCATCGAGCGCGCGCTCGACCTGTGGGAGCGCGGCCTCAAGGCCGTGGAGTCCGACGACCTCGGGCTGGTCGACCGCGAGATCGACTGGGTCATCAAGTGGAAGCTGATCGAGCGCTACCGCGCCAAGCACGGCCTGCCGCTGAGCCACCCGCGGATCGCGCAGCTCGACCTCGCCTACCACGACATCCACCGCGGCCGGGGCCTCTACTACCTGCTGGAGAAGCGTGGTGCCGTGGCCCGGGTGACCACGGACCTGAAGATCTTCGAGGCCAAGTCGGTGCCGCCGCAGAACACCCGGGCGCGGCTCCGTGGCGAGTTCATCCGCAAGGCCCAGGAGCGGCGTCGCGACTTCACCGTCGACTGGGTGCACCTCAAGCTCAACGACCAGGCGCAGCGCACCGTGCTCTGCAAGGACCCGTTCCGGGCCTACGACGAGCGCGTCCAGCGCCTGATCGACGGCATGTGATTCATCCCTTGTAAGGTTTCGGCGTGCTTCTCCGCCGTCGCCCCCAGCGCGCCCTCGCGCTGCTCGCTGCCCCCGCGCTCGCCCTCACCCTGACCGCCTGCGGCGGCTCACCGTCGGAGGACACCGAGAAGGGGTTCGACGCGGTGTCGATCAGTGGCGACGTGGGCAGCACCCCGACGTTCGACTGGAAGGGCATGCTCGAGCCGCAAAAGGCCGAGACGAAGGTGGTCACCGAGGGCGACGGCACGACCCTCCAGAAGGGCGACGGCGTGCTGGTGAACATCGCCATCTCGAACGACTACACCCAGAACGTCAACTACGACACGTTCGGCGCCGACGAGGCCGGGGTCGAGATCACGGTCGGCCAGAGCGCGCAGCCGCAGAAGGCCATCGACCTCGTCGCCCAGCTCGTCGCCGACCAGATCGAGGCAGGGAAGACCAAGATCGGCACCCGGATCGAAGGCGTCGCGAGCGTCGACCAGGAGTGGCCGGACTACGCCACCAACCTCGTCGACATCGGCGTCGGCAACAAGGACGGGATCGCGTTCGTCGCCGACCTCGAGTCGACCGTGCGCTCGGGCCCGACGCCGAAGCCGGTGCACCCGGCCGCGTGGGCGCCCACGCTCGAGAAGGACGACAAGGGCGTGCCGTTCGGCCTCGACAGCAGCGGGCTGCCCAAGCCGGACCTCAAGGCCAAGGACGTCAAGGTCACCACGCTGCTGCGGGGCAACGGCCCCAAGGTTGCGAAGGGCGACATCACCGTCGTCAACTACCTGGGACAGACCTGGGGTGGCGAGGAGGCGTTCGACGAGAGCTACAGCAAGGGCCAGACCCTCGCGGTGAACATCGCTCCCGCGACCAAGGGCGGCGGCACCACGGTCATCAAGGGCTGGTCCGACGCCCTGGTCGGCGTACCGGTCGGCAGCCGGATCATCGTCGAGGTGCCGCCCGCCGAGGGCTACGGCAGCAAGGGCCAGCCGCCGACGATCAACGGGGACGACATCCTCTACTTCGTCATCGACGTCCTCGGCACCGCCTGATCCGATGAGACACTAGGGCAATGCCCGCGCCGAAGAGCGAGCGGCTCCTCAACCTGCTCATCATGCTGCTGGTGCAGCGGCACCCGATCGCCAAGGACCGGATCCGGGAGCTGCTGTACGCCGACTCGCGCCCGGACGCCTTCGAGAAGATGTTCGAGCGCGACAAGGACGAGCTCCGCAGCCTGGGCGTGCCGGTGGAGGTCGCCGCGATCGACCCGCTGTTCGACGACGAGGTCGGCTACCGCATCCCCGCCGACGAGTTCGCGCTCCCCGACATCGAGCTGACCCCCGAGGAGGCGGCCGTCGTCGGCCTCGCGTCCCGGAGCTGGCAGCACGCCACCGCCGCGCAGGCGACGACCGAGGCGGTCCGGAAGCTGACCGCCGCCGGCGTGGACGTCGACCTGCAGGCGCTGGAGATCTCCCAGACCCGACCCAGCAGCGACGAGCCGGCGTTCGCGCGCTGCTGGGAGGCGGTCTGCGACCGGCGCGCGATCGAGTTCCGCTACCAGCGGCCGATGGAGTCCGAGTCGCGGCTGCGGCACGTGCAGCCGTGGGGTGTCGTCCGGTCCACGGGCCGGTGGTACGTCGTCGGCTACGACACCGACCGCGGCGACGAGCGGGTGTTCAGGCTCGACCGGGTGCTCGGCGAGGTCGAGGCGGTGGGCGAGCCGCACGCGTACACGGTGCCGCCGGACACCGACCTCCGTGCGGTCATCGAGCGGCTCGCACCGGAGCCGGCCGCGCCTCGCGCCGTCCTGCTGGCGCGCAAGGGCACCGGACACACGTTCCGGCGCCGGGCGGCGCGCCTCACGCCGGGCGTCGACGGCCCGGACGGCACCGCCGAGTGGGACCGGATCGAGCTGGCCCGCCCCGCTCGTGGGTTCGTCGACGAGGTGCTCTACCACGGTCCCGACGTCGTGCTGGTCGAGCCGGCGACGCTGCGCGACGAGGTCGTCGCGCGCCTGGTCGAGGCGGTCGGATGACCCAGACGCGCACCACACCGACCCCGGGCGCGCGCGACCAGGTCGCGCGGCTGCTCACCCTCGTGCCCTATCTCCACCACCGCGACCAGGTCCGCCTCGACGATGCCGCGGAGCTGCTCGGCACGACCCCGGCCGAGGTCCTGCGCGACCTGAAGGTGCTGTTCATGTGCGGTCTCCCCGGGGGCCTTCCGGACGACCTGATCGACGTCGACCTCGACGCGATCGAGTCCGAGGAGGGCGGTCCGGTCACCGGCGGAGTGATCCGGATCGACAACGCCGACTACCTGGCGCGGCCGATGCGGCTGAGCCCCACCGAGGCCGCCGCCGTGACGGTGGCGCTGCACACCCTGCGCGAGACGTCGCCGCCGGCGACCCAGGCCGTCGTCGACTCGGTGCTGGCCAAGCTCGACCAGGCAGCGGCGACCGCGGCGCACGCGCGCACCGTCGCGATCGCCGCCGAGCCCACCGAGACCCAGCTGGCCTCCTTGGCCGCCACCATCCAGCGCGCGCTGGACGGCGGCCGCCAGCTGCGCATCGGCTACCACGTCCCGTCGCGCGACGAGCTCTCCGAGCGGGTCGTCGACCCCCGCGGCGTCGTCCAGCACGGCCGGTTCTCCTACCTCGACGCCTTCTGCCACGCGGCGGGCGCGATGAGGTTCTTCCGGCTGGACCGCATCGACTCGGCGACCGTGCTCGACAGCCCGATGGAGACCACCGTCGAGCCGCCTCGCGAGGTGACCTCGGGCCTGCTGGCAGGGGAGTCACCGACCGGGGGGACCACGGCGACACTCCTGCTGCAGCCTGAGGCGGACTGGGTGCCCGACTACTACCCGGTCCAGGAGGCGCGCCGGCAGCCGGACGGCACCGTCGAGGTCGACCTCGTCGTCGCCGACCCGCGCTGGCTGACCCGGCTGCTGCTCCGCCTCGCTCCGCACGCCCAGGTGCTGCGTCCGACGGCGCTGACCGAGACGTTCACCGCCACCGCCCGGGAGACGCTCGGCCGTTACCGATAGGCCCCGGCGGACGGGCACGGCGTACGATGGAGGACGACGTCCACGAAGGTGAGAGGAAGCCATGACCACAGCACTCGTTGCGATGCCGGGCGGCTGGGAGCTCGTCCTGATCGTGCTGGTGATCTTGGTGCTCTTCGGCGCCAAGAAGCTGCCGGAGTTCGCTCGCGGCAGCGGCCAGGCCCTCCGCATCTTCAAGGCGGAGACCAAGGGCCTCCGTGACGACGACGACGAGGAGCAGCCGGCCCAGCCGGCCACCCCGGTGACGCCGACCACGGCCGAGCTCCCGTCGGGTGACGAGGTCGCCGAGGGCGAGATCGTCGAGCCGCGGCGCGACACCACCAGCGGCTGACCCGACCCTCCCTGACCGACTTGTCCCTCACCGGCGTCGTCCAGCTCTTCGTCGGCCGCCCGGTGCACCCCGTGGGTGCCGACGGCCGAATGGCCCTCTCGGACCACCTACGTGAGCTGCGCGCCCGCATCCTGAAGTCCGGGCTGTTCCTGCTCGTCGGGTTCATCGTCGCGATGTTCTTCTACGACCAGCTCCTGCACCTGGTGATCGGGCCCTACCGGCACGCCCAGGAGTCGCTGCCGAACGGGCAGACCCAGGCGACGACCAACGGCGCCGCCGGCGGCTTCATCCTGTTCTTCAAGCTCTGCGGCCTCGCCGCGGTGATCGGCACCGCGCCGCTGTGGCTCTACCAGATCTGGGCGTTCATCCTCCCCGGACTCCACGCGAACGAGAAGAAGTGGAGCCGGGTCTTCTTCGCCGTCGCCGGCCCGCTCTTCCTGGTCGGGATTGTGCTCGGCTACGTGACCCTGCCCAAGGGACTCGAGGTGCTGATCGGGTTCACGCCCGCGCACGTCACGAACCTGGTCGAGTTCAACGACTACCTGACCTTCTTCAGCCGGACCCTGCTCGGGTTCGGCATCGCGTTCGAGATCCCGGTGTTCGTGGTGCTGCTCAACCTCGCGGGGATCGTCAGCGGGAAGGCACTGGGCCAGTACCGCCCGTTCATCATCGTCGGCGTCTTCGTCTTCGCGGCGGTGATGACCCCGTCGACGGACCCGTTCACGATGACGTTCATGGCGGTCCCGATGGTGCTGCTCTTCGGCATCTCCGAGGTGATCGCCCGGCTCAACGACCGCCGCCGCGGCAAGCGAGACCTCAACGAAGGTCTCTCGCCCGACGAGGCCTCGCCCCTTGACTGACGGCTACTCCGGACCGGCCTGGACCACGATCGAGGCCTTCGACCTGCCCGAGTGGCTCGGCGTCGAGACGGTCACCTGGTCCGCCGCCGGGCGGCTGTCGGCGGGTGTCCTGCCGGGAGTGCTGCGCAGCGACAGCAGTCCCGCCGAGCTGCCCTGCGACCTGCTGGCCGGGGACGTGGCCTATCCGCGCACGGTCGTCGACGGCCCGACCCGCGTCCGGATCCACGAGTCCTGGCGGCACGGCCAGGTCCACCTGCTCGCCCACGACGGCCGGCTGACCCTCGGCGCACCCGGCACCGACTTCTCCGCGCCCCGCGTCCTCGACGCGGTGGGCCGGCTCGCGAAGGCGGTGGGCGCTCCGCCGGACCACTTCTCGGTGCGGTTGCGGGTCGCCCGCGAGGGCGGCGGCTGGGACCGCGGCGGCTGACGGACCTCTAGGCTGACCGGCGTGCCGCGTGACCTGGTCGTCCTCACCAACCCGGTGGCCGGCAAGGGTCGTGCGCTCGCCGTCCGGGATGCCGGCATCGCCCGGCTCCGCGCCGCCGGGCACCGCGTGCACGCCGTGGCGGGCCGGGACGCCGGCGACGCGCTGGACCTCGCGCGCAAGGCCGTGGCCGACCGGGTCGACGCGCTGGTCGTGTGCGGAGGCGACGGGTTGGTGTCCCTGGCCCTGCAGGCGCTCGCGGGGAGCGACGTCCCGCTCGGGTTCCTGCCGGCCGGCACCGGGAACGACGCCGCGCGGTCGGTCGGCGTACCGCTGGGGGACGCGGTGGCGGCAGCCGATCAGATCCTGCGCTGGCGTCCGCGCCCGATGGATCTGGCGCGCACCGGCGACCGCTGGTTCGGCACGGTGCTCGCGGCCGGAATCGATGCGGTGGTCAACGAGCGGGCCAACCGGATGAGCTGGCCGCGGGGCCAGATGCGCTACAACCTCGCGACGATCGCCGAGCTGCGGGTCTTCGAGCCGCTGCGCTACCAGCTCGACCTCGACGGACGCCACCTGGCGCTGGAGGCCATGCTCGTCGCGGTCGGCAACGGTCCGTCGTTCGGCGGTGGGCTGCGGATCGCCGAGGGGGCCGTGCTCGACGACGGGCTGCTGGACGTGGTCGTGATCGGCCCGCTCAGCAAGGCCGAGCTGGTCCGGACCTACCCGAAGCTGTTCAAGGGCACCCACGTCGACCACCCCGCCTTCCAGCGGCACCGGGTCCGCAGGGTCACCGTGGCGTCGCCGGGGATCGTCGCCTACGCCGACGGCGAGCGGCTCGGTCCGTTGCCGCTCACCGTGGAGTGCGTCCCCGGCGCGATCACGGTGCTGGCATAGCCAGTGGCTCGCCACCCCGCCTTGTAGGTTGGCGGGCATGGACGCCGACCTGTCGCCGGCGGAGCGCTACGCGTCGTACCGTCGTGACGCCCGGCACCCCGTGTTCCGGGACTTCGTCGCCGGCTACGACTTCGACCTCGACGAGTTCCAGGTCGAGGCGTGCAAGGAGATCGAGGAGGGCCGTGGCGTCCTCGTCGCGGCGCCCACCGGGTCCGGCAAGACCCTGGTGGGGGAGTTCGCGGTCCATCTCGGCCTGGAGATCGGTCGCAAGACCTTCTACACGACCCCGATCAAGGCGCTGTCCAACCAGAAGTACCACGACCTGGTCGCCCGCTACGGCGCGGACCGCGTCGGGCTGCTGACCGGCGACACCACGATCAACGGCGAGGCGCAGGTGGTCGTGATGACCACCGAGGTGCTGCGCAACATGCTCTACGCCGGATCGCGGACGCTGATCGACCTGGGCTTCGTGGTCATGGACGAGGTGCACTACCTGGCCGACCGGTCGCGCGGCGCGGTCTGGGAGGAGGTCATCATCCACCTCCCGGAGTCGGTGACCGTGGTGTCGCTGTCGGCGACGGTCTCCAACGCCGAGGAGTTCGGCGAGTGGCTGGAGACGGTGCGCGGCGAGACGAGCACCATCGTCGCCGAGCGGCGGCCGGTGCCGCTCTACCAGCACGTCATGGTGGGGCGACGCCTCCTCGACCTGTTCGCGTCCTCCGACGTCGACGCCGCCGCCGGTTTCGTTCGCGAGGGCGCGCCGGTCAACGACGAGCTGATGCGCATCGCCCGCGACGACTGGGCGAGCAGCCGGCTGATGCGCGACCGGCGGTCTCCGCGGAAGGGGAAGCCGGGGTCCTCGAAGAACCCGCGTGCCGTCGGCAACGGGCGGCGGGTGTGGATCCCGAGCCGGGTCGACGTGATCGACCGCCTGGAGCGGGAGCGGCTGCTGCCGACGATCGTGTTCATCTTCAGCCGGGCCGGGTGCGACGCGGCGGTGCAGCAGTGCCTGGACGCGAACCTCCGGCTGACGACCGCCGAGGAGCGCGACGAGGTCATCGCGTACGTCGAGGAGGCGCTCGGCTCGCTTCCGAGCGCGGACCTCGAGGTGCTCGGCTACCACGACTTCCTCGACGCGCTCTCGCGCGGCGTCGCCTCCCACCACGCCGGGATGCTGCCGGCGTTCAAGGAGGTCGTCGAGGCGCTCTACCTGCGCGGCCTGGTCAGGGTCGTCTTCGCGACGGAGACCCTCGCGCTCGGCATCAACATGCCCGCGCGCACCGTGGTCCTGGAGAAGCTGACCAAGTGGAACGGCGAGACGCACGCCGACATCACACCGGGGGAGTACACCCAGCTCACCGGTCGTGCCGGTCGCCGCGGTCTCGACGTCGAGGGCCATGCGGTCGTGCTGTGGCAGCCCGGGATGAACCCGCGGGAGCTGGCCGGTCTCGCCTCGACCCGTACCTACCCGCTCCGCTCGAGCTTCCGGCCGTCGTACAACATGGCGGTCAACCTGGTGCACCAGTTCGGCCGGCACCGGGCCCGGGAGCTGCTGGAGCAGTCGTTCGCCCAGTTCCAGGCCGACCGGGCCGTCGTCGGCCTGGCCCGCCAGCTGAAGAAGGCCGAGGACGCCCTCGCCGGCTACGCCGACGCCGCGGCGTGCCACCTCGGCGACTTCATGGAGTACGCCGCCCTGCGCCGCCGGATCTCCGACCTGGAGAAGGAGGCCAGCCGGACCCGGCGCGCCGACCGCCGCGCGGACGCGGCGGAGTCGCTCGAGCGGCTGCGACCGGGGGACGTGATCGTCGTCCCCGCCGGCAAGTACGCCGGCCCGGCCGTGGTCGTCGACCCCGGCCTGTCCGAGCACGGCCACCGGCCGCTGGTCGTCACCACCGAGCGACAGGCGCGGCGGCTCGCCCTCCCGGACTTCCCGACGCCGGTCGAGCCCGTGGCCCGGGTCAAGATCCCCAAGAAGCTCGACACCCGCAACGCCGCCCAGCGCCGCCAGGTGGCCGACTCGGTGAAGAACGCCGTGCACGCGCTGCCGCTGTCGGTGACCCGCCCGCGGGCCGAGAAGGGCCTCGTCGACGACCGCGCCGCCGCCGAGATCGCCGACCTGCGCGCGCAGGTGCGGTCCCACCCGTGCCACGGCTGCGCCGACCGGGAGGACCACGCCCGCTGGGCCGAGCGCTGGTTCAAGCTCGACCGCGACAGCCAGGTGCTGGCGCGTCGGATCGAGCGCCGCACCAACACCGTCGCACGCCAGTTCGACCGGGTGTGCGAGGTGCTGGACGCCCTGGGCTACCTCGACGGCGACGCCGTCACCGAGCGCGGCCGCGGGCTGATGCGGATCTACTCCGAGCTCGACCTCGTCGCCGCCGAGGCGCTGCGCGTGGGCATGTGGGACGACCTGTCGCCCGCCCAGCTCGGCGCGGTGCTGTCGGTCCTCGTCTTCGAGGCGCGTCGGCCGGACGAGGCACCTCCCTCGGTCCCGGGCGGGCGCGTCGGGCAGACCATCGACGGCATGCACCGGCTGTGGGCCGACCTCGAGCGCCTCGAGCGCGACCACCACCTGGACTTCCTCCGCCGCCCGGACGCCGGCTTCGCCTGGACGGCGTACCGCTGGGCCGAGGGCGACGACCTCGACGGCCTGCTGGGCCGCGCCGACCTGACGGCCGGCGACTTCGTCCGCCAGATGAAGCAGCTGGTCGACTTCGCCGGGCAGATCGCCGACGCCGCCGCGGGCACGCCGGTTCGCGGGACCGCGCGCGAGCTGATCGGGCTGATCCGGCGCGGCATCGTGCTCCCCGGCTGAGCGATGATTCCGGCCGCCGCGACCGGTCAGCACCCGCGCAGCCGCCACGAGGAGGAACCATGACCGAGCCGACCACCCGCACCGTCGAGGCGCCGGGCGCCCTGCTGACCTACGACGTCCGCGAGCCGGCCGAGCCCGGGGACCACCGGCCGTTGTTCGTCCTTGGCTCTCCGATGGGCGCCTCCGGCTTCGAGCAGCTCCTCGAGCACCTCGGCGACCGCACGGTGATCACCTACGACCCGCGGGTCGGCGACCGCAGCTCGATGGAGGACGGGAGTCCACTGTCCTACGAGGTGCACGGCGACGACCTGCACCGCGTCGTCGAGGCGACCGGCCTCGCCCCGGTCGACGTGTTCGCGTCCAGCGGGGGAGCGGTCGCCGTGCTCCCCTGGCTGCTGGCGCACCCGGACGGGGTCGGCACCGTGGTCGCGCACGAGCCGCCGCTGACGGTGCTGCTCGAGGACCGCGACGTGCTGGACCGGGTGACGGCCGAGATCGTCGCCACCTACCAGCGCGCCGGGCAGGGCCCGGCGATGGCGAGGTTCATCCAGCTGGTGATGCACCAGGGGCCGCTCCCGGCGGACTTCCTCGACCAACCCGCGCCCGACCCAGCCCAGTTCGGGTTCCCGGCCGAGGACGACGGCCGCCGCGACGACGCGCTGCTCGGACGGAACATGACGATGCCGCCCTACGTCCCGGACGGCGAGGCGCTGCGCGCGGCGGGGGTGCGGATCGTGCCGGCTGTGGGCGCGACCAGCGGTGCCGCGATGCCGCGGCGCGGTGGCGAGGCGTTGGCCGCCCTGCTCGGCGTCGAGGCGCTCGAGTTCCCCGGCGACCACGGCGGCTTCGTCGCCAACGAGTGGTCGCCGGCCAACGATCCGGCCGCCTTCGCGGCGAAGCTCCGCGAGGTCCTGGACTAGCCGGCGAGGACCTTGGTGAGCCGCTCGGCGGGGGACCCGAGGCCCCACCGCTCGACGAGCGCGTCCAGCGCGTCGGGATCGGCGGGAGCGGACGGCAGCGCGAGGGCGTCGCCGCGGGGCAGGTCGAGGTCGCGCACGACCGCGACGACCTTCGGCGCGACCAGCAGGTAGTCGGCCGCCTCCTTGATCTTGCCGCGCGGCCCGGGGGCGAGGTCGCTGGCCGGGTCCCCGGCGGCGGCGACCAGCGACGGCAGGTCGCCGAAGCGCTGGAGCAGCGTCGCCGCGGTCTTCTCGCCGACGCCCTTCACGCCGGGCAGGCCGTCCGACGGGTCGCCGCGCAGGGTGGCGAAGTCGGCGTACTGGCGGGCGGCCACGCCGTACTTCTCCAGCACCCAGGACTCGTCGACCCGCTCGTGCCGGCCGACGCCCTTTCCGATGTAGAGCACCCGCACGCCGGCGTCGTCGTCGACGAGCTGGAACAGGTCGCGGTCGCCGGTCACGACGTCCACCGGCATCCCGGCGTCGGTCGCGAGGGTCCCGATCACGTCGTCGGCCTCGTGCTCGGGTGCGCCCACGACGGCGATCCCGTAGGCCGCGAGCACGTCGAGGATGATCGGCAGCTGTGCCTCGAGCGGGTCGGGGACCTCCTCGACATCGGGCCCCGCGGGCACCGCCTCGACCACGCGGTGTGCCTTGTACGTCGGCAGCAGCTCGACCCGCCAGCCGGGCCGCCAGTCCTCGTCCCAGCAGCACACCAGGTGGGTGGGCCGGTACTGGTCGACGAGCTGGCTGATGTAGCTCAGCATCCCGCGCACGGCGTTCACGTTCGTGCCGTCCGGTGCCGGTGCCTCGGGCGCGCCGAAGAACGCCCGGAAGTACATGCTGGCGGTGTCGAGGAGCATCAGGCGTCCCGCGTCGCTGTTCACCCGCCGAATCGTAGGCTCTGCCTGCGCGCCGATGCCCTAGGGTGACGGATGTGAGCCAGAGCGTCGGCGGGGTCGAGAGCACGGACCGCCAGATCCTCGAGCTGCTCGCGACGGACGGGCGGATGTCCTACACCGACCTCGGCAAGGCGACCGGCCTCTCCACCTCGGCCGTGCACCAGCGCGTCAAGCGGCTGGAGCAGCGCGGGCTGATCCTCGGCTACGGCGCGACCGTCAACCACGCGGAGATCGGACTGCCGCTGACGGCCTTCATCTCGATCCGCCCGATCGACCCCTCCCAGCCCGACGACGCGCCCCGGCAGCTCGAGGCGCTTCCCGAGATCGAGTCGTGCTGGTCGGTTGCGGGCGAGGAGTCCTACGTCATCAAGGTCCGCTCCCCGAGTCCTGCCGACCTCGAGGACCTCCTCGCCCGCATCCGTGCCGCGGCGAACGTGTCCACGCGTACGACGATCGTGCTGTCGACCTACTACGAGAACCGTCCGGTCACGGGCTAGCGATCAGGGCGCCGTCACCGTCCAGACGCCGTTGTAGTAGGGCGTTCCGCCAGTGACCGGGACGTACAGCCCGACGCCCACGGACACCGGAAGCTCGCTGTAGGGGCTGTCGTCGGAGTACCCGTAGGCCTCGCCGACGCCGCTGCGGGCGCTGGGGTAGAGGCACAGGTAACCGGGCGCCGCCTGGCCGGCGCCGGGGCAGTGTGCCGCGTCGGCGGCAAACGCCGTGTCGACGATGTTGCCGTCCGGGATCGCCGTCGCCAGCGGACGCGGGTAGTTGATGTCGAAGGCGATCCACCCGCCGGAGCCGGCAGAGTTCGCCCCGGCGGCGCTGAACGCACCCGACTCGCTCTGGCCCGAGGGCAGGGGCGTGAGGGCGTTCGCCTTCGGCACCGCCCCGAGGCTGCTCTCCTTGACGTCGGCGCCCTTGACCGAGTTGTCCTTGATGTCCGCGCCGGTGATCAGTCCACCGGCCTTCGCGACCATGGGGTTGGTCGCGAGCAACAGAGCGGCGACGACCACCGCCAGCGCGACCACGAGCTTCTTGCGCATGACTTCGAAACCTTTCGCAGGGGACGCGGGTCGGCGTCCCGGTCAACTGCGATCGTCGCGAAGTCGGGGCCATCCGGACATGGCCCGTTCGGGCTGGCCCCAACGGGCTAGACGACTAGTAGGCCTGCAGCGCCGCGGTGCGCCGCGACGCCTCGGCGACCTCCGCCGCCCGCAGCGCGGACTCGTCGAGGTCCGCGTGCTGCGCCCACCACGCCTGGCCGGAAGCGGGCAGGGTGTGGATCGGGTCGTAGTACTCGTAGGTCCGGTGCAGCGCCGACGGGTCGTGCCTCTCGATGGAGGTCAGGTAGTTCTTCGTCCAGTGCGAGATGCCGTTCTCGACGTCGTAGGAGGCGACCTGGTGGACCCAGCGCTTCCCGACGAACGGGACGTCGCACACGATCCGCGGGGTCGCGAAGCCCGGGAGGTAGCCCATGATCTGGTGCTGCAGGTGCTGGGCCTGGGTGACCGAGATCCGCCAGTGCTCCGAGAACGGGATCATGTCGCACATGTAGAAGTAGTAGGGCATGATCCGCGCACCATCGAGCAGCGCGAAGCAGAGGTCGAGCAGCACGTGCGGGTCGGCGTTGACCCCGTTGAGGATCACGCCCTGGTTGCGCACGTCGCGGACACCCGCCTCGAGCATGGCCTCCGCGGCCCGGGCGACCATCGGAGTGACCGAGTTGGCGTGGTTGACGTGGGTGTGGATCGCCAGCGAGACCCCACGGGACCGGGCGACCGCGGCGACCCGGGCCACCCCCTCGACCACGTCGTCCTGAAGCCAGTGCTGGGGCAGACCCATCAGCGCCTTGGTCGCCAGCCGGATGTCCCGGATGTTCTCGATCTCGAGGACCGACATCAGCCAGCTCTCGAGCCGCGGCCACGGCATGTTCGCCACGTCGCCGCCCGACACGACCACGTCACGGACCTCCGGTGTCCGCCGCAGGTAGTCGAGCATCGACTCGTGCCGGTCGGTGGGCTTGCCGGCGAACTTCAGCTTCTCGACGGTGGGCGTCGAGTTGCCCACCAGGTCCATCCGGGTGCAGTGGCCGCAGTACTGCGGGCAGGTCGGCAGCAGCTCGGCCAGCACCTTGGTCGGGTAGCGGTGGGTGAGCCCCTCGGCCACCCACATGTCGTGCTCGTGCAGGGAGTCGCGAGTGGCGTGCGGGTGCGACGGCCAGTCGGTGCGCCGGTCGGAGAACACCGGCAGCATGTAGTGGCGCACCGGGTCGGCGTAGAAGGCGTCGGTGAGCGAGCCCGCACCGCGAACATCGGCGTGCGGCGCCATCGTGTTCAGCATCTGCGGGGGGAGCAGCATCGACATCGTCGCGCGCTCGGCCTGGTCCCGCTCGAGGTCGGCGTAGAACCGCTCGTCGACCAGGTCGCCGAGCACGTCGCGGAGCTGCCCGACGTTCTTCACGCAGTGCGCACGCTGCCACTGGACGGAGGCCCAGTCCGCCGGCGTCACGTCGCGCCAGCCGGGGAACCGGGTCCAGTCGGGCTCGACGAGCTCGGTGCGACGATAGGGGTACGGCTGCCCGCCGGCGTCGGTGAGCTGACCGGCGATCGACGTCTCGATGGTCATCGGGACTCCTGTGTGTCGTTTGTGATGGGGACCACGTGGCTGCCACAATACGCGAAGATCATCCGGTTCAAATAATCCCACGCCGGACGATTTGCGGCGTGGGCAGGAGGAGGCGAGGGTGTCTCTCGTGACCCAGCAGAGCGATCCCACCGGGCTGCACCGGGTGGTCGACGACCGCCCGGTGCTCCCGCAGGCTGCGGAGCGGCTCGACACCCGCCGGGAGCTGTGGCCGGACGAGGTCCGGGTGCGGGTCGAGCGGCTCAACCTCGACGCCGCGTCGTTCCGGCAGCTGGAGCAGGAGCACGGCGGCGACGGGGCAGCGGTGCGCGACGCCGTGCTCGGGATCGTCGCGGCGCGCGGGAAGATGCAGAACCCCGTGACCGGCTCGGGCGGCATGCTCATCGGCACCGTCGAGGAGGTCGGCCCCGCGTCACCCCTCGGCCTGGTGCCCGGGCAGCGGATCGCCACCCTGGTGTCGCTGACCCTCACGCCGCTCCTGATCACCGACGGGCTCGCACGCTGGGACGGCCGCTCCGAGCAGGTGCCGTGCGACGGCCATGCCGTCCTCTTCGGCCGCTCGATCGCCGCGCCGCTGCCCGAGGACCTCCCGGACGCGCTGAGCCTCGCGGTGATGGACGTCTGCGGCGCGCCCGCGCTCACCGAGCGTGTGGTCCGCGGGTACGACCGCCCGACCGTCGCCGTGGTCGGCGGCGCCGGGAAGTCGGGGTCGCTCAGCCTCGTCGCCGCGCGTGCGGCCGGCGCCGGCCGCACGATCGGCGTGGTGCCGACGAGGGCCGAGGCCGAGGTCCTCACCCGTGCCGGCATCGCGGACGCCGTCGCCGTCGCCGACGCGCGCGACCCCGTGGCCCTCCGCGCAGCGGTGGGAGAGGCGGGCGGACCGGCAGACGTGACCGTGGTCTGCGTCGACGTCCCCGGCTGCGAGGGCGGCGCGGTCCTCGCCACCCGCGACGGCGGGACCGTCGTGTTCTTCTCGATGGCGACGTCGTTCTCCGCCGCCGCGCTCGGTGCCGAGGGGCTCGCCGCCGACGTCACGATGCTGGTCGGCAACGGCTACGTCCCCGGCCACGCAGAGCTGGCGCTGGACCTGCTGCGCCGGACGCCCGCTCTGCGCGCCCTGTTCGAGCAGCGGGTCGGTGGTTGAGGTGCCCGCGTCCAAGCTCGACCTCGATCCCGTCACCGTCCGGAAGGCACGCGCTCTCGCGCGCAAGGCGGGTCGTCCGATCGTCCGGCTGGCCCAGCAGCACACGACCGTCTCCGTCGAGCGCGCCACGCTGCGCCTCGCCGGACTCGCGGGCGCCGACAGCGAGGGCACGCCGTGGGTCAACCGGCTCGCCGACGCCGTCCGGGCGGACGTCGGCCTCGAGCACGGCCTCGCTACGCCGGTGTGGGACGCGATCGTGCAGGGGCAGGCCGACGACCTGCGCACGCTGGCCGAGAAGGCGGCGGCCGGCTCGGTCAGGTTCCGCCTGCCCGAGGGCCGCGACGCCACCCGGGCCCGGAGCGCCGCGCAGCGAGCCGTGGGGCAGGGGATCCGCCGGATCGACCAGCGCCGCCGTGAGCGCGATCGCCTGATCAAGCGGCACGGCGACGCGCCGCGCACGCCGTGGATCTACCTGATCGTGGCGACGGGTGACATCTACGAGGACATCCCGCAGGCCCAGCAGGCCGCGCGCGAGGGCGCCGACGTGATCGCGGTGATCCGCAGCACCGGCCAGAGCCTGCTCGACTTCGTGCCCGAGGGCGCGACACGCGAAGGTTTCGCGGGCACCTACGCCACGCAGGAGAACTTCCGGCTGATGCGGTCGGCGCTCGACGACTCGAGCAAGGAGCTCGGCCGCTACGTGCGGCTGACCAACTACGCGAGCGGTCTCTGCATGCCGGAGATCGCCGCCCTGGCCGGGCTCGAGCGGCTGGACATGATGCTCAACGACTCGATGTACGGGATCCTCTTCCGCGACATCAACCCGATCCGCACCTTCGTCGACCAGCGGTTCAGCCGGCAGGTGCACGCGCGGGCCGGGATCATCATCAACACGGGCGAGGACAACTACCTGACCACGGCCGACGCGGTCGAGGCCGCGCACACGGTGACGACCAGCCAGCTGCTCAACGAGTACTTCGCCAAGGAGGCGGGCCTCGAGGACTGGCAGCTCGGGCTGGGGCACGCGTTCGAGATCGACCCGGCCGTCCCGGAGTCCTTCCGGCTCGAGCTCGCCCACGCCCTGCTGGCCCGCGAGCTGTTCCCGAAGGCACCGCTGAAGTGGATGCCGCCCACGCGCCACATGACCGGCGACGTGTTCCGTGGCTACCTCCTCGACGGGTTCTTCAACCTGGTGGGGGCGATGACCGGCCAGGGCATCCTGCTGGTCGGCATGATGACCGAGGCCGTGGTGACGCCGTGGCTCTCCGACCGCGACCTCGCGCTGCAGAACGTGCGCTACGTCCTGGACGCCGCCGGCGGCCTGCATGAGGACTTCCGCCCCGCGCCCGACGGCCTGGTCGCGACCCGCGCCCGCCAGGTGCTCGGCGAGACGATCGACCTGCTGGACCGGATCGTCCACGACACCGACGCGGCCGGCGACCCGCCGCTGCTCGCCGCCATCGCCGACGGCACCTTCGGCCTCATGAAGCGTCCACCCCAGGGCGGGCGCGGCCTGGACGGGGTCGCGCGCAAGGCGCCGGACTACTTCAACCCCGCCACCGACCTCCTCGAGGAGGGCCGATGACCAGCACCATCGTGCGCCCCTACGGCGACACCACCGGCGACGGCATGGTCCAGCTGAGCTTCACCCTGCCGGTCCCGCACTCCAAGCGCGCCGAGGGCGCGGCGCAGCAGCTCGCCAACAAGATGGGCATGGACCCGGCCCTCGTGGTGCACGCGAAGCCGATGGGCCCTGACTTCACGTTCTTCGTCGTCTACGGACGGGTCAACCACCTGGTCGACCTCGACAAGGTCGTGGTCGTCGAGCGCGACTACCCCCTGCTCACGCCCAAGGAGGTCAACGCCGCGATCAAGCGAGCCCTGCGCCGCCGGCTGGTCGTGATCGGTGCCTGCATCGGCACCGACGCGCACACCGTCGGCATCGACGCGATCCTCAACATCAAGGGCTTCGCGGGGGAGAAGGGCTTGGAGTACTACCGCGAGATCAAGGTCGTGAACCTCGGCGCCCAGGTCTCCGTGCCGCAGCTCGTGGACCGTGCGGTCGCCGAGCGGGCCGATGCCGTGCTGGTGTCCCAGGTCGTGACCCAGCGCGACGCGCACCTGCTGAACACCCGCGAGATGGCCGCGGCGTTCTCCGAGGCCTTCCCGCGCGAGCGGCGCCCGGTCCTCGTCGTCGGCGGCCCGCGCTTCGACGAGGCGATGGCGCCCGACCTCGGTGTCGACCGGATCTTCGGTCGCGGCACCACGCCCGGCGAGGTGGCGTCCTACCTCGTCCACCGGATGGAGGGACCCCGATGAACGACCACACCGGCCCCGACGTGGGGCTGACGGTGACGCACCGCCGCTACGTGCCCTCGTCTCACGCCCACTACGCCGGCGACCTCGTCGACGGTGCCTACGGCCTCGGCCTCTTCGGTGACGTCGCGACGGAGCTGTGCATCCGGACCGACGGCGACGAGGGCCTGTTCGCCTCCTACGACGACGTCCAGTTCAAGGCGCCCGTGCGTGCCGGCGACGTGGTCGAGGCGACCGCCGAGCTGGTCGCCGCCGGTCGCCGCTCGCGCCGTATCGAGTTCCGCCTCCACGTGGTCGCGCGCGGCGCGAGCACCCCCGACCAGCCGGGTGCGTCGGCGGTTCTCGACCCCCCGCTGCTGGCCACGACAGCCGTCGGGACGGTCGTCGTCCCCTGAAATTCGCGGGGCCTTCCGGCATGTCGCAAGCGACACGCCGGAGGGTCGGCCGATTTCTTACCCGAATTCTGCTCGGCGGCACCCCCGCCTGACCTGCGGTTTCGCCCGTTTGTGCAGGTCAGCGGGTGGTTGACACCCGCGACGCCGGTCGCCAGAGTACGACGCGTTGCTCGTGCAGGTCGTGGGTCCGCGGACCGACGTCCGAGTGGCCGGGGCTGGGGGATGTAGCGCCAACATCTACCCGCCGTGGTTCGCGGAGGTCGGTTCGCCCCTCGAGAGCGACACGAGAGGGCCGCTTTCCCCCTAGACAACATCCTTGCCCCGGCAGCCGGTCGGGCGTAGGGATGGACCGAAGGTGTCAGTGGCCCTCTCGTTTGCCTCGTCCCGCCGACTACGCTCGGGTCGTGCCAGGCCGCCTCCTCCTCGCTGTCGCGGGCGGCCTGCTGCTCACCACCGCCTTCGAGCCGATCGCGATCCCGTACGTCGTCCCGTTCGGTGTCGCCGCCTTCGCGCTGGCGACCCGGGACCTGACCGTGCGGCGGTCGGGGTTGGTCGGCCTCGTCTTCGGCGTGGCGTTCTACTTCGTCCACATCGAGTGGATGCGCCGCTCGGTCGGTCCCGACGCCTGGCTCGCCCTGTCCGCGACGGTCGCGCTCTTCTACGGCGTCCTCGGGCTCGCGGTCCCGCTGCTGCGCCGGCTGCCCGCCTGGCCGGTGTGGCTGGCCGCTGCCTGGACGGCGATGGAGCAGATCCACAGCACCTGGCCGCTGAGCGGGATGCCCTGGGGTCGACTGTCCTTCGCGGCCGTCGACACCCCTGCCGCACAGGCCGCGCCGTACCTCAGCCTCACCGGTGTCTCGTTCGTGCTCGCCCTGACCGGCTTCCTGCTCGCGGCAGCCGTCGAGCGGTGGCGTCGACCGCTCGTGCCCGTCGCCGGGCTGGTGGCGGTCCTCGCGCTGCTCATGATCCCTGCCGTGCACCCCTACCACGTGCACGAGACCGGCTCGGCCGTCGTGGCGGCCGTGCAGGGCGATCTCCCGGGCCCGGCCAACCAGATCCTGTGGGACTACCGGGCGGTGACGGACAACCACGTCGCAGCGACCGAGCAGCTCGCGCAGGACGTCGCCAACGGGACCGAGCCCGCGCCCGACTTCGTGCTGTGGCCGGAGAACTCCACCGCGATCGACCCGTTCGCCGACGCCAGCATCAACAGCGGCATCCGGAGCGCCGTGGCCGCGATTGGCGTGCCGGTCGTCGTCGGAGCCATCGTCGACGACGGGCCGTCGCACGTCCTGAACCAGGGAATCGTGTGGGACCCGCACTCCGGCGCCGGGGACCGGTACACCAAGCGCCACCCGGTGCCCTACGGCGAGTACATCCCGTTCCGCAACCTCTGGGACCCGGACTTCGGGCAGCTGTCCGCCATCGCCCGCGACATGGACAGCGGGACGCGGACCAGCCCACTGACCGTCGCCGGCATCAAGGTGGCCGACGCGATCTGCTTCGACATCGCCTACGACGACGTGGTGCGCAGCCAGGTGGCCCAGGGCGCCGAGCTGCTCACCGTCCAGACCAGCAACGCGACGTTCATCTACACCAACCAGGTCGCCCAGCAGTTCGCCATCACGCGGCTGCGCGCGATGGAGGCCGGTCGCTGGCTCGTCGTGGCCTCGCCGAACGGACGGTCGGGCGTGATCGCGCCGGACGGCACCGTGGTCGCGAGCGCGCCGCTGCGGACCGAGGCCGTACTCGACGAGCGGGTCGGCCTGGTCTCCCAGCTCACCCCCGCGACGCGCATGGGTGCCTGGCCGGGGCGGCTGTTCACCGGCGCGTCGGCTCTCGGCCTCGCGCTGGGGGCCCTCGCGTACCGTCGTTCGCGGGATCATTCCGGGTCCACCGGAGCCGCGGAGGACGCACCGGAGCTGAGTGAGGCAAGGACACCGTGACGACCGACCCGATGACCGACAACCACCGCCTCGGGCGGATCGTCATGGTGATCCCGACCTACAACGAGGCGGAGAACCTCGCCTGGATCGTCGGCCGTGTCCGGCAGGCGCAGCCGGGCGTGGACGTGCTGGTGGTCGACGACAGCTCGCCCGACGGCACCGGCGAGATCGCCGACACCCTCGCCTCGGCCGACCCGCAGGTGCACGTGCTGCACCGCGCGGGCAAGGAGGGTCTCGGCGCCGCCTACCTGGCCGGGTTCGCCTGGGCCCTGGCCGAGGGCTACGACGTCATCGGCGAGATGGACGCGGACGGCTCTCACCAGCCCGAGCAGCTCGGACGGCTGCTGGCAGCCGTCGCCGACGGCGCCGACCTGGTCATCGGGTCCCGCTGGGTGCCCGGCGGCTCCGTCGTCAACTGGCCCTGGCAGCGGGAGGCGCTCTCCCGTGGTGGCAACCTCTACGTTCGTGCGCTGCTCGGCATCGACGTGCGCGACGCGACCGCGGGGTTCCGCCTGTTCCGACGCAGCACGCTCGACGCGATCGACCTCGGCACCGTCGCCTCGACCGGTTACGTCTTCCAGACCGACCTCGTGAGCCGGACCCTGGGTGCGGGGCTCCGGGTCCGGGAGGTCCCGATCGAGTTCGTCGAGCGGGTGCGGGGCGACTCGAAGATGAGCGGTGCCGTCGCCCTGGAGTCCCTGAAGCGGGTGACCCAGTGGGGACTGCGCGAGCGCTGGGCCCGGGCACGCAGCCGGTCGCGTGCCATGATCGATGCGTGAGCAGACGACGCGGTAGGCGGTGGCTGGCGATCCTCGCGATCGCCTTCATCGTCGTCCCGCTGCTCGAGATCTACGTCCTGATCCAGGTCGGCCACGTCATCGGCGTCTGGTGGACGATCCTGCTGCTGGTCGCCGACAGCATCCTCGGCGGCTGGCTGATCCGGCGGGAGGGCAGCCGGGCGTGGCAGGCGCTGCGCGCCGCCCTCGACGAGGGCCGGATGCCGCACCGCGAGCTGGCCGACGGCGCGCTGATCGTGCTCGGCGGCGCCCTGATGCTGAGCCCGGGGTTCGTCACCGACCTCTTCGGGATCGTGCTGATCCTCCCGTTCACCCGACCGGTGTTCCGCAGGGTGCTGGCTTCCTATGCCGCCTCGCGGGCGACGGTTTACGCCACCGACCGGTTCGGCCGGCCGTTCCCTGCGCAAGGGGCCCGGACGCAGCGACGCCCCGGACCGACGGCGGGGGACGACTCCGTGGTCCGGGGCGAGGTCATCGACGACCAGCGCTGAGCGAGCGCGTCAGGCGCGAGCGGACTTCCGCTTGCGGGCATTGGCGCGGTGCAGGTGCGCGGGGCCGATCTCGCCGCCCCGCAGCAGCTCCAGCCGCTCGCTGAGGATCTCCTCGAGCTCCTTCTCCGAGCGCCGCTCGAGCAGCATGTCCCAGTGGGTGCGCTGCGGCTTCTCGGCCTTCTCCTCGCGCTCGATGCCCGAGGTGCTGGTCGCCTCGAGCCCGCAGCGCGGGCACTCCCAGACGGCCGGGACCTCGGCCTCGACCGACATCGTGATCTCGAATTCGTGCCCCTGCGGGCACCGGTAGCCCACCTGCTGGCGCGCAGCGAACTCGATGCCGCGCTCGTCCTCGAAGGACTGTCCGCCCAGTCGGGCGCCGCGCAATGTACGTTCGGCCATGTCGTCTCCCCACCCCATGCTTCGCGAGCGGGCGCCGCCGGGGGATCTCCCCGATCACTGAGGACGCGCCGCCTCATCTCTACAACGCTACCCGCGTGTGAAAAGTTGACACGACGCAAGGAAATCTTTCACACCGCGGCAGGCTCGGCCGCGGCCTCGCGGATTCCCCGCTCGGGGTCCACCCGCAGCAGCAGGACGAGGCCGAGCGCGAAGAACACCACCAGCGAGACGATCGCCGGCCGGTAGGACCCGGTCAGCTGGAAGACCAGGCCGAACACCAGCGTGCCGAGCCAGGACGTGCCTCGCTCGCAGGCGTTGTAGAGGGCGAAGTACTCCCCGGCGCGGCCGCGCGGGATCAGCACGCTGAAGAAGGAGCGGGAGAGCGCCTGCGTCCCGCCCATGACGATGGCGATCGCGACGCCGGCGAGCAGGAACGCGGGCACGTTCCGGTCGGGCAGGAACATGGCCAGGACCACCAGGACCATCCAGCCGACCGTGCCGACCGTGATGCAGCGGTGCGCGCCGTAGCGCTCCGCCACCCTCCCGAACAGCAGCGCGCCGCCGAACGCGACGAACTGGATGAGCAGGATCGCTGCGATCAGCACCGTCTCGTCGAGGTGCAGCTGCTTCGAGCCGTAGATGGACGCGCTGTAGATGACGGTCTGGATGCCGTCGTTGTAGAAGAGGTAGGCGATCAGGAACGTCATCGTGACGGGGTAGCGCGGCAGCCCCCTCAGCGTCGTGAACAGCTGGCCGAAGCTGCGGGCGAGCAGCCCGCCCGACTCGGCGACCACGCCCTGGGCCGGGTGGTCGCGCAGCCGCAGCACGGGGATCACGGTGAAGCCCGCCCACCACAGCGCCGCGCTCAGGAGGGAGAGCCGCACGGCCAGCTCCTTGTCGAGGCCGAGCGCCCCGTGGCCGAGGACCATCGCGAGGTTGACCACGAGGAGCACGCCGCCGCCGAGGTAGCCGAACGCCCAGCCGCGGGAGGAGACCCGATCCCGCTCCCGCTCGAGCGAGATGTCCACGAGGATCGCGTAGTAGCTCACCAGCGAGCACCCCGCGAGGATGCTCGAGACGACCACGGCGACCGCGCCCAGCTGCCAGTGGTCGCCGGTCAGGAAGAACAGCAGCGCGCCGAAGAAGGCTCCCGCCCACGCGAACCACGCCATGTGCAACCGCTTGCGCCCCGACCGGTCGACCATCGCGCCGACGATCGGGAGCACGAAGGCGCTCGCGATCGTGGCGAAGCTGGTGAGGTAGGACGGCAGCGAGCCCGCGGCCAGGTGGAGGCCGAGCACGTCGACCGTCTTGCTGCAGGTGTCGTCGGGACTGTCGCCGCAGCCCGCCGCGCGGCCGGCCACCGTGATCATCAGCGGGCCGAACAGCACCGTGAGGACCGTCGTGTAGAACGCGGAGTTGGCCCAGTCGTACCAGTACCAGGCGCGCTGCTCCCTGGCGCGGTTCAGCGGCTCGAGATCAGCGATCCCAGTAGTCATCGATCCTCCCGCCCGGACCCTACTGCCAGAGGCCGCGTGCGACGAGGACGCCTTTCAGCAGGTCGGTCCGGTCGGTGAAGAGGCCGTCCACACCGCGGTCGAGGAGCTCCTCCATCTCGGCGGGGTCGTCGATCGTCCACACGTGCACGTGCAGCCCCGCCGCGTGCGCGCGCCGTACGAAGCCCCGGGTGACCACCCGCAGCCGCCCGCGGCGGTGCGGGACCTGGAACGCCTCGAAGTCCGCACCGGCGAGCCGCTCGGCCAGCCGCGCGCTCGGCAGCAACCGGTAGGCGAGGATCTCGAGCGGATGTGCCGCGGTCGGCACCCGAGCACCGGTGAGCTGCCGGAACCGCCGGATCCGGCCGGGGGAGAAGGCACCGACCAGCACCCGGTCCCACAGGCCCCGGGCGGCGATGAAGTCGGCCAACGCGTCGACGGCACGCTCGGACTTGAGATCGATGTTGAAGCGCGCCTCGGGGAAGGCGTCCACCAGCTCCGCGAGCGTCGGCACCTGCTCCCGGCCGCCGATGCGCGCCTCACGGATCTCGGCCAGGTCGAGGTCCCCGATCGCGCCACCCCGGTCGGTGACCCGGTCCAGGACCTCGTCGTGGAAGGCCAGCAGCACCCCGTCCCGCGTCACGTGGACGTCGGTCTCGAGGTAGTCGTAACCGAGCGCCGCCGCGTGCCGGAAAGCCGCGAGCGTGTTCTCGAGCCCCTCGATCTCGGGGTGGTAGGCGCCGCCGCGGTGCGCGAACGCCAGCACCCGGCCGTGCTCCAGGAACACCTGCTAGATGTCCCGGAACGTCTCGATGTCGGCGCCCAGCGAGCTCAGCCGCTCGGCCAGGTCCTCGTAGCCGCGGTGGATCACGTAGGTGCCGCGCAGCACCGAGGTGCCCTTGCTCGCCAGCATCGCCAGGAGCACGACGACGGCCGGGCGGAGGGCCGGCGGGCACATCAGCTCGGCACCCGTCCAGGACGTGGGACCTTCGACCATCACCCGGTGCGGGTCGAGCAGGCTCACGCGGCCGCCGAGCTTGTTGAGCTCGGTGAGGTAGATGGCGCGGTTGTCGTAGACCCAGTCGTGGATGTAGGTCTGCCCCTGCGCCGTCGCGGCGATCACCGCGAAGAACGGCAGGTTGTCGATGTTCAGCCCCGGGAACGGCATCGGGTGGATCTTGTCGCGCGGCGCGACCAGGTCGGAGGGATGCGTGACCAGGTCGACCAGGCGGGTCCGGCCGTTGGCGGCGACGTACTCCTCCGAGCGCTCGTAGCGGAAGCCCATCTCCTCGAGCATCGCCAGCTCGATCTCGAGGAACTCGATCGGGGCGCGCCGGATGGTGATCTTGGACTTCGTGACGATCGCCGCCGCGAGCAGCGACATCGCCTCGATCGGGTCCTCGCTCGGCGCGTAGTCGACGTCGACGTCGATCTCGTCGCGGCCGGTGACCGTCAGCGTCGTGGTGCCGATGCCCTCGACTCCGACGCCGAGCGCCTGCAGGTAGAAGCAGAGGTCCTGGACCATGTAGTTGGACGACGCATTCCGGATGACGGTGGTGCCGGGGTGCAGCGCGGCGGCCATCAGGGCGTTCTCCGTGACCGTGTCACCGCGCTCGGTGAGCACGATCGGACGGCCCGGCACGATCGCCCGGTTGGCACTCGCGTGGTACCAGCCGTCGGTCGCCTTGACCTCGAGGCCGAACGGGCGCAGCGCGGACAGGTGCGGCTCGACGGTGCGCGTGCCGAGGTTGCAGCCGCCGGCGTAGGGGAGCTCGAAGGTGTCCTCCGCCCGATGCAGCAACGGGCCGAGGAACATGATCACCGAGCGCGTGCGGCGCGCCGCCGCCGCGTCGATGTTGGAGAGGTCGAGGTCGCGCGGCGGGACGATCTCGAGGTCGCCCGCGTCGTTGATCCAGCGGGCCTGCACGCCGAGGCTGCCCAGCACCTCGAGCAGGCGGTTGACCTCCTCGATGCGGGCGACCTTGCGCAGCGTGGTCCGGCCGCGGTTGAGCAGCGAGGCGCACAACAGGGCGACGCCCGCGTTCTTCGAGGTCTTCACGTCGATGCTGCCGGAGAGCGTCGTGGGGCCCTTCACCCGCAGGTGGGTCGGCCCCGCACCGACGGCGACGATCTCGGAGTCCACGGCTGAACCGATCCGGGCCAGCATCTCCAGCGAGAGGTTCTGGTGGCCCTTCTCGATCCGGTTGATCGCGCTCTGGCTGGTGCCCAGCCGCTCCGCGAGCTGGGTCTGGGTCAGCCCGCGGTGCTTCCGCGCGTCCCGGATCAGGTTCCCGATCCGCCCCTTGTAGTCGGCCTCGGAGCCAGAGAACGTCATGCGACGACGGTAACTCACATATGAGATAAGGCCAATCCTTGCCGCTGGGTGTCTTCTCCCGCCTGCAAGGATGGCCGCATGCGCGCGACGACCATCCACGGGCCCGGTGACATCCGCTTCGAGGAGGTCGCCGACCCGGTGATCCGCAAGCCGACCGACGCGATCGTCCGCGTGACCGCCGGGTGCATCTGCGGCTCGGACCTGTGGCCCTACCGCGGCGAGAACCCGGTCCGGCGGGGCTCGACCATCGGCCACGAGTGCATCGGCGTGGTCGAGGAGGTGGGGGCGGAGGTCCGCGACTTCCGGGCCGGTGACTTCGTCGTCGTGCCCTTCTGCCACTGCGACAACACGTGCGCCCACTGCCGCGCCGGGGTCCAGTCGGCGTGCGTGAACATCTCGATGACCGCGAGCGGCCAGGGCGAGCTCGCGCTGGTCGGGCAGGCCGACGGCTCGCTGGTGGCGACGGGGGACACGCCGGGCGACGACGAGCTCGCCTCCGTGCTCGCCCTCAGCGACGTGATGCCGACCGGCTGGCACGCGGCGGTCAGTGCCGGCGTCGCCAAGGGCGGGAGCGTCGTGGTGGTCGGCGACGGCGCCGTCGGGCTCTGCGGGGTCCTGGCGGCCTCGGTCATGGGCGCCGAGACGATCGTCGCGATGTCGCGCCACGAGCCGCGCCAGCTGATCGCGAAGGACTTCGGTGCGACGCACGTCGTCGCCGAGCGGGGCGACGCCGCGGAGGAGGCGGTCATGGAGATCACCGACGGCGTGGGCGCGGACGCCGTCCTCGAGTGCGTGGGGACCGACGCCGCGATCCAGACGGCGTTCGCGGTCGCGCGGCCCGGCTCGACGGTGGGTTTCGTGGGGGTGCCGCACGGCGTGGAGCTCCCGGTCGGACGGATGTTCTCCAAGAACGTCGGGCTCCGCGGCGGCGTCGCGCCCGTCCGCCGCTACCTGCCGGAGCTGCTAGACCTCGTCCGCGACGGCCGGATCGACCCCGGCAAGGTGTTCGACCTGACCCTGCCGATGGCGGAGTCCCCGGAGGGCTACCGGGCGATGGACGAGCGCCGCGCGATCAAGGTCATGCTGCGACCCTGACCGAGCCCTCAGCGCGCTATGACCGGCAGATCAGGCCGCGTGCGAGCCCGGCATCACGACGGGCGGGCAGGTGCAGCTGTCGCTGCAGGCCAGGAACGTGTGAACCGCGTGTCCGCAGCTGGGGCAGGGCAGGTCGTGCGACAGATGGCCTGCCGTGCCGGTGTGCGTCTCCCACATCGCTCTCATTTCCTCCCTCTCCACCTTCGACCGGCACCCGTCTCTTCGGACCCGTCACCCGTACGGACCCGAGTAGTGCTTCCGGGTCATCGCCGGGAATGCCGACGGCCCCCCAGCGTTGGATGCACGTGAAGAAGATCGGGTTCTTGTCGTTCGGCCACTGGACACCGTCGCCCGCCTCTCAGGTCCGTACGGCGTCGGACGCGCTGCTGCAGTCGATCGAGCTCGCCGTCGCCGCGGAGGAGGTCGGTGCGGACGGCGCCTACTTCCGGGTGCACCACTTCGCGCGGCAGCTCGCGTCGCCGTTCCCGCTGCTCGCCGCCGTCGGCGCGCGCACCAGCCGCATCGAGATCGGCACCGGAGTGATCGACATGCGGTACGAGAACCCTCTCTACATGGCCGAGGACGCGGGCGCGGCTGACCTGATCGCCGGCGGGAGGCTGCAGCTCGGCATCAGCCGCGGCTCGCCGGAGCAGGTCGTCGACGGCTGGCGGCACTTCGGGCACGAACCGGCCGACGGGGAGGGCGACGCCGAGATGGCGCGTGCCCACGGCGCGGTTCCTCGAGGTGATCGGCGGCGAGGGCTTCGCCGAGCCGAGCCCCAGGCCGATGTTCCCGAACCCGCCGGGGCTGCTGCGTGTCGAGCCCTACTCACCCGGCCTGCGCGAGCGGATCTGGTGGGGTGCCGGCACCCGCGCGACGGCCGAGTGGACCGCTCGACAGGGTATGAACCTGATGAGCTCGACGCTGCTCACCGAGGACACCGGCGTGCCGTTCCACCAGCTGCAGGCCGAGCAGATCCAGCGGTTCCGCGACACGTGGGCAGAGGCCGGGCACGCCCGGACGCCGCGGGTCTCAGTCAGCCGCAGCGTGTTCCCGCTGGTGAGCGAGCTCGACTTCCGCTACTTCGGGCTCGAGACGCGCAGCACCGACCAGGTCGGCCACATCGACGGCGGGGTGGCACGGTTCGGCAAGACCTACGCCGGTGAGCCGGAGCAGCTGGTCAAGGAGCTGGGGGAGGACGAGGCGGTCGCCGCGGCCGACACGCTGCTGCTCACCGTGCCCAACCAGCTCGGCGTCGACTACAACGCGCACGTGCTCGAGAGCGTGCTGCGGTACGTCGCCCCCGAGCTCGGCTGGCGCTGAGATTCCCGTCAGAGCACCGCGCCGGGGTTGAGGATCCCGTGCGGATCGAGGGCGTCCTTGATCCGCTGGTTCAGGGCGAGCGCATCCGGGCCGAGGTAGTCGCCCAGCCACGGCCGCTTGAGCCGGCCCACGCCGTGCTCGCCGGTGATCGTCCCGCCGAGCCCGATCGCCAGGTCCATGATCTCGCCGTAGGCCGCGGACGCGCGACCCTGCTGGTCCGCGTCGGAGGGGTCGAACACGATCAGCGGGTGGGTGTTGCCGTCGCCGGCGTGCGCGACCACGGCGATCTCCAGGTCCCGCTCCCGGGCGATGCCGGCGATGCCCTCGACGAGTGCGCCGAGCCGGGGGAGCGGAACGCCGACGTCCTCCAGCAGGAGGGAGCCGCGCCGCTCGACCGCCGGGATGACCATCCGCCGCGCTGCCACGAAGGCCTGACCCTCCTCGGGGTCGTCGGTGGCGAACACCTCGGTGCACCCGTGCTCCTTGCACAGACCCGCGATCGTGGCGATCTCCTCGCCCGCCGCCGGTGGCGGCTCGTCGCTCTGGATCACGAGCATCGCGGCGGCCGCCCGGTCGAGGCCCATCCGGGTCGCGTCCTCCACGGCGTTGATCGAGGGCCGGTCCATGAACTCCAGCATCGAGGGGCGCAGCCGCCGGGTGATGGCGAGGACCGCGTCGGTCGCGTCGCCGAGGGCGCCGAAGGTGGCCACCAGGGTCGAGGGCGGTCGCGGCGCGGGCAGCAGGCGCAGCACGATCCGCGTGACCACCCCGAGGGTGCCCTCACTGCCGACGAACAGCTTGGTCAACGACAGTCCGGCGACGTCCTTGAGCCGCGGGCCGCCGAGCTCGACGGCGGTGCCGTCCGCAAGCACGACGGTCAGCCCGAGCACGTAGTCGGTGGTCACGCCGTACTTCACGCAGCACAGACCGCCGGCGTTGGTCGCGATGTTGCCGCCGATCGAGCAGATCTCGAACGACGACGGGTCGGGCGGGTACCAGAGGCCGTGCCCGGCGACGGCCGCCTTCACCTCGGCGTTGAGCAGGCCGGGCTCGACGGTGCAGGTGCGGGTCGCGGGGTCGACCTCGATCGCGCGCATCCGCTCGGTGCAGACCACGATGCAGCCGTCGACCGCTGAGGATCCGCCGGACAGCCCCGTGCCGGCTCCCCGCGGCACGACGGGCACGCGGTGGCGGTGGGCGATCCGGAGCGTCTCCTGGACGTCCTCGGTGCACGTCGCACGCACGACGGCCAGCGGCAGTCCCGCGTCGGGGTCGTTCGCCCGGTCCCAGCGGTAGCCCGCCATCCGGTCGGGCTCGAGCACGACCGTGCCCTCGGGCAGTGCGGCGAGCAGGTCGCCGGCGATACCGGTCACCCGGTCAGGCTATTCCAGGCTGCCGCGGGCGGCTTCAGCCCGCCGCGGCCCGCGACCGATCCGTCACCACGCCCTCGACCTGGCAACCGCACTCGCGGTCGCACGGGAGGTAGCGGTGTCCGGCGTGCCCGCAGTAGGGGCACGGCAGGTCGTGCGAAAGGATCTCGTGCTTGGACGGTTCGTTGTCCCACATGACGGCTTCTCACTTGTTGTCGCTGCGTGGATTCCAAGGTAAAAGCGGCTCGGCGCAAATCGGTGCGGAACCGCCGAGAATGGTCCGTAAAGACAGGGAGAAATGACTCGTTCGGGCCATGCGAGAAGGGGCTCGACGGCCAGAACCCGAGCCTCTCGGACCCGTTACCGGCGTGCCTCGTCCCCGGTCGCCGTACCGTCCGCGCCATGGTCCACCACGACTCGCTCGCACCGAGCGGGTTCGCCTTCCTGCGCACCCCGTGGCCGTGCCGTCTGTGGGTCACCGGAGCGATGCTGGGAGCCTGCCTCCTGCCGGTGCTGCTGGTGGAGTACGGCCACCGCCCCGGTTCGCTCGAGCACGCCTGGACCGCGCTTCTGCTGATCGGTCTCTCCGTGGCCAACGTCGAGATCGGCCGGGTGCTCGAAGGAGGGATCGCCGACAGCCAGCGGCCCCACAAGGCGCTGTCCGCGTGGGCCTTCGCCGCTGCGCTCGTCCTGCCGACCTGGTGGCTGCTGCCGGTCACCGCGGTCACCTACGGCCACGCGCGGTGGCGCGGTCTCCGCGTCCCCCTGTGGAAGTGGGCGGGGTCGGCGGCCTACCTCGTGCTCGCCGCGGTCGCGGCCGCCGTCACCGCGCGCGCTCTCGTCGGAGACCCGCACGACCTCATGCACGGCGACGGCAGCCGGGGCCTGGTCGCGGTCGCGACGTCGGCCGCCGTCTTCCTCGCGGTCGAGACCCTGCTCTTCCACGGCAGCGCCTACCTCAACGTCCGGGACGACGAGGCGTGGCTGAGGGAGACCCTCGCCAGCAGGTCGTTCTACCTCACCGAGGGCGCCGTGCTGCTCGTCGGCGGCCTCTCCGCGGCGATCTGGATGACCGGTGCCTGGTTCGTGCTGCTCCTCGTCCCGGTGTACGCCCTCACGCAGCGGGCCGCACTGCACGAGCCGCTGCGGGTGCGCGCCGAGCACGACGACAAGACCGGGACGCTCCGGTTCGAGTCGTGGCGACGGCTGGCGCTCAACGGCGTCGAGCGGTGCCGGGGCAGGGGCCAGCCGTGGTGCGTGCTGTTCGCCGATCTCGACCACTTCAAGGCCTTCAACGACACCTGGGGCCACCTCGCCGGCGACGACGCGCTGGCGGCCGTGGCCGAGGCGATCGGCGGGGAGCTGCGGAGCGGGGACCTCCTCGCGCGCTTCGGCGGCGAGGAGTTCTGCGCGTTCCTCCCCGACACGTCCGCCGAGACCGGGTACGCCGTCGCCGAGCGGGTCCGGGCGGCGGTCGACGCGACCCGGGTCCGGGACGCGGCGGTGACGGTGAGCCTCGGAGTGGGGGCCAGCGACTGCGCGACCGAGCCGGCGGAGTTCGCCAAGGTGCTCGCCGCCGCCGACCGGGCGCTGTTCCGCGCCAAGGCCGAGGGCCGCGACCGCACCGTCGTGGAGGTGCTCAGCGGCTGAGGGCCGGATGCCACGATGTGCACGAGCCGTCCCGCCATCGAGGAGAAGCCGTGCCACATTCCGCCGACAGCCACGACCTGATCCGGGTGCAGGGGGCGCGGGTCAACAACCTCAAGGACGTCGACCTCGAGATCCCGAAGAGGCGGCTCACCGTGTTCACCGGCGTCTCCGGGTCGGGCAAGAGCTCCCTGGTCTTCGGCACCGTCGCCGCCGAGTCGCGCCGGCTGATCGACGAGACCTACTCGACGTTCGTGCAGGGCTTCATGCCGAACCTGCCCCGGCCGGACGTCGACGTGCTCGAGGGGCTGACGACGGCGATCATCGTCGACCAGGAGCGGATGGGCGCCAACCCGCGCTCCACCCTGGGCACGGTCACCGACGCGAACGCGATGCTGCGCAGCCTGTTCAGCCGGCTCGGCGAGCCCTACATCGGCGGTCCCACCGCGTTCTCGTTCAACATCCCGACGACCCGGGCGAGCGGCGTGCTGACGGGGCCCAAGGGTGAGAAGAAGATCGTCAAGGACGCCGTCTACCTGGGCGGCATGTGCTCCGAGTGCGAGGGTCGCGGAACGATCTCCGACCTCGACCTGTCCGTGATCATCGACGAGTCCAAGTCGCTGCGGGAGGGCGCGATCCTGGTCCCCGGCTACACGCCGGACGGCTGGATGGTCGCGACCTTCATCGAGTCCGGCTTCGTGGACCCGGACCAGCCGATCAAGGACTACACCGAGAAGCAGCGCCACGACCTGCTCTACAAGCAGACGACGAAGGTCAGGGCCAAGGGCATCAACGTGACCTACGACGGGCTGATCCCGAAGATCCGCAAGTCCATGTTCAGCAAGGACCCCGACGCCCTGCAGCCGCACATCAAGGCCTTCGTCGAGCGGGCAGCCGTCTTCAAGACCTGCCCGGTCTGCGACGGCACCCGGCTCAACGAGTCGGCGCGGTCCTCCAAGATCAAGGGGGTCGACATCGGGGAGGCCTGCACCTTCCAGGTCACCGACCTCGCCGCGTGGCTGCGCGAGATCGACGACGCCGGGGTCGAGCCGCTCGTGGCGACCCTGCTGCACCTCCTCGACTCGTTCGTCGAGATCGGCCTCGGGTACCTCTCGCTCGACCGTCCCTCCGGCACCCTGTCCGGGGGAGAGGCCCAGCGCACCAAGATGGTCCGGCACCTCGGGTCGGCCCTGACCGACGTCACCTATGTCTTCGACGAGCCCACGATCGGGCTGCACCCGCACGACATCGAGCGGATGAACAACCTGCTCCTGGAGCTGCGCGACAAGGGCAACACCGTGCTGGTGGTCGAGCACAAGCCGGAGACCATCGAGATCGCCGACCACGTCGTCGACATGGGACCCGGCGCGGGCTCCGCCGGGGGCGAGGTCGTCTTCGAGGGCACCGTGGCCGGGCTGCGCAGCAGCGGGACGCTCACCGGCCAGCACCTGTCCTACCGCGCGGCGCTCAAGGACGCGGTCCGGGAGCGGAACGGCGTCCTCGAGGTGCGCGGCGCGACGGCCCACAACCTGAAGGACGTCGACGTCGACATCCCGCTCGGCGTGCTGACCGTCGTCACCGGCGTCGCGGGGTCCGGCAAGAGCTCCCTGATCGACGGCTCGATCACGGGGCGCGAGGGCGTGGTCACGATCGACCAGACGTCGATCAAGGGCTCCCGTCGCAGCAACCCGGCGACGTACACCGGTCTGCTGGAGCCGATCCGGAAGACGTTCGCGAAGGCGAACGGCGTGAAGCCGGCGCTCTTCTCCGCCAACTCCGAGGGTGCCTGCCCGACCTGCAAGGGCACGGGCGTGATCGTGACCGAGCTCGGCTTCATGGACACGGTGTCCACGCCTTGCGAGGACTGCGGCGGCAAGCGGTTCCAGGCGGCGGTCCTCGACCTGCGCGTCGACGGCTTGAACATCGCCGACGTGCTCGACCTGCCGGTGGCCGAGGCGCACGCCTTCTTCGGCGATGGCCAGGCGAGGACGCCCGCCGCGGTGTCGATCCTCGCCCGGCTCGAGGACGTCGGGCTCGGCTACCTGAAGCTGGGGCAGCCGCTCAACACGCTGTCCGGAGGGGAGCGGCAGCGGGTCAAGCTGGCGCTGCACATGAGGGAGCAGGGCGGCGTCTACGTCCTGGACGAGCCGACGATCGGCCTGCACCTCGCGGACGTGGCGAACCTGCTCGGGTTGCTCGACCGGCTCGTCGACGCCGGCAAGTCGGTGATCGTCATCGAGCACCACCAGGCGGTGATGGCCCACGCCGACTGGATCATCGACCTCGGTCCAGGCGCCGGGCACGACGGCGGGCAGGTGGTCTTCGAGGGCACGCCCGCGGAGCTGGTGGCCGGTCGCTCGACGCTCACCGGCGAGCACCTGGCGGCGTACGTGGGCGGCTGAGGCCACTCCGACCCTGGGAGGACGACACCACTCGCCGAGTGCCGTCAGACTCTGCGGCATGGCAGAGCTCAGCGGCCGGACGTTCTTCGTCACCGGCGCCAACACCGGGATCGGCAAGGAGACCGCGCGCGGGCTCGCGGCGCGCGGCGCGCGGGTGGTCATCGCCGGGCGCTCCGAGGAGAAGACCCGGGCGGCGATGAAGGAGATCGCCGACGACACCGGCAACACCGACCTCGACTTCGTGCCGCTCGACCTCGGGGACCTGGGATCCGTGCGCCGGGCGGCCGAGACGTTCCTGGCGACGGGCGAGCCGCTGCACGTCCTGATCAACAACGCCGGCCTGGCGGGCTCGCGCGGGATGACCGCGAGCGGCTTCGAGCTCGCGTTCGGCACGAACCACGTCGGCCCGTTCCTGCTGACCGAGCTGTTGCGCGACCGCATCGTCGAGAGCGGTCCCGGCCGGATCGTGAGCGTGTCCAGCGACGGGCACTACCGCGCCAAGGGCATCGACTGGGAGGCGGTACGGCGCACCTCGGTCACCCGCACCGCGTTCGACGAGTACTGCGTCTCCAAGCTCGCCAACGTGCTGCACTCCCAGGAGCTGGCCCGGCGGCTCGCCGGGACCGGCGTGACGACGTACTCGCTGCACCCGGGAGCGGTCGCCTCGGACGTCTGGCGCGAGGTCCCGTTCGGCGTACGGCACGTGATGAAGCTGTTCATGCGATCGGTGACGGACGGCGCCCGGGCCTCGCTCCACTGCGCGACGGCGCCCGAGCTGGCGGACCGGACGGGCCGCTACTACGACAACGAGCGCGAGAAGGAGCCGTCGCCGGTGGCGACCCCGGAGCTCGCCGCCGAGCTGTGGAAGCGGAGCGAGGAGTGGGTCGCGCCGGCCCCCTGATTCGTGAGTTCCGGCCCGGGCAGGGACGGCCCGTGCCTACGATTCTCCGGCCCTGTCCTCTCCTGATGGATGCCCATGCGCCTCCCCGGCCGTCCCGCGCCCCTCGTCGTCGCCTTCGCGACCTTGGCGCTGTTCCTGGGGGTGGTCGCGGTCGTCGGTCGCGGACCCGACGCCGGGCCGGACGCCGGGCCGAGGGCGTCGAACCACGCGAAGGGCCGCCACGGGGTGGCCGGTCGGCCGGCGCCACCTGCGCCGCCGCCGGCGGACCGGTGGAGCGGCTACGCGTTCGACGCGTGCCGCGCGCCCAGCCAGTCCGTGATGGACCGCTGGCGGGTCAGCTCGCCGTTCACCGGCGTGGGGATCTACCTCGGCGGGATCCATCGAGCGTGCGAGCAGCGGTACCTGACCGCCGGCTGGGTGGACCGACAGATCCGGTCGGGCTGGAAGCTGCTGCCGATCTGGGTCGGCCCCCAGGCCTCCTGCACCGGCTACGACCACCGCATCGACGACCGTCCGGGTCCCCGTGACGGCTACGGGGCGGCTCGCCTCGACGGCGTCCACCAGGCCAGGCGCGCAGCCGACGCCGCGGACGCCCTCGGCCTGCCGCCGGGCGAGGAGATCTTCTACGACTTCGAGCCGTTCGCGACAAACCTGCCGAAGTGCCGGTGGTCGTCGCTGGCGTTCCTCGAGGAGTGGACGAAGGAGATCCACCGCCGAAGCTACCGCTCCGGCGTCTACTCCTACGTCGGCTCCGCGATCTCCCTGCTGAGCCGCACGCATCCGAGCTACGTGCGGCCGGACGCCGCCTGGTACGCGTGGATCGACCGGGCCGGGAACCTGCCCCGGCAGTACGTCACGGACGCCGCGT
Source organism: Nocardioides panacisoli (assembly GCF_039537325.1). Classification (GTDB taxonomy): domain Bacteria; phylum Actinomycetota; class Actinomycetes; order Propionibacteriales; family Nocardioidaceae; genus Nocardioides; species Nocardioides panacisoli. Next base: position 102,109 of record NZ_BAABAH010000009.1, read on the forward strand.
CCCTGCGCACCAACCGGGTACACCAGTTCGCCCTCGACACCCGGGTGGAGTTCGGCGGCGTCCCGATGGACATCGACTGGGACTACGTCGACCTCGGCACCAGCACGACACCCGCGTCCGCGGCCGGGTGCGACCAGCGGGCCGCGCGGGTGCGGCCGCGGACGCTCGCGCCGGGCGCCCGCGGGCCGCTCGTGCGCGTGGCCCAGTGCCTCGTCCTCCGCGGCCAGGTGCACCCGCTGAAGGCCAGCGGCCGGCTCGACGGGCGGACCCGGCAGGCTGTCGTCCGGTTCCAGCATGCGAACGGCCTGCACGCGACCGGGACCGTCGACCGAGCGACGTGGACGTCGCTCCTCGCCCGGGGACGGACTCCCGTGCTCGGCAAGGGTGCGACCGGCGATGACGTACGCCGCCTGCAGCGCGCGCTCAACGTCGCCCTCGACCGGCCGCGGCTCCGGGTCGACGGCGACTACGGCAAGGTCACCGCCCGCGCAGTCCGGCACTACCGCGCCCGGCTCGGACTCCGGCCCGACTCGGTCGCCACCGCCCGCGTCTGGCACGCCCTGGCGCGCGGCAAGGTCCTCGGTCGGTCGGTCAAGGGAGGGTGATCGTGCCGGACACCGTCGAGGTGAGCACGTGCTTGCCCAACCCGTCCTCCCACTCGACGGTGCCGCTGCAGCTGATCCGGTAGTCGTCCGACCCGGGGGACACCGGATCGAACTTCCACCAGAAGTTGCCGCCGGTCTTCGGTGGGCAGCCCGGTACGCCCCAGTGGTCGGGCGTCACCTCGTCGGAGCTCTGGCCGGTGCACTCGGAGGCGAAGTGCTTGGTCGCCGTCACCGGGAGCACGAAGATGAGGGACACCCCGACCTCGTCGCTCCCGGTGGCGTCGGGATCGTGCACGGCGAAGGTCTGCTGGTCGTCGAAGTGCCCGCTGCCCGCATCGGAGACGTCGCCGGTCTCGGTCCCACAGTCGCGATAGGACTCGGAGTGCCAGGTCCGGTGCAGCTCGTAGGTCGACGCCGGGTCGACCCAGAACGTCCCCGGGTCGCTGGACGTCGGCGACTCGAACGCGAGCCCCAGGGTCCCTCCGCCGGTCTCGTGGGTGCGGCCCACGACGCCCTCGGGCTTCTCGTCCGTGGTGTCCTCGGTCCAGCTGAACGTGATGTTGCCGGTGCAGGTGGCACCCGCCCGAGAGGCGGCCTTCGGGGCCACGTCGGGGCAGCCGCAACTGGCCTTGCCCTCGACGGTCGGCGCGAAGTCGATGGGCGCCGTCTGGTTCGCGTTGCCGAAGATCAGCACCACCGAGGTCACGCGCTTGGTGCCGTCGTCGATGCAGATCGTGGTCGTCGGCTCGTCGGAGAGGTTGACGACCTTGGTGCTGCCGTCGTCGTACTCGATGACCGCCTGGAGGCTCGCGTCCTTCTCGCCGGCCTGGTCGTTGGTGACCTCGATCTCGGTGACTCCCTTGTCGAAGTCGAGCGCGAGGTACTTCGTCGCCAGGTGCTCGACGTGCACCTTCGGGTGGTGGGTGCCGACGGCGATCCCCTGCGTGCCGACCGTCCTGGCGCCCTCCGAGAGCTGGTCCCAGTCCTTGAAGTCGTGGACCGGGTCCTGGTTCCAGAGGGCGAGTGCGAACTCCGGCCACACCGCGTTGAAGCCGTCGCCGGGCAGCGCCGCGTTCACCGCCTCCGTCGGTTGCAGGGAACCGGCGTTCTCCCAGACGTGCCGGACGAAGTCCACGTCGCCGTGCCTGGCCTCGAAGAGCGGGAAGAGGTAGGAGCCGTAGTCGTGCCCGGCCGGCTTGGTCGCGTCCAGTGATACGTCGGGACGCTGGAAGTAGAGCGTCGAGGACAGGTGCTCGGTGTCGTCCGGGGCGAGCCCGACGGGGTAGAGCGGGTCGGTCGCGTAGTCCTGGATCCACTCAGCCGTCATCTCCCGCAGCCACGACGACGCCTGGCAGCCGCTGGCGCTCGGCATCCCGAACTGGATCATGTGCAGCACCTCGTGGGCGAGGTAGGGGTCGATGCCCGCCCACGGGGCGGGCTTCGTGCGCGGCCAGAACATGTGCGTCGAGGTGCCGTCGCCGTCGCAGCCGCCGTCGGGGAAGGTCTCCGCGGTGCTCGTGTCGACGAGGGCGATGTCGATGGCGTCACTGCCACCACCGCAGAGGCTCCCGCCGTCGGGCTTGATCGTGTGCCCCATGTAGTCCGACAGCTCGGGAAGGATGCGCTTCTCCAGGACGTCGGCGATGTGCTTGGCGAGGGTCTCGTCGCCCGGGTACTTCTTCAGCCACCAGACCCGGAAGGACCCGTCCGTGGTGTCCTCGTGGCCCCACGACTCGAACGCCGGCTGGATGCTGCCGTAGCCGCTGCACCACGGCGAGTCGAGCAGCGAGTCCCGCCCGGCCTCCTGGGCCCGCCCGGGTGTCGCAGGCGTCCAGTGGCTACCGGGGTAGAAGGCGGGGATCAGGAAGGGGCGCAGCGTGTCCTGGGTGGCGGGGGAGAGCGTGTCCCAGCTCTCCGCGGCCTCCGGAAGCGCGCCCTCCTCGACGCCGTTCGTCGCTCCGGCGTACTTCCCCGGCAGCCGGGGGTCGCCGAAGTCGGAGAACACCTTGTAGACCAGGCCCTGCTCCTCGGTCAGCGTGCCGCTCGCAACATCTGCGTCGATCAGGTCGTGGCTGGTCATCGGTGCCGACACCGCGAGCGAGCTCGAGACCTTGCAGTTGTTGATCTCGTTCGTCTCCGCGACCCGGCGCTTCGCGTCGGCGCACGCGATCACGTAGTAGCTGCCGACCCCGGCCGACGCCGGCACGTTCACCGACACCTTCCCCGACCACGACCCGCCGGGGGAGAGGGACGGGACCGCAAGGGTCGGCTTGAGCGCGGTGTCCCCGCCTGCCGTCCGGTCGGTCGACAGAGCGAGCCGCACGACCGAGGCAGACGCCTTCGCCTTGCCGCCGTTGTGGACCTTGACCCGGACAGCCGCAGCGGTCCCGGCCTCCACCGAGGCCGGCGTCCGCACCGAGGCGACGACGAGGTCGGCCTTCTTGGCGTGCCCCTCGGCGGACGCCCCCGCTCCCGCGGGGACGGTCAGCGCCGCCGCCAGGGCAGCGCACGCCAGCAGGCGCAACGATCGAGCCATCGGTCCTCCTCGTCGACGATGTGCGCGCCATTGGACCCGCTGCCGCCTTCCCGCGTGGTGTCATTGCGGAAAGTTCGTCCCTGAGGACGACGCCGGCGGCGCCGGCTCAGCCGTGGCTCAGTCGAGGCAGAACTCGTTGCCCTCCGGGTCGCGCATCACGAGAAACCCCATCGACATCGGCGGCTCCGGCTCGAACCGCTGGAGGCGAGTCGCCCCGAGCGCGACCAGGCGCTCGCACTCCGCCTCGAGCGCCGCCATCCGGGCATCGCCCTGGAGACCAGGGGCGGCGCGGACGTCGAGGTGGACGCGGTTCTTGGCGACCTTCCCCTCCGGCACCCGCTGGAAGAACAGCCGCGGCCCGCGGCCCGCAGGGTCCTGCGACGCCGATGCGGCGTTGCGCTGCTGCTCGGGCAGCGACGCCGAGAACTCCTCCCACGACCCGAAGCCCGGCGGGGGAGGCGGGTGCTCGTAGCCGAGCACCTCGTTCCAGAACAGCGACTGAGCCCACGGGTCGGCGCAGTCGAAGGTCACCTGGACTTCTCTCACAGCGGCCATGGACCGCACGCTAGGACGACCAGCCGACATCGGTTCGGCGCGTCTGCGGCAATCAACCCCGCCGACGGCCTCGGGGGGCTCATGATGACCAGACGGATGTGGACAAACGCCCGTCGAGTTTCGGGGCTCCGACGAGCGAGCATCATCCCCGTGGAAACCAAGAGGAGGTGGACGGCATGACCGCAGCGATCGACGTCTCGTCGCATGCCGACTGCCGCTTCCCGTCGTGCGAACAGGTTGCCGTCACTCCCGGCGGCATGTGCGAGGTGCATCGCCTCGTCGTCGTGTCCAGCACCGGGTCGTGGCTCGAAGCCGGGTGAGCGACCCATATTGGGTATCACTGGACTAGACCAGTCGCGCAAGGGTTTTCCGGGCATCGGCACGTGGCCGTAGGGCCCCGACGGCACTGATCCATGAGGTCATCGGCCCTCGGTGCAAGTGATTCCGCCGCCATCGAGCCGTCTCGGCGCGGAATCCGTCGTGATCCGGGCCTCGGCCTGAAAATCGCCTTGCAATTACCCGACTTCCGCCGCGGATTCGCCTACGATTCGTCGGAGTGAGTCAAGTGGACGCGCGGCATGGGGAAACGCTCAGAACGATCGACACGGTCGTCCTGGGCTCTCGTGTGCGCGCAGCACGCACCGCCTGCGGCTGGAGCCAGGGTGACCTCGCCGGCGACGACTTCTCCATCGGCTACCTGTCCCGGATCGAGACCGGCTCCCGACGGCCGACGATGAAGGTGCTCACGACGATCGCCGAGCGCCTCGGGCTCAGCGTCGAGGAATTCCTGCAGGGCGCGGCCAGCGCCGAGCTCGAGGAGATCCGCCTGGGCCTGAGCTACGCCGAGCTCGCCCTGCAGAACGGCGAGGCACTCGACGCCGAGCACCAGGCCCGCCAGTACGTCGACCGTGCCACAGGCGCGTCGCTGTCCGATCTCGCGCAGCAAGGACGGTTCCTGGTGGCGCGGGCGATGGAGTCCCTGGGCCAGCTCGACGAAGCCATCCTCGAGCTCGAGCGCCTCTTCGACGACTCGAGCGGTCTGTCCGCCGTTCGGTGCGGGATCGCCCTGAGCCGTTGCTACCGCGAGGTCGGAGACCTCAACCTCGCGACCGAGATCGGCGAGCGCCTCCAGCCGATCCTCGAGACCAACGGCCTGAACCGGACCGACGAGGCCATCCAGCTCGCCATGACCGTCGCGCTGGCCTACATCGAGCGCGGCGATCTCAGCCGTGCGGCACGCATCTGCACTGAGGCGATCAAGACCGCCGAGGAGGCCGCATCACCCGCCGCGCGGAGCGCGGCGTACTGGAACGCCAGCATCGTCTACTCCGAGCGGGGCGACACCCAGTCGGCCCTGGCCCTGGCCAACCGGGCGCTGGCACTGCTGGGGGAGGGGCAGGACGCTCGCAACCTCGCCCGGCTGCGCCTCGAGCTCGGTCGCCTGCACATGGACCTCCAGCCGGCCGACGTGAGCGAGGCGCTCCAGCACCTGGAGCGCGCGAAGATCGAGCTCCGCGACACGGGAGCGAGCGCCGCCGAGCTGTCGCACGGCGACGTGCTCCTGGCCCGCGCTCTACTGCTCGGTGGTAGTCGCGAGGCCTCACTCGAGGCCGCCGATCGAGCCTGCGCGGCAACCCCGGACGACGCTCCTCTCGCACTCGCTGAGGCGACTTTGGCTCGCGGGGAGGCGCTCGCGGAGCTGGGACGACGCGACGAGGCGCTCAGCGCACTTCACCGGACAGCCGAGCTACTCGCCGGCCTGGACGGCACGGACCGTTGGGTTGCGCAGGCTTGGTGCGAGCTCTCGGAGTTGTTCGAGGCGCTCGACGACCTTCAGGCGGCACACGCCGCGCTCAAGAAGGCGGCGTCGTCGAGCGGCCTCCGCGTGCGCGGGCGCGATCCGATCCGCACCCGCGCCGCGACGTCTATCGACTGAGCCGGTTAGCAGCAGCCGACCGGCCGCACGTTCTGCACCTGCTGCGCGGCGTCGGCCGGCGCAGCGGCGCCCAGCGCGAGCACAGCTGCTAGTGCGAGCGCGGTGGCGCTGAGCGTGATGCGGAACTTCTTCATGGGGTTCTCCTCTGTGCTCCGAGTGGCGGTGGATCCGAGGGGTCTTCAGGGTATTACCAAAATGTTGTCAACTCTTGGTAAACCTCTTGATGCATCCCCGGCAAGGGGTGTTTAGTTAATTTCCGACGGGGTGGTCACGCGAGGAGAGCCACGGCATCGGGCGCCGTGCTCGCGGGACTACTCGGTCCTCGAGAGCGAGATCGACGCACTCGTCGGGTCGCGACCCCGCTCCATCGGCGGGGTCGTGACACCGCTCTGACCGGCGGACGACGTCCATGCATCACCGGTGGGCGGGTGAAAGGGTTTTGATCCCTCGCCCAACAAATAGGAAAAAGATCCTTGTCGGGCGGCCGATGGCGGAGTTAGCGTGCCGGTCTGACCCGAGGGCCTCGTGCCCGGGTCCGACCGAAAGCTCTCTCGGCCGGATCATTTGATCCAAGGTGCTTGGTCCCAAACCTCGGGGAACGTCGTGCTCCCTTCGTTCCCCACAACTGCACACTTGGGGATCAAGATGACGCCTATGAGCGAGCGCCCGACTCGCACACCCGCGCTTCGTCTCGCCGACAGCGCACATCCATCCGGTCCACCGGCGCCGCAGAACGGCCCGGTGACCGATGCCGACCTGCTGCGCCGGTGCCGGCGCCGCGACGCGGACGCCTGGAACACCCTGGTCGGCCGCTACGAGCGGCTCGTCTACACGGTCGCCCTCCGCAACGGCCTCAGCGCCGAGGACGCCGCGGACGTCACCCAGGCCACGTTCGTCGCGCTGGTCGACTCGCTCGACAAGCTGCGCGACGAGGAGAAGCTCCCGTCCTGGCTGATGACCGTCGCCCGCCGCCAGGCCTGGCGGACCCGCAACCTGAGCCGGCGCACGACCCCTCTCGAGTTCGCGGCCGAGGGGACGACCGACCCGTTCGCCGACTGGGCGACGATGACGGCCCTCCACGACGCGCTCGCGACGCTCGGCGGCACCTGCCGCGAGCTGTTGCTGGCGCTCTACTTCGAACCGGACGCACCGAGCTACGCCGAGATCGCGAACCGGTTCGGCCGGTCGATCGGTGGCATCGGCCCGCTCCGCGGGCGCTGCCTCGACAAGCTCCGCGTGATCCTGGGGGACGAGTCGTGAGGGCGGCACGTCCGTCCTTCACGGACCTTCTCGACTGGGTGGAGGGCCGGCTCGTCGCCGAGCGCGCCGACGCCGTGACGGCGTACGTCGCCACCGCCGACGCCGGCACGACCGAGACCGTGCAGTGGATCCGCGACTTCGTCGAGGACGCGCGCTCGATGCCCCTCCAGCAGCCGCCCACCGAGCTCAGCGAGCGCCTGCGCGACGTCTTCGTCGGGCTGCACAACCCCGAGCTCTCCAACGACTGGTCCGACGCCTCGCTGCTCTACGACACCCGGATGGGAATGGCGGCCGCGGGCGTCCGGTCACTCGACGACGACGGTGTGCACCTCGCCTTCGAGAGCGAGCTCGGCCGCTTCGTCCTCGACGCGACCAACTCCGGTGAGGGGATGGTCGACGTCCAGGGTCTGGTGGTCGTGGAGCGGGGCGAGCCGACAGGGATCGACCTGGCGTTCCTCCAGGCCGGCAGCCTGCGGCGTGCGGCGCGCACGACGGCCGACGGCCGGTTCGAGGTGCGCGGCGTGCCCACGGAGGTCGACGAGCTGTGGCTCAGTTCCGGGACCACCCGCGTGCGGGCGGTCCTCGACCTGCAAGGCCCGTGACGGCCGATGACGACCCTCGGGAACCCCGCCTCGACGGCGGGAACAGAAGTTGATCGGCTCATCGAGTCGGCGGCGGCCTACAGCCGGCGCGACGCGGAGCGAAGCGCGGACCTGCTCGACCGTGCGGAGACCGCGCTCAGCGGACGTCGGGACTTCCGACGCACGGCGCTGCTGAGCGAGATCCGCGGCGATCTGGCCGTGCGGCGGGGACAGCTCGGTGACGCTGCCTCCGCCTTCCGGCTGGCCCGCCGCAACTGGCTGGCCGTCGCCAAGCGGCTGGAGGCCATCCGCGCGACGATCGGGTCCACCGAGGTCCAGCTCTTGCTCGGTGAGTTCGAGGAGGCCGAGGCTGCGGTCCTCCGGACCCAGGGTGAGCTCGCCCAGGAACCGCACGAGGACGGCCGTGTCACGCGCCTGAACGCCGACTCGCAGCGGCAGCTCGCGGACGCCCGTGCGCGCATGGGTCACATCCCGACCGCGAACCGGCACTACAACACCGCGGAGAACCTCTACGCGGCGCTCGGCGACTACGACGGGATCGCCCAGGTCCACCTGGGGCGTGGTCTCGCCGCTCTCGACGCCGGGCTCGCGCACAACGCGGTGCTCGAGCTCGATCGCGCCCGGGCGATGTTCCTCGCGGCGGGGGCGGACCGGCCGATGCCGGTCCTTCTGGTGCTGATGGCCGAGGCGCTGTCGTCGGCCGGCCAGGTCGGGCGAGCCCTCGAGCTCCTCGACTGCTTGCAGCCCGACCTCGACAGCCTGTGGGACACCGGTGCCCACCGGGTCGCCCGGTCGCACGCGCTGCTGCGGGCCGGCTTCACCGCCGAGGCCCACGCGGAGGCGCGCGCCGCCCAGGAGGACTTCACCGAGATCGGTGCGGTCGAGCACTACGCGCGGGCGACGCTCGCATGCGGCCGGGCCTCCCTCCAGTGGGGCCGGGCGAACGCGGCGGCGGGCGAGCTCGCGGTCGCGGAGAGCCTGTTCGAGGAGTGCGGCAGCAACCTGATGCGAGCGCGGACCTGGCTCGCCCAGGCCGAGCTCGCGATGTCCGTCGACGACATCGACGGTGCTCGCGCCCTCTGCACCCGCGTCCTGGCCGAGGAGCTCGACGACACGGTCCCCTACGTGGGCGTCCAGGCCCGGATCATGGCCGCGCGCGTCGAGAACCCGGAGGCGGCGTCGCTGCTGCTGGACGGCGCCGCCGAGCTCGCGAGCCGGACCGGCCTTCCCGAGCTGAGGATCAGCGTGCGGGTCGCCAGGGCCCAGCTGCAGCGGCGGCTCGGCGAGAGGGACGAGGCGATCGACTCCCTGCGCGGTGCGATCGCCGCGGGGCGGGCGTGGCAGGGCGACCTCGGAGAGCGCGGCGCCGGCACCTGCTGCCTCAGCGAGGGCACCATGGACCTGATCGCGATGCTCCTCGAGCGCGACGACCACGCGGGCCGCGTCGAGGCGTGGCGACGCGCGCGCGCCGTGAAGTGCGACACCGTCGTCCCGTTCGCCGAGCGCACCCGGGGCTCGGTGCCCTCACCCGACGACGAGGCGCGGCATCGACGCCTCGACCAGCTGATCACCGAGACCATCCGGGCGACCAGCTCGGCCGGCATCGTGACGGAGGAGACCCTCCCGAGCGTGCCGTGGGGCTCGATGATCGAGTACTTCGTCATGGGTGACGACGTCGTCGCCTTCGTCCTCCGCGACGGTCAGGTCGACGCGCGCGTGCTCCGCGGGGTCGCGCCGGAATCGCAGCGGCTGGTGCGGTCCTGGCAGCAGGAGTGCCGGCTGATGGCAGCCGGCTCGGCCGACGACTGGACCACCTCGTCGCCGTCGCTGGACGGGCTGTGCGAGATGCTCGTCGCGCCGATCGCGAACCTCCTCGCCGACCTGGACGAGGAGCTCCAGATCATCGGCCACCGCCACCTGAACGCCATCCCCTTCGACGCCCTGCTCGACGAGGTCGGGCCGTGGTACTCCCAGCTGGACGGCGGCCTGCCGCTCCCGTCCGCGCCGCGGCCGGCCGCCGACCCGCCGACCGACCTGGCGATGCTGGTGCTGGCCGTCCCCGACGAGAACGCCCCCCTCATCACCGCCGAGGCGGAGATGATCTTCCGGACCCTGCCGTCCGCGGAGATCGTGCTCGGCGCCGACGCCGGCCGCGAGGCACTCGCGCGGCGGCAGGGCGCCGCCGACCTCGTGCACTTCGCCTGCCACGGGGTCTTCCGCCAGGACAGCCCGCTGTCCTCGGCGCTGCGGCTGGGCGACGGCTGGCTGCTCGCCAGCGACATCGTGACCGAGCGGCTCGGCCTCGAGGGGTCCGTCGTCGTCCTCAGCGCCTGCGGCTCCGGCCTGTCACCCGACTACCTGTCCGAACCGGTCGGACTGGCCTCGGCGTGCCTGGCGGCCGGCGCCCGCGGTGTCGTGGCGGCACTCTGGCCGGTCGACGACGCGGTGACCCTGGAGCTGATGACCCACTTCTACCGCGGCATCGCGGAGGGGGCCACGGTGTCCTCGGCGCTGCGGCAGGCACGCCGCTACGTGTCCGAGCGGCACCCGCATCCCTACTACTGGGCCGCCTTCCGCTACATCGCCGCGCCGCCGGAGGAGATCTGACGGATCAAACCCGGTCGCCCGGTGCACTAGCCCAGGGTGAACGTGACGCCGGACGACGGCGGGGACTCGACGTGGCCCCCGAGCTTTCCGCACCTGGAGATCGACCGGCTCATCGACCGCCTCCAGAGCGGCCGGACCGCGGACAGCGCCGAGGCGTACCGCCTGCTCGCGCTGGTGGCCCAGGAGGCGCAGCGTCTGCGTGCGACCGCTGTCCGGCTCGCGACCGCGAAGCTCTCCGAGGCTGACCGCGAGGCCCGGCGGATCGTCTCCGAGGCACAGGGGCACGCCGACGAGATGCGCGAGGTCGGCCTCACTGTCCTCAACACCCGGTTGGACGAGGGCGAGCGGCTGCTGGCGACCCTGCGCGAGGCGTTCCACGTCGAGCGCCGGTCGTCCGAGCTCGCGCGCTCCGAGGAGAGCCAGGGCTGGTCGTTCCGGCCGCTCTCCGACTCCGGGGACGACGAGTGAGCGTCGGCGGCAAGAAGCCGGCACAAAGTTCGGCAGCCGTGGATCAATCGACCGCCGCTCCGCACTAGTCGGACATGTTCAGTCGCTCCGGTTCTCCGTCTGAAGGCGAGCTGCCTGGCTCGGACAGCGCCGAGACCCCCCGCTCCGACGCCGCCCGTGTATTCGACCAGGTGATGAGCGAGCTCCAGCCCCCTGGCTCGCCCCCGACCGATCCCGACGTCGCCAGTGTCACCGCCGCGGCGCAGGAGCATGCCGCCACGCTGCGCGCGACCCGGGAAGCCCATCAGGAGGCCCAGCAGATGCTGGCCGTCGCCACCGAGGCGCGACGGACCGCGGCCGACGAGGCCGAGCGGATCATGCTCGAGGCCACGGCCGCCGCGGAGCGCGCGCGGCAGGAGCTGGCCGGCTGGGCCGCGGCCCAGCGAGCCAAGGTCGACGCGCTCGCGGCCGACCTGGTGGAGTCCGCGAACCGCGACGCCGACAGCATCCGCGCCGAGGCCCTGCGCACCTCGATGGCCGAGGCGGAGGAGACCTCCCGCGCCTACATCGCCGACGCGGCCGAGAGCGCGCGTCGCGACGGCGAGGAGATCCGCGGTGAGGCGCGCAACGTGCTCAACCGCGCGACCGAGCTCGGCGAGCAGGTCGCCGACACGATCACCGACCTCACCACCGCGGTCGCCGACATCCTCGAGCGACTGCTGGCGGCGCGGGACTCCATGGACCAGCTGCTCTCGGAGAATCCGCCGCCCGTGTCCCTCGACGAGGAGCTCGACGACATCGATACCGACCTGGGCCTGACCGACGCCGGCGAGGTCGGCATCGACGCCGAGGCCGACGACCCGGACGATCTCGACGAGCTGACCTCCGACGCCGCCGACGACACATCCGAGGTCGGGACCGGGGACGGCGGGACCGAGGACGAGTCGATCTGGGAGGCGGCCTACGACGACGTCGACGAGACGAGCACCCCGGCAGGAGAGGCCGACGAGGACGGCTCGGACCAACCGCGCGACCGCCAGCTCGGCTCGATGTTCCGTCGTCATGGCCAGCGTGGCGACTGAGGAGCGCGTCCGCGACGTGACCGGGGCCGGACCGGCGCCGAGCACGCGGGCGACGCCCGAGCTCCGCTCCGCCGTTGCGGGCCTGCAGGCCGCGTTCGACGCGGCCGGCCTGCCGCTGGACCTCTCCGGGGTCGCTCCGGTCCGCGAGGAGCGGGACCGTGTCGTCGCGCAGATCGACGACTACCTGCTGCCCCGGCTCGCCGGGCTCGACGGGCCGGCGCTCATCGTGGTCGGCGGCCCCACCGGCGCCGGCAAGTCCACGCTGGTGAACAGCCTCGCCGGGCGCGCCGTGACGACGCCCGGGCTGCTGCGCCCGACGACCCGGTCGCCCGTCCTGGTCCACCATCCCGCGGACCGCGAGTGGTTCGGCCCGGAGCGGGTGCTGCCGACGCTGGACCGCGTGGACCGCCCGACCACCGACCACGAGTCGCTGCAGCTCGTCGCGAGCCCCACCGTGCCCCGCGGCGTCGCGGTGCTCGACGCGCCCGACTTCGACTCGATCGACGACCGCAACCGCGAGCTGGCCACCACGCTGCTCGCCGCCGCCGACCTGCTCCTGTTCGTGACGTCGGCGGCGCGCTACTCCGACCAGGTGCCCTGGCTCCAGCTGTCGCTGGCGCTCGAGCGCCAGACCGCCGTCACCGTGGTCATGAACCGCGTCCCTGCCGAGGACATGGCCACCGTCTCACCCCACCTGACCAGGATGCTCCGCGACAGCGGTGTCGCCGCGGACGCCGTCTTCTTCGTCGAGGAGGGAGCGATCGGTGACGGCGACCGGCTCCCCGCGGAGTCGGTGTCGCACCTCAGGGCCTGGCTCGACGCGTTCGGCGCCGACGCAGCGGCCCGCCGGTCCGCGGTCCGCCAGACCCTCGGAGGTGCCGTACGCCGAGCCGTCCGCGTCGCCGCGCCGGTGGCGGACGCCGCTGCGCTCCAGGTCGAGGCGGTCAGCGAGCTGCTCACCGTCGCCGACAAGGTCTACGCCGGCACGGCCGAGTCCCTCCGCGGGGCGCTGCACGACAGCACCCTGGTCCGGGGCGACCTGATGGTCCGCTGGATGGACCTGGTCGGCAACCACGACCTCGAACGGCCCGACGACACCCTGGCCACGGTCCGCAAGCAGCTCGCCGGCCACGACCCCGGTCTCGGCACCCGGCTGCAGCAGCTGGGCCAGGCACTCGACCTCGCGCTCGAGACGCTTCTCGTCGACCACGCCGAGCGGGCCTCGGCGGACGCGAGCCGGCGCCTGCGTGCGACCACGCACGGCCGGGCGCTGCTCGACTGGAGCACCGAGGACCTGTCCCGTCCCGGCCGCGGCCTCGGCTCACGGGCTCGCAAGACCATCCGTGGATGGCGGCACCGGTTCGCCGACCGCGTCGCCGAGGTGCTCGGCGACGACGCCGCCGGGCCGGGCCGCGAGGGCCGGGACGCGCTGGCGCTCGCGCTGGTGATCCATGCCGTCTCGACGCCTCCTGGTGCCGGCGGCCAGGAGCAGGAAGGGGCGGGTGCTCTCGTCGCCGAGGCCCGCGACGGGGTCGCCAAGACCCTGACGGCCGTGCTCGCGGAGGACCGCGACCGGTACCTCCAACCGGTCCTGGCCTGGAACCTCGCCCCGGACGCGCCGGGGCGCCTGCGCGCAGCCGCGCGCGCCGCCGCACGAACGCTGGACCGTCACGAGAGACGAGAGGTCTGAGACATGCTCGGTCGAGGTTTGGGCTCATCGCTGGCAACGCCGCCCCGGGTGCGGACCCGGGGGAGCAGCCTGCAGCCGCGTCTCGACGGCCTCGACGCCGCCGTCGACGCAGCACGCGGCCGGCTGGACGACGAGCTCCTCGACTCCGTGGAGGCCTCGGTCGCCCGGTCGACCGGACGTCTGCAGATGTCGGCCGCGCACACGATCGTGGCGATCGCCGGGTCCACAGGATCGGGCAAGTCGACGCTGTTCAACACCCTCGCGGGTGTCGAGCTCTCCGCCTCGGGTGCCCAGCGCCCGACGACCTCGAAGGCCAAGGCTCTGGTCTGGACCGACGACGACGTCGAGGACATGCTCGAGTGGCTCGGGGTGCCTGCCGCCGACCAGCACCGGCGCGCGGACCTGTCGCCCGCGCCCACCCGCTCGCGACTCCCCGAGGGCGTCATCCTGCTCGACCTGCCCGACCACGACTCGCTCGAGGTGGCCCACCACGAGGAGGCGCAGCGCGTCGTCGAGCTGGCCGACCTGTTGATCTGGGTCGTCGATCCCCAGAAGTACGCCGACGCGGCGATCCACCGCCGCTTCCTCCAGCCGCTCGCGGGCCACCGCGCCGTGACCATGGTCGTGCTCAACCACGTCGACAACGTCCCGGAGGAGCGCAGGCCGGGCATGCTGCGCGACCTGCGCAAGCTGCTCGTGGCCGACGGCATCCGCGACCCGCGGATCCTCGCGACGAGTGCGCGCCACGGCACCGGCATCAAGGAGCTGCGCACCGCGATCCGGCGTCGGGTCGAGGAGAAGCAGAACGCCGCCCTGCGCGTGGAGGCCGACATCCGCTCCGCGGCGGTCCGCCTCCAGGACGCGGGCGGCGACGCACCGCTGACGATCCCCGACGTGTGGGTCTCCGACCTCGAGCGCCGGGTGGCCGCGGCCGCCGGTGTGAACGGCCTGGCCGCCTCCGCCGAGCGGACCGCGCGCGCCGAGGCCCTGCGCCGGATGGCGCCACTCCGCAGGAACCGAACCGAGACGACCGGCAGCGAGCCGGGGATCCGACGACTGGGACCGGTCGACCGACCGGCCGTCGACAACGCCGTGCGGGCGTTCGCCGACAGCGTCTGCCGCGATCTCGCTCCTGCCTGGGCAGACCCCATCCGGGCAGCCGCCACCGAGGGGCTGAGGGAGACCGACGACCGACTCGACGGGGAGCTGTCGTCGCTCCGCTTTCAGCTGCGGCTGCCCGGATGGCTCACCGCGCTCGGCGTCGCCCGCGCCCTCGTCGGCGTCTGCGTGCTCGCCGGGCTGCTCTACGTCGCCGCCTCCGTCATGGGCGGCGCGTCGACGACTCTTCCCGTCGTCGCGCTGGGCGTGACGACGCTGGCCGGAGCGGGCGTCGTGCTCGCCGGCCGGACGGTTGCCGAGCGCGTCGGCGCCGAGCAGGCCCGCACCGTCGAGGACGCCTGCCACCAGGTGATCGCCCGCGTCGTGCGCGCGCACGTCGTCGCGCCCGTGAGGGGCGAGCTGGCGCCGTACGCGCGGTTCAACCGCGGCGTCGCAGCCGCCAAGCAGTGAGGGATTTCCCGCTTTCCGGTGGATCAACCGCGCTCCGCGTCGGCACCTGTTGTCCGTGAAGGAACAGCCCTCACCGTTCGAGGAACGGAGCCGCCGATGAGCGTCGCACGGGTGCCCATGGACCCGCAGGACCTCACCGCCGCGACGCCGCAGCTCACGGTCCTCCCGGTCATCGACGCAGGACGCCACGGCCGGCTGAGGCGAGCTCTCGAGGTCACCGTCGCCGCCGTCGCACTGGTGGCACTGCTCCCGCTCCTGCTCCTGATCGCTCTCGCCGTGGCCGTGACGAGCGAAGGCCCGGTGCTCTTCCGCCAACGCCGCGTCGGCGTCGCCGGCCGGCCGTTCGAGATGGTGAAGTTCCGCACGATGTGCGTCGATGCCGACCGCCGGGCGGCGGAGGTCTTCGCCGAGCGGAACGACGCGTCCGGCCCCCTGCACAAGCGGTACGACGACCCGCGGGTCACCACCGTCGGCCGGTGGCTGCGCCGCTACTCCCTGGACGAGCTGCCCCAGCTGTGGAACGTCCTCAACGGGACGATGGCGATCGTCGGTCCGCGCCCCGCGACCCCCGAAGAGGTCGCGCAGTTCAGCGCGCGGGACCACGGACGGCACCTGGTCCGTCCCGGGATCACCGGCGTCGCCCAGGTGCGCGGCCGCAGCGACCTCCCGTGGGAGGACGCGATCGGTCTCGACCTGCACTACGTCGAGCACCGCACGCTGCGACTCGACCTCTGGATCATCCTCTGCACCCTCCCGGCGGTCCTCCGTGGCCGCGGTGCCTACTGACCGCCACGTCCATGGAGACCCTGATGCCGTTCCGTGTCCTGCACGTCGTCGAGTCCCTCGGCGGGGGAGTGCTCACGTCCGTGCTCGCCATGGTGGACGCGACGCCGGGGCTGGAGCACCACCTGGCCGTCTGGCCGCGCCGCTCGCACGCCGACACCGGCGACGACCTGGCCGCCTTCGCGAGCGTCAGCACGCTGTCCCACCACGCCGTGCGGGCCGTGGTCGACCTGCGCGAGCTGGTCGGCAGGCTCCGGCCCGCCGAGGTCCACGCGCACTCGTCGTACGCCGGCCTGCTGGCCCGCGTCGTGCGGCCGAGCACCGGCGTCGTCTACAGCCCCCACTGCTTCGCGTTCGAGCGCGCCGACCTCGGGTCGACGACCCGCCGTCTGGTGCGCCGGGTCGAGCGCTCGCTGGTCGGCCGCACCTCGGTCCTCGTGGCCTGCTCGCCGTTCGAGGCCACCCTCGCCGCGGAGCTCGGGCACCGCGAGGTCGTCACGGTCCCCAACCGAGCCCTCGACCTGCCCGACGTCCGAGCTCGGTTCGCCACCCCGCTGCGGGTGGTCACCGCGGGCCGCGTCGGCCGGCAGAAGGACTGGCGCTACCTGCTCACGGTCAAGGGGTACCTCGAGGAGGTGCTCGGCGGCCGGGTCGAGTGGGAGTGGCTCGGCGGCGGCGACGAGGCGGGGGAGGACGCCCTGCGCGAGCACGGCATCCACGTCACCGGCTGGCTGCCGCGCGGTGACGTGGTGAGGCGCCTCGCCGACGCACAGGTCTACGTCCACACCGCGGCGTGGGAGGCCGCACCCATCAGCATCCTCGAGGCGTCCGCGGTCGGTCTGCCGATCGCGGCCAGGGGCATCACGACCCTGGTCAGCCTCGAGGTCCCCGGGACTGTGGCCACCGCCGCGGACCTGGCGGCCCGGATCGTCGGCCTCGGCGACCCGAACACCTGGGCAGCCGAGCAGCACCGCTCCCTGGTCTTCTCCTCGGTCCACTCGGCCGACCTGCAGCGGGACCGGCTGTACGCCGCGTACGGCCACGTTCCCGCAGAGCTCGCACTCAGATAGGAATGCACATGTCCACGACACTCGTTGCCAGTCCCGAGCAGCAGGACGGCTCGGCTCCGACGGCCGTACGCGGAGGGTTCCGTGTCCTCAGCGGCCTGCTGTGGCGCCGCAGGTGGACCGTCGCGCTCGTCTTCGTGCTCGTCGCGAACGCGATCGCGGCCGGGCTCGTCGTCGCCGACCGTCACTACACCGCGCCGGCCGAGATCGCTGCCACGCCGCAGCAGGACCTCTCCTCCACGGCCGCCAGCTACGACGACCTGCTCGGCACGGTCGCCGACGTCGCGGAGTCACGCCCGGTGCTCGAGGAGGTCGCCTCCCGCGTGTCCGGCCGCACCGCCGACCAGCTCAGCGACGAGGTCGACGCCCACGTCGTGCCGGGCACCGTGATCGTCGAGGTCTCGGTCACCGACACCGACCCCGAGAAGGCTGCCGCGATCGCGAACACGATCGTCGCCCTGCTGCCCGAGCACGACCCGAGCAACGGGCTGTTCCAGTACCACGTGACCGAGGACGCGGTCGTCCCCGCCCACCCGAGCTCGCCGAACATCCCGGTGACGCTGCTCGCCGGACTGGTGCTGGCCCTGCTGCTCGCCGTCGCCGCAGCGGCCGTCGCCGACCGGGTGTTCCGCACGGTGACCGACCCCGACGAGATGGGCGAGGTCTCCGAGACAGCCGTCCTCGGCGTGATCCCGAAGCCCGCCGACCCCCAGGGCATGCCCGCGATCGACTTCTGGGCCGAGGAGTTCCAAGCCATCCGCGCGCTGCGGATCGCCATCGAGTTCGCGAGCGCCGAGGATCCGACCCGGCTGCTGGTGGTCACGTCCGCGAGCTCGTCGGACCCCTGGGCCGGCTGGACCGAGGTCAACCTCGCCGCTGCGCTGGCGGAGGCCGGTCACCGGGTGCTGGTGGTCAACACCAGCCGCGACGACGGCGGGGTCCACCCGGCGCTCGAGGCCCCCGGCGAGCCGGGCCTGTACGACGTGCTGAGCGGCGAGACCGCGCTCGAGGACGCCGTCCGCGAGGGCCCGGCCGAGGGCGTCGACGTGCTCCCGCTCGGCGACGCGCACCTCGCTGCGCCCAGCCTGCTGGAGATGCGCTTCCGCGGTCTCCTCGACGACACCGAGGACGCCTACGACGTGGTGATCGCGCACGCCGCCCCGGTGTCGAACTCCGAGGACGCGCGGATCATGGCGATCCACGGAGCACTGCTGCTGACGGTCCCGTCGGGCGCCGTGCACCCGCGCTACGTGCGGCGGGCCGCCGATCACCTGCGCAGCATCCGGTTGCGGATCCTCGGCAGCGTGTTCCTCGGGGTCCGGCCGTCCCGCCGGCCGCGGCGCGCCCGTACGGCGTGAGGCAGCGCGACGTGGCGCGACTGCGGGTGACGGTCGTCCAGCAGGGCGGCGTCCTCGGGGGCGCCGAGCGCTGGTGGCTCCAGCTCGCCGACGCGACCGGCCGCTTGGAGGTGACCGGGATCGCCCTGGGCGCCGGCGCGACCGCGGCGGAGTGGCGGCACCGCGGCTGGCCGGTGACCGTCCTGCCGAGCGAGCGCACGGCGCCGCGGCTGGCGGTGGTGTCCGCGCGGGTCCTCTCGGCGCTGCGCCGCAGTCGTCCCGACGTGGTCGTCGCCCACGGCGTCAAGGCCGCGCTGGTCGCGGCGCCGGCGGCTCGCGCCCTCGGGATCCCGGTCGTCTGGGTCCGGCACGACGCCTCCTTCTCCGGCCGGCTCGTCGCCCTGCTCGACCGGCTGACCGACGGACAGGTCTCGAGCAGCTCGTGGCTCACCGACGGGCGCTCGACGTGCAACGGCATCGTGCTCAACCCGCCCCGGATGGGCGCACCGCTGCCTCGGGACGCCGCCCGGGACCGGCTCGGGCTGCACGGCGCCGACGGCGAGCTGCTGCTGGGCATGGCGACCCGGATCGTGCGCAACAAGGGCATCGAGGACGCGATCCGCGCCCTCGCCGAGCCGGTAGCCGGGTCGTGGTCGCTGGCGGTGGCGGGGCTCGACGACCCTGCGGAGCCGGACGAGCACGAGCGGCTCGTCAAGCTGGCCGCGGAGCTCGGCGTGGCCGAGCGGGTGCGGTTCCTCGGCGAGGTGCCGGACTTCCACCGCGTGGTGTCGGCGTTCGACGCCGTCGCCGTGCTCACGAGGCCGAGCCCCGACCAGCCCTGGTACCGCGAGGCCTTCGGCATGACGGCGCTCGAGGCGATGACCGGGGGAGTGCCCGTGATCGCCACCCCGCCGGTCGACCTGGTCGCCGGCGCTGGCGGCCTCGCGGTGCCGCCACGCGACCCGGCGTCGGTCGCGACCTCCCTCGCGCTGCTCGAGGACGACGCCCTCCGGGGCAAGGCCGCCCGAGCCGGGCGCGACCGCGCCCAGGAGTACCCCGCCGCAGCCGAGGCCGCCGGTCGTCTCGTCGACCACCTCGCGCTCGCCGCCGGCCGCCCCGGCGCCGGGCACCCCGCCGAGGGTCCGCCGATCAGCGTCGTGACCACGGTCCTGGACGACGAGGACGGCCTCACCGACCTGCTCACCGGCCTGGTCCCGCAGCTCGGGCCCGACGACGAGATGGTCGTCGTCGACGGCGGCTCCGTCGACGGCACCGTCGCCGTCGCGCTGCGGGCCGCCGAGGCCGACCCCCGGGTCCGGGTCGTCGTCGAGCCTGGTGCCGGGATCTCCCGCGGCCGGAACCTCGGCATCGACCTCGCCCGGCA
Source organism: Nocardioides panacisoli (assembly GCF_039537325.1). Taxonomy (GTDB): domain Bacteria; phylum Actinomycetota; class Actinomycetes; order Propionibacteriales; family Nocardioidaceae; genus Nocardioides; species Nocardioides panacisoli. The sequence goes on from NZ_BAABAH010000009.1 coordinate 121,569, forward strand.
CGACGCGATCGCGTGCACGGACGCCGGCTGCGTCCCGGCCAAGGGCTGGCTCGCCGCACTTCGCCGCGCGTTCGACCGGCACCCGGAGGTCGACCTGTGGACCGGCACCTACCGGGTGCTCGCCGAGAAGCCGTGGGAGCTCGCCCTGGCGGCCGTGGGCTACCCGTCGATCGACGAGCTCGGTCGACGTACTCCCTTCGTGCGGACCTACGGCCGCTTCCTCGGCCGCAGCTTCGATCCCTCCATGCCGACCGGCCGCTCGGTCGGGTTCACCCGCCGCAGCTGGCAAGCCGCGGGCCGCTTCCCGGAGCACCTCGCCACCGGCGAGGACGTGCTCTTCGGCCGCCGGATCGTCGAGGGCGGCCATCGCGCCGAGCTGGTGCGCGACGCGGAGGTCAGCTGGGCACAGCGTCCGACCCTCGTCGCGAACCTCCGGATGCTCCGCCGGTACGGCGAGGGCAGCGGCTACTCGCTCGACCGACGGCTGATGGGCCGCGACCTGGCCCGGGTGGCGGCGTACGCGGGCGGCTCCGTGCTGGCCGCGCGCGGCGGTCGCCGTACCCAGGCGCTGGTCGCCGGCACCACGATCGCCTACCTCTCGGTCCCGACGGCCCGCGCGCTGCGGGGTCCGCGACCGATCGCCACCGCAGCTCTGGTCCCCGCGATCGCGGCTGCCCGGGACCTCGTCAAGGCCCACGGCGCCGTGACCGCGGCCGGTCGCCGGCTCGGAGGGTCGACGTGACCCAGACCATCGTCGGTACCCGGGCCTCGGCGCCCGTCGCCGCGCCGGCCCGCGTCAGGTCCGGGCGGGTGCTCCCGCTCGCCGTCGGCGGCGTGATCGTCCTCCTGCCGTTCGGCGGCATCTCGGTGCCGGTCGTCGGCATGAGCGTGGTCGACGCGGCCATGGCGGTCCCGGCGGCGCTGGCGCTGCGAGCCCTCGCGCGGGACGAGGCGCGGCTCCCGTCCTCGCTGATCCTCTCGGGCCTCTCCCTGGGGCTGGCGGCCTGCGTGGTCTCGGCGGCCGTCGGCGTCGACCCGGGCGACTCCGTCAAGCTCGTGGTCATCTCGCTGCTCACGTTCGGCTACGGGCTGGCGGTCGCCCAGGCCTACCGGCCCGGGCTCGAGATCGACGGACTCGACCTCCTGGTGCTCGTCGGGGGGATCGTCGCCGCGATGGCGCTGGTCTCGGCCGGGTCGCTGCAGGCGGTGGACGCCGGCAACGTCGTGACCGGGCGTCTCACCGGTCCCTTCTCGCAGCCCAACGAGCTCGGTCAGTTCTGCGCGGCGCTGCTGCCGGTCGCCGTGGCGTGCGTGGTCACCAGCGGGTCGCGGCGCCGTACCGCCGCGCTGGGGCTCGCCGCCGCCCTGCTGGCCACCGCGTGCGTCCTGAGCATGTCCCGCGGATCGTGGATCGGGGCGCTGACCGGCCTGGCGTTCCTCGCGGTCTGCGAGCCGGCCACCCGCCGCGTCCTCGCTGCCGTCGGGCTCGCGATCGTCGGGACGATCTGCGCCGCGATGGTGCTGCCGACGACCACCCCGCTGCTCGGGGTGCTCGGCTCCCGGATCCGGACCCTCGGCGACCCCACCCAGAACCAGTACGACGACCGTCCGCTGATCTGGGCGGAGGCCTGGCGCCAGGCGACCGAGCACCCCTGGCTCGGCGTGGGGCCCGGCGGGTTCCCCGGTGTCGCCGCTCGCTCGGCGAGCGCCGTCTCCGCGGACCCGCCCGACCACCCGCACGACCTGCTGCTCACGGTGCTCGCCGAGCGGGGCGTCATCGGCGTCGCGCTCGGTGCGGTCGTGGTGGCCGGGTGCCTGCTCGCCACCCGCGCCCAGCTGTTCGCGGCGCCGCGCCCGGGCAGCGCCCCCAGAGCCCTCCGCGCCCGCAGCCTTGCCGTGATCGCCGCGCTCGCGGCGGTCCTGGCCCACGGGGCGTTCGACATGCCCCTCCGCAATCCGATCGTGTCCGGCCTCGTCTGGACGCTGCTCGGCGCGGCCATCGTGGTCGAGTCGAACCGAGGGGAGCACCCGAGATGGTGATGACAGCTGTCGAGGACCAGCGCAACCGCGAGCGCTGGCGCTACATCGGCGTCCTCGTCGGCGGGGTCGCGCTCCTCGTCGCGCTCGGCTGCCAGCTGATCCTGCTGATCCCGACGACCTACACGGCGACCAGCGCGATCGCGCTACGGCCCCTCACCGCCGACCAGGCGGCCGACACCATCGAGATGCAGGCGCACGAGTACAGCGTGCTGCTGGGCGCGAAGGAGACCGCGGCGGCCGTCGTGGACTCGCTGGGGACGACCGACCACCGCCCCGACGTCGGCGTGACCGCGACGATGGACCCCGGCACCTCGACGGTCCGGATCGAGGTGACCTCGACGACCCGGGACACGGCCATCGCGGTCGCCAACGGGCTTGCGGACAAGGCCCAGCACCTGGGTCAGGGCGACGAGACCGCACAGGTGGTCGTGGTCGTCGAAGCCGGCCCGTCGGGCGTGACCTCCGAGCCGCCGCGCAACCTCTACATCGCCGCCCTGCTGACCCTCGCGGTGCTGCTGCTCGCCGGCGGGCTCTACAAGATCCGGGAGCGGACCTCATGAGGCGACCGTCCGCGCTGGTGCTGATGTACCACGGCGTCGACCGCGTCGGTGCCGTCCGGGACCCGCACGCGATGTTCGTGACGCCCGAGGCGTTCCGCGCCCAGGTCGAGCACGTCCTCGAGTCCGGCTTCGTGCCGATCACGGTGCAGGACTACCTCGCCGGCCTGGACGGCGTACCCCTGCCCCAGAAGGCGGTGCTCATCACCTTCGACGACGGCTACCTCGGCGTCGGTGAGCACGCGGCGCCCGTCCTTGCGTCCTTCGGTGTTCCCAGCGTGCTCTACGTGCCCGCGGGGCTGCTCGGGGGCTGGTCGGAGTGGCTCGAGCCCCGGCACCGGCACCGGCTGATGTCGGACGCCGACCTCCGCGCCGTGCACGGCCAGGGCATGGCAGTCGGCGTGCACGGCCTCGACCACACCGACCTGACGACGCTCTCCGATGCGGAGCTGCGGCGGCAGACGGTCGACACCCGGGAGGTGCTCGAGTCCGTCGTCGGCGACGACGTCAGGTCGTTCGCCTTCCCCTACGGAAGCCACGACGCGCGGGTCCGCGCTGCCGTGCGCGCCGCCGGCTACCGCGCGGCCTTCGCCGTGCACGACCGGGAGGACGACTTCGCGATCCGGCGAGTCGACGTCAACGCGTTCGACACCATGCGCACGTTCCGGCTGAAGCTGCGGCCGCTCTACCCGTCCGTCAGGAGCGCGTCGGAGCGGTTCCCTGCCGCTCGGCGACTCGCGCACGACCTCCTCGGTCGGGCCGTCCGCGACCAGCACGACGGCGGGACGGTCACGGTGAGGACGCGATGAGCAAGCTCGTGGTCCGCCTCGTGATCCTGGTCGTCGCCACGGCGGCGGGCGTCTGGATGCTCGGCTCGACGCTGCCGCCCCGGATCGAGGCGCTCCCGGACTCCTCGGGCGACCACCAGCACGCGACCGGCGGACCCGACCACCGCCACCGCCACGGGCACCAGGCGCCGACCGGGCCCGAGCGCGACCACGAGCTCGGCGTCCAGCTGTCCGCCCACCACGCGGCGACGTCGAAGCGGGCACTCGTCGTGATGGACCACCTCGCCGCCGCGGGCGCGAGCTGGCTGCGGGTGGACGTCGGCTGGGCGACGCTGCAGCCGGACGGACCCGGCCCGTTCGCCGGCTGGTACACCGACCTGCTCGACGACGTGCTCGCCCGCGCGCACCGCCTCGGCCTGAAGGTCATCCTGGCCCTCTGGCAGACACCCGCGTGGGCCTCGACGTCGGGCAGCCCCTACGCCCCGCCGACCCACGACTCCGACTTCGCCGAGGCGATCGGCACGGCCGCCCAGCGCTGGGGGGACGACGTCGACGCGTGGGAGGTCTGGAACGAGCCGAACTTCGACGCCTTCTTCGAGGGCGCCGACCCGGCGACCTACACGCGCCTCCTGTGTGCCGCCTATCCGGCGGTCAAGCACTACGACCAGTCACCGGTCCTGCTCGGCGGACTGATGTACAACGACGACGACTGGCTGCGGGAGGCCTACGAGGCCGGCGCGAAGGACTGCTTCGACGGTGTCGCCACCCATCCCTACGTGGGCCCGAGCAACGCGCCGCCGGACACGCCGGCCGTCGGCGCGAAGTGGCGGCTCACCGCCACGCCTGCCGTCCGCGACGTGATGAAGGAGTACGGCGACGCGCGGAAGCAGATCTGGATCACCGAGCTCGGCTGGTCGTCCGGGCCGGACAGCAAGGGCAACCCGTGGGACATCCCGGTGTCGCCGCAGACGCAGGCGAAGTTCCTCCGGCAGGCCGTGGAGCTCGTCCGCACCCGCTACCCCTACGTCGGGCCGATCATCTGGTACCGCGACGTCGACGGGCGATCCAGGAGCTACCAGGACGGTTTCGGCCTGTTCCATCCCGACCTGACGCCCAAACCTGCCCTCGGTGCGTTCGAGGCGGCGGTCCGCGGTCGGGGGACCCGGCGCGCCGGCCGCTCCTGAGATTTCCGCTCCGCCCCGGATCAAGCACAGCCTGCCCCCGCACTGGAGAGGCATGACCATGGTCGTGCCCGAGGTGGCTCGCGCGCCGCTGGCGGCAGCGCGAGCCACGAGCGACCCGCAGCCGCCCGAGGCCGTGTCCGGCGCGGCCTGGCTCGCGATCGGCGCCGTCGCCTCCAAGGGCGCGCAGACCCTGGTCCTCCTCGTCTTCGCCGCGGTGCTCTCCCCGGACGCGTTCGGCGTGATCTCCCTCGGCGCCGTGCTGCTCAACGTCACGACGGTGCTCGCCGACCTCGGCACGAGCACCGCCCTGGTCCACTTCCGGGGCGACGCAGAGCGCGCCGCCCGCACGGCGCTCACGATCGCGCTCACGGTGGGGTGCGTCCTGGTGCTGCTGGTGTGGCTCGCGGCGCCCGGCTTCGCCGACGCCCTGCAGGCGGGCGACCTCGGCACCGGTGTCTTCCGGGGCATCGTGCTCTGCGTCCCGTTCGCCGCCGTGGCCGGCGTCAGCGGCGAGCTGCTCCGGCGGGCACTGGACTTCCGGCGCCGCGTGCTGCCCGACATCGCCGGCAACGTGGTCGGCGCGGCCGTGACGATCGGCGCCCTCGCCGTCGGCGAGGGCGCGTTCTCCCTGGTCTACGGCCAGGTCGTCCAGGCGATCGTCGTGCTGCTGCTGTTCTGGGCGGTCCGCCGGCCCGTGCGGCCCGGCTGGTCGCGTGCCGACGCGACCACCCTGGTCGGGTACGGCGCCGGTCTCGCGGGCAGCGGCCTGCTCACGCTGCTGATGCTCAACGTCGACTACGTGCTGGTGGCCAACCGGCTCGGCGTTCACGACCTCGGCGCCTACTCGATGGCGTTCCGGGTCGCCTACATGCCCTACCTGCTGATCGCCATGGTCGTCGGGGGCGCGGTCTTCGCGCACCTGTGCCGGCTGCGGGGGACGGCGGTGTGGCGCGCGACCGTCGACGCCGCTCGGGTCCTGCACGCGTTCGTCGTGCCCGCGTACGTGGGCGTCATCGTCCTCGCCCCGCAGCTCCAGCTGCTGGGGGAGCGGTGGGCGGCCGCGGTGCCGGCGCTGCGGTGGCTGGCCGCCTACGGGCTCGCCCTCAGCGCTCTGGAGCTGCTGCTCGTCGCACTCAAGGCGGTCGGCCGCACGTCCGACGTGCTCGGGCTGGGCGCGCTCCACGTCGGGATGCTCCTGGTCCTGCTCGGCATCTACGTCGACAGCGGGGTGACCGCCGTCGCGGTCGTGCAGTTCGCCGCCGGGGTGGCGACCCTCGCTGCGGCCGTCGTGGTCACCACCAGCCGCCTCCCGGGAACCGAGTGGGGCAGCCTGCTCCGCCGGCTCGCACCGGTCGCCGCGGCAGCCGCCGCCATGGCTGCCGCCGGGCTGGCGCTGCAGCGGGTGCTCCCGTGGGCGCAGGTGTCCGCTCCGGGCCTGGTGCTGGTCGCGCTGTTCTCCGCGGCGACCTACGCCTCCACCCTGTTCCTGCTCGAGCGCGGTCGCCGACCGCAGACCGCACAGGTCCGCCCGCTCCGGGTGCCCAGCGTCCACCTGCCCAGCGTCCACGTTCCCGAGGTCCGGCGTTCCGGACGCGGCCGGGCGCCGCGGATCCCGGGCGACGCGCGACGCGTGGCCGTCTACGGCGCCGTGGCGGTGGCCTGCGCCGGTGCCGGGGCACTGGCCGTGGGGTCGCCGTACGCGACCCTGCTCGGCCTGGTGGCCGTCGCCGCGGTCGGTGCTGCGATCCTCCGGGTCGAGTGGGCGGCGATGGCCTACGTCGCTGCCGAGCCGTTCGGCGACCTGCTGCGCGACGTGCACCCTGACGCGATCAAGGTCATGGGCGCCCTGCTGTTCGTGTCCTGGCTGGTGCGCGTCGTGCAGGACCCGCGGCTCTCCCTGAGCCACCACGGGCTCCACGCGGTCGGCGCCCTGGTCCTCGCGGTGCTCGCCTCCTTCGTGCTGCACGGCGCCGACCTGGCCGTCGGCCTCGACCACACCGTCACCTACGCGTCGTACGCCCTCGTCGTGGTGGTCCTGGTCGACACGATCCGCCGCGGCCGCCCCGACCCGCTCGCGTTCGGCCGGTGTCTCGCGGTGGCGTTCGCGCTCTCCTGCACCGCTGCCGGGGTGATCGCCTCGGTCGGCTTCCTCGCCCACGGCGGTCGCGCAGGCGGCCCGCTCTCGGACCCCAACGACCTCGCGTTCTTCATGATCGCGGCGCTGCCGATGCTCCTGGTGGTCCGTCGCCGCTCGGTCGCCACGACCGTCCTGCTGATGGGCTGTGCGGCCGTCCTCGTGGTCACCACGTTCGCGACCTTCTCGCGTGGCGCCCTCCTCGGCCTTGCCGTCATGGCGGTGGTCGCGGTGCTGCTCGGGGCCGTGCGGCTGACCACCGCCGTCAGCCTCGGCGTGGTGGCCGCCGTCGTGCTCGGAGCGCTGTGGCTCACCCATGGCGACGTCGTCTCCCGCAGCCTCGAGGAGAAGGACCACATCGCCGCCGCCAACGTCGACACCCGGCTCACGACCGCGACCATGGCCGCGGAGATGACGGTCGCGAGCCCCCTCGTCGGCCAGGGGCCGGGCGGCTTCGCGGCGAGCCGCGCGGAGTTCGCGCCGGCCGGCACCTCCCACGTCGACCAGACGGTCGCCCACCAGATGTACCTCGACGTCAGCTCGGAGCTCGGGCTGCTCGGCCTGGGCGCCTTCCTCGCGATCCTCGCGTACGGCGTCCGCGGGGCCCTGCGTGCGCGGACCGCACCCGAGCGCCGCCCTCTCGCGAACGCGACGCTGATCGCGTTCGCGGGCGTGCTGGTGGCGGCCTGCTTCCTGAGCGAGCAGCTCTACCTGCCGGTCTGGCTGCTGGTCGCCCTCGGCATCGCGCTCGAGCCGGCGCTCCGGCCGAGGAGGACCTGACCGTGCGCGTGCTCCAGCTCGTCACCCAGGACCGGGGCGGCCCCGTCGACCATGCGGCGGAGGTCGCGGCGGAGCTCGCGCGCCTCGGGCACGACAGCCACCTCGTCGGGCCGCCCGGTGCCTACCTGGCCCACGCCGCTCGCCTCGGCGTCAGCACCCACCCTGCCGCGATGAACGGCAAGGGCGACGTCGCCGGGGCGCGGGCCGTCGCCGCAGTGGTCGCGGCCGTCCGCCCCGACGTCGTCCACCTGCAGGACCGCCGGGCCGGGCTGGTCGGGCGGGTCCTCGCCACGGGCCGACGGATCCCGTCGGTCTACACGCTGCACGGCGTCCCGGACGAGCTGGCGCCGCTGGTGTCGGGCAACCTTGCGATCGCCCCGGGACGCATCCGGCACCGCTGGGCCTACCTGTTCCTCGAGCGCCTGCTCGCCCGGGCGCCCAGGTCGGTCGTCGTCACACCGTGCGCGGCTCTCGCGGTCTATGCCCGGGACCACGTGCGGATCCCCGGCGACCGCGTGCGCGCCGTCCCCAACGGGGTCGGCCCGGCCTGGCTCGCGACCGGACCCGCCCGGCCCGAGCACCCGCACCCGCGCGCGACCTGGCTGGGGGTGATGCAGCCGGTGAAGCGGGTGCCGGAGCTGGTGCGCGCCGCGGCGCGGGTCCCCGGCCTGCAGCTCCAGCTCGTCGGCGACGGCCCCGAGCGGGGCCTGGTCGAGCAGGCCGTCGCGGCGACCGGGACCGGCCGCACGGTCCGGCTCGCCGGCTACCGGAGCGACCCGGCGCCGTACCTGCGCGACACGGACATGTTCGTGCTGCCCTCCGCCGCCGAGGCGTGCCCGATGGCGATGCTGCAGGCGATGGCGTGCGGGGTGCCGGTCATCGCGTCGCGCGTGGGCGGGGTTCCCGAGATCGTGCGCAGCGGCGTCGACGGCCTGCTCGTCGACCCCGGCGCCGACGACCAGCTCGTCGCGGCGCTCGCCCTGCTCGCCGAGGACGTGCGTCTCCGGCAGCGGCTCGGTGACGCGGGCAGGGCTCGCGTCGCGTCCCACTTCGGAATCGAGCACACCGTGAGGTCCCTGCTCACCATCTACGAGGAGCTGGCCGGATGAGGATCCTGACCGTCATCTCCGAGCTCGGCGTCGGCGGCGCCGAGGTGGTCGCGGTAACCCTCGCGACCGCCGCGGTCGCCGGCGGTCACGAGGTCACGATCGCCAGCGGGCCGGGCTTCCGGATCCCGCAGGTCCGGGCCGCCGGCGTCGGTCACGTCCCGATCACGATGGTCGGCCGCAACCCGGTCCAGCTCGCCCGCTCGGTGCTGCGGCTGCGCGCCGCCGGTCGTCCGGACCTCGTGCACGCGCACAACCCCAAGGCGACGCTGGTCGCCCGGCTGGCGTTCGGACGCGACGTCCCCATCGTGACCACGCTGCACGGCGTGGCGGACGCCGAGGCCGCGCACGCCGCCCGGATCCTCTCCTGGGCCAGCGACCGCGTGGTCGTGGTGTCGTCCCACGTCGGCCGGCAGCTCGCGCTGGCCGGCTGTCCCGAGCACCGCATCGAGGTCGTCCCGAACGCCGTGCAGCCCCTGCCGTCCTACCCCCGCGCGCAGGCCCGGGCCGAGCTGGGCATCCCGCCCACCGCGGTCGTGGGGTTGTGCCTCGCCCGGATGGTCGACCAGAAGCGCCACGACCTCCTCCTGGACGCATGGTCCTACATCGGCCAGCGGGCGCTCCTGCTGCTCGCCGGGGACGGGCCCAACCGGACGCGGGTCGCTGCCGAGGTGGACTACTACCGGCTCGGCGGAACCGTCCGCCAGCTCGGCGAGCGCACCGACGTCCCACGGCTCGTGGCGGCCAGCGACTTCCTGGTGCTCCCGACCGACTGGGAGGGGCTCCCGATCTCCGTTCTCGAGGCCATGGAGGCCGGTCTGCCGGTCGTCGCCTCCCGGGTCGGCGGGCTCGCCGAGCACTTCGCCGGAGCGGCCCGGCTGGTCGAGCCCGGGTCGCTCTCCGAGCTCGTCGGAGCCCTTGACGACGTCATCGCCCGGCCCGCGCTGCGTGCCCAGCTCGCGCACGCCGGTCGGGCGCGCACCGCCGAGCGGTTCAGCGCCGACGCGATGGTGCAGCAGTACGCCGACCTGTACGCCCGCCTGGCGTCCACGGGAAAAGGCCTCACCCCGACCGGAGGGCGTCGATGAGTCCCTGGAGCGAGAACAAGCGCCCGATGTGGCCGATCTACACCGGCATGGGCGTGATCATCGCCGGGCTGGTCATCGGCTACCTCCTCATGACTGGTGTCGTCGGAGCCGGCAGCGACGCCGGCAGCGACCGGCCCACCCCCGGCCTGGTCCCGCCGACCGGCGGCTCCGGCGGCACCGTCCACCCGCAGCAGCAGCAGCCGCTGAAGGTGGTCTCCTGGGGCGAGACGAGCGGCCAGCTGGCGGTCGTCGTACGGAACGACTCCGACCAGCCGATCAAGCACCTGCGGGTCCGGATCTCCGCCCTGGACACGGCGGGCGACGTGGTGATGTCGACGACCGGTACCGGCCGCGACGTCTGCTGCACCGTCGTCGGACTGCCGCCCGGCAAGTACTTCGGTCTGTTCGCGGACATCGACCCGGCAGTGGCCGGCAGGACCACGGCGGTCCAGGTCAGGCCGGCCTACGCCACCACGCCGGCGAAGGCCGGACCGGAGGCGAGGATCACGGTCACCCGGACCAGGCTGCAGCGGTTGCCCGACGACACCGTCGTCACCGCGAACCTGACGACCCGGGGGGAGGACCTGTCCGGATACGTGGCCGCCCAGGCGTTCCTCGTGGGCAAGGACGGCCGGGTGGTGCAGGTGATCTCGGGACGCTTCTACTGCTTCCGGCCCGGTACCACCCACGAGATCCGGCTCCGCCTGTTCCACCCGGTGCCGGACGGCGTCCGACTCGACCGGATCGTCGCCTATGCGATCCCCGACGGCGTCCCGCCGCACGTCCCGGGGGAGTGTCGCTGATGGACGTCCTCGTCACCGGTGGCGCCGGCTACATCGGCAGCACCGTCTCCTCCGCACTGTCCGACGCCGGGCACCGCCCCGTCCTGCTGGACGACCTGTCGACCGGCCGCGCCGAGTTCCTGGTGGGCAGGTCGGCGTACGTCGGCGACGTCGCCGACCGCGCCCTCGTCAGGAGGATCCTGCACGAGAACCCCGGGATCACCTCCGCGGTGCACTGCGCCGCGCAGGTCGTGGTGCCCGACTCCGTCAGCGAGCCGGGTCGCTACTACCGGACGAACGTGCTCGGCACCCTCGAGCTCGCGGAGACGCTGACCGAGGGCGGCGTGACCGACCTGGTGTTCAGCAGCTCGGCGTCGATCTACCAGCCGGAGCCGGACCTCACCGTGCACGAGCATTCGTGCTGGAACCCGCTCAGCCCCTACGCGCGGACCAAGGCGGTCGCGGAGCAGGTGCTGGCCGACCTCGCGGACGCGAGCGACCTGCGGGTGGTCTCGCTGCGCTACTTCAACCCGATCGGCGCCGACCCCTGGCTGCGCACCGGCCCGCGGGAGCAGTCGCCGAGCGTGCTCGGCCGGCTGGTCGAGGCACATCGCACCGGGAAGCCGTTCGCCGTCACCGGGGTGGGCTACCCGACCGTCGACGGCACCGGCCTCCGCGACTACGTCCACGTCTGGGACCTCGCCCGCGCGCACGTCGCCGCGATCGAGGACTTCGACCGCGCGCTGGACGGGTCGCGCCACTCCGCGATCAACATCGGGACCGGGCGGGGCACGACCGTGCGGGAGCTGGTGGCCGCCTTCGAGGCGGTCACCGGCGACCGGCTCCCCGTGGTCGACGCCCCGCCGCGCCCGGGAGACACCGTCGGAGCCGTCGCCCGCATCCTCAAGGCCGCACGCGTCCTGGACTGGGGCGCCGAGCTCGACTTGTCCGCCGCGATCGCGGACACCCTCGCGTGGGACGAGGCTCGAGCGGGGCTGGCGGTGACGGCGTGACCGATCTCGCCACCTTCGTCGAGAACCCCGACCTGGTCGTCTTCCGGGCCGCGTCATCGGGTGACGTGCTCCGCGTCCGCAGGGAGGTCGAAGGCCGCCAGTGGGCCGCGCGGCACGGGATCCCGACGGCGGAGATCGTGGCGATGGACCGCGACTGCCGCTGGCTGGTGAGCCGCCGCGTGCACGACGAGCCGGAGGAGACGACGGCGTACGCCGTCGCGGCCCTCGACGTCGCCCAACGGATCCAGGCACTGCCTCACCCGCGCTTCGTCACGCCTGCGGCGACGTGGCGGGCACCGAGACGGACGGTTCCCCTGCGCGCGACCCGCCTGGTGCGGGCGGGGCTCGACCTGCGGATGTTCCTCGCCGTCCGGCGCGCCTACGACCAGCTGCCCCGGGACGCGACCGTGCACCACGACTACCACCGCCACAACGTGCTCAACACGGCCGGGCCCGGCGTCACCGTGATCGACTGGGAGCACGCCGGGACCGGTCCGCGCCACCACGACATGGTGCGGCTGGTGGTGACCCTGCACGAGCCCGCGGTCGCCGAGGCGGCCTGGCAGATGCTCGTCGCCTCGGTCCGCCCTCACGAGCGTCCCGCGCTCGCGACCCAGCTCCGCTGGCTCACCCTGCGCACCTACGCCAGCGAGATCGCCGTCGCCCGCCACGCGCTCGACCAGGCACAGGGCGAGCACCGCCGGGCGCGGTGGCACCTGGCACGAGAGTGGGCGGCAGAGCTCGCTCCCGACGGGGCGGCACGATGACCGCGGACCTGCTCTCGACCGTCGCGACAGGCGACGCCGCACGGGCCGAGCTCGGACGGCTGGTGACCTACGTCGACCGGCACAGCGTCGCGTTCTGCACGTCCTCCTGGTGGCTCGAGGCCGCCGCCAGGCTGCTTCCGGCAGAGCCCGTCGTCATCACGGTGCGGGCCGGGCCCGCGCCGGTCGCGGTCGCTGCGCTCGGCGTCACGAAGAAGCGTGGCGCACGCCGGATCAGCCTCCTCGGCGGTGAGCTCAACGACTACGGGCAGCTCTTCCACGACGACGAGCCGGCCGCCGTCGCTCTCGGCGAGGCGATCGCGGCGTGGACGGCCGAGCAGGGCCGCTGGTCGCTGGACCTCGATCAGCTCCCGCCCGGGGACCCGGTCGCCGGCGTCCTCGTCGACCGCCTCGGCGCCAGCCTCGGGGAAGGACCGCCGATGCCGCAGATCGCCGGCCTCGGGACCGACTACAGGATCAGCCGGAACCGGGTCCGCAACGCGCAGAAGGCGATCAACCGGGTCGAGGCCGACGGACGCACGTGGGCGAGGCTCACGATCGAGGACGCCGAGGTCGTGGACCGGTGGCTGCCCCGCGTGGTCGAGCTGCGCCGTGGCCGCGACCACGGCGTGGGCCGGCGAAGCCACCTCGACGACCCGGCCGCGCGCTCGTTCTACACCGCGGTCGTCCGGGAGGCCGTCGCCCGGGGCCGGGCCGCGATGAACCTCTTCCTGGTCGACGACGACCTGCTCGCGGGGTACTCGGTCGTGATGTTCGACGGAGCCACGCACCGGTTCTTCGACTGCCGGGTCGCAGACGACCACCAGCGCTACCGCGGCGGATCGGTCTGCGAGCTCATGGCGGTCACCCGCGCCAGGGACGCCGAGGACGTCACCGGTTTCGACTGGCTACGGGGCCGGACCGAGGCGAAGTTCGGGAACGACGAGCTCTTCCGGGTGAGGGTCACGGCGTCGTCGCACCGCTCGGTCGTGGCGATCGACGAGTGGGAGCAGGCGACCCGGCAGCGGGTCAAGGCCGTGCTGCCCGCGGCTGCGGTGCGGAGGCTCGTCGCCAGATGACCGACGTCGTTGAACGGGCCGACACGCTGCGTCGCACGGGCGCGGCCGTTCTCGCGCTCGGTGCGTCAGAGCTCCTCGGCAAGGTCGCGACCCTGCTGATGTTCCTGATCCTGGCGCGCGTGCTGGGCGTGGCGGAGTTCGGCGTCGTCTCGTTCGGGCTGAGCCTCGGCCTGCTGCTCGCCGTGGCGCCCTCCCTCGGCCTGGACTCACGACTGGTCCAGCTCGGCAGCTCCCGCCCCGACCTGCTCGACCGGTCCTACGGCGCGCTGGTCGCGATCCGCGTCCTCCTGTCGGCAGCGGTGATCGCAGCCACCTGTGCGGTGGTCGTGCCGACCATGGGCGCACGCAGTGGCGCCACGGTCGTCCTGCTCGTCGCGAGCGGCCTGGTCGACACGGTCACCGACGCCTCGCGCGCCGCCTGCGGCGCCCTCCAGCGGCAGCAGTTCGCCGCAGTGGTGCTCGTCGTGCAGCGGTTCGCGACGCTGGCCCTGACTGCCGCCGCCGTGCTCACCACGCGATCGGTGGCCCTCGCGGCGCTGGCGTACCTGGTGGGCACCTCCGTCGGCGTGCTGGGCATGCACGTGGCCGCGCGCCGGGCAGGTGCGCGCCTGGTCGTCCACGGCAGTCGCGCCGAGGCGAAGCTGCTGCTCGAGGCCGCCCCGGTGATGGGCGCGGGCGCCGTCGCCGCGATGGGGGTCTTCCGCATCGACTCCGCACTCATCGGCGTCCTGATCGGCACCGTCGCCGTCGGCGTGTACGGCGCCGGCTACCGGCTCTTCGAGACGATCGTCTTCGTCAGCTGGACGCTGTCACGCGCCTACATGCCCGTGATCGCCCGGCGACCGGACGATCCCGAGCACGTCCGCACGTGGGCGCGCCGCGCGCTCGTGGTCGTCTGCGCGGTCTACCTGCCGTACGGCGTCGTCATCGCCCTGCGCGGCGACGACGTGGTGCGCCTGCTGTTCGGCCCCGAGTACGTGCACCACGGCGTGCTGCTCGGCCTGGCAGCCGCCCCGCTGCTCTTCGGCATCACGCACCTCGGATCCTGCGTGCTCCTCGCGTTGCGGCCCGACCCGGTCGTGCTGCTCGCCAGCGTGGTCGCCCTGACCCTGAACATCGCGATGAACCTCGTCCTCATCCCGGTGTGGGGCATCACGGCCGCCGCGATCGCCACCTGCGCCGCGTTCCTCGTGCAGGCGACGATCCTGATGCGCGCGCTGACCCGGATCACGGGGAGCATCGCCTCGCCACGCGCGATCGGCGCCGTCCTCGTCGGCTCGGTGTGTGCCGGCGCGGTCGCGCACGCCGTCGCCGACGTCGTGCTCGCGGTGCCGGCGAGCGCGGTCACCTTCCTCGTCGTCTGGGCCGTGGCGGGAAGGGTGCTGGACCCGGGCGCCCCGGGCCTGCGGTCGCTGCTGCGGGGTGCCGATGCCTGAGCCGGATGCTGCCCTCTCACTGCCACCAGGAGTCACCGACATGTCACCCACCTTGGAGAGCGGTCCGCTCTACACCGATCTCGACCAGCTCTGGTCGGGGTACGAGGACCTGCTGATCGGGCTCGGCCGCCGTACGGGGGCCACGACGGTGGCCGAGCTCGGTGGCGGTGCCAACCCACTGGTCGCGGACGAGGCGCGGTGGGGCTTCGCCCCCGAGCGGGTCGTCCTCGACATCTCCGCCGACGAGCTCGGCAAGGCGCCGGGGAACGTCCGCACCCGCGTCGCCGACCTCTGCCGGCCGCTGCCGGACGGTCACGGTGCCTACGACCTCGTCTTCTCCAAGATGCTGTGCGAGCACATCGGCGACCCGCGCACGTTCCACCGCAACTGCTTCGACCTGCTCCGTCCGGGCGGTCACGCGGTGCACTTCTTCCCGACGTTGATGACGGTGCCGTTCGTGATCAACCGGCTGATCCCCGAGGAGCTGGCGCGGTCGGTGCTGGGCAAGGTGCAGCCGCACCGGATCAGCGACCCGCGGCAGGAGAAGTTCCCCGCCTACTACCGGTGGTGCACCGGACCCACGTCGCGGGCGACCCGGCGGTTCGAGAGCGTCGGCTTCGAGGTCGAGTGCTGGCACGCGACCTTCGGGCACACCTACTACCGGCCGGTCGCCCCGTTGCACAGGGCCGAGCTGGCGAAGACCCGGCTGCTCCACCAGCACCCGTCGCCCTACCTGACCAGCTTCGCGGTGGTGGTCCTCCGCAAACCGGAGTGATCCGCGCCGCTTCTTGTCCCGGCGGAGGTAGCCCTGTTGGATTGTGGGTACCAGGGGTCCGTGCGTCGGGCGGTCGCCCGGCTCGGACGGGAGGGCTCCGGATTGTGGTAGAGACCTGGCCAGGATCGGCGTACCCCTTGGGTGCGACGTTCGACGGCAGCGGCACCAACTTCGCCCTGTTCAGCGAGATCGCCGAAAGGGTCGAGCTGTGCCTGGTCGACGTCGCCGACGACGGGACGCGGACCGAGACGAGGGTGGACCTCACCGAGGTCGACGCCTACGTCTGGCACGCCTACCTGCCCGAGGTCCAGCCGGGGCAGCGCTACGGCTACCGCGTGCACGGGCCGTGGGACCCCGCCCAGGGTCTGCGCTGCAACCCGTCGAAGCTGCTGCTCGACCCCTACGCCAAGGCGACGTTCGGCGAGATCGACTGGCAGCAGTCGCTCTTCGGCTACGACTTCGGCGAGGAGGACTCGCGCAACGACGACGACTCGCTGCCGCACACGATGCTCGGTGTCGTCGTCAACCCCTACTTCGACTGGGAGGGTGACCGGGCGCCGCGGACGCCGTACGCCGAGAGCGTCATCTACGAGGCGCACGTCAAGGGCCTCACCGCTACCCACCCCGACGTCCCGGAGAACCTGCGCGGCACCTACGCCGGCATCGCCCACGACGCGGTGGTCGAGCACCTGCGCAAGCTCGGCGTGACCGCCGTCGAGCTGATGCCGGTCCACCAGTTCGTCCACGACGACGTGCTGCTCCAGCGTGGGCTGCGCAACTACTGGGGCTACAACACGATCGGCTTCCTCGCCCCGCACGACGGCTACGCGGCCGCTGCCAGCCCCGGCCAGCAGGTGCAGGAGTTCAAGGCGATGGTGCGCGCCCTGCACGACGCCGACATCGAGGTGATCCTCGACGTCGTCTACAACCACACCGCGGAGGGCAACCACCTCGGGCCGACGATCAGCTTCAAGGGCATCGACAACCCGGCCTACTACCGGCTGGTCGACGACGACCGCAAGTACTACATGGACTACACGGGCACCGGGAACTCGCTCAACGTCGGCCACCCCCACTCGCTGCAGCTGATCATGGACTCGCTGCGCTACTGGGTCACCGAGATGCACGTCGACGGCTTCCGCTTCGACCTCGCGTCGGCCCTCGCCCGGGAGTTCTACGACGTCGACCGCCTCGCCGCGTTCTTCGAGCTCGTGCAGCAGGACCCGGTCGTGAGCCAGGTCAAGCTGATCGCGGAGCCGTGGGACGTCGGACCGGGCGGCTACCAGGTCGGCAACTTCCCGCCGCAGTGGACGGAGTGGAACGGCGCCTACCGCGACACCGTGCGCGACTTCTGGCGCGGCACGACCGACCTCGGCCAGTTCGCGAGCCGGATCTCCGGGTCCTCCGACCTCTACGAGCACTCCGGCCGCCGTCCGGTCGCGAGCATCAACTTCGTGACCGCCCACGACGGGTTCACCCTGCGCGACCTGGTGTCCTACGAGCACAAGCACAACGAGGCCAACGGCGAGGACGGCCGCGACGGGTCCGACGACAACAGGTCGTGGAACCACGGCGTGGAGGGCCCGACCGACAAGGAGGACGTCAACTCCGCACGGGCGCGCGACCAGCGCAACCTGCTGGCGACGCTGCTGCTGAGCCAGGGCGTCCCGATGGTGCTGCACGGCGACGAGGTGGGGCGCACCCAGGACGGCAACAACAACACCTACGCCCAGGACTCCGCGATCAGCTGGATCGACTGGGAGCGGGTCGACCGGCCGCTGCTCGAGTTCACTGCCGACCTCGTCGCGCTGCGTCGCGAGCACCCGTCGCTGCGGCGCCAGCGGTTCTTCACCGGGAGGTCGGTCCGCACTGCTGAGGGCGGCCGCCTCAACGACATCGTCTGGCTGCACCCCGACGGGCGGCCGATGGAGGACGCCGACTGGCACAGCGACCTGCGGGCCCTCGGCATGTACCTCAACGGCGACGGCATCGCCGGCCGCGACCCGCGCGGGCAGCCGATCCGGGACGACCACTTCCTGATCCTCTTCAACGGCGGGGACGAACGGCCCGTGACGCTCCCCGACAAGGAGTACGCCGCCCGCTGGCAGGTCGTGCTGGACACGACCGGCGAGTGCGCCACCGACTCCCTCGACGCGAGTGACGTCATCCAGCTGCCGCACCGCGCGGTCGTCGTACTCCGTGACTCGCGGAGCGAGGAGCCGGAGATCGACTCCAGCCCGGCCGCGTCCGTCGCGTCCATGGCCGCCGAAGCATGACCGGTCCGGTCCCCACGAGCACCTACCGTCTCCAGGTCACCGCCGACTTCGACCTCGACGCCGTGCTGGAGGTGCTGCCCTACCTCGACGACCTCGGCGTCGGCTGGCTCTACCTCTCGCCGCTGCTCGAGGCGCATCCCGGCAGCACGCACGGCTACGACGTGGTGGACCCCGGCCGGATCGATCCTGCGCGCGGCGGGCCCGAGGCTCTCGCCCGCGTGTCGGCGGAGGCGCACCGCCGCGGGATGGGGATCGTGGTCGACGTCGTGCCCAACCACGTCGGCATCGAGACCCCTGTCACGAACGGGTGGTGGTGGGACGTGCTGCGGAACGGCCGGGAGTCCCGGTTCGCGCACTACTTCGACATCGACTGGGACGCCGGCGACGGACGTGTGCTCGTCCCTGTGCTGGGAGACGACGACCTCGGCGGGCCGGAGGGCGCGATCGGCCACCTCGAGGTGGTCGACGGGATGCTCGGCTACCACGACCACCGTTTCCCCCTCGCTCCGGGCAGCGCCGACCCCGACGGCGACCCGTCGGCCGTGCACGACCGCCAGCACTACCGGCTGGTCAGCTGGCGCGCGGCGGACCACGACCTCAACTACCGCCGCTTCTTCTCCGTCAACACTCTCGCCGGCGTGCGGATCGAGGACCGCGACGTGTTCGAGGCGACGCACGCCGAGGTCGGGCGCTGGTTCCGCGAGGGGCTCGTGGACGGGCTGCGGATCGACCACCCCGACGGGCTGCGGCACCCGGCGGCCTACCTCGAGGACTTGGCCGACCTCACCGACGAGGCCTGGGTCGTCGTCGAGAAGATCCTCGAGCCGGGGGAGGAGCTCCCGGTGCGCTGGCGCACGGCAGGGACCACCGGCTACGACGCGCTGGCCCTCATCGACCGGGTCCTGGTCGACCCCGCGGGCGAGGCCGACCTCGGCGCCCTGGACGACGAGGCACGTGGGGGAGTCCCGCCGTGGGCGGAGATGGTCCGCGCCAACAAGAGGGAGGTCGCCGAGACCAGCCTGAACGCGGAGGTGCGCAGGATCGCGCGCGAGGTCGCTCGTGAGCTGGACGAGGACCCCGCCGAGAGACGGACCGACGTGGAGTCCGTGCTCGTCGAGCTGCTCGCGGCGTTCCCGGTCTACCGGAGCTACCTCCCCGACGGGCGCGAGCACCTCGACCTCGCCGTCGAGACGGTCCGCGCCGAACGGCCCGACCTCGCGACCGCCCTGGACACCGTCGTCCCGTTGCTGCAGGACCGGCTGACCGCGCCGGCGCTGCGCTTCCAGCAGACGAGCGGCATGGTGATGGCAAAGGGCGTGGAGGACCGGTCGTTCTACCGGTGGAGCCGGCTGACGTCGCTCAACGAGGTGGGCGCCGACCCCGACGACTTCTCGCTGACGCCCGCTGGCTTCCACGAGGCGATGGTCCGCCGTCAGGAGACGGGCCCTGCGGCGATGACCGCCCTGAGCACCCACGACACCAAGCGGAGCGAGGACGTCCGCGCGCGGATCGCCGTGCTCGCCGAGGACCCGGGGTGGTGGCGTCGGACCCTGGAGGACCTGCTCGATGCGGCGCCACTACCGGACCCGGGCTTCGCGAACCTGCTCTGGCAGGCGGCGGTCGGGGCCTGGCCGATCGCGCGCGACCGGCTGCACGCCTATGCCGAGAAGGCGATGCGGGAGGCCGCGGACCGGACGACCTGGACCGAGCCCGACGCTGCCTACGAGGACGCAGTGCACGCGGTCGTCGACGCGGCGTACGACGACGGCGCGACGCGCGCGATCCTCGACGGCGCCGCCGAGCGCCTCGCCGCGCCGGGCTGGAGCAACGCGCTGTCGGCCAAGCTGCTGAGCCTGACGATCCCGGGCGTGCCCGACGTCTACCAGGGCACGGAGCTCTGGGACCAGAGCTTGGTTGATCCTGACAACCGTAGGCCGGTGGACTTCGACCTGCGCCGGAAGCTGCTGGCGGCCGGCGCGGCGCCGTCGGCCCCGACCGGACCCGACGACCAGGGCGCCGCCAAGCTGCACGTGGTGCGCACCGCGCTGCGGCTGCGCCGCGGGCGGCCCGAGCTGTTCACGCGCTACGAGCCGGTCGGTGCCGGGGGAGCGGCTGCCGGGCACCTGCTGGCGTTCGATCGCGGGGGAGTGGTGGCGGTGGCGACCCGTCTGCCGCTCGGCCTCGCCGAGGCGGGCGGCTGGCGCGACACCCGGCTCGCCCTGCCGGAGGGGGAGTGGCGCGACCTGCTGACCGAGCGCCCCGCCGCCGCCGAGGTCGGCCGGCTGCTCGACACCCTTCCGGTGGCGCTGCTCGTGCGGGAGGACCGATGACGTTCGAGGTGTGGGCGCCGCGTGCCCGTCGCGTCCGGCTCAGCCTCGGCGACGACGTCGTGCCGATGGCGCCGGGGGAGGGCGGCTGGTGGCTACCGGAGGAGGACCCGGGCGCGGTCGCCGACGGGACGCCGTACGGCTTCCTCCTCGACGAGGACGACAGGCCGCTGCCGGACCCGCGCTCACTGCGCCAGCCCGACGGCGTGCACGAGCGGTCCGCGACCTTCGACCCGGGCGCGTTCGAGTGGTCCGACCAGGCCTGGACCGGCCGTCAGCTCGCCGGCGCGACGATCTACGAGCTGCACGTCGGGACGTTCACCCCCGAGGGAACGCTCGACGCCGTGGCGGAACGGCTCGAGCACCTGGCCTCGATCGGCGTCGGCTTCGTCGAGCTGATGCCGGTGAACGCGTTCAACGGCACCTACAACTGGGGCTACGACGGCGTGCTGTGGTCCGCGGTGCACGAGCCGTACGGCGGCCCTGCTGCCTACCAGCGGTTGGTCGACGCCTGTCATCGCGCCGGGATCGGCGTCATCCAGGACGTCGTCTACAACCACTTCGGGCCGTCCGGCAACTACCTCCCGCGGTTCGGGCCGTACCTCAAGGAGGGCCGCAACACCTGGGGCGACCTGGTGAACCTCGACGGCGAGGGCTCGGAGGAGGTGCGCCGCCTGATCCTGGACAACGCGCTGATGTGGCTGCGCGACTTCCACGTCGACGGGCTGCGGCTCGATGCGGTCCACGCGCTGCTCGACGAGTCCGAGGCGCACCTGCTCGAGCAGATGTCGGTCGAGGTGGCCGGCCTGTCGGCCCACCTGAACCGGCCGTTGACCCTGATCGCCGAGTCCGACCTCAACGACCCCGGCATGGTGACGCCGCGCGAGGCCGGCGGGCACGGGCTCGACGCGCAGTGGAGCGACGACTTCCACCACGCCGTGCACGTCGCGCTGACGGGGGAGACCGACGGCTACTACGCCGACTTCGCCCCGCTCGGGGCGCTGGCCAAGGTGCTCGACCGCGGGTTCTTCCACGACGGCACTTTCTCGAGCTTCCGGGGCCGCGACCACGGCCGGCCCGTCGACACCGAGCGGATGCCGACGTGGCGGCTCGTCGTGTGCGCGCAGAACCACGACCAGGTCGGCAACCGGGCCCGCGGCGACCGCACGGCCGAGCACCTGGACACCAGCCTGCTGCTCTGCGCGGCCCTGCTGACGCTCGCGGCCCCGTTCACCCCGATGCTCTTCCAGGGCGAGGAATGGGCAGCGAGCACGCCGTTCGCGTTCTTCACGTCCCACCCGGAGCCCGAGCTGGCCCGGGCCACGGCCGAGGGCCGGCTGGCCGAGTTCGAGCAGATGGGCTGGGACCCCGAGGAGGTCCTCGACCCCCAGGACCCCGAGACGTTCGAGCGCAGCCGGCTGCGCTGGGACGAGCTCGCCGAGGGTCGGCACGCGGTCGTGCTGGCGGGCTACCGGCGGCTCGCCGCACTGCGGCGCGAGCTGCCCGACCTGACCGATCCGCGGTTCGGCCGGGCCACGGCGGACGAGGACCGCCGGCGGCTGACGCTCGACCGGGGCGCGGTCGCCGTCCACCTGAACCTGGGGGAGGACGGCTGGGAGGTGCTGGCCGACGAGGTGCTGTTCAGCACCACGGACGGCGTCCCCACGGGCCCGGTGGACGGCGGCGTCACGGTGCCGGCGCGGTCGGGCGTGCTGGTCCGTGCCCGGACGGCTGCCGGCGGCCGCGGGCCCCTTCACTAGATTGACGCCGTGGACGATCCGGATCAGCTCGCCGACGCCTGGTTCCGCTCTCAGTCGCGGCTCCTCGCCCAGACCGCCGCGGCGGCCCGCGTCCCGCAGAAGGTGCTCGGCCGCCGGGTGACCGGGCTGTTCCGGAGGCTGGCCCGCCACGTCGACGCCACCGTGACCATCGAGGTGGGGGCCTACGAGGCCGGCTTCAGCCGCTGGGCCGCGGCGGAGCTCTCCGCGCGCCGGGTCGTCGCGTTCGAGGCGAACCCCTACGTCTACGAGCACTTCCGCGGCGAGCTCGCCGGCAGTGGGGTCGATTATGTCAACTCGTGCATCGGCCCCGAGACCGGCACCGTGACCCTGCACATCCCGGAGGACCGCAAGGGCTCGTCGAAGGACCGCGTCAACAAGATCGCCAGCCTCAGCGACGCCCACATCTGGACCGAGAGCTACCACGAGGTCGACGTGCCGAGCGTGCGGCTCGACGACGCCGTCGAGCTGACGCCGGACGACCGCGTGGTCGCGTGGATCGACGTGGAGCACGCGCTGAGGATGGTGCTCGACGGCAGTCGCGCGACGCTGGCGCGTTCGTCGGTGGTCCTCGTGGAGGTCGAGAACACGGCCGTCGTCGAAGGGCAGTGGATCGACGTCGACGTCGCGCGCTGGTTCCGCCGGATCGGCCTGGTGCCGCTGGCCCGCGACGCACAGCAGCCCCACCAGTACAACCTGCTGCTGGTCTCCACCGACCTCGCCGAGGATCCCGAGGTGCTGCGGCTTGCCGCCGACGTGTTCCGCCCGTTCAAGCGGCGCAAGGACCACTGAGCGGGAGCAGATCCCCAACCCGGGTCTCGTTGTCTCCGGCCGGCGCGCGGGGGCAACGCCGATAAGTGACATTATGTCATCTTATGGACCGCCTGGCCCTCCTCCGCGCTCGCGCTCTCAGCCTGGACGCGCCGTGGCGAGCAGCGCCGCGAGCGACCCGGCGAGGACGCGTCCCGCCGCGAGCAACGGCTCGCGGGAGCGCTGGGCGCGCGCGAGGATGAACGCGCCCTCGAGGCCGGCGACCAGCGCGTAGACGAACGAACGGGCGTCCGGTCCGCTCAGTCCGCACCGTTCGTAGTGCTCGGTGCCTGCCTCGATCCACGACGCGATGACCCGATCGCCGGCCGCCCGGAGCTCCGGTTCGACGTCGGCGACCTCCCCCAGCACGGTGCCGACCGGGCACAGGTTGGCCCAGCCGGTGGATTCGATGGTCTCGGCGGCGTCGGCGAACACGCCCTCGATGCCGGCGACCGGGTCGTCGTACCGGCCCAGCAGCAGGACCAGCAGCTCGAGGTAGGCGGCTCCCGACTCCTCCAGCGCCCGGTGGGCGACCGCCCGCTTGCCGCCCTTGAAGTGGTGGTAGATCGAGCCGACCGGCGCGCCGGACGCCTCGGCCAGCTGCTGGATGCCGGTGGCCGCATAGCCCTGCCGGCGGAGCAGCTCGGTCATCGCCGTCGTGATCCGCTGGTCGGTCCGCATCCGGCCATGATAGAACGTTCCTTCTAGAGGGATCATTCTAGTGGAGGCGACGATGCGGTACGACGTCGAGATGCGGCGGGTCGAGCTGCCCGCGGGGCCGGTCGAGTACGACGAGACGGGCTCCGGGCCGCCGGTCGTGCTGCTGCACGGCCTGGTGATGGACCACACCGTCTGGGACGAGGTGCTTCCCCTGCTGCCGGCGGGACACCGTTACCTCCGCCCGGTCCTCCCGCTCGGCGCCCACCGGCTGCCGATGAAGCCGGACGCGGACCTGACGCTCGACGGCCAGGTGGCTCTGGTGGCCGACTTCCTCGACGCCCTCGACCTGACCGACGTCACGCTCGTGCACAGCGACTGGGGCGGCGCCCTCTTCCTCACCGCCCGCGGCCGCGACGAGCGGGTGTCCCGTCTCGTCGTGCTGCCGAGCGAGGCCTTCGACAACTTCCCGCCCGGGCTGCCCGGCCGGATGGCCGCTCTGGCGGCGCGGCTCCCCGGCGGCGCCTACCTCGCGGCGCGCCAGCTGCGGGTCGGCTGGGTCCGGCGGCTCCCGCTCCTCCTCGGCCAGATGGCGGCGCGACCGCTCCCCGACGAGCTCGTCCGGGGGTGGACCGAGCCGCTCGTGCGGGACCGGGCGATCCGGCGGGACTTCGTCCGCTACGCACGGACCCGCTTCGACCGGACGGCGCTGGTCCGCGACACCGAGGCGCTCGCGGCCTTCACCGGGGACGCCCTTGTCCTCTGGTCCCCCGACCAGAAGGTCATGCCGCCCGAGCACGGACGGAGGCTCGCCGACCTGCTCCCCCGCGCCCGCTACGCCGAGGTCCCGGGCGCCCGCGTGCTGTCCATGCTCGACGCCCCCGCCGAGGTCGCCCGGCACCTCGGCGAGTTCCTGGTGCGGCCTGGCCTCACCCCGCGATCCGGCAGCAGCGCCTCGGACGGCGCGCCATGATGTGAGCGTGCGCTTCCACCGGTACGTCGCTCTCGGAGACAGCCAGACCGAGGGCCTGAACGATCTCGACGGGCACGGCGGCATCCGCGGCTGGGCGGACCGCTTCGCCGCCTACCTGGCGGAGACGAACCCGGACCTGCTCTACGCCAACCTCGCGATCAGAGGTCGTCGTACGGTCCGGATCCGCGCCGACCAGCTCGAGCCCGCGCTCGCCCTGCAACCCGACCTGGCCAGCGTGATGGCCGGCGCCAACGACGTGCTCGGCCGCTTCGTCCTCGAGGAGACGATGACCGACCTCGAGGCGATGTACGCCGAGCTCCGGGCGGCGGGCGCCACGGTGCTGGGCTGCACCTTCCCCGATCCCGGCGCGACCTTCTCGATCGCCCGCCACCTGACGCCACGCGTCCGGGCACTCAACGAGGCGATCCGCGACGCCGCGCGGAGACACGGGGTGATCCTGGTCGACTTCGAGGCTTACCCGGCCGTGGCGGACCCACGCTGGTGGAGCCGCGACCGGCTGCACCTCACCACCGCGGGCCACACCCGGATGGCGACGGCGTTCGCCGACGTGCTCGGCGTGCGTCCCGACCCATCGTGGCAGGACCCGCTGCCGCCCCTCTCCCCCCGCGCGTGGTGGCGCAGCCGCGTAGAGGACGCCGACTGGCTCGCGCGCTACTGGCTCCCCTGGCTCTATCGCCACCTGCGCGGGCTCTCCACCGGCGACAACCGGCTCGCCAAGCGGCCGGAGCTCGGCCCGGTCTTCGTCCCCGCTGCCGCGATCGACAAGGGGCTCCCCGAACCCGGGGATCGGGCGTAGCGTCAGCGAGAAGCAAGCACCATCCAGGAAGGACTGGGACCTCGAGCCCAGCCTCGACGGCGGCGAGTGCGAGTCCGGGACGCGGGAGCAGCGGATCGACACCGCTGCGTCCCGCGCCTTCATCGGACAGTACGTGCCGCTCCCCTAGCCGCTCAGCACGACGTGTGCCGCCCGTCGACCCAGGTGAGCCTCACGTGCCTGCCCGACGCCTTCGCCTGCCAGTGGCCGGCGTGCGTGCCGGTGCTGCCGGCGCCCGACGTCGTGACGCAGCGGAGGCTGCCGGCGACCGACGCCGCGCTCAGGACGGTCCGCACGTCCTTGAGCCTCGGGTGGTAGCCGCCGGCGTCGTGCGCAGCGAGCCGGCCGCCCACGGTCGCCGTACCCGTCACGGCGAGGCGGTCGCCCGCACCGGCGGTGAGGTCCACGTCGAGCTCGGCCCTCTTGCCCTGGTCGTAGCCTCCGTCGACGGTGAGCGTCCCCGTGCCCGAGCCGGCCGGCCGGACCTTCCCGGCGACGTTGTCCAGGTCGGCGGCGACGGTGCCGGCGCCGAGCAGCGTGCCGCCGCTGAGGGTCACCCCCAGGTTGGCCTGCACGACCGCGTCGTCGGCGAGGGAGATCGTGCCGTCGCTGTCGAGGGCCTCGTTGTGGATGTCGGCCACGCCGGTCCCCGACGGCACGACCAGGGTGCCGTGGTTCACGACCTGGTCGGGCGAGACGCAGCAGGAGTCTCCGTTGATCGAGGACCCGGGCGCGAGGGACAGCGTCCCGTCCGAGGCGATCTCGATGAGCGAGTGCACACCGGTCCCGATCACCGCGCCGTCGTCGACCACGAACCGGCCGTGCACGGTCAGCGGGGTCGGGACCGACCCGTCCATCCCGGCGAGGATCCGGCGCCCGTTGTTCGGCGGCTCACCCGACGCGCGCAGCGTCACGCCGTGCGCGACGGTCAGGGCCGCCTCGATCGTCGTGCCGCTCCAGTCGAAGGTCCCGGTGCCCTCGAGCACCGCCGTCCCCTGGAGGGTGCCGCCGGCCTGGTCCTCCGGCGTGCCGAGCTCGAGGTGGAAGTCGGGGCCGAGCATCTGGGTGCCGCTGAGCACCGCGTGCGAGTGGTCGTGGATGGTCCAGCTCCCGCTTCCCTCGTACGACGCCCCGTCGCCCGCGGTCACCGGTGCCGCGGTGGACAGCAGCCGGCCGCCGTTGCTCGCCGAGATCGTGCCGTCCTGGTCGAACGCGACGGCGTCCACCTCGAAGGTGCCGCCGTCGACCGCGACGGTGCCCTCGTTGGTGATCCGGGCCGGGTTGTTGCAGCAGGAGAGGAAGTTGACCTTGTTGTCGCCGGTGGAGGTCAGGGTCCCGCCGGGGAGCACGTGCAGGACGAAGGGGTTGACGATCCGGAGCGCCGGAGTGCCCGGGTCACCCGGCGTGGTGGAGGTGCCCGGCAGGCCGCTCAGTCCGAGCGTGCCGCCGACGTCCAGGTTCTGGCTCAGGACGTCGAGCTCGCCGTTGGTCCCACCGATCGTGCCGGCGGCCCCGGCCGCGACGGTCGTCGCGGTGTTCAGGACTCCCCCGTCCCACGTGAAGGTCCCGGTGACCGTGATCTGGCCGCCGTTGATGCTCGTGCCGCACAGGTCGGGCGTCTGGAGCAGGCGGAATCCGGCCAGGGTCACGGTCGGGACGTCGTCCACGTGCGCGGTGCAGTGGGTGCCGTTCGGCTGGGCGATCGAGACCGAGTCGCCGTTGCCGGGAACCCCGTTCGGCGACCAGTTGCGGGCGTCGGTCCACGAGTGGTTGTCGGCGGCGGGGTCCTGGGAGCTGCCGATCCAGGTGTAGCTCGTGCCGCCGGCAGCGTGAGCAGGAGCGGGGAGCAGTGCGACGAACGCGGCCATGACGGCCATCGCGAGCAGGCGGATGCGCATCGGGGATCCTCCGATCGGAAGGCGGGATGCGTCCCAGGCTCCGCTCCCCCGGCGCGAGGCTCATCGTGCTTTTGCGCCAACCTCGACGCCGGGCGCCCCCCGGCTGAGCGCAGCCTGGAGGAGCGCCTGCGCGGACCACCGCATCGACTCCACCGCCTGCTCGCGCGTGAGGCCGCCGATGTCGGTCAGCCACACGAGGGCCTCGATGCCGATCGCGCTCCGCACGGCCAGGGCCAACGCCCGCACCCCGTCGTCGGTCAGCTGCTCGCGGACCGGCTCGAACGCCTCGGTGATCCACGTGATCGCGCGACCCTGCCGCAGCGGCAGGCCGACCCGCTCCGTGCCGTCCTCGGCGAGCGAGAGCCGCAGCATGGTCCGTTGCTGCTGCTCGGTCCGGACGATCAGCGCGGTGAACGCCTGCACCACACGGTCGAGCCGGGCGGCGGGGTCCTCCGGGGGGTCCTCCCCCAGCATCGAGGTGGCCGCGGTCTCGGGGTGCGCCGCTGCGAGCAGCTGCCGTTGGCTCGGGAAGTACCGGTACGCCGTCGCCCGCGAGATCGACGCCGCGTCGGCCACCTCCGCCACGCTCGGCGTGGCTCCCTGCGCGACCAGCGCGCGAGCCGCCGCGACGAGGGCCGATCGGGTGCGGAGCTTCTGCTCGGCTCTCCCGCTCGCTTCATAGGGCATTGACACGGGCGTCATGATACTTCACTCTCATCATGAGACCTAAGTCTCATCATCCTCCCAAGAGAGAAGCCATCATGACGTCCACCACCGCTCCCCTGGTCCGCACCGGCACGCAAGGCGAGCGTCGCTGGTTCTTCGGCGGCGGCGAGCACCTGTGGAAGGTCCGTGCCGAGGAGACCCGCGATGCCTTCTTCCTGTTCGAGGACCGGATGGAGCAGGGCAAGATGACGCCGCTGCACACCCATCCTGCCGACGAGACGATGTACGTCCTCGAGGGCGAGATCCGCATGCACCTCGACGGTGCCGAGCACGCGGTGGGTGCCGGCGGTGTCGCGCTCGCGCCGCGCGGAGTCCCCCACGCGTTCATGGTCGTCTCGCCGGTCGCGCGGATGCTCTGCCTCCACACACCGGGCACCTGCGAGGCCTTCTACTGGGACGCGAGCGAGCCCGTCGCCGGGGACGGACCCGCCACGGGGGCCGTCGACTTCGACCGGGTGCGCGCGTCCGCCGAGCGCAACGGCGGCATCGAGCTGCTCGGACCGCCGCCGTTCAGCCGGTCCTGACCGGAGGGCGCAGGCCTAGGCGTCGGTGGCGACCAGGGTGACGCCGAGGGCGATCATCATCCCGCCACCGGTCGCACCCAGCGCGTCGAGGCGACGCGGCTTGCGTGCGAACCACTCCCTGGCGCGGGCCGCCCCGAGGGCCCACAGGCTGTCCGAGCAGACCGCCATCGCCCCGAACACGACGCCGAGCAGCGCCAGCTGCAGCCCGGCCGGACCGTCCGGGTTGACGAACTGCGGGAGGAAGGCGGCGAAGAAGACGATGGTCTTCGGGTTCGTCGTGCCGACGATCAGGCCGGTGCGCACGGCGTGCGCGTTGCTGCGCTCCACCGCCGCCGGCCGGGTCAGGGCGAGGCGGGCGTCACCGCGGTGCCGGATCGCGCTCACGCCGAGCCAGACGACGTACGCCGCGCCGACGAGCTTGAGCACCGTGTAGGCCGTGGCGCTCGCGGCCACCACCGCGCCGAGACCCACCGCGACGCAGAGCACCTGCACGACCAGGCCGAGCGCGTTCCCCAGCACCGACAGCAGCGCGCCGCGCCGGCCGACGGTCAGGGCGCGGCCGATCGTGAACAGCAGGCTCGGGCCTGGCACCTGGATGAACAGGAGCGAGGCCACGAGGAAGGCGATCAGCTGGCTGGACGACGGCATATCGAGAGTGTCCCAGCGGGCCCGACCGCGCGCACGTCATTAACGCGGAGCACCCCGCGGCGCGGCCTGCCGTCCTTGAACCGCGCGCCTCGACGTGTTCTGGTGGAGGGGTCCAGCGCTCCGGCGACGGAGCGCAGTCTCTCGGAAAGGCAATCATGCTCACCCTCACCGACAACGCCGCGACCATCGTCAAGTCGATCGCCGAGCAGCCCGAGACCGCGGGCCTGCGGATCACCAGCGACGGAAGTCCGGAGTCCGCTTTCGGTGTCTCCACGGCGTCCGGCCCGGAGGCCGACGACCAGGTCGTCGAGCAGGACGGCGCGACGATCTACCTCGACCAGAACGCGGCCACGCAGCTCGACGACAAGATCCTCGACGCCGGTGTCGACGGGTCGGGCAACCTGCAGTTCGCCCTCGGCCAGCAGGCCTGACCGGTTCCCGCCGGCCGCCGGATCCCCTGGCGGCCGGTGGGTACTGACCGGCTCATGAACGATCAGGACAGGCTGACCGCAATCCAGGCCGTCGTCGACCGCGTCACCTCGTGGCAGGACGGCGCCACGGAGGGGACCGTGGAGCAGGAGCTGCGCCGGGGCGCCGAGGAGGTCGGCGTCGACATGACCGACGACGAGATCCGCCGACTGGCCGACGTGATCGAGGACGAGCACGCCGCGGTCTCGGCCGAAGAGGTGCTCGGCACCCACTAGGCCGGCCCGGGTAGGGGCGGCCGCTAGCATCGCCCGCATGCTCACGCGCTCCTTCGCCCGGCCCCTGCTGGCTGCGCCGGTCCTCGTCCTGGCCCTCGGCCTCGCTGCCTGCGGCAGCGACGACTCCGGCTCGGCGTCCGACGACGCCGGATCCTCGACCCCGCCGTCCTCGGCGTCGTCCTCGTCGTCGGCGCCGGCGTCGACCGACGCCGCCGGCGCGTGCACCTACACGCCCGACGGGACCCAGGCGCAGGTCACCCCTCCCCCGGCGGACCCGAGCGTGACCGGGGACGTCAAGGTCACGATGGACACCTCGGTGGGCGAGTTCCACGCGACCCTCGACGCTGGCAAGACGCCCTGCACGGTCAGCTCGTTCGTCTCCCTCGCCGACCAGGGCTACTTCGACGGCACCACCTGCCACCGGATGACGACCAGCGGCATCTACGTGCTCCAGTGCGGCGACCCGACCGGCACCGGCACCGGCGGCCCCGGCTACTCCTTCGCCGACGAGCTGTCGGGCAAGGAGACCTACGGTCCCGGCACCCTGGCGATGGCGAACGCCGGCCCCAACACCAACGGGTCGCAGTTCTTCATCGTGTACGGCGACAGCCCGCTCCCGCCGCAGTACACCGTCTTCGGCACGGTCGACGACGCCACCGTGAGCCTGATCGAGGACGTCGCCAAGGACGGCACGACGCCGCCGCAGGACGGCGCGCCCAACACGCCGGTCGACATCAAGACCGTCACCACCGACTGACGCGCCCTCAGAGCGGGAAGCTCACCCCGCTGAGCTTCTCCGACACGTCCCACAGTCGCGCGGCCAGCCCGGCATCGGCCGCTCCGACCGAGCGCCGGCCCGGCGCCGGCCAGCCGTGCAGCTCCAACCGCCCGTGCGGACCGATGTAGGTGTTGCCGGGGACGTCCATGGTCGCGGCGTAGACGGTGCAGAGCGCGCCGCGCCACGCGGGCATGCTCACCAGGCGCTGGCCGTGGTAGCCGATCCACGTCCACACCGGGTTGCCGCTCCCCTGGGTGATGTGGGTGGCCGAGGCCCCGGGGTGGGCTCCCACCGCTCGCAGGGGCGAGTCGGCCGCCCGCAGCCGGCGGTCGAGCTCGAGCAGGAAGAGCAGGTTCGCCTGCTTCGACGCCGCGTAGGCCGCGAACGCGCCGTACTTCCGACGCTCCCAGCCCAGGTCGTCGAGGTCGATGTCGCCGCGTCGGTGCTCGCGCGATCCGGTGACCACCACCCGGTCCCGCAGGTGCGGCAGCAGCAGGTTCGTGAGCGCGAAGTGGCCGAGATGGTTGGTCGCGAAGTGCATCTCCACGCCGTCCTCGGTCGTCGAGAACGGCGCACCCAGGACGCCCGCGTTGTTGACGAGGACGTCGAGCCCGCCCTCGGCGACCAGCTGCTCGGCGAGCTCGCGGACCGAAGCCAGCGACGCCACGTCGAGTCGGCGTACGGCGACCCGGCCCTTGTCGTGGCCGGGCACGGTCCGGGCGGCGGCCTCGCCGCGCTCGACGCTGCGGCAGGCCAGCGTGACCCGCGCGCCCCGGGACCCGAGGATCCGGGCCACCTGGAGCCCGATGCCGCTGTTGGAGCCGGTGACGACGAAGTGCCGCCCCGGTTGGGGCGGCACTTCGGTCCACGGTTGCACGCGGTCAGCGTGCCACAGCGGGTCTCGCCTCAGGAACGGCAGCCTCGCGACGCGACCCGGCCGCAGCCGCCGGCGGAGCCGCCGCTCTTGCCGCCGTCGACGACCACGTTCACGAACTTGTGGCCGTCGACCACGAGGTCCAGCGGCGCGCTCTCGAACGCGTCGGTGAACCTGCCGCCCTTGGCCCGGATCTTCACGTCGGCGCCGACCGAGTCGTTGGAGATGTCGTCCTGCAGCGCCTGGATCACGTCGGCGGTGCTGTGGAGGCCGTAGACGTCGAGGTACTCCGACCCGCCGCCGAACATCTCCACGTACCCGCTACCGCCGCTGACCTTCTTCGGGATGTCGACGCTGTAGCCGATGTACTGCGACGTCTCGCCCTTGACGACCAGTGCCCGCAGCTTCAGCGTGTCGCCCGAGGCGACCTTCGCCTTGCGGTTGGTCACGTTCACCCACGAGCCGTCGACCTTCTGCTCGATCCGCTTGACGCGGTAGACCGAGTCGTCGTCGGAGACGTCGGCCGTGCTGGTCACCGAGGTGACCTTCGCGCCGGCCTGGGTCAGGGCGTACAGCGTGTCCGCCAGCGGGTAGGACCCCTCCACGGCGATGTCGTAGGACGACTGGTAGCGGTCGCCGTAGTTGATCGTGAACGGCTGGCCGTTCTCGTCGGTGCCCTCGATCACCCAGGTCTGGCTCTCCGAGCCCGTGGTGTAGTGGTCGATCACCGAGTCGTGGTTGCCGAGCTGCTCGTAGAACGCGATGTCGGGGAGCACGTCCGGCTCGTAGACGTCGGTCTCGCCGGTGCGGCTGTCACCGTGGTAGCTCAGCGTCGACGTGACCGAGGCCGACGACGGGATGTCACCGAGGTCGCCCGCGATGCCCTCGAGCCGGTCGGAGTCGATGGTGCCGGCGATGTCGCCGATGTTCGACAGCTTGTAGGGCACGCCGAGCGGGTCGGGCTGGACCGTGATCACGTCGGCGGCGCCGAGGCCGTACGACGTGTCGCCCAGCGCCGCCATCGGGTGGCCGAACGCGACGACGCGGCCGTTGCAGATCGCGGTGATCGTGCCGACGCCGCCGAAGGTCACGTCGCCGGCCGACTGCACGGCGGCGATGCTGCCGCCGGCGACCAGCGTGTCCGGACCGGCGACCGAGGCGTCTGCCGCGGCTCCGGCGCGCACGCCCTGGCCCTTGACCAGGTAGGCGCGGTTCTTGCCGGCGTCGAGCCGGTTGGCCCGGACCCCGCTCATGGTCCGCGGGATGGCGAGCTCGCTGAAGCCCTGCTGCGCCTGCCGGCTGGTGACCTCGCCGGTGGCAGCGAGCTTCTCGGCAGCCTTCGGGCCGACGTCCACCTTGCCGGCGAACGTGGCGGAGCCGAGGTAGTCGTCCATGTACTCGTAGGGCGTGATGCCGGCGATGGGCGTGGCGCCGTAGGCGAGGCCGTAGGCCACCGCGCCGATGAGGGTGCCGTCGTCGGCGTACACCGGCGAGCCCGACATGCCCTGCCAGATGCCGCCGACCTTGTCGATGGCGGGCGAGGTCAGCTCCATCATGATCATGTCGTGGCCGGGCCCGATGCCGTCGTGCAGCACGCCCAGCACGGTGCCGGTGAACTGCTCGGGCGTGGTGCCCTTGCTGACCGTGTAGCCGGTGACGGGCTGGTCGGCTGCGATGCTGCCGATCGGGGTCGCGGTCGGGCAGTCCGCGAGCGGCAGGGTCGGGGCCGCGGCGTGCGCAGGGCTCCCTGCGAGGCCGGGAGCGATGAGCCCGAGCGACGCGCTGAGGCCGACGACGGCGGCGAACGCGGTGGACCGCGCTCCGCGCCGTGCGAACGGGGATGCTGACATCGAAGGTTCCTCTCTGGTGCTGGTGTCGGCGTGCTTGAGGGCTCGCTGCCAGTACGACGCCCCACCCCCGCGGCCGGTTGCCACGACATCGGATTCCTCTCCCCGGCGTGGCCCCCGGGGTTGTGTCGGGCACCCCTGTTTGACTGCGGACATGGAAATCGTGCTGCTGCTCCTCGGACTGGTCGTGGGTGCCGCGGCGACCTGGCTGACGCTGGCCCCCCGGGTCCGCCACGCCGCCGAGGTGGCCGCGGCACGGCACGATGCCGAGCTGGCGCGGGCTCGCGAGCAGGAGGCCGCGCTGCGCGCCGAGGTGCAGGCCGACCTGGCGTCCGCGCTGGCGTCGGTCGACGAGCTGCGGGTGGCCCTGGAGGACGCCCGCACCCGGCACCGCGAGCTCGTCGACCAGCAGCGTGACGCCCGGGTCGAGCGCGAGCGCGCGCAGGCCGGGCACACCGAGGTGCTCAAGACCCTCACCCCCGTGGCCGAGCAGCTGCGCTCCATGCGCAAGCGCGTCGACGACCTCGAGCAGCAGCGGTCCCGTCAGCACGGTGAGCTCGCCGAGCAGCTGCGATCCACCCAGCGCACGGTCGCCGAGTCCAAGCGTGCCGCCGACACCCTCGCCTCGGCCCTCTCCAACAACGCGGTGCGCGGCGTGTGGGGCGAGACCCAGCTCCGCACCCTGGTCGAGTCGGCCGGGCTCATGCAGCGCGTCGACTTCCACCTGCAGCGGTCGATCGAGGCGGACACCGGCGCGCGGCGGCCGGACATGGTGATCAACCTGCCCGGCGGCAAGCAGATGGCCGTCGACGCCAAGGCGCCCTACTCCGCCTTCATCGAGGCCAGCCGCGAGGACCTCGACGAGGAGCGCCGCCAGCGACTGCGCGTCGACCACGCGCGCAAGGTGCGCTCCCACGTCGACGCGCTCGCGTCGAAGAGCTACTGGACCGGGCTCGCGGCCAGCCCCGAGTTCACCGTCGCCTTCATCCCCAACGACCAGCTGCTGACGGTCGCCCTGGAGGCCGACCCCTCGCTGATGGAGTACGCCTTCGGCCGCGGGGTGGTGCTGGCCACGCCGACCAACCTCTGGGCGATCCTCAAGACGGTCGCGTTCACCTGGCGCCAGGACGTCCTGACCGAGGACGCCAAGGAGCTGTTCGACCTCGGCCGCGAGCTCTACCGCCGGATCATCACGATGGCCGACCACGCGGAGAAGCTGCGCCGGTCGCTGGAGAGCACGATCAAGAGCTACAACAGCTTCGCCGGCTCCCTCGAGACCCGCGTGCTGGTCACCGCGCGCAAGCTCGACCGGATGGACGAGTCCGCGGTGATCCCGGCGCCGGCACCGATCGACCTGGCGCCCAAGGCTCTCACCAGCGGCGACTTCGAGGCCATCGCCGACATCGACGACCGGCCCGAGCTGGACTTCGACGACGCCCTGTTCACGGACCCGGGATCGGAGCCCGGGGGTCGTACGGCGTCCGCGTGAACACGAAGGTCGCGCACTCGGCGTAGGCAGCCGTCCCGTCCGCCTCGCGCGCGACGTGCAGCGTCTCGCCGCGGTGATAGCCCTCGGTGCCGACCAGGCGTCCGCCCCGCAGCGCGAACCGGTGCTCGGCGACCCCCGTGCGCAGGTCCCGGACCGCCAGGTCCTCGCCGTGCCACTCGAACCCGAGCGCGGTGTTGCCCCAGAACCAGACGCCCGGGAGGCCGTGCAGCTCATCGGGCAGGGTCGTGGTCGGCAGCCACGGCCGGGTGGGTGCCGCGACCGGCGCGTCACCGAGGAACAGGCGGGGCAGCCGCTCGTACGCGAGGCCGGTCGTCCCGTTGGTGACCACGGCAATGGCATCCCGCGTGGCCGGGTCGACGAAGAGCCCGGCCTGGAAGCCCGGCATGGTGCCACCGTGCCCGACGGTCCGCGCCGTGCGCACCCTGATCGTGCGCAGGCCCAGGCCGTAGCCGTCGGCCGGCGCCACGTCCCGGCGCATCTCCTCCAGCGTCGACGCGGAGAGCACGTCCGGGTGCCCGGTCGCCAAGAAGTCGCCCCAGGTCAGGAGGTCGTCGACGGTGCTCCACAGCTGACCGGCCGGCGCCATCGCACCGGTGTCGGTCGCCGGCTCGTCGGACAGCGTGCCCAGGAAGTGGTCGACGCTGAAGCCGGTCGCCGCGCCGGCGGGCGGGTCGTACGTCGTCGCCGCCATCCCCAACGGCGCGAGCAGCCGCTGCCCGACCAGCTCCCACCACGGCGCTGCGCGCAGCCGGGCGACCGCCTCGCCGAGCAGCGCGTAGCCCAGGTTCGAGTAGTGGTACATCTCCCCCGCCGCCGCGACCCGGCCGCTGCCGTCGTTGCGGGCGAGCAGGGTGGGCACGTCGACGCCCGGGGAGCGCTCCCACCACGGCCCGACCGGCTCGCTCTGCAGGCCGGCGGTGTGGCTGAGCAGCCCGCGGACCGTCGCCTCGCCGTACCCGGTGCCGGGCACCAGGCGGCCGATCGGGTCGTCGAGCGACAGCAGGCCGTCGTCACGCGCCTGCAGCACCAGGACCGCGGTGAGGGTCTTGGTGATCGACCCGATCCGGTACGCCGTCGCGCGCGGCGGCGTCGGGTCCGGACCGGCGGCTCCCCACCAGGCCGGCTCGCCGCCCCGGGCGACCGCGGCCACCACCGACGGCAGCCGTCCGTCCGCCTGGAGGTAGGCGAGGACCCGGTCGAAGCGCGTCGTCACCCGGTCACCCGGTCAGTCGGCGTAGGCGTCCACCGGCGGGCACGCGCAGACCAGGTGGCGGTCGCCGTACGCCTGGTCGATGCGCGCCACCGGGGGCCAGTACTTGTCGGGGTCGATCCCGGCCGGGTAGACCCCGACCTCGCGGCTGTAGGGACGGTCCCACTCGCCGACCAGCGCCCGCCCCGTGTGCGGAGCGTTGCGCAGCGGCGACTCCTCCACGGCCCACTCCCCTGCCGCGACCCGCTCGATCTCGCCCCGGATCGCGATCATCGCGTCGCAGAACCGGTCCAGCTCACCGAGGTCCTCCGACTCGGTGGGCTCGACCATCAGCGTGCCGGCGACCGGGAAGGACATCGTCGGCGCGTGGAAGCCGTAGTCGATCAGCCGCTTGGCCACGTCGTCGACGCTGACGCCGGTCGTCCTCGTGATGTCGCGCAGGTCGAGGATGCACTCGTGGGCCACCAGCCCGGACTCACCGCGGTAGAGCACCGGGAAGTGCTCTCCGAGCCGGGCGGCCACGTAGTTCGCCGAGAGCACCGCGACGGCGGTGGCGCGGGTGAGGCCCTCGCCTCCCATCATCCGGATGTAGGCCCAGGAGATCGGCAGGATGCCGGCCGAGCCGTAGGGCGCGGCGCTGATCGCGCCGACCCCGGATCGCTTCTCGGGCTCCGGGTGCAGCGGGTGGCTGGGGAGGTACGGCGCGAGGTGCGCGCGCACCGCGACCGGGCCGACGCCCGGACCGCCCCCGCCGTGCGGGATGCAGAACGTCTTGTGCAGGTTGAGGTGGGACACGTCGCCGCCGAACTCGCCCGGCTTCGCATAGCCGAGCAGCGCGTTGAAGTTGGCACCGTCGATGTAGACCTGCCCGCCGTGCTCGTGGACGACGTCGCAGAGCTCGGTGATCGTCTCCTCGTAGACCCCGTGCGTCGACGGGTAGGTCACCATGATCGCGGCGAGCGTCTCGGTGTGCTGCTCGCACTTCGCGCGCAGGTCCTCGAGGTCCACGGTGCCGTCCTCGGTCGCCTTGACGACCACGACGCGCATGCCCGCCATCACCGCCGACGCCGGGTTGGTGCCGTGGGCCGAGGACGGGATCAGGCACACGTCGCGCTGCTCCTGCCCGCGCGCCCGGTGGTAGTCGCGGATCGCGAGCATCCCGGCGAACTCGCCCTGGGCGCCCGCGTTCGGCTGGACGCTCACCTTGTCGTAACCGGTCACCTCGGCCAGCCACGACTCCAGCTGGGCGATCAGCTCGCGGTAGCCGATCGCGTCGTCGGGCAGCACGAACGGGTGCAGGCCCGCGAAGCCGGCCAGCGAGATCGGCTCCATCTCGGTCGTCGCGTTCAGCTTCATCGTGCACGACCCGAGCGGGATCATGCCGCGGTCGAGCGCGTAGTCACGGTTGGCGAGCTTCGCGAGGTAGCGCAGCATCGACGTCTCGTTGTGGTGGGTGTTGAACACCGGGTGGGTCAGGAAGTCCGACGCGCGGGCGAGCTCCGGCGGAAGTGCCTGCACCGGCTCGGTCTCGTGCGGGGTGATCCCGAAGGCGGCGTGCAGGCCCCGGAGCGTCGCCGCCGAGCTCAGCTCCGAGAACGAGACGCCGAGGGTGTCCTCGTCGACCAGCCGCAGGTGCAGGCCCTGCGCGCGCGCGGCGTCGCGCACCTCGGAGGCCCTCCCCCGGACCGACACCTGGAAGGTGTCGAAGAACCGGTCGGTGGTGACCTCGAGCCCGCCCGCGCGGAGCGAAGCGGCGGAGCGAGCCGCCAGCTCGTGGGTCCGCCGAGCGATCGCCGTCAGTCCCTGCGGTCCGTGGTACACGGCGTACATCGCCGCGGTCACCGCGAGCAGCACCTGCGCGGTGCAGATGTTGGACGTGGCCTTGTCGCGGCGGATGTGCTGCTCACGGGTCTGCAGGGCGAGCCGGTAGGCGGGGCGACCTTCGGCGTCGACCGAGACTCCGACCAGCCGGCCGGGCAGCTGCCGCTCGAGGCCCTCGCGCACGCTCATGAACCCGGCGTGCGGGCCGCCGTAGAACAGGGGCACGCCGAACCGCTGGGCGGACCCGACGACGACGTCGGCGCCGAGAGCGCCCGGCGCCTCGAGCAGGGTCAGCGCGAGCAGGTCGGCGGCGACGACGGCGAGGCCACCCCGCTCGTGCACCTCGTCGATCACCGGCCGCGGGTCGAGCACCCGCCCGGAGGCGCCCGGGTACTGGAGGAGCACGCCCGCGACAGGGCCCTCCGGAAGCTCGTGCGGGCTGGCCACGACCACGGCCAGACCCAGCGCCTCGGCCCGGGTGCGGACGACGTCGATGGTCTGGGGCAGCGCGTCCGCGTCGATGACGAACGGGCCTTCGGCCTTCCGGTTCGCGCGGTGGACGAGCGCCAGGGCCTCGGCCGCGGCCGTTCCCTCGTCGAGCAGTGACGAGCCTGCGGTCGGGAGGCCGGTCAGGTCGGCCACCATGGTCTGGAAGTTGAGGAGCGCCTCGAGCCGGCCCTGCGAGATCTCCGGCTGGTAGGGCGTGTAGGCGGTGTACCAGCTCGGGTCCTCGAGGACGTTGCGGCGGACCACGGCAGGCGTGAGCGTGCCGTGGTAGCCCAGCCCGATCATCGGCTCGCCGGGGAAGTTCGCGTCGGCCAGCGCCCGCAGCTCGGTCGCCGCGGTCTCCTCGTCGACCGCCTCGGGGAGGCCGAGAGCGCCGCCGGAGCGGATCGCCTTGGGCACGGCCGCGTCCATCAGGGCGTCGAGCGACGCGTAGCCGAGCCGCTCGAGCAGGAGGCCGACCTGCTCGTCGTCGGGTCCGATGTGGCGGGCAGCGAACGGTGCGCTCATGTGCGGGGTGGCTTCCTCGGGGTCCGGGAGATGAAAGCCTCCCCCTCTGTCGGCACGCCTCCAGAGTCGCCTGGTCCGCGCGGTCCGGGTGCCTGAGAGGTTCCGGGG
The DNA here is from genome assembly GCF_039537325.1 of Nocardioides panacisoli. Classification (GTDB taxonomy): domain Bacteria; phylum Actinomycetota; class Actinomycetes; order Propionibacteriales; family Nocardioidaceae; genus Nocardioides; species Nocardioides panacisoli. The sequence continues at coordinate 160,413 of NZ_BAABAH010000009.1, forward strand.
AGGAATTGCCCCTTCGGCGCAGGTTCTCCTGCTCTCCCGCGCGGGATCAGCAGCGTTGCAACGATAGCCCATCGGTGTTGCCCACACCCCGCCGACACGTGCTGCCACCGTGGTCCTCCCACCCTCGGCAGACCTAGCGTTCGGGGGTGCTCCGAACACTCCGTGCGAGCCTCGGTAGCACTCCCGTCCGCCGGCTGCTGGCGTGCTTCGTCGTCGGTGAGCTGGCGACCTGGGTCTGGTTCCTCGTCCTCGCCGTCTATGCCTACGACGAGGGCGGAGCCACCGCCGTCGGGCTCGCTGCGCTGGCCCGCATGCTCCCCGCCGGGGCGGTCGCGCCCGCCGCGGGCCACGTGGTCGACCGGTTCCGCCGCCGGGACGTGGTGGTCGCGGCGGTGCTCGCCCAGGCGACGTCGGTCGCCGCGGCCGCGGTCGTCGTCAGCGTCTCCGCGCCGCTCGCCGCCGTCTATGTCGCCGCTGCCGCCGCGACCGTCGCGACCGCGCTCTACCGAGCGGGCAACGCCGCACTCGTGCTCGAGATCGCCGACGGCCCCGGACAGCTCGCGGCGGTCAACGTCGTGGAGACGACCGGGAGCAACGGCGCGTTCCTGCTCGGGGCACTCGCCGGTGGCGCGTTGATGGCCGTCGCCTCGCCCACCGTCGCGTTCGCGGCCGTCGCCCTCAGCCACCTGACGGCCGCGCTGCCGGCCCTCGGGTTGCCCCGCAGGCCGGTCCCGGAGCATCGAGAGGCCCGTGGCGGCCCAGCTGCTCCCGGTGTCCGCCGGGTCCTCGCCCACGCCGACATCACGCGAGTCCTGGCGTTCCTGACCGTGACGACCCTCGTCGAGGGTGCGGTCGACGTGCTGGTCGTGGTGGTCGCCCTCGACCTGCTCGCGATCGGCGACAGCGGCGTCGGCTGGCTGAACGCCGGGTGGGGGCTCGGAGGTGTCCTCGGCGGCATCCTCTGTCTCCGGCTCCTCGCCCGGGGACACCTGGCGCGCGGCCTCGCACTCGGCGGCGTCCTGATCGGAGCCAGCCTGCTCGCGATCGCCGCGGTCCCGTTCCCGGCCACCACGTGCGCGCTGCTCGCCGTTCTCGGGGCGGGCTACGCACTCGTCGAGATCGGGGGGCGCTCTCTCCTCCAGCGGCTCGCACCCGACGACCTCGTCGGCCGCGCCTTCGGGCTGCTCGAGTCCGGCTACTGGCTGTCGACCGCCGCGGGAGCAGCGCTGGCGCCGCCGGCCGTCGCCCTTCTCGGGACCAGGACGACGGTCGCGGTCGTCGGTGCCGTGGTCCCCGCGGTCACGGTCCTGGTCTGGCGCGCGTTCAGCCGGTTCGAGCGGGACGTGGCCGTGCCGGAGGCGGCGTACGCCGCCCTGCGTGCAGTCCCGGCGCTGGCACCGTTGCCGCCGCTGCTGACCGAGGACCTCGCCGTCCGCTCCAGGATCCTCGACCTCGTGCCTGGCGAGGTCGTGGTCAGCCGCGGAGACCTCGGGACCGAGATGTTCGTCGTTGCGAGCGGCGCGCTCGACGTCACCGACTGCCCCGGTCCCGTGGCTCCGCTCGAGACCGGCGACTTCTTCGGAGAGCTTGCGCTGGTCCACGACGTGCGCCGAACCGCGACCGTGACGGCCCGCGAGCCGAGCCGTGTCGTCGTTCTCGACGGGTCAGCCTTCCTGGCGGCGGCCGGCACCCACGCCTACGCCCGCTCCGCGATCGACCAGGTCGCCGACCACCGCTGGTCCAACAGAGAAAGGCCCGTTCCGTGACCGGTTCGCCGTTCAACCCCGAGGGAGATCCGCTCGCGCTCGACCGCGAGACGATGCGCGCGCTCGGACACGCCACCGTCGACGCGGTCGTCGACATGCTGGTCGACCCGAGCACGCCCTGCCTGCGCAGAGCGACGCCGGAGGAGATGGCCGAGCGGCTGCCGGGTGACCTGCCGGAGTCAGGTGCACCTCTCGAGGACCTGCTCGGCATCCTGCGCCAGGACGTCTTCCCGTTCATGAGCCGGCTGGACCACCCGGGCTACTTCGCCTTCATCCCGGCCTGCGGAACGTTCCCGTCGGCCCTCGGCGACTTCATCGGCGCCGTGCTCAACCCCTACGTGGGCAGCTGGATGGAGGCCGCGGGTCCCACCCGGCTCGAGCTCGTGGTCCTGGACTGGTTCAAGGAGTGGATCGGATATCCCCCGTCCGCCGCGGGCATCCTGGTCAGCGGCGGCTCCGCCGCGAACATGACCGCCCTCGCTTGTGCCCGCGAGTCCCTGATGGGGTCGATGTCGGACGATGCCGTCCTCTACGTCGGCGATCAGGCTCATTCGTCGCTGGCCCGGGCTGCCCGGTTGCTGGGCTTCCGGCCGGAGCAGGTCCGCGTCCTGCTCACCGACGAGCGGCAGAAGCTGTCTCCGGCGCACCTCGCGGCCGCGATCGACGCCGATGTCGCCGCGGGACGCCGACCGCTGTTCGTGGCCGCTGCCGGCGGGTCCACCAACACCGGCGCGGTCGACCCCCTTCCCGAGCTCGCGCAGGTGTGCCACGACCGGGGTGCGTGGCTCCACGTCGACGGAGCGTACGGCGGGTTCGCGGCGCTGACCGACCGCGGCCGCCGCGCCCTGGCGGGCATCGAGCTCGCCGACTCGGTCACGCTGGATCCCCACAAGTGGCTCTACCAGCCCATGGAGTGCGGCTCGGTGCTGGTCCGGGACGGTCACCTGCTGCGCCGGGCGTTCGAGATCGCACCGGACTACCTGAAGGACTCCGTCGTCGAGGGTGGCGAGGTCAACTTCGCCGACCGCGGTCTGCAGCTCTCGCGAGGCTCCCGCGCGCTGAAGGTCTGGATGTCGCTCCGGTTCTTCGGCGCCACGGCGTTCCGCGAGGCCGTCGACCGGTCCCTCGACCTCGCCCTCCTCGCCGAGGAACACGTCCGGAGCCGACCCGAGCTCGAGCTGATGTCGCCGGCGTCGCTCGGGATCATCGCCTTCCGGCGCCGCGCCGAGGACGAGCCGACCGCGGCCGCCGTCAACGCCCGCCTGGTCGCCGAGTTCGAGCGGACCGGGCGGGGGCTGGTCTCCTCGACCCGGCTGCACGGGCGGTACGCCGTCCGGCTGTGCGCGATGAACCACACCAGCGCCGCCGAGCACGTCCGGGAGGTCCTCGACTTCTTCGCCACGGCCGCGCTGCCGGACCAACGGGTCGCCGCCGAGGTTCCGTCGCGGGACGCCACGATCGACCGCGAGGCGTGGCTCCGGGAGCGGTCGTCGGTGGACCTTGCCGCAGTCGCTGACGTTCCGCTGTTCGCCGACCTCGAGCCGACCGCGCTCGAGCGGGTCGTCGAGCTCGGTCGCCAGGTCCTCGTGCCCGAGGGCGGCACGGTCGTGCGCAGGTGGGAGACGTCGCGAGACCTGTACGTCGTGCTCGCCGGTGCCGTCGTCGCCACCCGGGGCGACCGCCCGGTCGCCCGGTTCGGTCCCGGCACGCACTTCGGCGAGTTCGCCGCCCTCGACTGGGGAGCGGGCTACGGCTACGCGCGCCAGGCGACGGTCACCGCTGAGGAACCGAGCCGGCTGCTGGCGCTGTCACCGGGCGCGCTCGCCGAGCTGATCGGTGCACGCCCCGAACTCGACCGGCGCCTGCGGTCGGTGGTGCGGGAACGCCTCGCCGACGCGGAGGCGGACGCCTAGCTGTAGTTCCCCGGCAGGTTGTGAACGGCGAGGCGTAGACGAATAGCGAGGACCTCCGGTACGGAGGGGTTACCACACCAACCTCTTCACCGAAGGTCCTCAATGACTCACGCTAACGCTCCA
>NZ_BAABAH010000010.1:0-155928 GCF_039537325.1 Nocardioides panacisoli
CGGCGGGGGCCTCGGCCTTGGCGGCAGCGGCGGCGGGTCGCGGGCCCGGCCGGGGGCCGGCCGGCGCGGCGGGCGCCGCCTCGGTCTCGGCGGGCGCGGCAGCAGCCGGCTCCTCCGCAGGGGCGGCCGCCTTCTTGGCGGGCGCCTTCTTGGCGGGAGCCTTGTCGGCAGGCGCGTCCTCAGCGGGCGCCATCTTCGCCTTCAGCTCGGCGCCGTACTTGTCCTCGAACTTCTTGACCGCGGGCGGCTCGATGCTCGAGGACGCAGTCTTCGCGAACTCTCCGATGTCGCCCAGCATCTTCAGGACGTCAGCGCTCTTGACGCCGTACTGCTTGGCGAGCTCTGAAACTCGGGTCTTGGCCACGTTTCTCCTTTTGGCCAAGACCCGGAAAGCGGGTCTAGACCGTTGGTGGGTGGAACAGGTCGAACTGGCTCATCGCGAGGTACTCATCGAGTGCTCATGAGCGGGTGCTCCAGTTTCTGTCGGTCTGATCGGTGGTGCGCGCCGCCGCGACGTAGTCCCCCACCGGTGCGCTGGAAGGTCCTGCCCCGACCCTGAGGGCCCGGGCGAAGGCCTTCCGCCGCACCGCGAGGTCGTAACACTCGGACGTGGGGTGCAGGTGCGCCCCGCGACCGGGTGCGGTGCCGTCGGGATCGGGTCGCACCACCGGCAGGCCGGTCGTGGCGTCCGAGCCGGCGGTCACCCGCAACAACTCGCGCTTGGAGGCCTGCTTCCGGCAACCGATGCAGGTCCGGACGGGCCCCTGAGGAGGGGAAACGTCCGATCGCGCAGCGATGTTCCTTCGGCGAGCCACCGAGGGACAACCTTACCCGGTCGGACCCGCAGACTCCGAACCGGCAGGACTCGAGGGCTGCGCGCCCTCCTCGTCGGAGTGGATGTCGATTCTCCAGCCGGTCAGCCGCGCCGCGAGCCGGGCGTTCTGGCCCTCCTTGCCGATGGCCAGCGAGAGCTGGAAGTCAGGCACGACGACCCGCGCGGACCGCGCCGCCTCGTCGACGACCGTGACCGAGGTGACCTGCGCCGGCGAGAGTGCGTGGGCGACCAGCCGGACGGGGTCGTCGGACCAGTCGACGATGTCGATCTTCTCGCCGCCGAGCTCGGACATCACGTTGCGGACCCGCTGCCCCATGGGACCGATGCAGGCGCCCTTGGCGTTGACGCCCTGGACCGTCGAGCGGACCGCGATCTTGGTCCGGTGGCCGGCCTCGCGGGCCAGCGCCGAGATCTCGACGGTGCCGTCGGCGATCTCGGGCACCTCGAGCGCGAAGAGCTTCTTGACCAGGTTGGGGTGCGAGCGCGAGAGGGTCACCTGCGGGCCGCGCATCCCCTTGCGCACCGAGACCACCAGGCACTTGATCCGGGTGCCGTGGCTGTAGTCCTCGCCGGGGACCCGCTCGCTCACCGGCAGCGACCCCTCGATCCGGCCCAGGTCGACGAGCACGTCGTCGGGGTTGCGGCCCTGCTGGATGACGCCGGAGATGATGTCGCCCTCCTTGCCGGAGAACTCGCCGAACTTGATCTCGTCCTCGGCGTCGCGGAGCCGCTGCAGCATGATCTGCTTCGCCGTCGTGGCCGCGATCCGGCCGAAGCCCTCGGGCGTGTCGTCGTACTCCCCGACCTTGTTGCCCTCGTCGTCGAGCTCGTCGGCGAGCACCGTCACGTGACCGGACTTGCGGTCCAGCTCGACGCGCGCGTGCTCCTGGGCGCCGGGGGTCTTGTGGTAGGCCGTGAGCAGCGCCTGCTCGATCGCCTCGACGAGGACGTCGAACTTGATCTCCTTCTCCCGCTCCAGCATGCGCAGGATGTTGAGGTCGATGTCCATGTCAGTCCTCGTCCTTCCGGTTGAACTCGATCTGCACGAGGGCCTTCTCCACGTCGGCGAACGGGACCGCGCGCTCCTGGCCGTCGACGTCGAGCGTCGCCTGCTCGTCGTCCGACGCGGTGACCCGCCCCGTGACCACGTCACCGCCGGAGAGGGTGACCTTCACCAGCCGCGACCGGTTGCGCCGCCAGTGGCGCGGCAGCGTCAGCGGCCGGTCGACGCCCCGTGAGGTGACCTCGAGCGTGTAGGGCTGCTCGCCCATCACGTCGGACTCGTCCAGCACCCCGTTCGCGGCGCGCGTCGCGGCGGCAACGTCGTCGAGGGTGACGCCGCCGTCCTTGTCGACGGCGACCCGCAGCACCCGGCGCTTCCCGGCCGGCGTGATCTCGACGGCCTCGATGTCCAGGCCCAGGTCTCCCAGGGGGCCGGTCAGCTCGTCCTCGACCCTGGTCGCGGTCGCCGTGCTGCTCGGACGGCTCGCACTCATCGGTGGGCGCCCCCTTGTCCTGTTGTGGTGATCCTGTTGTGGGTGGTGCTCGTCGGTCCACGATACCGGCCCGGCGCCCATCCTCCGCCTCGGTAAGGTCTGCGCGTGCCGCACCGCTCCCCCCTCTCCCGTCGAACCGTCGTGGTGGGCGGCCTGGGCGGGCTCCTGGTCGGCGGCGCGGTGTCCGCCTGCGGCTCGCAGAGCAGTGGCACGACGCCCGCGGCCGGCTCCGACACGGATCTCGTCGACGAGGTGGGACAGGCGATCGCGGACACGCTCGGCAGGATCAGGGCGGCGCGCGGCGCGGGGCTGCGCCCCGTGGTGCGCCCGTTCGCCCGGCTGCACGACGCGCACCTGAAGAAGCTGGGTTGGAGCGGGTCGGCGCGGCGGTCGGGAGCGCCGGCCACCCGCGACGACGTGCTGGCCGACGAGCGGCGGCTGCAGGCGCACCTGGCCCGCGCGGCCGGCGAGGCCGACAGCGGTGCCCTCGCCCAGGTGCTGGCCTCGATGGCCGCGGCGATCGCCCAGCAGGTCGCGGTGACGCCATGACCCGGTCCGGCAGCCCCCTCGACGCGCTGCAGACGACGCTCGCGGCCGAGCACGCCGCCGTCTTCGTGTACGGCGCACTCGGCGCGCAGACCTCCCAGTCGGCGACGCCGCAGCTGTTCGCCGACGTCACCGACGCCTACACGACCCACCAGCAGCGCCGCGACGCGCTGATCGCGATCATCGAGGACGCCGGCGGCGACCCCGTCGCAGCGCAGGCGGGCTACGAACTGCCCGAGGACCTGTCGACCCCGGCGGCCGTCACCGGGCGGGCGCTCCGCCTCGAGCAGGGCGCCGCGTCGACGTACGCCTTCCTGGTGGCGAGCACGACGGGCCGGGAGCGGTCCTGGGGGGTCGACGCCCTGGTCGACACGGCCGTGCGCGAGCTCCGCTTCGGTGGCCGACCGGAGACGTTGCCCGGCCTCTGACCGCCGCTCCGGGAAAAATGGCCAGCGGCCCGCGACCTCGACCTCCGGGGAACTCCCGAGACGTCCCCCGAAGAACGGGGTCGCGGACCGCTGATGACCGGGGACAATCGGCCGTCACGAATCGGAGAGTGTGGGGCTCGCCGTTTCGCGGTATGCACGATTCTGCAACACAAGCCGTCCGCGGGTCATCCCAGCGCCATCCTCAGAAAATTGCAGTGCAGGAACCTGCAACGTGACCGCCGCCTCGCGACGGCCGTCGGGTCACTCCCGCACCAGGGCCACCAGGCGCTCCACGGCGCCCTCGACAGGCACGTCGGCCCGCTCGCCGCTGCGGCGGTCCTTCACCTCGACCTGGCCGTCCGCGAGCCCCCGGCCGACGGTCACGATCGTGGGTACGCCGATCAGCTCGGCGTCCTTGAACTTCACGCCGGGGCTGACCTTCGGGCGGTCGTCGTAGAGCACGTCCAGGCCGGCGGCGGTCAGGTCCTGAGCGAGCTTCTCGGCCGCGTCGAAGACCGAGGCATCCTTGCCGGTCGCGACCAGGTGCACGTCGTACGGCGCCACCTGGCGCGGCCAGCACAGCCCGATCTCGTCGAGCGTCCCCTCCGCGATCGCGGCGACCGCGCGGGTGACGCCGACGCCGTAGGAGCCCATCGTGACCGTGACCAGCTTCCCGTTCTCGTCGAGGACCTGGAGGCCCAGCGCGTCGGCGTACTTGCGCCCGAGCTGGAAGACGTGGCCCATCTCGATGCCGCGGGCGGACTCGAACGTGCCGTCCTCGCAGCGCGGGCAGGGGTCGCCGTCGCGGACCTCCGCCGCCTCGATGGTGCCGTCGGGCGTGAAGTCCCGCCCCACCACCAGGTCGATGACGTGCGAGCCGGCGACGTTGGCGCCGGTCACCCAGCGAGTGCCCTCGACCACGCGCGGGTCGACGAGGTAGCGGATCCCCGACTCGCTCTCGCTGCCGAGCGCCGCCGGCCCGATGTAGCCCTTCACCAGCGCGGGGTGCTTCCGCAGCTCCTCGTCGTCCATCGGCTCGATGCCGATCGGCTCCATCTGGCCCTCGAGCCGCTTGATGTCGACCTCGCGGTCGCCGGGCAGCCCGATCGCCAGCGGCTCGCGGGTGCCGTCCGGGTGGGCGAGCACCACGAGCACGTTCTTGAGGGTGTCGCCGGCGGTCCACGGCCGGTCGTCGCGGGGGAACTTCTCGTTGAGGTGGTCGACCAGGGTGGCGATGGTCGGCGTTTCGGGGGTCTGCTCGGCGTGCGCGGCCGGCGCGTCGTCGTAGGACCGGGGCGCGGGCGGGCGCACCTCGACGGCCTCGACGTTGGCCGCGTAGTCGCAGTTCGTGCAGCGGACGTAGGTGTCCTCGCCGACGTCGGCCTTGGCGAGGAACTCCTCGGACGCGGAGCCGCCCATCGCGCCGGAGGTGGCCTTCACGATGACGTAGTCGAACCCGAGCCGGTCGAAGATCCGGACGTACGCCTCGCGGTGCCGGCGGTAGCTCTCGTCGAGGCCCGCGTCGGTGACGTCGAAGGAGTAGGAGTCCTTCATCACGAACTCGCGTCCGCGGAGCAGGCCGGCGCGCGGTCGCGCCTCGTCGCGGTACTTGTTCTGGATCTGGTAGATCGACAGCGGCAGGTCCTTGTAGGAGCCGTAGAGGTCCTTGACGAGGAGGGTGAACATCTCCTCGTGGGTGGGACCGAGCAGGTAGTCGCCGTCCTTGCGGTCCTTGAGGCGGAAGATGCCGTCGCCGTACTCCGACCAGCGGCCGGTGGTCTCGTAGGGCTCACGGGGCAGCAGCGCCGGGAAGGTGACCTCCTGGGCGCCGATCGCGTCCATCTCCTCGCGGATGATGCTCTCGATCCTGCGCAGCACCCGCAGCCCGAGCGGCAGCCAGGTGTAGATCCCGGGTGCCGCGCGCCGGATGTAGCCCGCCCGGACGAGGAGCCGGTGGCTCGGGACCTCGGCGTCGGCGGGGTCCTCCCGGAGGGTGCGCACGAACAGGGTCGACATCCGGGAGATCATGCGCACAGGGTAGGCGGCAGCCTCGGGGTGCCTGAAGCCGGTTTGCCCGTACGCCGACCCGCGCGGCTCAGCCGCGGCCGGCGCGCAGGGCGCCGCGGATCAGCGGTAGCTGGAGCGGCAGCCGGGCCAGGCTCGCCGCCTGGAGCGGTCGGTTGTCGCCCCGCAGCGCGTCGACGGCCATGTGCACGTTGCCGGGGAAGACGCCGACCAGCAGCGCGGCGCTCGCGAGCCCGGCCGCACGCCGGGACCGCGGCAGCACCAGGCCGGCCGCGCAGAGCAGCTCGGCGACGCCCGACCACACGATCACCTTGCGGTGGGCCGGCACCCACGCCGGCATCAGCGGCTCGAAGACGTCCGGCTTGACCAGGTGGACCGCGCCACTGGCGAGGAACGCTCCGACGACCACCTTCGCGTCGGTGGTGAGCGGTGCGGGCATCGGGCTCCTCCTAGAACATCACGGTGGCGAACCGGGCGGTCTCCCGGAAGCCGACCCGCTCGTAGGCGTTGCGGGCGGCCAGGTTCCAGTCGTTGACGTAGAGCGAGACCACCGGTGCGATCCGGGCGCGCACCAGGTTGACGACGGCGGCCATCCCGGCCGTCGCGAGGCCCTCGCCGCGCCGCGCCGGCGGGACCCAGACGCCCTGGATCTGCGCGGCGTCCGGGGTCGCGCACGCGACCTCGGCCTTGAAGACGAGCCCGCCGTCGTCGTACCGCGCGAACGACCAGGCGCGGCTGATCAGCTGGCTGACCCGGGCGCGGTAGAGGTCCGCGCCCCCGATCTCCGGGGAGACGCCGACCTCCTCGGTGTACATCGCCACGCACGCCGGGTAGAGCACGTCGAGGTCGTCCCGGACGCTGATCCGCACCCGGCGGTCCGGCTCGACGGAGGCGTCGTGGTCGATGACCATGTGCCGCTGGTCCCAGCGCGCGTCGCGCGGCTCGCCCCACGCCCCGCCGATCCGGTCCCAGAACGGTCGTACGGCGGACTGCGGCCCGACGATCGTCGACACGCTGCGCCGTCGCGCGAGGGCCCGGTCGGCGAACGCGACCGCGTCGTGCTCCGAGGCCTGGACCGGGACCAGGTTGGCCGCCACGTGGCAGGCCGAGACCAGCCGGCCGTCGTCGAACCGGCCCCACATCTCGCCGCCGAGCCACCGTGGCTCGAGGTTGGTCGTGTGGGCGCGATGGATCGCGAAGACGTTGACCACGGGGTCCTGGCGGGCGAGGGCGAGGAAGGCGTCGAGGTCGGTCGCCCCGAGCACGCGCACGCCGTCGCGGGTGGTCAGCACGGGGCGAGCCTAGGCCAACCCGGGCGGACGCTCGGCGCGGAGCGGGATAGTCATTCGGGACCAGCGTCGGGCACCGATCGACCCGAACCCGGCCCAGAGGGGTTCCCGTCGGGCATCGCGGTCGCTACTGTCCGTCGCACTCGCTCGCGGACCCGGTATGGGGCCAGGCCCGCTGGAGCGACAGGCCCCGCGGCCGCCTCTATCCAGGAGATTCGTCATGTCCGCTCCCGTTCGCCGTCCACGCCTGCTCGCCGCTGGAGTGCTGCTGGCCCTCGGCCTGCTGGCGCCGGTCCAGGCGGCCACCGGTCCCGGAGCGGACGCGGCGACGAGCGACGCCTGCGGCGCCGTCCTGACCAAGCCGGACGGCACCCCGTGGACCTGCTCGTTCGTTGACGACTTCGACGGCAGCGGGCTCGACCCCACGAAGTGGATCACGCAGCAGACCTCGCTCACCGGGTTCCGCAGCGGCCTGACCTGCTTCACCACCTCGGACAAGAACATCAAGGTGTTCAAGGGCGAGCTGTCGCTCACCGCCCGCATGGAGCGCGGCAAGTTCCTCTGCAAGAGCCCGACCGGGGACTTCACCACCACCTACACCGGCGGCATGATCGGCACCCGCACCAGGTTCTCCCAGGCCTACGGCAGGTTCGAGGTCCGCGCGAAGTACCCGAACGTCGCCACCGCCGGCGTGCACGGCGGCTTCTGGCTCTACCCGCTGACCAACACCTACGGCGCCTGGCCGGCCTCCGGCGAGATCGACGTCGCCGAGTGGTTCTCCAACGATCCCACCCTCGTGCTGCCCTCGTTGCACTACGACGGTCGCGACGCTTCCCTCGACTCGGGCTGGGGCTGCCGCGTGGCCGATCCCTGGAACTACCACACCTACACGCTGGACTGGGAGCCCACCGGGATCAGCGTCGCGATCGACGGGACCACCTGCTTCTCGCGCGTCGCCGATCCCGACAGCCCCCTCGTGTGGCCGCAGCCGTTCGACAAGCCCTTCAGCATGATCCTGAACATGGGTGTCGGGCCCACGAGTGGCTCCAACGCGGTGTCCTCGGCGACGCCACTGCCCGCGACGTACGTCGTCGACTACGCGAAGGCCTGGCGCTGACCGCCTGATGACAACCAGGTCAATTGACCGCTAGGGTCCGCCACGGTTCGCCCGCCCCGAGGAGACACCACCGATGCCGCGCATCGTCCCCGTATTTCGTCGCGCCCTAGCCGGCATCGCCGTGCTCGCGGTCGCGAGCCTCGTCCCGCCCGCGATCACCGACGCGCCGGCCGCCGCCACCCCTCGCAAGGCCGACGCCTGCGGGGCCGCCGTGCCGAAGAAGGGCGGCGCGCAGTGGACCTGCACGTTCGTGGACGACTTCAAGGGGACCGCGCTCGACAAGTCGAAGTGGACCGTCCAGCACACCGCGGACACCGGGTTCCGGACCGAGCGCACCTGCTACCAGGACGACCCGTCGAACGTGGAGGTGCGCGACGGGACGCTGGTCCTGACCGCGCGCAAGGGCCGCTGGGTCAACTGCCGGTTCCGGTCGCGCTGGATGAGCACCCGGTTCACCGGCGGCATGGTCGGGACCAGGGACACGTTCACCCAGGCCTACGGCCGCTTCGAGGTGCGCGCCCGGTTCCCCGACACCGACCGGGCCGGCCTGCACGGCGGCTTCTGGATGTACCCGCCCGACGAGACCTACGGCGACTGGCCGTCCTCGGGCGAGATCGACGTCGCGGAGTGGTGGTCCTACGAGCCCACGCTGGCGCTGCCGTCGCTGCACTTCGACACCGACGACCCCGACGTCGACTCCGGCTGGGAGTGCAGGGTGGACGACGCCTCGGTGTTCCACACCTACACGCTGGTGTGGGAACCGACCTCGATCCGGTTCCTCATCGACGGCTCGACCTGCTTCAGCCGATTGCCGACCCCGGACGCGCCGCTGGTGGCACCGCAGCCCTTCGACCGGCCTTTCGGCATGATCCTCAATATGGGCGTGGCGATGAACGGCCTGTCGTGGCGGACCCAGTTCCCCGCGTCCCTGGTCGTCGACTACGCCAAGGCCTGGCGCTGACCCCGGAGGGGGTCCTCAGCCGACGGTGACCTCGGCGGACCCGCCCTCGACGGGCTCCATCGACTCGGCGATCCGCATCGCCTCCTCGATCAGGGTCTCGACGATCTCCGACTCGGGCACGGTCTTGATGACCTCGCCCCGGACGAAGATCTGGCCCTTGCCGTTGCCGGAAGCGACACCGAGGTCGGCCTCGCGCGCCTCGCCGGGGCCGTTGACGACGCAGCCCATCACGGCGACGCGGAGCGGGACCTCCATGCCCTCGAGACCGGCGGTGACCCGCTCGGCGAGGGTGTAGACGTCGACCTGGGCGCGGCCGCAGCTGGGGCAGGAGACGATCTCGAGCTTGCGGGGGCGGAGGTTCAGCGACTGCAGGATCTGGATGCCGACCTTGACCTCCTCGACCGGGGGCGCGGAGAGGGAGACCCGGATGGTGTCGCCGATGCCCTTGCTCAGCAGCGCTCCGAACGCCGTCGCCGACTTGATCGTGCCCTGGAAGGCCGGCCCGGCCTCGGTGACTCCGAGGTGCAGCGGCCAGTCGCCCTGCTCGGCGAGCAGCTCGTAGGCACGCACCATCACGACGGGGTCGTTGTGCTTGACCGAGATCTTGAAGTCGTGGAAGTCGTGCTCCTCGAAGAGGCTCGCCTCCCAGACCGCGCTCTCGACGAGCGCCTCGGGGGTGGCCTTGCCGTACTTCTCGAGCAGCCGCTTGTCGAGGGAGCCGGCGTTGACGCCGATCCGGATCGACGTGCCGTGGTCCTTCGCCGCCCTGGCGATCTCTTTGACCTGGTCGTCGAACTTCTTGATGTTGCCCGGGTTGACCCGGACGGCGGCGCACCCCGCCTCGATCGCCGCGAAGACGTACTTCGGCTGGAAGTGGATGTCGGCGATGACGGGGATCTGGCTGTGCGTCGCGATCTCCGGGAGCGCCTCGGCGTCGTCGGCCGAGGGGCACGCGACCCGCACGATGTCGCAGCCGGCGGCGGTCAGCTCGGCGATCTGCTGCAGGGTGCTGTTGACGTCGGCCGTCAGCGTGGTCGTCATCGACTGCACGGAGATGGGGTGGTCGCTGCCGACCCCGACCTTGCCGACCTGGATCTGCCGGGTCTTGCGGCGTGGCGCCAGCACCGGCGCGGGCGCGGACGGCATGCCCAGGGAGATCGCGGTCATGCCCCGATCGTAGTTCCCGGGCACGACTCCGGGCGATTCGCTGCTAGGTGGTGAGGTGCACCGGCACGACGATGTCGCCGATGATCAGCACGACGCCCATGACGAGGAGCACGGCGGCGAACCCGTAGGCGATGGGAAGGAGCTTGGCGGCGTCGACGTAGCCCGGGTCCGGCCGACCCCGCACGCGGGCCAGCGCTCGGCGTACGGCCTCCCAGAGGGCGCTGGCGATGTGACCGCCGTCGAGCGGCAGCAGCGGCACGAAGTTGAACATGCCGATGAAGAAGTTGAACGACGCGATCAGCATCAGCAGGAAGACGACCTTCTCGGTGAGCGGGAAGCCCCGGTGGCTGACCGTCTCACCCGCGATCCGGCCGCCGCCGACGATGCTGACCGGGCTGTCCGCCGCGCGGTCCTTGACCCCGACGATCGCCTCGGCCACGCCCCACACCTTGACCGGCAGCGTCCCGAGCGCCTGGACCACCTGCTTGGTCATCGTGCCCATCTGCTCGACGGTGTAGAACGGCCCGCCCGTGGTGGTCACGACGTGGGTCTTGGGCGAGATCCCGAGGAACCCGACCTGGTGCAGGGTCGCATCGGTTCCCGACGTGGGCCGCGCCTCGACCGTGGTGCTGGTCCGGCCGGTGAGCTCCTTGCCGTCGCGCTCGTAGACGAGCACGGCCGTGCCGTCGTCGTTCGCCCGGATCGCGGCGCGCAGCTGCTCCCAGTCCTCGATCGGGGTGCCGTTGAAGCTGACGATCCGGTCGCCCGGCTTGAGCCCGGCCTCCGCCGCCGGGGAGGCGGGGTCGTCCTTGGTGCAGGCGCGCCCGTCCTCGGTGTAGGGGATGACGCACTCGGAGACCGTGGCGACGATCGGCGCTCCGGCCACCGGCTCCTCGGTCTTGGTGCCGTAGGTCGCGAAGACGCCCCAGAAGATGAAGAACGCGATCAGGATGTTCACCGACGGGCCGCCGGCCATCACGACGACCTTCTTCCACCACGGCATCCGGTAGAAGAGCCGGCCGGTGTCCTCCGGGCGCACCAGCTCCCACTCGGCCGCCCGGGCGTCGCTGATCAGCTGCGTGAACAGCCCGGTGTTCGACTTGCGCACCTTGAGGACCGGCGAGCCCTGCTCGTCGTACTCCAGGTCGTCGGGGTCGTACTGGTCCCCCGGCGGCAGCATCCCGACGATCTTGACGTAGCCGCCGAGCGGGATCGCCTTGACGCCGTACTCGGTCTCGCCGACGTGCTTGGACCACACGGTCGGGCCGAAGCCGATGAAGTACTGGGTGACCTTCCCGCCGAACCGCTTGGCGGGGATCATGTGGCCGAGCTCGTGCAGCCCGATCGAGGCCAGGATGCCGAGAAAGAACAGCACGAAGCCCAGGGCGTAGAGCAGGGCGGTCATGGGCGGTCCTCGGCGTCGATGATGCGGGCGGCGGCCTCCCGGGCCCAGGCGTCCGCGGCGAGGACGTCGGCGAGGGTCAGCTGCTCCCCCGAGGGTACGTCGTGGTCCCGCACGACGGAGGCGATCACGTCGGTGATGGCGACGAACGGCAGCCGCCCGGCGCGGAAGGCATCGACGCAGACCTCGTTGGCGGCGTTGTAGACGGCGGGCGCGGTGCCCCCGCGCGCTCCCGCCGTGCGCGCCAGCGCCACAGCGGGGAACGCCTCGTCGTCGAGCGGGGCGAACTCCCACGTCTCGGCGCGCGTCCAGTCGACCGGCGGCGCGGTGTCGGGCACCCGGTCCGGCCAGGCGAGGCCGAGGGCGATGGGGATCAGCATCGTCGGCGGGCTCGCCTGGACCAGCGTGGAGCCGTCGACGAACTCGACCATCGAGTGCACGACGCTCGTCGGGTGCACCACGACCTCGATCCGGTCGAACGGAATGTCGAAGAGCAGGTGCGCCTCGATCACCTCCAGGCCCTTGTTGACCAGGGTCGCGGAGTTGATCGTCACCACCGGGCCCATGTCCCAGGTCGGGTGGGCGAGCGCCTGGTCGGGGGTGACGCCGGCGAGATCCTCGCGGGTGCGGCCGCGGAACGGGCCGCCGCTCGCCGTGAGCACGAGTCGGCGTACCTCCTCGGGCGTGCCTCCGCGCAGGCACTGCGCGAGCGCGCTGTGCTCGGAGTCGACCGGGACGATCTGCCCGGGCTTGGCGCGCTCCTTGACCAGTGGGCCGCCGATGACCAGGGACTCCTTGTTGGCCAGCGCGAGGGTGGTGCCGGCGTCGAGCGCCGCGAGGGTCGGCCGTAGCCCGACGGCGCCCGTGATCCCGTTGAGCACCACGTCCGCCGGCCAGCCGGCCGCCTCGACGCTGGCCTCCTCGCCCAGGCCGTGGAACACCGGCCCGAACTCCGCCACCTGCTGCTCGAACAGCTCGGGGTTGCCCCCGCGCGCCGTCAGCCCCACCACCCGGAACCGGTCCGGGTTGGCCCGGACGATGTCCAGCGCCTGCGTCCCGATGGACCCGGTCGAGCCGAGGATGACGACGTCTCTCACAGCGGGATTGTCTCAGGTGGTCGAACCCTCAGTTCGAGCACGTCGAACCTTCACTTCGAGCCGCTCGAACTGACGGTTCGACGTGCTCCAAGTGAGGGTTCGACGTGCTCCAAGTGAGGGTTCGCGGATCAGGCGAGGAGGGCGTCGGCGGCGGTGTAGGGGTCGGACTCGCCCGCGACGACGGCGGCGGCGAGCTCGTCGAGCCGGTCGCCGGACCCGACCGATGCCCAGCGGGTACGGAGCGCGGTGAGCGCGATCGCCTCGATCTCCTCGCGGCTGCGGCGCACCCGGCGCCGCTCGAGCTCGCCGCTCTCCAGCAGGAACGCGTGGTGCTCCTCGAGCGCGTCGACGACCTCGGCGACGCCCTCGCCGGTCGATGCGGCCGTCTTCAGCACCGGGGGCTTCCAGGCGCCCTCCGCGCGCTCCGCGAGCCGGAGCATCGAGCGGAGGTCGCGGCGCACCTTGTCGGCGCCCTCGCGGTCGGCCTTGTTGACGACGTAGACGTCGCCGATCTCGAGGATGCCCGCCTTGGCGGCCTGGATGCCGTCGCCCATGCCCGGCGCGAGCAGCACGACCGTGGAGTCGGCCAGTCCCGCGACCTCGACCTCGCTCTGGCCGACGCCGACCGTCTCGACGAGCACCACGTCGTAGCCGGCCGCGTCGAGCACCCGCAGCGCCTGGGGAGCGGCCCAGGACAGGCCGCCGAGGTGACCGCGGGCGGCCATCGAGCGGATGAAGACGCCGGGATCGAGGACGTGGTCGGACATCCGGATCCGGTCGCCCAGCAGGGCGCCGCCCGAGAACGGGGACGACGGGTCGACGGCGAGCACGGCGACGCGCAGGTCGCGACGGCGGAGCTCTCCCACCAGCGCGTTCGTCGATGTCGACTTGCCGACGCCCGGAGCGCCGGTGAGTCCGACGATTCGTGCGCGGCCCGCATACGGGGTCAGCGCCGCCATCACGTCGCGCAGCACCGGCGACTCGTCCTCGACGAGCGAGACCAGCCGGCCGACGGAGCGGGCGTCGCCGTCCCGGGCCCTCGCCACCAAGTCAGGAACGGCCGCCGCGGTGATCCCGCGGCGGCCGCCCTGGTGCGTCCTATCGGTCACTCAGCGCGATTCAGGACTTCGGCACGCGCACGACGAGCGCGTCGCCCTGGCCGCCGCCACCGCACAGCGCGGCGGCACCGGTGCCGCCACCGCGGCGCTTCAGCTCGAGCGCGAGGTGCAGGACCACGCGGGCGCCGGACATGCCGACCGGGTGGCCGAGCGCGATCGCGCCGCCGTTCACGTTGACCTTGGCGTTGTCGATGCCGAGCTCGCGGGCCGAGGAGATCCCGACCGCGGCGAACGCCTCGTTGAACTCGACCAGGTCGAGGTCGGACGGGGCGATGCCCTCCTTCTCGCAGGCCTTCGCGGTCGCGGCCGCCGGCTGCAGCTGGAGGGTCGAGTCGGGGCCGGCCACCATGCCGTGGGCGCCGATCTCGCAGAGGTAGTCGAGGCCGAGCTCCTCGGCCTTCGCCTTGCTCATCACCACGACGGCGCACGCGCCGTCGGAGATCTGGGAGGAGGAGCCGGCGGTGATGGTGCCCTCCTTGGAGAACGCCGGGCGCAGCTTGCCCAGCGACTCGGCGGTGGTGTCGCCGCGGACGCCCTCGTCCTCCTTGACCAGGATCGGGTCGCCCTTGCGCTGCGGGATCTCGACGGGCACGACCTCCTCGTCGAAGACACCGTTCTTCCAGGCCACGGCGGCCTTCTGGTGCGACTGGGCCGAGAACTCGTCCTGCTCGTCACGGGTCAGGTTCGCGGCGGCGGCGTTGCACTCCTCGGTGAGGAGGCCCATCGCCTGCTGGGTGAACTGGTCGAAGAGGGCGTCGTAGGCCATCGAGTCCACGAGGTTCACGTCGCCGTACTTGAAGCCCTCGCGGGACTTCGGCAGCAGGTGCGGGGCGTTGGTCATCGACTCCATGCCGCCGGCGACGACGATGTCGACCTCGCCCGCGCGGATCATCTGGTCGGCGGTCGCGATCGCGTTGAGGCCGGACAGGCAGACCTTGTTGACCGTGATCGACGGGACACTCATCGGGACGCCGGCCTTGTGCGCGGCCATGCGGGCCGGGTTCTGGCCGGCGCCGGCCTGGATGACCTGGCCCATGATCACGTAGTCGACCTGGTCGGCGCCCACGCCGGCCTTCTCCAGCGCGCCCTTGATGGCGACGCCGCCGAGGTCCGCCGCGGACAGGGTCTTGAGACCGCCCAGCAGGCGGCCGATGGGCGTGCGCGCCCCGGCGACGATGACGCTCGGGTTGTCCGACATGGTGCCTCCGCAGAAGTAATGAGGGTGAACTGCTCAGACGTTACTCGTGGGTCGCCTCCTCGCGCAGGGGGGTCCATGAGTCGCTCGTCACACGAAAGCACCGCTCCCGGGTCGGCACAATGGCCGCATGAGCATCAGCGACGTACAGCACCTCTTCACCGCCATCGACCACGTCGGGATCGCCGTCCCGGACCTGGACGAGGCCAAGGCCTTCTACACCGAGAAGTACGGCATGACGGTGGCGCACGAGGAGACCAACGAGGAGCAGGGCGTCCGCGAGGCGATGGTGCGGGTCGGTGACACCGACTCCTGCATCCAGCTGCTCGCGCCGCTCTCCCCCGACTCCACCATCGCGAAGTTCCTCGACCGGAGCGGCCCGGGCCTCCAGCAGCTGGCCTACCGGGTCGAGGACATCGACGCGGTGTGCGCGACGCTGCGCGAGCGCGGCCTGCGGCTGCTGTACGACGACCCGAAGCGCGGCACCGCGAACAGCCGGGTGAACTTCATCCACCCCAAGGACGCCGGCGGCGTCCTGGTCGAGCTCGTCGAGCCCGCTCAGGGCGAGCGAAGCGAGCACTGAGCGATCAGGCGAAGAGGTTGAGGAGGGTCGGCGCAGACCGGAGCGCAGCGACGGGCTGCGCGAGCCGTCTCGAAACCTAGAGCCCGCTCAGGGCGAGCGAAGCGAGCACTGAGCGATCAGGCGAAGAGGTTGAGGAGGGTCGGCGCAGACCGGAGCGCAGCGACGGGCTGCGCGAGCCGTCTCGAAACCTAGAGCCCGCTCAGGGCGAGCACAGCGAGCACCGACGCCGCGGGTCAGGCGCCCGCGAAGCCGAGGCCCCGCTCGGCGAGGGCGGCGGTGAGCCGGTCCAGCGCCACGGGCCCGACGCCGTGGAGCGCCGCGAGGTCGGCGCGGCGCCAGCCCGTCACCGCTTCCAACGTGTGCACGTCGACGGCGCGCAGGGCCCGCGTGGCCGGCGCCCCGATCGTCCGGGGCAGCGGGGTGCCCTCCCGCCGAGGCGCCCGGCGGCGGGGGCCGTCCTCGTGGTCGAGCACCTTCTCGCCGCGCGGTGAGAGCCGGTAGCCGATCGCCAGCGACTCGGTCAGCCCGCGCTCCTTGAGCTTGCGCACGTCGCGCTTGAACTCCGCCGTCGGCCGCCCCAGCTCGGCGGCCAGGTCGGGCGCACGGACCTCCGGGTTCGCGTCGATGATGCGCAGCGTCGTCCGGGTCCAGGGCCCGATCGGGGACGCGGCGTCGAGCCGGTCGAGGCGGGCGAGGATCTCGCCGATCTCCTGATCGGTGGGGACCGTCTCGCGCAGCTGCTCCCGGGGGTCGCGTCCGGCGTACCGCAGCCCGACCCGGAAGACCGGCCGGTCCGACCGCGCCGCGAGCGCCGCCCGCAGCTGCGCGAGCGAGGGGGCGCCGCAGCGCCGGGCGTCCTCCGCGCGCAGGCGGCCGACCGGTACTTGGTCGACGCTGGTGACCTCGAGCAGCCCGACTCCGGTCCGCAGCTGCGTCCCCACCTTGACCCGGGGCCGGTCCCAGCGGCGGAAGGCGAGGTCGACTTCTCCGCTGCGGATCGCCTCGAGCTCGGCCGGACGCTGCATCACGCGAGGAGTATGGATGCTCCGACGGATAGTGGTCGAGCCGTCACTCCCACCGGAACCGGACCGTCTCCCCCGGCCGCAGCTGGGCCAGCCGGTCCGTGTCCCGGTCGACCACGACGCCGACGACCGGGTAGCCCCCGGTCACCGGATGGTCCGGGCCGAGGACGACCGGCTCACCGGACGGCGGCACCTGGATCGCGCCGCGGACGGCCCCCTCGCTGGGCAGCTGGCGGTCCGGGTCGCGGAGGGCGAGGCGGGCTCCGGCGAGGCGCAGGCCGACCCGGTCGGAGTCCGGCGCGACCGTCCAGGTCTCCGCCACCAGCCGCTCGGCGTCGGCGATCCAGTCGTCGCGAGGTCCGCGCACGACCCGGAGCACCGGCGAGGGATCGTAGGTCGCCGCCGGCACCGCCTCGACGCGGATCGCCTCGGCACCGTCGTCTCCCAGGGGCAACCGGGCCCCGGCCTCCACCGGCCCCGGCCCGATGCCCGCGAGCGTGTCGTGGGCACGGGACCCGAGCACCGGCGGGACGTCGAGGCCGCCGCGGACCGACAGATAGGACCGCACGCCCGCGGCAGGGGTCCCGAGCCGGAGCCGTTGCCCGGCGCGCAGCGCGACGACGGTGCCGGCCGGCTCGGTGCGGCCGTCGACGCTCAGCGGCGCCGGTGCGCCGGTCACGCACAGCCAGGACGTGGCAGTCGCCTCGAGCTCCAGCTCACCCAGCAGCACCTCGAGCGACGCGGCGCCCGGCCGGTTGCCGACCAGCCGGTTCCCGAGCGCGTACGCCGACTGGTCGGCCGCCCCCGAGCGACCCACGCCGATCGCCGCCTGCCCCGCACGCCCGGCGTCCTGCACCAGGACCACACCGGCCCGGTGCACCACCAGCTCGGTCACGAGGACACGAACCTGACCGTCGCGCCCGCCGCCAGCAGCGCCGGCGGGTCGCGCTCGACGTCCCACATCGCGAGGTCGGTGCGCCCGATCAGCTGCCAGCCGCCCGGCGAGGACCGCGGGTAGACGCCGCTGAACTCCCCCGCCAGCCCCACCGAGCCCGCCGGCACGGACGTGCGGGGGCTGTCGCGGCGCGGCACCTGCAGCCGTGGGTCGCCTCCGACGAGGTAGGCGAACCCCGGCGCGAACCCCCCGAACGCGACCCGCCACGGCGTCCCCGTGTGCGCCGCCACCACCTCCGCCTCGCTCAGTCCCGTCAGCCGCGCCACCTCCTCCAGGTCCGGCCCGTCGTAGTCCACCGGCACCTCGACCTCGTCACGCACCCACCGTCCGGCACCCGGATCCGCCCGATCGAGGTGCCGGACGGTGGGTGCGACGAGGTCACGGAGGCCGGCGAGCGGCACGCCGGGTGCCGCGAGCACCAGGACGGTGCGGGCACCCGGGACGACGTCGGCGACGGAGGGGTCACCGCGGAGCCGGTCGGCGAGGTCGACCACCTGGTCGACCGTCTCCACCTCGACGAGGAGGGCCCGGTCGCCGTACGGGAGGAGAGTCATGAGGCGCTCATGCGAAGGCCTCGACCCGGACGCCGGCGTCGTCGAGCGCCCGCCGGACCGCCGCGGCGGTCGCGGCCGCGCCCGGGGAGTCGCCGTGGACGCAGAGCGACCGGACCTGGCCGGCGCCGACCAGCCGGACCGCCTGCTCGGCGGCCGCCGCGGCGTCGTCGAGCACCGCGCCCGGCTCGGACCGAGGGACGAGCGACCCGTCCGCGCGGTAGGCCCGGTCGGCGAAGCCCTCGGCCACGACCGGCAGCCCGGCAGCGGCGGCGAGGTCGAGCAGCACCGAGCCCGGGAAGCCCAGCACCGGCAGTCCGCCGTAGGCGACGACGGCCTCCACCACTGCCCGGGCCTGACCGTGGTCGCGGGTCACCGCGTGATAGAGCGCGCCGTGCGGCTTGAGGTAGGCGACGGCTCCACCCGCGGCCCGGGCCAGCCCGTCGAGAGCGCCCAGCTGGTAGAGGACGTCGGCTCGCAGGTCGTCCGGCGCGAGGTCGATGAAGCGGCGGCCGAAGCCCGCAAGGTCGCGGTAGCCGACCTGGGCCCCGATCGCGACACCGTGCTCGACGCAGCCGAGGACCGTGCGCCACAGCGTCAGCGGGTCGCCGGCGTGGAAGCCGCACGCGACGTTGGCGCTGGTGAGGTGGGGCAGGAGGGCGGCGTCGTCGCCCAGCGTCCACCGCCCGAAGGACTCCCCGACGTCGGCGTTGAGATCGATGGCTGGACCGGCGCTCACGTGCCTATCCTCGCTGAGACCCCTGCCACAGTCCCGTCACCACGACGTTACCAGCCGGTATCTTGCCCCCGGCCGCTTCTACGACCGACAACCACAGGAGACCATCCCGTGCAGCACATCCTCGACGCCATCCAGGCTGAAGGCACCTCCTCGGAGGACTTCGCCAACCTCGCGCTCCCCGAGTCCTACCGGGCGGTGACGGTCCACAAGGACGAGGTCGACATGTTCGAGGGCATGCCCTCCAGGGACAAGGACCCCCGCAAGTCCCTCCACGTCGACGAGGTGCCGCTGCCCGAGCTCGGTCCCGGCGAGGCGTTCGTGGCCGTGATGGCCTCGGCGATCAACTACAACACCGTGTGGACCTCGATCTTCGAGCCGGTCTCCACCTTCGGGTTCCTCGAGCGCTACGGCCGCGAGTCCGAGCTGGCCAAGCGCCACGACCTGCCCTACCACATCGTGGGCTCCGACCTCTCCGGCGTGGTCCTGGCCACCGGCCCGGGCGTCACCAAGTGGAAGCCGGGCGACCGCGTGGTCGCGCACTGCCTGTCCGTCGAGCTCGAGGCTCCCGACGGTCACAACGACACGATGCTCGACACCTCGCAGCGGATCTGGGGCTTCGAGACCAACTTCGGCGGCCTCGCCGACGTCGCGATGGTCAAGGCCAACCAGCTGATGCCCAAGCCCGAGCACCTCACCTGGGAGGAGGCCGCCTCGCCGGGGCTGGTCAACTGCACCGCCTACCGGCAGCTGGTCTCCGCCAACGGCGGCAACATGAAGCAGGGCGACAACGTGCTGATCTGGGGCGCCTCCGGCGGCCTCGGCGGCTTCGCGACGCAGTACGCGCTCAACGGCGGCGCCAACCCGATCTGCGTGGTCTCCAACGAGGAGAAGGCCCAGATCGTGCGCAACATGGGGGCGGACAAGATCATCAACCGCTCCGAGATGGACTTCAAGTTCTGGAACGAGGACGGCACCAAGCAGAACCCGAAGGAATGGCTGCGTCTCGGCAAGGCCATCCGCGAGCTCACCGGCGGTGAGGACATCGACATCGTCTTCGAGCACCCCGGCCGCGAGACCTTCGGCGCCAGCGTGTTCGTGACGCGCAAGGGCGGCACCATCACGACCTGCGCCTCGACCACGGGCTACATGCACGAGTACGACAACCGCTACCTGTGGATGAACCTCAAGCGGATCATCTCGAGCCACTTCGCCAACTACCGCGAGTCGTGGGAGGCCAACCGCCTCATCGCGCAGGGCAAGATCCACCCGACCCTGTCCAGGACCTACCGCCTCGAGGACACCGGACAGGCCGCCCTCGACGTCCACCACAACAAGCACCAGGGCAAGGTCGGCGTCCTCGCGCTCGCTCCGCAGGAGGGCCTTGGCGTCCTCGACAACGAGATGCGCGAGCAGCACCTGGACAAGATCAACCTTTTCCGCGGCGTCTGAGAGCCCGGGTGGGATCGAGGGGCCGGATCGGGGATGATGGTCCGGTCCCTCCGAATTCCCAGCCGACTTAAGGAACTCCCCCATGAGCGACCAGGGTCTGTCCATTTTTGACGAGGAGCCGGGCGCCGGCACCCCGCCGAAGGAGGCCAAGCAGAGCGAGGACGCCGAGCAGACCCAGGTGATCCCCGCCGTGCCCCAGACGCCGAAGCCCAGCGCGCCCTCCGCAAGCCGGCCGGTCATCCCGCCGGCGGCACCGCGGCCCGCTGGTCCCGCAACGGGCGGCGGCGCACCGGGTGCGCTGCCGGTCGTGAAGCGCGGCGGCTACGACCGCACCGCGGTGGACGCGCACATCCGGCAGCTGAGCAGCGAGAAGGCGGCGCTGGGAGCGAGCCTCACCGAGTCGGAGCAGAAGGTCATCGAGCTCAACGAGGAGCTCGAGAAGCTCCGCACCGAGCTCGCGGAGCAGGACACGCCGTCCTACGCCGGCCTGGGGGGCCGCGCCACCTCGATGCTGCGGCTGGCCGAGGAGGAGTCCGACGAGATCCGCTCGATCGCCGAGCGCGACGCCCAGGAGATCCTCGACCAAGCCAACCGCGACGCCAAGGCGATCCGCGCCGAGGCGTCCCGCGAGGCGCAGGACATGCGCGCCGTCCAGCTGCGCGAGCTCGAGGAGAACCGCACCCGGCTGCTGGCCGACGCCGAGCAGGAGCGGGCGCTGGCACAGAGCGAGGCCGACGACCTCCGCGCCTCCGCGCGCCGCGAGAGCGACCAGCTGCGGCTGGCCGCCCAGCAGGAGGCCAGCGAGCTGCGGGCCGGCGTGCAGCGCGAGGTCGAGCAGGCCCGCGCGGCGGCGGACCGCGAGGTCCAGGAGGCCCGCCGGATGCTGGCGGTCGAGAAGGAGCGACTCGCCCGCGAGGCGACCGACCACCACAACACTGCCGTCGCCGAGACGACCCGCCTGGTGCAGGAGGCCGAGGAGCGCGCGAACGCCGCCGAGCTCCGCGCCGCCGAGGCGACCAAGCGCGCGAACGAGAACCGGGCAGCGGCGCAGAGCGAGTCCGAGGCGCTGGTGGCCCGGGCCCGCCGCGAGGCCGAGCAGATCGTCGCCTCCGCCAAGACCCAGGCCGAGGCGATCACCGCCAACAGCGAGGCCGAGAGCCAGCGCGAGATCGCGGCGACGCGTGCCGAGCTGGAGCGGCTCACCAAGCGCCGGGCCGCGATCACCGCGCAGCTCTCCTCCCTCGCCGACCTCGTCTCGAACTTCGGCGAGGACGAGAGTTGAGGCTCGGCCTGCGGCGCACGTCGCCGGAGGGCCGGGGCCACGCGGACGAGGCGCCGGACGGGGTGACCGAGCACGGCGGCGTCGACGGCGCCGCCGCGGCCGGTCCCGACGCCGGAGAGGAGACGACGTCGCCGTACGGCGACCCCGGCGAGCCCTTCGACCGCCGCTCGCCGTTCTACGTCGGCTTCGTCGGCGCCCTCGGCGCGCTGCTGGCGTACTGGCTGTTCCAGGCGGTCGCGAGCATCGGCTCGGTGCTCATGCTGGTCGTGGTGGCGTTCTTCCTCGCCGCGGGCCTGAACCCATCGGTGGAGCTCCTCGAGCGGCGCGGTCTGCGCCGCTCGCTCGCCGTGACCCTGGTGATCGTCATCGCGATGGGCGCGGTCGCGCTGTTCCTCGTCGCGATCGTGCCGGTGATCACCGACCAGGTGACCGCGCTGACCGACAACGCGCCGATGTGGCTCGACGAGCTCCAGAAGAACAAGCAGATCCAGGAGCTCAACGACGAGTACGACATCATCGACAAGGCGAAGGCCTACGTCGCCAACGGCGACTTCATCTCCACGCTCTTCGGCGGGGTCCTCGGCTTCGGCCTGAAGATCATCTCGGCGGTCTTCAACGCCTTCATCATCATCGTGCTGACGCTCTACTTCCTCGCCTCGCTGCGCACGACCACGACCGCTCTCTACCGGCTCGCTCCCGCATCCCGTCGCAACCGCGTCGCCCTCCTCGGCGACAAGGTCATCCACAACGTCGGCGGCTACGTCTCCGGCGCCTTCGTGGTCGCTCTGTGCGCGGGCTTCTCGTCGCTGGTCTTCCTGGAGTTCACCGACGTCCGGCAGTACGCCGTCGCGCTCGCCTTCGTCGTCGCGGTGCTCGACATCATCCCGATGATCGGCGCCACGCTGGGCGCCGTCGTCGTCACGGCGATCGCGTTCGCCACCGACGTGCCGAGCGGCATCGCCTGCGTCATCTTCTTCGTGATCTACCAGCAGGTGGAGAACTACGTCATCTACCCGCGGGTGATGAGCCGCTCGGTCGACCTGCCGGGAGCCGTGATCGTCATCGCGGCGCTCGTCGGCGCCGGGCTGCTAGGCGTCGTCGGCGCACTGCTGGCCATCCCGACTGCGGCGGCGGTGCTGCTGATCATCCGCGAGGTCGTGGTCCGGGCGCAGGACCAGCGTTAGCCCGGCGGCTCAGCCCAGCGGACCGATCAGCAGGCGCGACACCGCCCCGGCGCCCCCGACGGAGAGTGCCCGGGTGACCGCGTCGGTCAGCGCGGACCGTCGGTGCACGACGGCCGGCGGCGCGGGGCCGACCTCGACGACGCCGCACGTGGGCCGCACGACGACCTCCTGCCGGAGCCGGGCGCCCGGGCGGCCGAAGCGGTCGGTGAAGACGCTCCGCACCACCAGCACCTCGTCGTCCTCCGGGCACGGGCGGCGCGAGGCCGCGTCAGCCCTCAGCACGGCATCGAGCAGCCGACGCACCTCGGATCGGGTCATCACCGAGGCGTACGCGAGGTCCAGGCCGCCCCGGCCCTCCCGACGGAACACGCACAGCTCGGCCGACACGAGGTCGCCGACACCTTCGGTCGTCCAGTCGAACCGGCCCGCGGGCGCCCGGTCGATGCTGCTCTCGCAGGGCCCGCCCGCGGGTCGAGCAGAGGAGAGGATCCGCTCGCGGAGGGCGACGTCGTCGGTCGCGACGGTGATCGTCTCCCCCGCGACCTCCGTGGTCTGCTGCACCCAACCCTCGCCGAGGTCGACCGTCCCCGGTCCGACCTCGGCGCCCAGCCAGACGTACGGCGCCGCGGGCGGCAGCTCGAGCGGCGTGCACAGGTCGCTGGTCGCGATCGGCCGGCCGACGTAGCCCGCTCCCCCGGGAGCCGGCCCGCAGACGACCCGGTCCGCGCCCACCGGGACGCTTCCCCAGCCCCAGCCGGCCGGGACGTCGACCGCGACGTCGCGCCAGTACTCGGTCCGCCAGTCGGCGGCCGCCCGCGGCGCCGCCGTGCGGCCCGGCGAGGGCCGGTCAGGATCGCTCGTGCACGAGCCAAGCAGGACGAGGGCGAGGAGAGCGACGAGACCGGGACGCAGGAGGCGCATGTCCTCCAGACGCGGCGCGCCGTCGTCCGGTTCCCTCAAAGCAGCTCGGGCTCACCCGCATCGGCGGGCATCGGCTCACCGGCGCGCACCGCGACCACGCCGGCGAGGATCAGCGCGCCGCCCAGGAGCTGCACGAGGCCGGGGAGCTGCGCGAGCAGCGCCCATGCCCAGAGCACGGCGGCGACGACCTCGCTCAGCGCGACGAACGACGCCAGGCGGGCGCCGAGCAGGCGGCTCGCCGCGATCCCGCTGACGTAGGACAGGGCTGCGGTCACCAGTCCGAGCAGCACGAGCGGCACCCACCACGCGACGTCGTGGTCGGCGTAGGTCACCGACACGGTGGACGCGCGCATCGGCAGCGCGCCGACCAGGGCGAGCAGCCCGAGCGCCGCACCCCCGACCACCAGCCCGCCGGAGGCGAGCGCGAGCGGCGGCACGCCCGTGGAGTCGTCGGCCGAGATCAGGAAGTAGGACGCCGCGCCCACCATCGCTCCGAGCGCCCAGAGCGCGCCCGTGAGGTCGACGTCGGCACCGGAGAACAGGTCGAGCACCAGCAGCAGCCCGACCGCGGCGACCGCGGCGCCGACGACCGTGAGCGCCGAGGGTCGGTGGCCGCGGCGCAGCCACAGCCAGCCGACGACCGCGACCGGCGCGGTGTACTCGATGAGCAGCGCCGGACCGACGTCCATCGTGCGCACCGCGGAGAAGTAGCAGTACTGCGCGCCCGCGACGGCCAGGACGCCGTACAGCAGCACGGTGGGCAGGTTCGCGCGGAGCAGCCGCCAGCGGCCCCGCAGGGAGGCGAGCCCGAACGGGACGACCGCCACGGCGCCGAGGCCGATCCGGACCAGGACGACGGCGCTCGCGCTCCAGCCGGCGTCGAGCAGCGGCCGCGCGAGCGCGCCGGACAGCCCGAACGCCACCGCCGACACCAGCGCCAGGCCGAGCCCGGAGGTGGTGTGCCGGGGCGCGCTGGCCACCGGTGCGTCATGAGTCACGGCCGTCATGACTGATGACGCTACTGGCGGGCCTGTAACCTGTCAACATGGTTTTCGCCCATGACACCGCGATGGCCCTGCAGGCGGCCGTCGCCCTGGTCAACTCGGCGCTGGAGCCGGTCACCCTGGCGACGCCGGCCGAGCTCGACGAGTTCTTCTCCGACTACGGCTACACGGGCCGGCACGACGGCGACCAGGCCGAGGTCGACGCGGTGCACGCCGTCCTCCCGCGCCTGCGCGAGCTGCTCACCGCGGACCGCGACGACGCCGTCGACCTCGTCAACGAGATGCTGCGCGAGTCGCGGGCGCTTCCCCAGCTCCGTCGTCACGACGGCTACGACTGGCACCTCCACGCCGTCGAGCCGGACCGTCCGCTTCCCGAGCGGATCATCGTCGAGACCGCGATGGCGATGATCGACGTGATCCGCACCGACGAGATGTCCCGGCTCGGCGTGTGCGCGGACGACGAGTGCGAGGGACTCGTCCTCGACCTCTCCCGCAACCGGTCCAAGCGGTTCTGCTCGCTCGCCTGCGGCAACCGCAACGCGGTCGCGGCCTACCGGGCCCGGCAGGCCGCCGGCGCCTGAACGCAGCGGCGCCCCCGCTCACGGGTGAGCGGGGGCGCCGAGATGCCGTCACGAGCGGTCAGGAGCACGACCAGACGCTGCCGTCCACCTTCGCAGAGGCACGGTTGGCCTTCTTGGCGCGGAGGATGAACCGCGCGCCGGTGCACGGGATGTCCGAGCGGGCCTGGAGCGCGACCGAGAACCGGCCTCCGCCGTCGGTGCGGTCCCTGGCCACGGTCACCCACCGGCCGCCGCTCTTCTTGCGGCGCTGGATCAGCACCGTCTTGCGGTGCCAGTTCGAGGCCTGGCCGTGTGCACGCAGCGTGTTGCGGTCGACGGCCTTCACGTTGAACGTGCCGAACGTGCCGGCCTTCGCGGTGGTCCCGTGCTGGGCGGCCACGGCCGGGTCCACGGTGAACACGAGCGCGAGGCTCACTACGGCGGCCAACACAGCCGCCAGGATCCGGGTCATACGCATGATTTCAGAAGCCTCTCGTTCCGAGTACGGGGACAGGACTCTAACTTCCCGGATATCCCGGCGTCACACATGATCGGGGGTTCCGACCTCAGGTCGGCTAGACCAGGAAGCGGCGGAGCGCCTCGACGACGATCTCGGGCTCCTCGGAGTGCACCCAGTGGCCGGCCTGCTTCACCGTCACCCGGCGGACCTTGGGGAACCAGCGCGACATCGCGGGTACGTAGTCGTCGGTGACGTAGTCGGACTTCCCACCCGCGAGCCACAGCACCGGACCGTCGTACGGCGCCGCGCCCGCGACGAGCTCGTCGGGCCAGTCGGCGATCACCGCCATGTCCCGCTCGAGCACCTCGAGGTTGGCCTGCCAGCGCCAGCCGTCGCCGTCGCGGCGCAGGTTCTGCAGCAGGAACGCCCGGACGCTCGGCTGGTCCACCTCGACCGCGAGCGCGCGGTCGGCGTCCTCCCGGCTGTCGATCGTGTCGAGGTCGAGCGCCAGCAGCGCCTGCGCGTAGCGTGCGAGACCGCCGGCCGGGCTCTTCTCGTAGTCGACCGGCGACATGTCGACCACGCACAGTCGCTCGACGAGCTCGGGGTGCAGCAGGGTCAGCAGCATCGCGATCTTGCCGCCGAGCGAGTGGCCGACCAGTGCGACCGGTTCCTCGGCGGAGAGCAGCTGCCCGACCTGGGCCACCACGTCGTCGTACTCGAAGCTCTCGCTCGACGGGGAGCGCCCGTGGTGCGGCAGGTCGACCAGGGTGACCCGGTGGTCGCCGGCGAGCGCCTTGCCGATCTGGGTCCAGTTGCGGCCCTGCCCGAACAGCCCGTGGAGGAAGACGACACGGTTGCCGTGGTCACCGAGCTCGAGGGTGTGCAGGGTCACCGGGCAAGGCTAGCCCCGGGAAGTTCTTGCCCCGCGCCGTACAACCTCCGGCCCGGAGGTGGCGTTGACGTAGTGAAGGCGCTCGGGAAAGGGGATTCGCGTGGTGGCTCGGGACGACGCGGAGTACGTCGAGTTCGTCGCGGCCGTGCAGGACGGCCTCCGGCGGACCGCCTACCTCCTGACCGGTGACTGGGGGCTTGCGGCCGACGCGACGCAGGAAGCGCTGATCAAGCTGTACGTCGCCTGGCCCCGCCTCGAGCGGGGCGTGGGCCTGGCGGCGTACACGCGACGCGCGGTGGTGACCCTCACGATCGGCCGGCAGCGCAGGCAGCCGCGGCCGCAGGTCGCGCCCGGCAAGCCGACGCTGACGGTCGCGTTGCGAACGCTGCCACCCCAGCAGCGTGGATGCGTGGTGCTCCGCTGCTTCGAGGAGCTGACGGTCGCCGAGACCGCCGACGCGCTGCGGTGCACCGAGGGCCAGGTCACCGGGCGGACCGCGCGCGGCATCGGCGCGCTCCGGCGCGAGCTCGCGCGCCTGGGCCTGCCGTCAATGGCCGCGGCCGCGATGGAGGGTGTGGCATGAACGACCTCACCGACCTGCTCGCCCAGGCGTCCGAGCCCGACGACCGGTGGTCGGTCGCGCCGGAGGCGCTGCTGCGGGAGGGGAGGAGCCGGGTGCGGCGACGGCGCATCGTCGCAACCGGGGCAGCGGTCGCCGTGGCACTGGCCGCCGCGGCGGCCGTCGCCCGTCCGCCCTGGTGACCCCGGCGCCGACCCGGCATGTTCCGTCGGCTCCGACCGAGCCACGTGGTTCAGTTGTCCCATGAGATCGACGGCCGCACTGGTCCGCATGCTCGCGGCCCTGACCGCCCTCCTGCTGGCAGCCGCGCTGATGTCGTCCTCCGCGGCGGACGCAGCGCCGCGCAGCTCCACCCCATCGGCCCGCACGACCTGCACGCCGCCCCACTGCTGGGTCGCCGGGGCGATCAACGTCAAGACGCTGCACGTGTACATCCAGTACATCGCGCCGAGCAGGACGGCCGCCCGCCGGCTGGCGATGAGGCTCTGCCGCGCCGACACCGGCCCGGCGAAGGACCCGTTCTGCAAGCAGGCCGGGATCCAGCGCTACGGCTGCCTCGCCGTCGCCTACCGGCTCGACGACGACGGTGTGTTCCGGCAGTGGAGCCACGGCGAGGCGGGCTATCGACCCGGGGTGCGGAAGGGCGTGACCATCCACACCGCCATCCGGCACGCGAAGGCGAACCTCGACGACGTCGGCACCAAGCACGTCGCGCTCCGCGACTGCACGCCGCGCTGACGACCTGCCTCCGGACGCGCAACGGCCCCGCACCGGACGGTGCGGGGCCGTTCGTCGTCCTGGCGGTGTCCGCTCAGTAGGTGTGGAAGCCCTCGCCGGTCTTGCGGCCGAGCTTGCCGTCGGCGACCAGCTTCTCGAGCAGCTCGGCGGGAGCGAAGCCGGGCTCCTTGAACTCGCCGTAGAGCTCCTTCTGGATGGCCAGGGAGACGTCGTTGCCGACAACGTCGAGCAGCTCGAACGGACCCATCGGGAAGCCGGCCTGCTCCTTGATCGCGGCATCGATCGTGTCGATCTCGATCCCCGACTCGTGCAGCTTGACGGCGTCGTTGAGGTAGGGGAACAGGAGGCAGTTCACGATGAACCCGGCCCGGTCCCCGCAGGAGACCGCAACCTTGCCGACGTTGGCGCACAGCGCCTTGACGGTCTCGTCGACGTCGGCCGCGGTGTCGTTGGTGGTGACGACCTCGACCAGCTTCATCACCGGCGCCGGGTTGAAGAAGTGCATGCCGATGACGGCCTCGGGCCGCGAGGTGGCCTCGCCCAGCTTGGTGATCGGCAGGCTCGAGGTGGTGGTCGCCAGGATCGCGCCCGGCTTGCAGATCCGGTCGAGGTCCCGGTAGAGCTCGGTCTTGAGGTCGAGGTCCTCGGCGATCGCCTCGACCACGATGTCGACGTCGCCGAGCGCCTCGCGCTCCACGGCTCCGGTCAGCCGGCCGAGGATCGCGTCCTTGCCGCCCTCGTCGAGCTTGCCCTTGGCGACCGAGCGGTCGAGGGTCTTCCCGATGTAGGCGAGCACGCCGTCGAGCTTCGCCTGGCTGCGGCCGACGAAGACCACGTCGTAGCCGCTCTGCGCGAAGACCAGCGCGATCCCCGAGGCCATGGTCCCGGTGCCGACCACTCCGACCCGGCTGATGTCCTGCTTGAACTCGGGGGCGACGGGCTCGCCGCCCGCGGCCTCCTCGGCGAAGGTCCGGCCCTCGGAGGCCAGCTTCTCGAGGAGGTCGGCCGGCTGGTGCAGGTGGTCGGTCGTCTCGGCGAACCGCTTGTCCAGCCCGTCCCGCACGGTGGCGGCACCCAGCTCGTCGATGGTGGCCAGCGGGCCCTTGGCATAGCCGCAACCGAACCGCATCGCCGCGTCGATGTCGGCTGCCGAGGCGTACGACGCCTCGTACATGCGCACCGCGTGGTTGAGGTACGGGAGCACCAGCGTGCTGAAGATCTGCTCGTTGGAGGTCATGGCGGCAGTGTGACATCGACGACGGGTCCTATCTACCGCCCGGTAACTATGCGAGACAGGTGGGCTGGGCCGAGGCGCCCCGCGGGGTCCCCGGTAGCCTCCGTGCTCGTGAGACTCGTCGTCGCGCGCTGCCAGATCGACTACGCGGGACGGCTGACCGCGCACCTGCCGATGGCGACCCGGGTGCTGATGATCAAGGCGGACGGGTCGGTGCTCGTCCACTCCGACGGCGGCTCCTACAAGCCGCTGAACTGGATGTCCCCGCCGTGCAGCCTCAAGGAGGCGACGGTCCTCGACGAGGGCGGCGTCGAGCGGATCGAGTGGACGGTGTGCGGGGCCAAGTCCGACGACACGCTCCGGATCCTGATCGAGGAGATCCACCACGACTCGAGGCACGAGCTCGGCATCGACCCGGGCTTGCAGAAGGACGGCGTCGAAAAACACCTGCAGGAGCTGCTCGCCGAGCACCCGGGCCACCTGATGCCGGGCCTGAGCCTGGTGCGGCGCGAGTACCCCACGGCGATCGGACCGGTCGACCTGATGTGCCGGGACCAGGACGGCGTGAGCGTCGCCGTGGAGGTCAAGCGCCGCGGCGAGATCGACGGCGTCGAGCAGCTCACCCGGTACCTCGAGCTGCTCAACCGCGACCCGCTGCTCGCACCGGTCCGCGGCATCTTCGCCGCGCAGGAGATCAGGCCGCAGGCGCGGGTGCTCGCCGGCGACCGCGGGATCACCTGCACGGTCGTCGACTACGACGCCCTGCGCGGACTCGACGACCCGACCGACCGCCTGTTCTGATCGGCTCCTAGACCGCGCGCAGCCGCTGCGCGGCGTCGTGCTCGACGAGCTGGCCGAGCCGGTCCCTCGTCGTCGAGTCGCGCGGCGAGTAGACCATCATCCGCGCGCCGCCGTTCTCGCCGACCTCGAAGCGGGTGACCTGCAGGTGCAGGTCACCGACCGGGCTGGTGAAGTCCTTGAGCGGCAGCGCCCGGTCGACGACGTCGTGCCGGCGCCAGATGGCGTCGAACTCCTCCGAGGCCTCGCACAGCCGCTGGACCAGGCCGGTCCAGAGCGGGTCGTCGACGTGCTGCGCCATCGCGGCGCGCATCGTGCCGACCAGGTGCGCCGCGGCGGTGTCGCGGTTCCCCAGGCAGAGGCCCTGCATGTAGGGGCTGGTGAAGAACAGCCAGAGCGTGTTCCGCTCTCCCGGCTCGACGGCGTCGAGGTCGCCCATCATCCGGTTGTAGGCACGGTTGTAGCCGAGGACGTCGTAGCGCGAGGACACGATCGCCGCGGGGAACGGATCGAGCTGGTCGAGCACGTCCTGGCCGCCGGCGGGCAGCCCGGGACACTGCGACGGCGGCGGCACGATGGTCACGCCGGCCAGCTGGAACAGGTGCCACCGCTCCTGGGAGTCCATCCGCAGCGTGCGGGCGATCGCCTCGAGCACCTGGACCGAGGCGTTGATGTCGCGGCCCTGCTCGAGCCAGGTGTACCAGGTCACCCCGACCCCCGCGAGGAGCGCGACCTCCTCCCGGCGCAGGCCGGGAGTACGGCGGCGCCCACCGGTCGGCAGCCCGACGTCGTCGGGGGTCAGCCGCTCGCGGCGGGTGCGCAGGAAGTCGGCGAGCTCGGTGCGCCGGCGGGACGTCGCGATGGACATGGCGTCGATCCTGCCACCGCTGGTGCCCGTTATCCAGGTGCTGGCGGTAACAGGATCACCAGGCACTCACCACCAGGATCACGATGGCCCCAGGATCTTCCCATGACCACCACGTCATCCAGTCTGCCGCGGGCCACCGACACCGCGGCCACCTCCGGCGAGCAACGGCTGCACCCGGTCGCGCTCACCGCGGCCCTCGGCGCCCTGATGGTGCCGATCATGTCGTTCTTCAGCGTCAACGTAGCCCTGGGCGAGATCGGCGTCGAGCTCGACGCCTCCCCCGGCATGCTCCAGCTCGTCGTCGGCGCGTACGGCGTCATGTACGCCTCCCTCGTCGTCATCGGCGGCCGCCTCGGCGACTCCTACGGCCGCAAGCGGATGCTGCTGGTCGGCCTCACCGTCTTCGCCGCCTGCAGCCTGGTCTGCGCCGCCGCGCAGTCCCCGCTCGAGCTGGTGGGTGCGCGCTTCCTCCAGGGCGTCAGCGCCGCCCTCGTCGCGCCCCAGGTGCTGGCCAGCATCCACGCGAACACCGAGGGTCAGGAGCGCACCCGCGCGCTCGCGTGGTTCGGCGCGACCGCCGGCATCGCGACGTCGCTGGCGTTCCTCGTCGGCGGCAGCCTGGCCGGCTCCGACCTCGGCTGGCGCTCGGTCTTCTGGATCAACGCGCCGCTGAGCGCGGTCGTGCTCGCCGCCGTGGCCCGGTGGCTGCCCGAGTCCAAGGCGCCCAGCCGCACGGCCCTCGACTGGCCCGGTGCGGGCCTGCTGTTCGCCACGATGACGCTGCTGATCCTGCCGCTCACCGAGGGCCGCGCCCTCGGCTGGCCGACCTGGACCTGGGTCTGCCTGGCGGGGGTCCCGGTGGCTGCGACGGCCCTGGTCGCCTGGCAGCGGCGGACCGAGCGGCGCGGCGCGCTCCCCCTCGTGCCGCCGAGCCTGTTCCGGTTCCGCAGCATCCGGGTCGGCCTGGCCGTGGCGACGCCGATGTTCGTGACCTTCGGCGGCTTCATGTTCATCTACTCCTACATGGCCGGGGCGCACGGCCTCACGCCGCTCGAGATCGGCGTCAGCCTGCTCCCGATGTCGGCGGCGTTCCTGGTCGCGTCGATCGCGGCCGGCCGGCTGGTCCCCCGGCTCGGCGCCTCGGTCCTCACCGTGGGGTCCCTCATCGGGGCGATCGGGTTCGCGTGGCTCCCGCAGACGATCCCCGGCCTCAGCACGATGGCCGCCTTCGACCCCGTCGACGTCGCGGTCCCCATGGCGCTGGCGGGCCTGGGCTTCGGCCTGGTGTGGTCACCGATCATGGGGATCGTGCTCAGCCAGGTGCCCGGCCACCTCGCCGGTCTCGGCGGCGGGCTGCTGATCACCGTCATGCAAGCCGGGCTGGGCTTCGGCTCCGCGGTCGTGGGCTCGATCTACCTCGGCTGGGGCGTCGCCGACGGGTTCGCGCGGACGGCGTACTTCCTCGCCGTGGCGATGGTCGCGGTCGCCGCCCTCACCCGGCTGCTGGTGGCCCGACGAGGCTGACCACCTCGTCGGCGCACCCCCAGCTCAGCGTGACGCCGGCACCCCCGTGGCCGTAGCAGTGCACCACGTCGCCGACCCGCTCGACCCGGACCTCGGGACGGGCGGGTCGCAGGCCCACCTTGTGCCGCAGCACCTTCGCTCCGGCCAGCTCCGGAACCAGCCGCGCTGCCCGGGCCAGGATGTCGTCGGCGGTCGCCGGGTCCGGCGTCCGGCTCCAGTCGCCGTGCTCCTCGGTCCCACCCAGCACGACGTCCGCCGCACGAGGGATGACGTACGTCGGCGTCGCGTCGCTCGTCGCCAGCCACCACCGGTCGAGGCCGACCTGCTCCACGACCACCACCTGGCCCCGCACGGGCACCACCGACAGATCACCGGCGAACAGCCGCGCGCCGAGCCCGGCGCAGTCGACCACCACGTCGACACCGTCGCCGGTCGCCGGCAGGCCCGACAGGTTGAGCCGGGTCAGCGTTCCGCCGAGCTGCTCGAGACGGGCGGCGAGCCACTCGAGGTGGACCGGCATGTCCACGACGGGTGCCGTCACGGTCCACCCGTCGACGTAGCCGGCCGGGAGCCGCGTCTCCCGGGCCAGGCCCGGCACCGCGTCGCGCCACCACGGGTCGGGTGCGGGCGCGGGGAAGACCTCCGTCCCCTCGCGCAGGACGACCCCGGTCGCTGCGTCCTCCGCGAGCGCGGTGAAGACGTCGAACGAGCGCGCCGCCCAGCCGGTCACCTTCTCCTGCGGACCGGCGAGATAGGGGTACCAGAGCCCGCCCGCGACCGCCGAGGTCGTCTCGCGCGGGAGGTCGCGGGCCACCACGTCCACGCGGTGCCCGGCCTCGGCCAGGCGCACGGCGCTGGTCAGGCCGATCACGCCCGCCCCGACGACGATCACCCGCGCCATGCGTGGAACCCTAGTTCCTGTGATCGAGATCTGGCTGAACCCCGCCTGCTCCAAGTGCCGGACCGCCCAGGCCGAGCTCGACGCCGCCGGGGTCGAGTACGCCGTGCGCCGCTACCTCGACGAGCCGCCGACCGTCGCGGAGCTCGAGGACGTGCTCGCCCGACTCGGCCTGGAGCCGTGGGACATCGCCCGTACGGCGGACGCGGCCGAGCTCGGCGTCGCGCTCCCCACCACGGACGAGACCGGTCGCCGGGCCTGGCTGGAGCTGATGGTCGACGAGCCCCGGCTCATCCAGCGCCCGATCCTGACCGCCACGGACGGCACGACCGTCGTCGGCCGCGACCCGGAGTCGCTGGCGAGGGTGATCTCCGCCGGCTGATCAGTCGAGGCCGTTGGCCCGGCGGATCACCCGGACGATGCCGCCCATGATCTCGGTCAGGCCGAAGTCCTTCGGGGTGTAGACCGCGGCGACGCCCATCTCGACGAGCTTCTTTCCGTCGGAGTCGGGGATGATGCCGCCGACGATGACCGGCACGTCGCCCATGCCCTGCGCCCTGAGGCCCTCGAGCACCGCCGGGACGAGCTCCATGTGCGAGCCGGACAGGATCGACAGCCCGACGCAGTGCACGTCCTCGGCCACCGCGGCCGCGACGATCTGCTCGGGGGTGAGCCGGATGCCCTGGTAGATGACCTCGAACCCGGCGTCCCGGGCACGCACGGCGACCTGCTCGGCGCCGTTGGAGTGTCCGTCGAGGCCGGGCTTGCCGACGAGGAGCCGCAGCCGGCCCCCTGGATTGCCGGAGAGCTCCTCACCGGTCTTGCGCACGGCCTCGCGCACGGTCGTCAGCTCGGCGCCCGCCTCGGCGACGCCGACCGCGCCGGACACACCGGTCGGGGCACGGAACTCGCCGAACACCTCGCGCAGCGTGCCGGCCCACTCCCCCGTCGTCGCGCCCGCACGGGCCGCGGCGAGCGTCGCCTCCATCAGGTTGACGCCGCTCTTGGCGTCCTCCGCGAGCCTGCGCAGCGCCTCGTCGACCCGGGCCTGGTCGCGCTCGGCCTTCCACGCCTCGAGCGAGGCGATCGCCGCCTCCTCCGCCTTCGGGTCGGCGGTCATGATCGCCTCGTCGAGGTTGGCGGTCAGCGGGCTGGGCTCGGTCGTCTCGTACTTGTTGACGCCGACGATGATCTCCTCGCCGGCCTCGATCCGTCCGCGGCGGGCAGCGTGGGAGGAGACCAGCTCCTGCTTCATGTAGCCGGAGTCGACGGCGGCGATCGCGCCGCCCATCGCCTGGACCCGGTCGATCTCGGCCTTGGCGCCGTCGACGAGCTCCTTGACCTTGGCCTCGATCACCGGCGAGCCGTCGAAGATGTCGTCGTACTCCAGCAGGTCGGACTCGAAGGCCAGCACCTGCTGCAGCCGGAGCGACCACTGCTGGTCCCAGGGCCGCGGGAGGCCGAGCGCCTCGTTCCAGGCGGGCAGCTGGACGGCCCGGGCACGCGCCTTCTTGGAGAGCGTGACGCCCAGCATCTCCAGCACGATCCGCTGGATGTTGTTCTCCGGCTGCGCCTCGGTCAGGCCCAGGCTGTTGACCTGCACGCCGTAGCGGAACCGGCGCATCTTGGGGTCCTGCACGCCGTACCGCTCGCGGGTGATCTCGTCCCAGAGCTCGACGAAGGCGCGCATCTTGCACGTCTCCTCGATGAAGCGCACGCCCGCGTTGACGAAGAACGAGATCCGGCCGACGACCTTCTCGAAGTCCTCCTCGCTGACCTGGCCCGAGTTCCGCACCTGGTCCAGGACCGCGATCGCGGTGCACATCGCGTAGGCGATCTCCTGCACCGGCGTCGCGCCGGCCTCCTGGAGGTGGTAGCTGCAGATGTTGATCGGGTTCCACTTGGGGATCTGGTGGACCGTGTAGGCGATCATGTCGCCGATCAGCCGCAGCGAGTGCTCCGGCGGGAACACGTAGGTCCCGCGCGAGAGGTACTCCTTGATGATGTCGTTCTGGGTGGTGCCGGCGAGCTTCGCCGCGACCTCCTCCGGCGTCGCCCTGCCCTCGGGCACGCCGCCCTGCTCCTCGGCGACGACCTGGTACATGGCCAGCAGCCACATCGCGGTGGCGTTGATCGTCATCGAGGTGTTCATCTCGTCCAGCGGGATCTGGTCGAAGAGCTTGCGCATCTCGCCCAGGTGCGGGACCGGCACGCCGACCTTGCCGACCTCGCCGCGCGCGAGCGGGCTGTCCGGGTCGTATCCGGTCTGCGTGGGCAGGTCGAACGCGACGGACAGGCCGGTCTGGCCCTTGGCGAGGTTGGTGCGGTAGAGCGCGTTGGACGCCTCGGCCGTGGAGTGGCCGGCGTAGGTGCGCATCACCCAGGGGCGGTCCTTCTGGACGGTCATAGGGCGAAGCGTAGGCGGATTGCTACCGGTAGGTAACGCCGTGGTCGTGTGGGGTTGTCCACACCCGGCTAGGCCGGCTGGGGCTCGTTCTCGAGCTCCACCGCACGGATCAGGTGGCTCAGGTGGAGCATCCGCCGGACCGAGGGGCACGCGCCGCGGAGCACCATGCGCCGGCCGGAGCGGGCCGCGGTGCGGCTGGCCACGGCGATGACCCGGAGGGCGACCAGGTCGACGTGGTCGACCTCGGTGAGGTCGATCGCCACGGCCTGCTCGGGGTGCTTCGAGACGTAGTCGCAGTGCAGATGGTCGTAGATCGCGCTGCGCACCTCACCCGACGTGCGCGCGTCGAAGTCACCGACCAGCACCAACGTGGGGCCTTCGTTCTTGATGTCCATCGCTGCTTCCCTCCCCTCCGCGCCAGTACTCGGGGGTTCTCTCATCCGTTACCCACGATGACGCGCCGCAGCCCCGAAAGGTTGCCTTGCCGGCCCGGCGAGTCTCCGCGGGGCACCTCTACGCTCTGCTGCATGGTCAACCTCACCCGCATCTACACCCGCACCGGCGACGCCGGCGAGACCCGGCTCGGCGACATGAGCGTGACGTCGAAGACCGACCCGCGGCTGGAGGCGTACGCCGTGGTGGACGAGGCCAACGCGCACATCGGCGTGGCGCTGGCGACGGGTGGGCTCGAGGAGGACGTCGTCCAGGTGCTGGTGCACGTGCAGAACGACCTCTTCGACGTCGGCGCCGACCTGTGCAACCCGGTGACCGAGAACCCCGAGTACCCGCCGCTCCGCGTCGAGCAGGAGTACGTCGACCGCCTCGAGAGGTGGTGCGACCACTACAACGAGGAGCTGCCCAAGCTGCGCTCGTTCATCCTCAACGGCGGCACACCTGCGGCCGCCCACCTGCACGTCGTGCGCACGGTGGTCCGGCGGGCCGAGCGCGCCGGCTGGGCCGCCTGGGCCGAGCACGGCGAGACGATGAACAAGGTCGCGATCACCTACCTCAACCGGCTCTCGGACCTGGTCTTCATCCTCGCCCGCTACGCGAACCGCGAGCGCGGCGACGTGCTCTGGGTGCCGGGAGGCGAGCGCTCCTAACCGTGGTGGCCGCCGCCGAAGTGCGGCCGGCCGCCGGAACCGCCGGCGATGTGCAGGTCGTAGGCGGTCTCGGCGTGCACCACCAGGTCCAGGCCGGAGGCCTCGTCGTCCTCGTGCACCCGGAACCCGAGGGTCCGCTCGAGCACCCACGCGATCGCCGCGGTCATCGTGAACGAGAAGACCAGGGTGACCCCGGCGGCGACCAGCTGCTTGCCGAGCTGGTCGAGCCCGCCGCCGAAGAACAGGCCGTCGACCGAGGTGACGCGGGTCGAGGCGAGCAGCCCGATGAGGATCGTGCCGACCAGGCCGCCGACCAGGTGCACGCCGACCACGTCGAGCGAGTCGTCGTACCCGAGGCGGTACTTGAGCCCGACCGCCAGCGCGCAGACGGCGCCCGCCACGGCGCCGATCAGGAGGGCCCCGAGCGGCTCGACGTGGCCGCAGGACGGGGTGATGGCGACCAGGCCGCTCACCGCGCCCGACGCCGCGCCGAAGGACGTCGCGTGGCCGTCGCGGATCCGCTCGACCGCGAGCCAGGCGAGCAGCCCGGTGCAGCCCGCGAGCAGCGTGTTGACGAACGCGACCGCGGCCAGCTGGTTCGCCGCGAGCGCCGATCCTGAGTTGAAGCCGAACCAGCCGAACCACAGCAGCCCGGCGCCCACCATGACCAGGGTCAGGTTGTGCGGCTTCATCGGGTCGCGCCCGAACCCGAGCCGCGGCCCGAGCACGAGCGCGGCGGCGAGACCGGCGGCGCCGGAGTTGATCTCCACGGCGGTCCCACCGGCGAAGTCGAGGGCACCCAGGTTGTTGGCCATCCAGCCGCCGACGTGGTCGCCGCTGGAGAAGTCGAAGATCCAGTGCGCGACCGGGGCGTAGACCACCAGCGTCCACACCACGCAGAAGACCAGCCAGGTGCCGAACCGGGTCCGGTCGGCGATCGCGCCCGCGATCAGCGCCACGGTGACCACGCCGAACAGGCCCTGGAAGACGGCGAACAGGATGGTCGGCACCGTCGCGGCCGGGTCGGCCCCCAGCATGTCGTCGAGGCCGAGGTGCTGCAGCGGGTCGCCCACCAGCCCGAGACCGACGTCGTCGCCGAACGCGATCGAGTACCCGACGACGACCCAGACCACCGCCACCACGGCGAGCGCGCCGAACACCATCATCATCATGTTCAGCACGCTGGTGGAGCGCACCATGCCGCCGTAGAAGAACGCCAGCCCGGGCACCATCACCAGCACCAGCGCGGCGGACGCCAGCAGCCACGCGGTGTCCCCGGCTGCGGCGCCGGTCGAGACGGTCGATGCGGTCGAGACGTCGGCGACAGCGAGGAGCATCGCACCAGGGTCGGGGCCCGGCGTTGCAGCCAGGTAACACCGATGCCCCACGTGTTACGGGCGCGTAAACACGTCCTCGAACCAGCCGGAGACCGCGGGCAGGTCCCACTCCTTGACCAGCCGGTCGGCGTCGTCGGCGTGCCGCTCGGCGAGGCGCGGCCGACCCGCGGCCGCCGCCGCGAGCGCGAGGTAGCAGTCGACCGGCGCCATCACCATCGCGGCGCCGACGGCGCAGGACCGGCCGGCGTACGGCGACAGCTGCGCCAGCGCCCGCTCGGCGAGGTCGGCATCACCGAGGTGGGTGGCGAGCTCGGCCGCCATCCCCCAGAGGTAGAGGGTCAGCTGGGTCTCCTGCTCCGGCGGTGCGCCGTGCTCGGCGTACAGCTCACGGGCGGCATCCCGCTCGCCGGCGCGCCAGCGGTGGACGGCGAGCGGAACCGCGAACGGGTAGCCGTCCGCGAGCAGCGCCTCGAGGACCGGAGCGCCGTCCGCGGTCCGGCCGTCCCAGAACGCCGTCACCGCCTCGGCCACCGCGATCGCCGGGCCGAGGGTGCCGTGGTCGATCCGGTCCTCCATCTCGCGCAGTCGCTGCAGGTTGGCCGCGCAGTCCTCGGCGCGCCCGGCCATCGCGAACCAGGAGGTCTCCAGACCGGTGAGCACCATGTCGCCGTAGGTGATCCGCGTGCGCTCCGCCTCGGCGCGGGTCAGCGCGAGCTGCTCCCTCATCTCCGCGGGACGGCCGAGCTCGCCGAGGACGGCCGCGCGGAGCGTGCCGCAGACGACACCGACCCGCTCCGCGCCGATCCGGTGCGCGAGGTCGACCGCCTCGGAGATGCCGACGAGCCGGTCCTCGGCCGTGGACGGCACCCAGCGGGTCATGAACGCGGTCTGCTGGGCGGAGATCAGCAGCTCCGGGTCGCCCAGCCGCCGGGCCATCGCGAGCGCCTCGAGGAGGGTCGGGTCGTCGGCCGCGACGGCCGACTCGTCGGCGGCCTCGATCGCCAGCGCGAGCAGCACCCGGCAGCGCAGCTCGCCGTCACCGGGGGGCAGCCGGTCGAGGCTGCCGCGCAGGGCCCCCACCACGACCTCGTTGGTCTCCCCCGGCGGCGCGGACCGCCACAGCACGTCGTAGGCGACCGACTGGGCCGCCCGCGCGACCGCCTCGGGGTCGCGCAGCCGCTTCCCGATCGCGATCGCGCGCTCGGCGGTCGCGATCAGGGCCTCGTGCTGGGCACACCAGCGGTAGGCGTCGACCAGGTTCATCAGCACGCCGTAGCGCTCGCGGTCGGTCGCCTCGGGATCGAGGTCCATGCTCCGCAGCGCACCCTCGAGGAGCTCGGCCTCCTCCTCGAACTCGTAGAGCAGCTGCGCGCGCTCGGAGGCGGCGATCGCAGCGCGCCAGGCCCGGCCGGCGTGCGCGGGCCCGGCCCGGCGCCAGTGCCGGGCCACCTCCGACTCGCTGCCGGGTGTGCGCTCGAGCACGGCGGCCACCTTGGCGTGCTCGCGGGCGATC
Source organism: Nocardioides panacisoli (assembly GCF_039537325.1). GTDB lineage: Bacteria > Actinomycetota > Actinomycetes > Propionibacteriales > Nocardioidaceae > Nocardioides > Nocardioides panacisoli. The sequence continues at coordinate 39,282 of NZ_BAABAH010000010.1, forward strand.
CGGCTGGCGGGGACACCGTCGCAGAACCGGTCGCGGACCAGGGCGTGCGTGAACGCGTAGCGGTCGATCCCACGCTCCCGCAGCACCCCGGCCGCGATCGCCGGCTCGACCACGTCGAGCGCGTCGTCCTCGTCGAGGCCCGCCGCCCGGGCGAGGATCCCCAGCTCGAAGGAGCGACCGATCACCGCGGCCGTGCGCAGCGTCGCCCGGGTCGTGTCGGGCAGCCGGGCGAGCCGGCGGTCCAGGACGTCGTTGACGGCCGTCGGCGCCTCGCCGTGCAGGAGGTCGACGCCGCCGCCGCGCTCGCTGGCGAGGCGCGCGAGCTCGACGAGGAAGAAGGGATTGCCGTCGGTCCGCTCCAGCAGGAGCTGCGCGATCCCCGCCCCCGCCTCGGCGCGGGGCCCGGCGACCGCCTCGAACACGGTCTGCACGTCGCGACTGCCCAGCCCGTGCAGGTCGGCGCGCACCGCGTGCCTGCGCCCGAACGCCTCGGCGACGTCGGCGAGCGCACCCGTCGGCGCCGGGTGCGTGCGCCAGGTCCCGACGACGAGGAGCCGCTCCTCGTCGGCAGACTCCAGCAGCAGCCGCAGCACGCGCAACGTGCTGGGATCGGCCCAGTGCAGGTCGTCGAGGAGTACGGCGACCGCCTGCTCGCGCGCCGCGGAGCGCACCGTCTCCGCGATCCGCTCCCAGGCGCGGAACCGGCCGCCCTCGTCGTCGCCCGCCGCGGCCACCAGCTCGATCAGGTCGACGCCGAGCCCCTCGAGCACCGACTGCCAGGGCCACAGCGGTGGGGCGCCCTCGTCCTGGGAGCACCGGCCGATGAGCACCTGCACCCCGCGACGGCGCGCCTGGAGCAGCAGCTCCGCCGAGAGCCGGGACTTGCCGATGCCCGCCTCGCCGGTGAGCACCGCGAACGCCGCCGTGCCCGCCTCGGCCTCGGCCAGCGCGCCGAGGAGCGCCGCGAGCTCGGCGTCGCGTCCCACCATCGGCCACGGCGCGACGCGGTTGCGCTCGTCGACGACCGGGTCCGGCGGGGGCCGCTGCGGGACGGTCGGCGCGGCCGGCCCGGCCGCAGCCGGCGCCACCCACTCCAGCCGCTCGTCCTGCCGGAGGAGCGCGGTCTGCAGGTCGCGGACCTCGGCCGACGGCTCGATCCCGAGCTCCTCGTCGAGGACGTCGCGGAGCCGCCGAAGCACCTCCAGCGCGTCGGCCTGGCGGCCGGACCGGGCGAGGGCGAGGGCCCGCAGCGCCCAGAGCCGCTCCCGCAACGGGTGGGCGGCGGTGAGCGCCTCGAGCTCGGCGGCCACCGGGCCGTGCTCGCCGAGCGCGAGCGCGGCGACCGCGCGGTCCTCCAGCGCGACGAGCCGCAGCCCGTCGAGCCGGGTCCGCTCGGCCACGGCCGCGTCCGCGTCGCCGAGGTCGGCGTACGGGGTGCCCCGCCAGCGGCCGAGCGCCTCCTCGAGCAGCGCCCGCGCGTCCTCCAGCTGTCCCCGGTCCAGGTCGTGCGCGCCCAGTCCGGAGAGCGGCTGGAGCACCCTGTGCACCCGGCTCGCCTCCTGCTCGAACCGGTGCGCGTCGACGCGGTCCTCGGGCACCCGCAGGGCGTACCCCGGGGTGGCGGTGACCAGGACGGTCGCCGGCGTGCGCGGGGCCCGATCGGGCTCGATGACGCGCCGGAGGCCGGAGACGTAGGCCTGCAGGGTGCCGGTCACGCCCGGGGGCGCGTCGTCGCCCCAGAGCTGGTCGACAATGCCGTCCACCGAGACCGGCCAGCCACGCGCGAGCACCAGGCTCGCCACGAGAGCACGCTGCTTGGGCGTGCCCAGGTCGAGCGGCGCGCCGGCACGGCGAACCTCCAGCGACCCGAGCACGCAGACGTCGAGGTCCGCCGCTGACACAGGGCGACCTTAACCGTCCCAAGTCGGCTCCAAGTCCGTATCAAGCAGGTCGGTGGACGGTCTCCCCATCAACGACAAGCCCACCACCGGCCGAGGAGCCAGCATGACCATCGAGAGGGAACTTCTCCCCACCACCACCACCGACACCGTCGCCGCCGGCCACGCCCTGCGCGGCCTGCTGGGCGACCGGGTCGTCCTCCCGGGCGACGCCGCCTACGACCAGGCCCGCACCCCGTGGAACTTCGCCGTCGACCAGCGCCCCGCCGCGGTCGTCGTGCCCCGCTCGGCGGCCGAGGTCGCCACCGTCGTCCGGATGGCGGCCGAGACCGGTCTGCGGGTCGCGCCGCAGAGCACCGGCCACAACGCCGGCCCGCTGGCGGCCCAGGGCCTCGACGACGTCGTCGTCGTCCGGCTGCACGACATGACCATGGCCGTCGCCGACCCGGTCCGCGGCATCGTCCGCGTCGAGGGCGGCGCGACCTGGGAGCCGGCCGTCCTGGCCGCCGCGGCCCACGGCAAGGCCGTCCTGCACGGCTCGTCGCCCGACGTCGGCATCGCCGGCTACAGCCTCGGTGGCGGCATCGGCTGGTACGCCCGCAAGCTCGGCCTCGCCACCAACAGCCTGACCGCGGTCGAGCTCGTCATCGCCGACGGCACCCTGGTGCGCGCCGACGCCACGCACAACGCCGAGCTGTTCTGGGCGCTGCGCGGCGGTGGCGGCAGCTTCGGCGTGGTGACCGCGCTGGAGTTCAAGATGTACGACGTCCCGGACGCCTACGCGGGCTTCCTCATCTGGGACCTCGCCGACGTCGAGCCCGTGCTGCGCGAGTGGGCGGCCTGGGCGCCGCACGCGCCGGAGGACATCACCACCTCCTTCCGCGCCATGCGGCTGCCGGACATGCCGGACATCCCCGAGGGCATGCGCGGCCGCCGGATCGCGATCATCGACGGAGCCGTTCTCGGCTCCGACGAGCGCGGCGCGGAGCTGCTCGCCGGTCTGCGTGCGCTCGAGCCGGAGATCGACACGTTCGGCCGGATGCCGGCGCCTGCGCTGACCCGGATCCACATGGACCCGGAGGGCGGCGCGCCGTTCCAGTCCGACGCCGCCATGCTCGACGCGTTCCCGTCGGCCGCGATCGACGCGTTCCTCGGGCAGGTCGGCCCGGACGCCGAGAGCTCGCTGCTGCTCGCGGAGCTCCGCCAGCTCGGCGGCGCCCTGGGCCGCCCGCACCCCGGTGGCGGCGTCCTGGCGCAGCTCGACGCACAGTTCGTCGCGTTCGCGGGCGGCATGGCCGCGACGCCGGAGATGGGTGCCGCCGCGCACCGCGACGCGGTCCGCCTGACCGACGCCCTGGCGCCGTGGGCCAACGGCCGGCACTACCTCAACTTCAGCGAGAACCAGGTGGACACCCGGTCGGCGTACGCCCCCCGGGCCTGGCGGCAGCTCACGGGCATCCGCTCCGCGGTGGACCCGCACGGGCTGTTCGCCGCCAACCACCCGGTGCCGCGGCTGTTCGAGAACGGCGAGGCGACCTCGTGATCGGGAACCTGCGCCGCCCCGTCCGGGATTGACGGAGGGCTGACGGACGACGGGCCCGGGGCTGTGGAAGAGGCCCCGGGCCTGTCGTATGCCCGTGGAACGATGGCCGGACCATGACGATCCTGGCCGCGCTCACCGACGAGTTCCTGGAGGAGCACTTCTCCCCCGAGACGCTCGAGCGCGGCGAGACCTACCGCGACCGGCTCGACGGGCCGCCCGAGATCGGGCAGCTCACCGCGTCGGCCGTCACCGCGACGGCCTACGTCGTCGGCACCCGCCCGGCGCCCTACCACGTGCAGCTGCACGCCGAGGTCGGCCGGCCGACCGGCCGCAGCCGTACGGCGCCCCGCGGCTGGCTGTTCACGCTGTGCACCTGCCCCGTGCGGACCATGTGCAAGCACGGGGCCGCGGTGGCGCTCTCGCTGCGGGCCGGCCACGTCGACAGCGCCACCGGCAACGACTGGGAGCGACGCCTCGGCGCGCTGCTCGACGACCTGGCCGTCGAGGGCGGTCCGGCCGAGCCGATGTCGCTCGCCCTGCAGCTCAGCCTCGACGACCACACGGGGCGGCACCGCGGGGTGCCGACCCTCCGCGTCCGGCCGTTGCGCCGCGGCGCCCGCGACAACTGGATCAAGACCGGCGCCGAGTGGTCCGACGTGCCCGGCGGCATCGTCGGGCGGGCCTACGAGCCCGCGCAGGCCGACGCGATCGGGGCGCTGCACTCCGCGCTGCAGGCGCACCGCGGCTACTTCTCCGCCGGGCTGGCGCCGGCGCTCGACCAGTTCGGGCCGCGCGCCGTCGAGCTGCTCCGCGCGGCCGCGGCGGCAGGCATCCCGCTGCTGCCGCAGGAGCCATTGCGCGAGGTGCTGCTGCGTCCCGACCCGGTCGGGCTGGGCGCCGACCTCACCGCCACCGAGGGCGGCACCCGGCTCACGCTCGGGGTCGACGTGGACGGCCGGCTCCGCAGGGGTGACGACGTGCTGCTGATGGGGCTGCCGCCGCTGCTCGTCGGGCTGGTCGACCGCCTCGGCGCGGACGGTGCCGGCGCGGGCCTGACGGTGACGATCGCGCCGATCGCAGGCGCGGTGCCGCGGGCCGCGCGTGACCTGCTCGACGGGCCACCGATCGACGTGCCCTCCGACGACGTCCGGGCATTCCTCGACCGGCTCTCCCCGGTCCTGAAGCGCCTGTCGGTCCGCTCCTCCGACGGTTCGGTCGACGTGCCCACCCCGGTCGAGCCGGTCCTCCTGGTGACCGTCACCTGGCTCGGCCCGACCGACGCCGACGTGCACTGGGAGTGGCGCTACGGGCAGACCCAACGGTGCGACCTGCGCAGCCACGACCGCCTCGGGGGCCTGCGCGACCGCGCAGCCGAGCGGAAGATCCGCGAGCAGGTGCCGGCCGAGCTGCTGGGCCGCGACGAGGTGACCGGCGGCGACGCGCTGGCGTTCGCGCTGCACGACGTCCCGTTCCTGGAGGGGCTCGACGGCGTCGAGGTCGTGCAGGAGGAGCGGCCCGACTTCCGCGAGGCGGAGGAGGACGTCGAGATCAGCTTCGGCCTGGTCGAGCCCGACCCCGACGGCGCAGACGTCGAGGACAGGCACACCGACTGGCTCGACCTCGAGGTGACGATCACGGTCGAGGGCGAGCGGGTCCCGCTGCCCGCCGTGCTCGCGGCCCTGACGCTGGGTCACGACTACCTGGTGCTCTCGAGCGGCCTCTACATCTCGACGGACCGGCCGGAGTTCGACCGGTTGCGCGAGGTCGTCGAGGCCGCCGGCGAGCTGCGTGAGGTCGACGGCGACCGGATCGGCGTCGGCCACCACGACCTCGGCGTGTGGGCGCAACTGGCCGAGACCGGGATCGTCGACGCCCAGGCCGCGGAGTGGGTACGCCGTGCCGAGGCCCTCCGCTCGCTCGAGACGCTCCCCCGCCCCGAGCCGCTCGGGATCACGACCGAGCTGCGCTCCTACCAGCGGGAGGGCTTCTGGTGGCTCGCCTTCCTCTACGAGAACGGCCTCGGCGGGATCCTCGCCGACGACATGGGACTCGGGAAGACGCTGCAGGTGCTCGCGCTCGTGCAGCACGCCGTCGCACGCGGGGACGGCCCGTTCCTCGTGGTCGCGCCGACGTCGGTCGTCTCGGCGTGGGCGCAGGAGGCCGAGCGGCACGGGCCGTCGCTGCGGATCGGCGTCGTGCAGCGCAGCAGCGACGACCTCGCCGCGATCGCCGCCGGCTCCGACGTGGTGCTGACGACCTACGCCCTGCTCCGGCTGGGCGGCGCTCGCTACGCCGGCGTGCGGTGGGCCGGCCTGGTTCTCGACGAGGCACAGCAGGTGAAGAACCACCAGAGCAAGACCTACGCGGCGGCCAGGGCGGTCGCCGCACCGTTCCGGCTCGTGGTCACCGGCACCCCGTTCGAGAACCGCCTGATGGAGCTGTGGTCGCTGCTCTCGATCGCCGTCCCCGGCCTCTACCCGTGGCCGCGGCAGTTCAACGAGCGGGTGGTGCGCCCGATCGAGAAGGGCGCCGACCCGCTGGCGCTCGAGCGGTTCCGCCGCCGGATCCGGCCTTTCCTGCTGCGCCGCACCAAGGAGCTCGTCGCCGACGACCTGCCGCCCAAGCAGGAGCAGGTCCTCGACGTCGTCCTGGGGCCGAGGCACCGGAAGCTCTACGACACCCACCTGGCCAAGGAGCGGCAGCGGATCCTCGGCCTGGTCGAGGACTTCGACCGCAACCGGGTCGCGATCTTCAGCGCGCTGACCAAGCTCCGCCAGCTCGCGCTCGACCCGGCGCTCGTCGACGACGCGCACGAGGGGGTCGGCTCGGCGAAGCTCGACCTGCTCGTCGACCATCTCGCCGAGATCACCGACGAGGGTCACCGTGCGCTGGTCTTCAGCCAGTTCACGTCCTTCCTCGGCCGGGTCCGCACCCGCCTCGAGGCCGAGGGCATCGAGACGGCGTACCTCGACGGCTCGACCCGCGACCGGCCCACCGTGATCCAGCGGTTCCGCGAAGGCTCGGCGCCGGTGTTCCTGATCTCCCTCAAGGCCGGGGGCGTCGGCCTCACCCTGACCGAGGCCGACTACGTCTTCGTCCTCGACCCGTGGTGGAACCCCGCCGCCGAGGCCCAGGCCGTCGACCGGGCGCACCGGATCGGCCAGACCGAGCACGTGCACGTCTACCGGATGGTCGCCACCGACACCATCGAGGACAAGGTCATGGAGCTCAAGGCCCGCAAGGCCGAGCTGTTCGGCCGGGTCATCGACGGCGACGGTGCCCTCAGCACCGCCATCGACGCCGAGGACATCCGCGGCCTGTTCGACGAGTGACCCCCGCCCGGAACCCCTCCGGTGCCCCCGCTGCCGCGCTGCCGCGGTGCCGCCGCCGACGAATCATCACGGTATGCAGGCGAGTCGCCGCTTCCCGGGCGGAGCTCCGCGGGGGAAGCGGCGACTCAGCTGCATACCGTGGTGATTCGGCCGCCGGCAGGCCCGCCGGACCGGGGCTTTACGCGCCATGACGACCGGTGGCACGCTCGCCGCATGACCACAGTCACCACCATCGGGACGGCCATGTTCTCGGTCGCCGACCAGGACGCCGCGATCGCGTTCTACACCGACAAGCTCGGGTGGGAGCTCCGCTCCGAGACCGCGTTCGGCGACGGGGCCGAGGCAGGTCGCTGGGTGGAGGTCGCGCCGCCGGGCTCGACGACCGTGCTCGCCTTGAACCCGCCGATGGAGGGCGAGCCCGGGGGCGGCAGCATCGGCGTGGAGAGCACGGACGTCGCCGCCGAGCGGGAGCGGCTGGACGGTGTGGACGGCGTGCAGGTCGGCGAGATGATGGGCGGTGAGGGCCCGGTGCCGCAGATGTTCTCCGTGACGGATCCGGACGGCAACTGGATCTGGGTGGTCCAGGCGGCCGGCTAGGCCGGCTTCCTCGCGGCACCGACGGTCAGCACCGCGACGCCCATCAGGGCGGCGACCGCGAGCAGCGAGTCGAGCGTGCCGACCGCGTCGCCGAGCGCGCCCAGCAGCGGCGGCCCGGTGAGGAACGCGCCGTAGCCGATCGTGGCGACGACACTCACCCGCCGCGCGGAGCCGGCCGCGTCGTCGGCGGCGGCGCTCATGCCGACCGGGAAGCCGAGCGCGACACCGCTTCCCCACAGCACGATGCCGAGCCCGGCCGCCGGTCCGGAGACCCCGGCGACGACGAGCAGAACACCGGCCCCCGACACAACCGCCAGGACGGCGAGGACCGGCACCCGGCCCCACCGGTCCAGGGCGACCGGGCCGGTCAGCCGCCCGAGGGTCATCGCCGAGACGAACAGCGCGAAGCCGGCGACGCCGACCCAGTGCGGCGCGTCGTAGCCGTCGATCAGGGCCAGGGTCAGCCAGTCGTTGGCCGCCCCCTCCCCGGCCGCGAAGCAGAGCACCATCACGCCGATCGCCAGCGTCCGCGGCTCGGTCCACGGGCTCCGCGACCTCCCCGGCCCGGCCACGTCCTCACCGGCCCGGGCGACGTCGGCCGACCGCGGCAGGAACAGCCCTGCGGCGCCGGCGGTGGCACCGCAGGCGATCACGCCGCCGACCGCGAGATGGAGGAGCACCGGCACGTCCGCACGGGTCAGGAGTACGCCGATCCCGGCCCCTCCGAACGTGCCCAGGCTCCAGGCCGCGTGGAACCGCGGCATGATCGTGCGGTCCAGCGCGCGCTCGACCTCGGCCGCCTCCACGTTCATGGCCACGTCCCAGCTCGAGATGCCGATGCCGTAGATCGCGAAGCCGGCCGCCGTGAGCACCACGGAGGACGCCGCGCCGACACCGACGCCGGCGAGCACCAGGCCGGTCAGCGCGAACCCGCTGCCGACCCGGACCACCGCGGTGGGCCCGTACCGGCCGACGAACACGCCGCTCGCCGAGAGGGCCGCCAGCGATCCGAGCGAGATGGTGAGCAGCAGCAGCCCGAGGTCGCCGTTGGAGAGGTCCAGGTTGCCCCGGACGTCGGGCAGCCGCGCGACCAGGCAGGAGAAGGAGAGCCCGTTGAGCGCGAAGACCCACGCGACGGCGGGTCTCGAGACGGCCGCTGCGCGACCGCCCCGACCATCGGAACCGTTCACTGGTTCCAGTCGGTACCGGGGGGCCGGGCCTCGAGCCAGGCCTGGAAGCCGGTGAGGGACGACTCGCTCATCGCGAGCTCGACCAGGCCGGTGGACGAGGTGCACCGGATGACCACGTGGTCGGGGTAGAGCGACATCTGCTCGGCGCCGAGCGGCTCCCGGCGGCCGTCGTAGCTCAGCTCGTCACGGTTCCAGGCGGCGTTCGGTCGGGGCCAGAGGGTGAAGATGCGGAACCACTCCAGGCGCTCGCCGGAGTAGCGGCCGAGGCCGAGCACCCAGCCCCGGCCCGGGACGTCGTCCCGGAGCCGGTGGCTGAGCTCGAACGTTCCACCGTGCCGTGCGATCACGCGGCGGCGGAGGATCAGCGCGGCCCCGTAGGCCAGCAGCAGGAGCAGCACCACGCCCGACAGGTCGAGCAGCCACCCCCACCACGCCATCGAGGCCGCGGACCTAACGGACCTTCTCGGCGGCGCGGATCCGCGCCTCGGCGTACCGGATCCGCTTCTCGGCATCGTCCATGACGCTGATCTGCGCCCGCGCGTGCTCGAGGTCGGCCTCCGCCTTGTCGACGTGGATCTCCTCGCCGAGGTCGACGTGCTCGGAGAGGACCGACACCCGGTCGGCCGCGACGGAGAGGAACCCTCCGTCGACCGCGGCGATGATGACGTCGGAGGTGTCGGCGACCTGGATCTCGACCACCGCCTCGCTGAGCAGGGACAGCACCGGAGTGTGGCCCCGCAGCACGCCGAGGTCACCCTCGACGGTGCGCGCGATCACCATCGCCGCCTCGCCGGACCACACGGTCCGGTCGGCTGAGACGAGCTCCACGTGCAGGGCGTCGGCCATCAGAGGCTCTTCTGGATCTCGGCCCACTTCTTCTCGACGTCGTCCAGACCGCCGCACATGAAGAAGGCCTGCTCGGCCACGTGGTCGTACTCGCCGTCGCAGATCTTGTTGAACGCCTCGACCGTGTCCGAGATCGGTACGGTCGAGCCCTCGATGCCGGTGAACTGCTTGGCGACGTAGGTGTTCTGGGAGAGGAACCGCTGCAGCCGGCGGGCGCGGGACACGATGATCTTGTCCTCCTCCGACAGCTCGTCGACGCCGAGGATCGCGATGATGTCCTGCAGCTCCTTGTTGCGCTGGAGGATCTGCTTCACCCGGATGGCGCAGTCGTAGTGCTCCTGGCCGATGTACTGCGGGTCGAGGATCCGCGACGTGGAGGTCAGCGGGTCCACGGCCGGGTAGATGCCGAGCGACGCGATCTCACGGGAGAGCTCGGTCGTGGCGTCCAGGTGCGCGAAGGTGGTCGCCGGAGCCGGGTCGGTGTAGTCGTCCGCCGGCACGTAGATCGCCTGCATCGAGGTGATCGAGTGGCCACGGGTCGAGGTGATCCGCTCCTGCAGCGTGCCCATCTCGTCGGCGAGGTTGGGCTGGTAGCCCACCGCGGACGGCATCCGGCCGAGGAGCGTGGACACCTCGGACCCGGCCTGGGTGAACCGGAAGATGTTGTCGATGAACAGCAGCACGTCCTGGCCCTGCACGTCGCGGAAGTACTCCGCCATCGTGAGCGCCGACAGGGCCACGCGCAGCCGGGTGCCCGGCGGCTCGTCCATCTGACCGAACACGAGGGCGGTCTGGCCGATGACGCCGGCCTCCTCCATCTCGACGATCAGGTCGTTGCCCTCGCGGGTGCGCTCACCGACGCCCGCGAACACCGACACACCACCGTGGTCCTTGGCGACCCGGGCGATCATCTCCTGGATGAGCACGGTCTTGCCCACCCCGGCGCCGCCGAACAGGCCGATCTTGCCGCCCTGCACATAGGGCGTCAGCAGGTCGATGACCTTGATGCCGGTCTCGAACATCTGGGTCTTCGACTCGAGCTGGTCGAAGGCGGGCGCCTTGCGGTGGATGCCCCAGCGCTCCTCGACCTCGAACGTCTCGCCCTCCTCGAGGTTGAGGACGTCGCCGGTCGCGTTGAACACCTTGCCGAGCGTCTTGTCGCCGACGGGGACCGAGATCGGGCCGCCGGTGTCGGAGACCTGGGCACCGCGGACCAGGCCGTCGGTCGGCTTGAGCGAGATGGCTCGCACCATGCCGTCACCGATGTGCTGGGCGACCTCGAGCGGAAGGGTGGTGGTCTCGTCGCCCAGGGTCACGTCGACCTCGAGCTTGTTGTAGATCTCCGGCATCGCGTCGACGGGGAACTCCACGTCGACCACCGGGCCGATCACCCGGGCGATCCGGCCCGTCGTGCCCTCGGACTGGGCCGCAGTCTCGTCAACCGTTGCAGTCATGTGAATAGTCCTTCTTCGTGGGTTCTCAGTCGTTCGCGGCCTGAGCGTCGGCGAGCGCGTTGACGCCTCCGACGATCTCGCTGATTTCCTGGGTGATGCCGGCTTGCCGGGCCTGGTTCGCGACCCGGGTGAACTTCTTGATCAGTTCCTCGGCGTTGTCCGTGGCGGACTTCATCGCCTTCTGCCGGGCCGCGAGCTCCGAGGCAGCGGCCTGGAGCAGCGCGTAGAAGACCCGGCTCTGGACGTACTGCGGCAGCAGCCCGTCGAGGACCTCCTCGGCGGAGGGCTCGAACTCGTAGAGCGGCAGCACCTCGTCCGCCTCGGGCTTCTCCTCACCCTCGACGACCTCCAGCGGCAACAGCCGCACGGCGGTCGGCTCCTGCACCAACATCGAGCGGAACCGGGTGTAGACGATGTGCACCTCGTCGGTGGCGTCGTCGGCGCCGCCCTCCTCCGCCCCTGCCATGAAGGCGTCGATCAGCGTCGCGCCGATCTCCTTCGCGACGTCGTAGTTCGGCTGGTCGGAGTGACCCGTCCAGGACGCGACGATCGGCCGGCCGCGGAACTTGAAGTACGCCTCGCCCTTGCGTCCGGAGACGAAGAGCTCGACCTCCTTGCCCTCGGAGCGGAGCTTCTCGGCAAGCCGCTCCGCCTCCTTGAGCACGCTCGAGGAGTAGGCGCCCGCCAGACCACGGTCGCTGGTCACCACCAGGATGGCGGCCCGGGTCGGGTCCTCCGGCTCGGTGGTCAGCGGGTGGTCGACGTTGGAGTACGTCGCCAGCGCCGAGACAGCACGGGTGAGCTCACGGGCGTACGGCGCCGCGGCGTTGGCCCGCTGCTGCGCCTTGATGATCCGGGACGCAGCAATGAGCTCCATGGCACGCGTGATCTTCTTCATCGACTCCGTCGACTTGATCCGCGCGCGGTACTCACGCAGCGATACGGCCATGCCTCAGCCTCGCTTCTGCTTGACGATCTGCTCCTGCTCGACGTCCTCGTCCTCGAGCGGCTCCGCCTCCTCGTGGCCGGCCTTGATCGAGCCGCCCTCGGAGGTCTGGAACTCGCCGAGGAACTCGTCGTAGGCAGCCGCGAGCTCCTCCTCGGTGGAGTCCTCGAACTTCTGGGACTCGCGGATGCCGTCGAGCAGCCCCGACTTCGACGCCTTGAGGCTCTCGAGGAACTCCCGCTCGAACTTGATCACGTCCTGGGTCGGGATGGGGTCGAGGCGACCCGAGGTGCCGAGCCACAGGGAGACGACCATCTCCTCCAGCGGGTACGGCGAGTAGGCCGGCTGCTTGAGCAGCGCCATCAGCCGCTGGCCACGGTCGAGCTGCTGGCGGGAGGCCGCGTCGAGGTCGGAGGCGAACATCGCGAACGCCTCCATCGCGCGGTACTGCGCCAGGTCGACCTTCAGCGAACCGGTGACGGCCTTCATCGCCTTGGTCATCGCCGAGCCACCCACGCGCGACACCGAGATGCCGACGTCGATGGCCGGGCGCTGGTTGGCCGCGAACAGGTCGGACTGCAGGAAGATCTGTCCGTCGGTGATCGAGATGACGTTGGTCGGGATGAACGCCGACACGTCGTTGGCCTTGGTCTCGATGATCGGGAGACCGGTCATGGAGCCCGCGCCCAGGTCGTCGGACAGCTTCGCGCAGCGCTCGAGGAGCCGGCTGTGCAGGTAGAAGACGTCACCCGGGTAGGCCTCGCGGCCCGGCGGGCGGCGCAGCAGCAGCGACACGGCGCGGTAGGCCTCCGCCTGCTTGGTCAGGTCGTCGAAGATGATCAGGACGTGCTTGCCGTCGTACATCCAGTGCTGGCCGATGGCGGACCCGGTGTAGGGCGCGAGGTACTTGAAGCCCGCGCTGTCCGAGGCCGGGGCGGCGACGATGGTCGTGTACTCCAGTGCGCCGGCCTCGTCGAGCGCGCCGCGCACCGAGGCGATCGTGGAGCCCTTCTGGCCGATCGCGACGTAGATGCAGCGGACCTGCTTCTCCGGGTCGCCGGACTCCCAGTTCTGCTTCTGGTTGATGATCGTGTCGATCGCGATCGTCGTCTTGCCCGTGGAGCGGTCGCCGATGATCAGCTGGCGCTGGCCGCGGCCGATCGGCGTCATCGCGTCGATCGCCTTGATGCCGGTCGCGAGCGGCTCGTGCACCGACTTGCGCTGCATCACACCCGGCGCCTGCAGCTCGAGCGCACGCCGCTCGTCGGACTCGATGTCGCCGAGGCCGTCGATCGGGGTGCCGAGCGGGTCCACGACGCGGCCGAGGTAGTTGTCGCCGACGGGGACCGAGAGGATGTCGCCGGTGCGACGGACCGTCTGGCCCTCCTCGATCTTGTCGAAGTCACCGAGGACGACGACGCCGATCTCGCGGGTGTCGAGGTTCAGCGCGATGCCGAGGGTGCCGTCCTCGAACTCGAGCAGCTCGTTGGCCATGGCCGAGGGGAGTCCGGAGACCCGGGCGATGCCGTCGGCGGTCTGCGCGACGACGCCGACCTCTTCCGTCTTGGCTGCCTCGGGCTGGTAGTCGGCGACGTACTTCTGGAGCGCGTCGCGGATCTCCTCCGGACGGATGGTGAGCTCCGTCATCTTCTGATGCCTTCTCTCTCGTGTCGTGCAGTAAGTCTGGGAGTTCAGCCGGCGAGCCGGCGTCGGGTCTCGTCGAGGCGGCTGGCGATGGTGCCGTCGATGACGTCGTTGCCGATCTCGACCCGGAGACCGCCGATGACGGAGGGGTCGACGACCACGTTCGCGTGGATCTCGCGCCCGTACTGCTGGCCCAGCCCGTCGGTGAGCTGGCGGAACTGCTCGTCCGACAGCGGCGAGGCGACGTGCACGGTTGCGACGCTCTTGCCGTGCACCTCGCCCGCCAGGGTGCGGTAGGCGCCCAACGCCGCCGAGACGGTGCCGTAGCTGCCGAGCAGAGCCTGCCGGGTGAGGGCAACCGTCGCCGGCTGCACCTTGTCACCCAGCACCTGCTCGACCAGCGCGGACTTGTCCTCGGTCGACCGGGCGGGGTCCGAGAGCGCGTCGCGGAGCGCCGGGTTGTGGTCGATCAGCCGGCGGACCTCGAACAGCTCGTCGGAGAGCCGGCCGGGGTCGTCGCTGGACAGCACGGCCGCGACCTCGGAGAGCCGCTCGAGAGCGTCGGTGAGGTCGGTCCCGTGCCGCCAGCGGCGCGACACCGCGGAGACGATGACGTCGAGGGCCTGCTCGTCGACCCGCGAGCCGAAGACCTCGCGGATCATGCCGACCTTCGGCTCCTTGGGGATCGAGCCGTCGGTGAGGAACCGGCGCGCCGCGACTTCCTGCCGCAGGGTCTCCGCCGCGCTCAGCAGTGCCTCACCGATGGCGGCCGCCTTCTTCGACGGCGACTCCTTGAGCTCGTCGGTCAGCTCGGCGACGGCCTCGGCTGAGGCCCCACGGAAGTCCATCAGTGGGAGCCTCCCGCCGGAGCCTTGTCGTTCAGGTCCTCCAGGAACCGGTCGACGACCCGGCTCTGCCGGGCCTCGTCCTCGAGGCTCTCGCCCACGATCCGGCCGGCGAGCTCGGTCGCCAGGCCACCGACCTCCGCGCGGAGCGAGGCGACGGCCTGCTGCCGCTCGGCGTCGATCTGGGTCTTGCCGTGCTCGACGATCCGCGCCGCCTCGGCCTGCGCCTGCTCGCGCATCTCGGCGATGATCGCCGCACCCTGCTCGCGGGCCTGCTCACGGATGCGAGCGGCCTCCTGCCGGGCCTCGGCGATCTGCGACTGGAACTCGTCCTTGGCGGAGTTGGCCTCCTCCTTGGCCTGGTCCAGCTCGGCGAACTGCTGCCGGATGGCCTCCTGGCGAGCCGTCATCGCGCGGTTGATCGGGGGCACGATGTACTTCGCGAGGATGAAGAACATGATCGCGAACGCGATCAACTCCACGAAGAACGTGCCGTTGGGCACGAGGAAGTTGCTCTCCAGCGGGATCATTTGCGGCTTGGTCATCTAGGTCTCCCTGCCCGGGACGGACTCACTTACCGCCGAGGACGAACACGAACAGAGCCATGAAGGCGAGGTTGATGAAGAACATCGCCTCGACCAGACCCACGGTCAGGAAGAAGATCGTCTGCAGGCGGCCCTGGGCCTCCGGCTGACGCGCGACACCCTGGATGTACGACGAACCGGCGAGACCGTCACCGATACCAGCGCCGACAGCACCGCCACCGAGCGCGAGGCCACCGCCGACGAAGGCACCGGCGAGGGTGACGGCCTGGTTGATGTTCTCGACTGCCATGATTCTCCTTGGTTTCCGCGCCGACCTGGTTCATCAGGCCCGGCGCTGATTGGTTTACCTCTTGGGCGAGCTGAGCCGGGGCTCAGGCCGCGAGTTCGGGGGTCTTCTCTTCGTGCTCGGCGTGCTCCTCGTGGTCGTCGTGACCGGCGCCCGCCATCGCGAAGTAGAGCACGGTCAGCAACGCGAAGATGAATGCCTGGAGGCCGCCGATGACCATGTCGAACATCTTCCAGAGCACGTTGGCGATCGGCATGCCGGCGTACCACGGGATGGCGGCGATCAGGGCGAGCATGATGCCGCCGGCGAAGATGTTGCCGAAGAGTCGCAGTGCCAGCGTGACCGGCTTGACGAGCTCCTCGAGGACGTTGAGCGGGAGCAGCACCGGGTAGGGCTGCACGAAGTGCTTGAAGTAGGCGAGTCCGTTCTTGCGGATGCCGTAGATCCAGACGCTGACGACGGCGAAGATCGCCATCGCGTAGGTCAGGTTGGTGTCCGACGTCGGCGCCGGGAGCAGGTGGGCCCGCTCGTTCAGCTCGGTCGGCACCAGCTCGAGCCAGTTGGCGACCAGGATGAAGAAGAACAGCGAGATCGCCAGCGGCGCGACGAACGGGTGCACCTTGCCGAGGTTGTCCTCGACCTGGGCGTTCACCTCGCCGACGACCGACTCCCAGATGATCTGGAGCTTGGTCGGCACGTGGTCCTCGGTGTTGCGCGTGAGCGCTCGCCGCACGAGGAACCCCAGCAGGATCACGATCGCGCCCGCGACGAGCGTGCTGATGATCGTGTCGATGTTGAAGGTGAGGCCGAACAGGTGGCGCTCAGGGTGCTCACCGGGGGTGATGTGGATCTCGAGGGGCATCAGGCCGCTCATTGGTTCTTCAGCTCCTTCAACAACGGAATCGTCGTCATGACCAGCGCGACGAGGCGGAAGATGGCGAGGCCGAGGAGGAGGCCCACTCCTTCGGGCCAGAAGGCTACAGAAGCGCCGACGGCCACGACAGCGAGGATGCAGAGGCGGACCACGGTGAACCGCGTGAGCCTGCCCCGGGTCGGCTCCTCACCCGAGGAGATGACGCGCAGCAGCCAGTACTCGGTGATCAGGTGGTTGACCAGGCCCAGCAGCACGCCGGCAGCGATGCACGCGGTCAGCAGCCAGCCGGCGCTGAAGCCGAACCAGATGCTGAAGATCATCATGCCGAGGGCGAGCAGCTCGACCTTGCGCTGGTCCGCGATCACGCGGGAGACGCTGGCGCCGGCAGACAGGGCGGGGACCTCGGGACCGATCGTCACCATGTCACCTCACTCGTCTTGATCACGGAGTGCGCTGAGCGCGCGCAGCACGAAAACAGTGGCGCCGAGCCCGATCCCGATGCCGACGCCCGCCACGGCGCCGATCGGCGACGACCCCGCAAGGTCATCGACCACGAGGCCGAGGACCGTGAAGCCCACGACGCAGGCGACAAGCATGCCGCCCAGGCCGAGGAGGTCGCGCCCACCCATCGGGATCCCTTCGGATCGACGTTCGGCCGGAACGTATCACAGCGCGAGAGGCCGTTCGGACGCGCCCCGGATGCTCGGACCGGGGTCCTCGAGGCGGTCGTTGCCATGGCCGTCCTTGGATCGTCACGAGCGGTTCCTGAGGGGAACCTGAGTGCTCGTGAAAGTTATCACAAAGTCGGCTCTGCCTCCGAATCGGAAGGCTGTGCGGCCGCGACCTCGGGCCGGTGGAACAGCGGCAGCACGAACGTGAGCCCGACCGTCGCCGCCAGCGCGACCGCGATCCCGATCCAGACCAGCGGACCGGTGAACAGGCTGGCGAAGACGGTGCCGAACGCGATCAGCCCTGCCCAGAGCCACATGATGAGGACCGCGCGCCCCTGCGAGTGACCGATCTCGAGGAGCCGGTGGTGCAGGTGCTGCTTGTCGGGGGCGAACGGGGACCGGCCGGCGCGCGTGCGGCGCACGACGGCGAGCACCAGGTCGGCGAGCGGGACGATGAGGATCAGGATCGGCAGGACCACCGGCAGCAGCACGGGGAGCAGGCTCGCGCGCGCCCCGTCCACCGCGCGGCTGAGGTCGCCGGGCCCGAACTGGGTGGTCAGCGTGATCGCCGTCGAGGACAGCACGAGGCCGAGCAGCATCGAGCCGCTGTCGCCCATGAACAGCCGCGCCGGATGCAGGTTGTGGGCCAGGAAGCCCAGGCAGACGCCGGCGAGCGCCGCGGAGAGCAGCGCCCCGGTCGTCGCGCGCGTGATGTCGTTGGCGACCGAGAGGGAGTAGCAGAACACGAAGAACGCGATCGCGCTGATGCCGATCACGCCGGCAGCCAGTCCGTCGAGCCCGTCGATGAAGTTGACCGCGTTCACGGTCGTGACGACGACGAAGAGGGTCAGCAGCGCGCCCTGCGCGGGGTCGAGGGAGAACTGGGACTTCCCGTCTCCCTGGAAGAAGTAGCGGAACTGGATCCCGGAGTAGACGAGCACGCCGACCGCGAGCACCTGCCCCCCGAACTTGGTGAGCGCGTCGAGGTCGAAGATGTCGTCGATCACGCCGACGGCACAGACCAGCGCTCCGGCGACCAGGACCGAGAGCGCGTCCTCGAACACGAAGGGCTGGCTGGTGGACAGGAACGGCAGCTCCCGGGCCACGAGGTAGGCCGCGAACAGGCCGCCGAGCATCGCCAGGCCCCCGAGGTAGGGGATCGGCTCGGCGTGCACGTCGCGGTCGCGCACCTTGGCGACCGCGCCGGTGCGGATCGCGATCTCCCGGGCGACGACGGTGAGGAGATAGGTCACCGCCGCGGCGACGAGGAAGACGACGAAGTACTCACGCATCGGTCGACGGCGCCTCCGCCTCGTCGGTACCGCCCTTCTCCGGCTTCTCTTCCTTCTCGCCGTTCTCGCCGTTCTCGTCGGTCTCGATCGTCACCTCGTGCTCGGCCAGTGCCTCGTCGAGCTCTGCGACCGAGATCGCGCCGAGGCGGAGCAGCCGCGGCCTCTCCCCCGTCGCGTCGACGATCGTCGAGGGCACGTTGCCCGGGGTCGGCCCCCCGTCGACGACGACCGCCACCCGGTCGCCGAGCATGTCCATCGCCTCGTCCGCATCCGTCGCGGCGGGCCGGCCGGTGAGGTTGGCCGAGCTGACCGCGAGCGGGCCGGTGCGGTCGAGCAGCTGCCGCACGGCCTCGTGGTCGGGCATCCGCACCGCGACGGTGCCCCGGGTGTCGCCGAGGTCCCACTGCAGCGAGCTCTGCTCGGTGCAGACCACGGTCAGCGGACCCGGCCAGAACGCGTCGCAGAGCGCGCGGACGTAGGGCCGGACGTCGGCCGCGAGCGCGTCGAGCGTCCCGGGGCTGCCGACGAGGACCGGCGGCGGCATGTCGCGACCGCGGCCCTTGGCCTCGAGCAGGCGGACCACCGCCTCCGGGTCGAACGCGTCGGCCGCGACGCCGTACACCGTGTCGGTCGGGATGACGACCAGCCGGCCCCGCTGGATCGCCAGCGCCGCCGCGTCGATCGCGGCGTCGAGCTCCTCGGGGTCGGCCCCGTCATTGCCCAGGTCGAAGCGCTGCGCCGTGCTCACGTCGCCCATCCTTGCACCGGACGTGCGCGGCTCAGCCGCGGGCACGCCGCGCAGTGAGGTACCGCGGGCGGCCGGCCAGGTCGCGATGGTCGCGGACCTCCTCCCAGCGCCCGGTGGCGGCGAAGACCGCGGGCGCGGCCTCCCCCTGGACGTCGGCGTGCTCGACGCCGATCACCCCGCCCTCGGCCACGAGCACGGCACCGCGTGCCTCGAGGGCCCGGATCGCGTCGAGGCCGTCGTCCCCCGAGAACAGGGCGAGGTGCGGGTCGTGCTCACGGGCCTCGACGGCCACCGACTCCCAGGCCTCCAGCGGGACGTAGGGCGGGTTGCTGACGACGACGTCCACCCGGCCGGCCAGCTCGTCGAAGGCCGTCGCGAAGTCACCCAGCCGGAGGTCGACGCCGGTCCCCGCGAGGTTGCGCTCGGCCCACGCGTGCGCCGCCTCGTCCAGCTCGACCGCGTGCACCTCCGCGCCCGGCACCTCGTCCACGATCGCCTTCGCGATCGCGCCCGACCCCGTGCACAGGTCCACCACCACCGCCGGCCCGTCGCGAAGCTCGAGCCGGGTCGGCGCGGTCAGCTGGTCGATCGCCCAGCCGGCGAGCAGCTCGGTCTCGGGGCGGGGCACGAACACCCCGGGGCCGACGGCCAGCTCGACGTGGCGGAAGTACGCGACGCCGGTGAGGTGCTGCAGCGGCTCCCGGGCGGCCCGCCGGTCGACGAGCCCGCCGAAGCTCTCCGCCGGCTCTGCGTCGACCGCCTCGATGAGGGCGAGCCGGGAGCGCGGGACGTCGAGAACGTGGGCCAGGAGGATTGCGGCGTCGTGCTCGGGGCTCTCGACGCCGGCCTCGCGCAGCCGCGCCTCGGCGTCGTGCAGCAGCGCGCGACGGGCGACCATCAGCCCTCGAGGGCCGCGAGCCGCTCGGCGAGGTCGGCCTCGACGCAGGAGTCGAGGACCGGCTGGAGGTCGCCGTCGAGGACCTGGTCGAGGTTGTAGGCCTTGTAGCCGGTGCGGTGGTCGGAGATCCGGTTCTCCGGGTAGTTGTAGGTCCGGATCCGCTCGGACCGGTCCACGGTGCGGACCTGGCTGCGCCGGGCCGCGCCGGCCGCGGCGTCCGCCTCCTCCTGGGCAGCGGCCAGCAGCCGGGCGCGCAGGATG
Organism: Nocardioides panacisoli; assembly: GCF_039537325.1. Taxonomy (GTDB): domain Bacteria; phylum Actinomycetota; class Actinomycetes; order Propionibacteriales; family Nocardioidaceae; genus Nocardioides; species Nocardioides panacisoli. The sequence continues at coordinate 59,152 of NZ_BAABAH010000010.1, forward strand.
CGCAGCGCCTGTTCCTTGTTCTGCAGCTGGCTCTTCTCGTTCTGGCAGCTGACGACGATGCCGGTGGGCAGGTGCGTGATCCGCACGGCCGAGTCGGTCGTGTTGACGCTCTGGCCGCCCGGGCCGCTGCTGCGGAAGACGTCGATGCGCAGGTCGCTGTCGTTGACCTCCACGTCGACCTGCTCGGCCTCGGGCAGCACCAGGACGCCGGCCGCGCTGGTGTGGATCCGGCCCTGCGACTCGGTCACCGGCACCCGCTGCACCCGGTGCACACCGGCCTCGAACTTGAGCAGGCCGAACGGTGCGGGGTTGTCGGGGCCGGGCTGACCCGAGCCGCCCTTCACGGCGACCGTGACCGACTTGTAGCCGCCGAGGTCGGACTCGGTGGCGTCGAGCACCTCGGTCTTCCAGCCGCGGCGCTCGGCGAAGCGGGTGTACATGCGGAGCAGGTCGCCGGCGAACAGCGCGCTCTCCTCGCCGCCCTCCCCCGACTTCACCTCGAGGATCGCGTCCTTGTCGTCGGTCGGGTCGCGCGGGACGAGCAGACGCTGCAGCCGCTCGGCGGCCGCCTCCTGGTGCTCCAGGAGGCCGGCCACCTCGTCGGCGAACGCGGGGTCGTCGGCTCCGAGCTCACGGGCCGCGGCGGCGTCGTCGCCGTACCGCTGCCACTCGCGCCAGGCCCCGATGATGTGGCCGAGCTCGGCGTACCGCCGGTTGAGGGTGCGCGCGAGCCGGGCGTCGGCGTGCGTCTCGGGCAGCCCGAGCTTCTGCTCGAGCTCGGCGTGCTCCGCCAGCAGGCCCTCGACCGCTTCGAACACCTGGTGGGTCAGGAGTTCTTCTTGCCGTACTTGGCCTCGAACTTGGCGACCCGACCGCCGGTGTCGAGGATCTTCTGCTTGCCCGTGTAGAACGGGTGGCACTGCGAGCAGACGTCGGCGTGGATCGTGCCGGAGGTCGCGGTGCTGCGCGTCGTGAACGTGTTGCCGCACGTGCAGGTCACGTTGGTCACGACGTAGTCGGGGTGGATGTCCTTCTTCATGGACTGGGGTCCTTTCCTAGAGCCCCGGGTCGTCGCACGGGATGTGGGACGTGAACCGGGACCGACCGATGGATTCTACGGACTGCGCGTGTCCAACACCCAATCGCGTGGGGTTGTTCCGCCGGGCGGAGGGCTCAGGCGAGCACGCCGTCGGCGACGACCTCGAGCATCGGCCGCACCACGTCGGGCGCCAGCTCGGACTGGTCAGCCACGGTGGCGACACCTCCAACCAGGCGCGCGACCTGCACCGCGTCGACGTCGGGCTTGAGGGCGCCCTGCTCGGCGAGCTGGGCGAGCACGCGCTCGTTGGCGCTGACCAGGACCGCGCACTTGGAGCGGATCGGCGAGTCCTGCACGCCGATCGCCGTGGTGAGCTTGGCCGGCCCGCCCTTGTGGGCGGAGATCACGCCGACATAGGTCTCGAACCAGTTGAGCAGCAGGTCCCGGGCGGAGCCCTCGTGGGCGAGCGCCTTGTCGGTGGCCGTCTCGACGGAGTCGACCCACGCCTGCATGACGGCGTCGATGAGCGCGTCCTTGGTCGGGAAGTGGCGGTAGAGCGTGCCGGGGCCGACACCCGCCTCGCGCGCGATCTCGTCGAGCGGGGCGTCGTAGCCCTTCTGGCGGAAGACCGCGCGTGCGACCTCGACGATGCGGTCCCGGTTGCGCTGCGCATCTGCGCGCATCGACCCTCATCCTCCTCGCGGTACGGCGGCCCGTGGCGGCTTCGCCCTTGCCAAACGGAGATTCTCTCCGTATGTTGGAATAACCGGAGACATCCTCCGCTTGTTCCCTTCAAGCGTCCAACCGGAGCACCTCTCCACATCATACCTCGGCCGCCCCGGCCAGAACAGGATTCTCATGTCAACCCTCACCACCGCGAGCGCCGAGACCCGGCGCACCCGGCTGCCGACCGACCTCCCGCCCGACGCCGGGCGGCTCGCGATCGGCATCTTCCTCGTCCTCCTCGCCCAGCTGATGCTCGTGCTGGACGCCACCGTCGTGAACGTCGCCCTCCCCCGGATCGGCTCCGACCTCGACTTCGGCGCCGCCGGTCTCTCCTGGGTGCTCAACGGCTACAGCCTCGCCTTCGGCGGGCTCCTGCTCCTCGGCGGTCGCCTCGGCGACGTCTTCGGCCGCCGCCGCGTGTTCCTGATCGGGCTCGCGGTGTTCGCCACCTTCTCCCTGGTGGGTGGCATCGCCTGGTCGGCTCCGGTGCTCGTGGGGTCGCGCGCCCTGCAGGGCGCCGGTGCCGCGCTCGCCGCGCCGTCGGTCCTCGCGCTGCTGACCACGAGCGCTCCCGACGACGCCGCTCGCAACCGCGCGCTCGCGTTGTTCTCGGCGGTCGCCTCCGGCGGCGGCGCGATCGGCCTGATCCTCGGCGGCGTGCTCACCGACCTCGTCTCGTGGCGATGGACGCTCTTCATCAACGTCCCGATCGCCGCGGTCGTGCTTCTCACCGTGAGCAGGTACGTCGACGAGACGCCGCGCCGCCCCGGCCGCTTCGACGTCGTCGGCGCGATCGCCGCCACCGGCGGCGCCGTGGCCATCGTCTGGGCCTTGATCGGCGTGCCCGACCACGGGTGGGCCTCGGTCCACACGATCGGTGGGCTGGCCGTCGGCCTGGGGCTGGTCGTCGTACTCGCGATCACGGAGCGGCGGGTCGCGCACCCGCTGCTCCGCCCGGCTCTGCTCCGCAGCCGACCGCGGGTGACGGCGCTGGTCGTGATGGCCGCGCTGTACGGCGGCATGCTCGCGATGTTCTTCGTGATGGTGCAGCTGCTCGAGGGCCGGCTCGGCTACGGACCGCTGGCCGCGGGCTTCGCGTTCCTGCCGCTGCCGCTGAGCGTGTTCACGATGTCGCGCATCAGCCCGCGACTGGTGGCGCGGTTCGGCCAGCCGCCGCTGATGGTGGTCGGGACGGCCGGGCTGGTGTTCGCCTTCTCCCGGCTGATCACGCTGGACGCCGGCTCCGGCTACTGGGACGGCCCGTTCCTGTCGCTCCTGGTGATGGGCCTCTCGGCGGGGATCAGCTTCATGCCGATCACCTCGCTGGTGCTCACCGGCGTCGAGCCGGAGCACGCGGGCTCGGCCTCCGGCCTGCTGCAGACCGTGCAGCAGCTCGGCGGCGCCGTCGGTCTCGCGATCGTCGCGACGACGTACGCCGAGCACTCCGCCGGCGGCTTCATCGACGGGGCGCACGCCGCCTTCACCGCTGCCGCGGTCCTCGCGGCCGTCGGGCTGGTCGCCGCGACCAGCCTCGTCGTACGCCGCTCGCCGGCACTGGCACCCGCCGGCGCTCCCGTCGGCGCTCCCGCCGTCGACTGACCCGGACGTACAGAAACAGCGCCGAGTCGGCTCAAGCTTGAGCCGACTCGGCGTGCTTTTTGAGTCAGAAGGTGCGCGGGGTCGGCATCAGCCCAGGACGCGCTCGGGGGCGGCCTTCTGCACCTGGGTGAGGAACTCGACGTTGGTGTGCGCGTTGCGGAGCCGCTCGAGGAGCAGCTCGAGGGCGCGCTCGCCGTCGAGGTCGGACAGCACGCGGCGGAGCTTCCAGATGATCTGCAGCTCCTCCTTGCCGAGCAGCAGCTCCTCGCGGCGGGTGCCGGAGGCGACCGGGTCGATCGCGGGGAAGATCCGCTTCTCGGCGAAGTCGTGCCGCAGCCGGATCTCCGTGTTCCCGGTGCCCTTGAACTCCTCGAAGATCACCTCGTCCATCTTCGAGCCGCTGTCGACGAGGGCGGTGGCGAGGATGGTGAGCGAGCCGCCGTTCTCGATGTTGCGCGCGGCGCCGAAGAACTTCTTCGGCGGGTAGAGCGCGGCCGCGTCGAAGCCGCCGGACAGGATCCGGCCGGATGCGGGCGTGGCCAGGTTGTAGGCGCGGCCGAGCCGGGTGAGGCCGTCGAGCAGCACCACCACGTCGTGCCCCAGCTCCACGAGCCGCTTGGCCCGCTCGATCGCGAGCTCCGCGACCGTGGTGTGGTCGACGGCCGGGCGGTCGAACGTCGAGGCGATCACCTCGCCCTTGACCGAGCGCTCGAAGTCGGTGACCTCCTCGGGGCGCTCGTCGACGAGCACGACCATCAGGTGGCACTCGGGGTTGTTGGTGGTGATCGAGCTGGCGATCGACTGCAGCATCACGGTCTTGCCCGCCTTGGCCGGCGAGACGATCAGGCCCCGCTGGCCCTTGCCGATCGGCGCGAGGATGTCGATGACCCGCCCGGTCAGGTTGTCCGGGGCGGTCTCCATCCGCAGCCGCTCGGTGGGGTACAGCGGCGTCAGGTCGCTGAACTCGACCCGGTTCTTCGCCTGCTCCGGCTCGACGCCGTTGACGCTGTCGATGCGGACCATCGGGTTGAACTTCTCGCGACGCTCCCCCTCGCGCGGCTGGCGCACCTGGCCGACGATCGCGTCACCACGGCGCAGGCCGTACTTCCGCACCATCGAGAGCGAGAGGTAGACGTCGTCGGCGCCGGCGAGGTAGCCGCTGGTCCGCACGAACGCGTAGTTGTCGAGCACGTCGAGGATGCCCGCGGCGGGTACGACGACATCGTCCTCGAGGATCGTGGTGTCGGGCTCGCGACCCGGACGAGCGGTGCGCTCGCGGTCCCGACCCCGCCGGCGGCGGTTGCGGCGGCTGCCGCCGTCCTCACCGTCGCCCTGGCCGGACCGCTCGGCGTCCTGATCGCCCTTCGGCTGGTCGCCCTTCGGCTGGTCGCCCTTCGGCTGGTCGCCCTTCGGCTGGTCCTTCGCGGGCTGGCCCTTGGCCTGGTCCCGCGCCGGGCGGTCCCGGCGCGGCGCCTGGTCCTCGGACCTCCTCGCCTCGCCCTGGTCGGGCTGGTCCGCGTTGTCCGCCTTGCCGTTCCGGTCGGCCCTGGCGGGCTTGTCGGGCTTGTCGGAGCTGTCGGGCTTGGGCTCGTCCTTCTTCGGTTCCTGGGCCCGGCCGGTCTGTCCCGACTGGGCGGCCTTGATCGCGTCGACGAGCTGGGCCTTCTTCATCCCGCCCGCGCCTGCGATGCCCATCCCGCTCGCCATCGCCTTGAGGTCGGCGAGCAGCATGGAGTTGAGTCCACCGGAGCGCTTCTTGGGAGCGGTCGCCTGGTCGGGCGCGGTGGAATCGATGCTTTCCGTCACGTGAGGTCCTTCCCACGTATTCACGGCCCGCCCGGGAGCCTTCACGGAGTGTCCGGGTGGCCGGCTTCTGGTGGTTCCCGCAGCCGAACGGCGCCCGTGCAGACGGGCGGAGGGCTGAGAGAGGTGCGCGTCTCGGGATCGGCCCGGTGTCGCGCGCGCCGGATTCGGCGCGCCGTCAATGTACCACCGGGCGGCCGCCGACGTGGCCCGGCTCACCAGCCGGCGGCGCCCCGGGTGTCGATCGGCAGCTCGAGCACGGTCCAGGCGTCGGGGCAGTGCGTGCCGAGCCGCTCCGCGCCGTCGCCGTCGGCCGCCGCGGTGAACGCCAGCACCGTCGGGCCCGCACCGGAGATGATCGCGGGCGTGCCCTGGGAGCGCAGCTCCTCGACGAGGTCGAGGCTCGCCGGCATCGCCGCGCGGCGATAGGACTGGTGCAGCCGGTCGGCCGTGGCTCGCAGCAGCTGGTCCGGGCGTCCGGCGAGCGCGGCCACGAGCAGCGCGGCGCGTCCGGCGTTGGCGGCGGCGTCGGCGTGCGGCACCAGGTCGGGCAGCAGGCCGCGGGCCGCCTCGGTGGAGACCCCGTCCGGCGGGACGAAGACGACTGCTCCGATCCGCGGGTCGACCGACCCCGGTACGGCGAAGAACGTCCCGTCGACATCGTCGCGCCCGGCGATGGTGAACCCGCCCAGCAGCGCGGGAGCGACGTTGTCCGGGTGCCCCTCGATCTGCGCGGCGAGGTCGAGCAGCGCGTCGTCGTCGAGCAGCAGCCGGCCGCCCGCCACGAGCTCGCGCGCGAGCCACACCCCGGCGACGATGGCGGCCGAGGAGGACCCCAGCCCGCGCGCGTGCGGGATGACGTTGTGGCAGGTCAGCCGGAGCCCGGCGGGCCGGGCGTCCAGGCGGTCGAAGGCCGCCCGCATCGAGCGGACCACGAGGTGGCTCGCGTCGCGAGGCACGTCGTCACGGCCGATGCCCTCGACCCGGACCTCCAGGCCCCCGTCGGTCACCTCCGCCTCGAGCCGGTCGCGCAGCCCGAGCGCGAGACCGAGGGCGTCGAAGCCCGGCCCGAGGTTGGCCGACGTCGCCGGCACCGACACCCGGACCGGGCCCGCGGCGAAGCCGTTCACCTCAGGGCGGCCGTCTCGACCAGACCGGCGGCCGAGGCGACGGCGGAAAGGTCTGCGTCGACGACCTCGTCGACGACGGTGCCACCGGCCTCGGCGAAGCCCTCGAGAGCGGTGGCGGTGTCCTTGAGCCCGTGCCCGGTGACCGTGACGACCACGGTCTTCCCGGTGTAGCTCTCCCCCGCCTTCAGCTCCTGCAGCAGCCCGGCGACGCCGGCCGCGCTGGCGGGCTCGACGAAGACGCCGTCGGCACGGGCCAGCTCTCGCTGCGCGGAGAGGATGTCGTCGTCCTCGACGGCCGCGAACCGGCCGCCCGACTGCTCGGCGGCACCGACCGCGAGGTCCCACGAGGCGGGGTTGCCGATCCGGATCGCGGTGGCGCGGGTCTCCGGGTCGGCGACCGGTGCGCCGGTCACCAGCGGACTGGCGCCCGCGGCCTGGAAGCCGCGCATGACCGGGCGCCTCGACGAGCGGCCGAGGTCGGCGTACTGCGTGTAGCCGAGCCAGTACGCCGAGATGTTGCCGGCGTTGCCGACCGGCAGCAGGTGGTAGTCCGGGGCGTCGCCGAGGAAGTCGACGATCTCGAACGCGGCGGTCTTCTGACCCTCGAGCCGCACCGGGTTCACCGAGTTGACCAGCGCGACCGGGTAGGCGTCCGCGAGCTCGCGCGCGAGCCGCAGGCAGTCGTCGAAGTTGCCCCGCACCATGATCACGTGCGCGCCGTGGATGATCGCCTGCGCCATCTTGCCCGCGGCGATCTTGCCCTCGGGGACGAGCACGAGCGGGGTCAGTCCGGCCTTGGCGGCGTAGGCGGCCATCGACGCCGAGGTGTTGCCCGTCGACGCGCAGACGCAGGCCTGCGCACCCTCGTGCTTGGCGACCGAGATCGCGGCCGTCATACCACGGTCCTTGAACGAACCGGTCGGGTTGTCGCCCTCGACCTTGAGGTGCACCTCGGCGCCGGTCAGGCCGGAGAGCCACTCGGAGTGCACGAGCGGGGTGCCGCCCTCCCGGAGCGTGACGGCCGGAGTGTCCGCCGGGATGTCCAGGAGGTCGCGGTACTCCTCGACCACCCCTCGCCACTGGGCACGCGCGGTCATTCCTCGGTCCCTTCCACCCGCATCACCGAGGTGACGTCGCGGACGATGTCCATGCCCCGCAGCTCCTCCACGGTCGCGGCGAGCTGGGCGTCGGTGGCCTCGTGCGAGACGACGACGAGCTGCGCGTCGTCGTCGCGGCCCTCCTGGCGGACGGTCTGGATCGAGACGCCGTGGCCCGCGAACGCGGTCGCGACGGCGGCGAGCACGCCCGCGCGGTCGTCGACGTCGATCGCGACGTGGTAGCGGGTGCGCGCCTCCCCCATCGGCACCACGGTGCGGTCGGCGTACGCCGACTCGCCCACGCCGCGGGTGCCCTGGCGGTGGTTGCGCGCGACCGTGACCAGGTCGCCGAGCACGGCGCTCGCGGTCGGGGCGCCGCCCGCGCCGGGGCCGTAGAACATCAGCTGGCCGGCGGCCTCGGACTCGACGAAGACCGCGTTGTAGGCCTCGCGCACGCTGGCGAGCGGGTGCGACCTCGGGATCATCGCCGGGTGCACGCGGACGCAGACCGCCTCGTCCCTGTGCCCGCCCTCGCCCTCGGTCGTGCGGAGCTCGGCGATCGCGAGCAGCTTGATCACGCTGCCCATGTCGCGGGCGGACCGCGCGTCGCCGGCGGTGACCTCGCTGATCCCCTCGCGGTGCACGTCGGCCGCCGTCACCCGGGAGTGGAAGGCCAGGCTCGCGAGGATCGCGGCCTTGGCCGCGGCGTCGAAGCCCTCGACGTCCGCAGTGGGGTCGGCCTCGGCGTAGCCCAGCGCCTGCGCCTCCTCCAGCGCCTCGTCGAAGCCGCTGCCCGCGGTGTCCATCCGGTCGAGGATGAAGTTGGTGGTGCCGTTGACGATGCCGAGCACCCGGGTGACCTTGTCACCGGCGAGCGACTCGCGCAGCGGTCGCAGGATCGGGATGGCACCCGCGACGGCGGCCTCGTAGTAGAGGTCGCGCCCGGCCTTGTCGGCCGCCTCGTAGAGCGTCGGGCCGTCCTCGGCGAGCAGCGCCTTGTTGGCGGTGACCACGGAGGCGCCGTTCTCGAGCGCGGCGAGGATCAGGCTGCGGGCGGGCTCGATGCCGCCGATCACCTCGACCACGACGTCGATGTCGCCCCGGCAGACCAGGCCCATCGCGTCGGTGGTGAGCAGCTCCGCCGGTACGTCGACCTCCCGCGGCGCGTCGAGGCGGCGTACGGCGACACCGGCGAGCTCGACGGGGGCGCCGATCCGCGCCGCCAGGTCGTCGGCCTGCGCGCGGAGCAGGCGGACCACCTGGGACCCGACCGATCCGCAGCCGAGCACGGCGACCTTGAGGGGATTGCTCACGGCGCAAGGTTATCGGCGCCCGCTTCCGGGGCGCCCCCGCCGTCCACCTGGCGGGGCTATCGTCGCGCCGTGACCGACGACGCGGCGGACATCACCCCCGCCTACACCGGCCGGCTCGGCATGGAGCCGCTCCCCGCTCTCCGGCTCCCCGACGACGCGATGTCGCCGCGGGCGGCCTACCAGTTCATCCACGACGAGCTGATGCTCGACGGCAGCTCGCGGCTGAACCTGGCGACCTTCGTGACCACCTGGATGGACCCGGAGGCCGGTCAGCTGATGACCGAGGCGCTGGACAAGAACATGATCGACAAGGACGAGTACCCGGCGACCGCGGCGATCGAGCAGCGCTGCGTGGCGATGGTCGCCGACCTCTTCCACGCGCCCGGGCTCAGCGCGAGCGACCCGTCGTCGGCGACCGGCGTCTCGACGATCGGCTCCTCGGAGGCCGTGATGCTCGCCGGCCTGGCGCTGAAGTGGCGCTGGCGCGCGCGGCGCGGCGACGCGGCGGCCCGGCCGAACCTCGTGCTGGGCAGCAACGTCCAGGTCGTGTGGGAGAAGTTCTGCCGCTACTTCGAGGTGGAGCCGCGGTACCTGCCCGTCGAGCGCGGCCGCTACGTGATCACCCCCGAGCAGGTCCTCGCCCACGTCGACGAGGACACGATCGGCGTGGTCGGCATCCTCGGGACCACCTTCACCGGTGAGCTCGAGCCGATCGCGGAGATCTGCGCGGCGCTCGACGAGCTCGTCGCGAAGGGCGGCCCGGACGTCCCGGTCCACGTCGACGCGGCGAGCGGCGGGTTCGTCGTGCCGTTCCTGCGCCCCGAGCTCGCGTGGGACTTCCGGCTCCCGCGGGTGGCGTCGATCAACGTCAGCGGTCACAAGTACGGCCTGACCTACCCCGGCATCGGCTTCGTCGTCTGGCGCGAGGCCGCGGCGCTGCCGGAGGAGCTGGTCTTCCGGGTGAGCTACCTCGGCGGCGACATGCCGACCTTCACGCTGAACTTCTCCAGGCCGGGCAACCAGGTCATCGGGCAGTACTACAACTTCATCCGGCTGGGCCGGGCGGGCTACACCTCGATCATGACCAGCCTGCGCGACACCGCGACGTGGATCGCGGAGCGGCTCGCCGAGACCGCGGGGATCGAGGTGATCACCGACGGGTCGGCGATCCCGGTCGTGTCGTTCACGCTGGAGGGTGACCCCGGGTTCACCGTCTACGACCTGTCGCACGAGCTGCGCAACGGCGGCTGGCAGGTGCCTGCCTACCCGATGCCGGCGGACGCCACGGACGTCTCGGTGCTCCGCATCGTGGTGCGCGAGGGGTTCAGCCACGACCTCGCCGGTCGGCTCTTCGAGGCGTTCCAGACCGCGTACGCCCGGCTGCAGGCGGGGGTGCGGCCGCAGTCCGACGCCAGCGGATTCGCCCACTGACGTGGTCGTCGTCGCCTCCGCGAACATCCTCTACACGCTCGGTCGCGAGGACGCCCGGACCGCCCTGGGGCAGGTGCTCGGCGCCGGCCCGGACCTGGTCGGGCTGCAGGAGTGGTACGTCTCGCGGCTCGGCCTGCTGCGTGAGCACGGCGACGTGCGGGTCGTCCCCGGTGGCCGGCTCGGCGCGAGCCGGCGGTCGGCGTACCACTTCGTCTCGGCGGTGGGTGGCGGCAACGTCGTCGGGGCCCGCGCGGACCGCTTCGACCTGGTCTCCGCGAGTGCACCGTGGCTCAGCCGGATCGGCCGCTCCGACCGGCCCGACCGGCTCCTGCGCACCGAGCCGCCCCGCGAGGCCACGGTCGGGGTGTACCGGGACCGCCGCACCGGCGGCACGGTGGCGGTCGTGAGCTACCACCTGGTCTCGGGAGGCACCACGGCCGACGGCTACCGCGCCGACCGGCCGGTGCTCGCCCGCCGGCACCGCGACGAGGTACGCCGGCTCGAGCGCCTGGTCGCCGGGCTGCAGCGCGCCGGCCACGTCGTCCACGCCGTCGGCGACGCCAACTACGACCTGCTCCGCCTCACCGGGCTCACCTCGGCCTGGCAGGGCCGCGAGGACCACGCGGGCACCATCGGCACCGGCACCCGCAAGATCGACGACGTGCACGGCCCCGGCCCCGCGACCGACGTCCGGCTGCTGACCACGCCGTCGGACCACCGCGCGGTGATCGCGACGCGGGACTGAGCCGGCTCAGCCGACGTCGGTGGCGAGCAGGTCGTCCTCGGTCTCCCGGCGTACGACGACCCGCGCCTCACCGTCGCGGACCGCGATGACCGGTGGCCGGAGCGCGTGGTTGTAGTTGGAGGCCATCGACCGGCAGTAGGCGCCGGTGCCGGGCACGGCGAGCAGGTCGCCGGGAGCGACGTCGCCCGGGAGGAATTCGTCGCGGACGACGATGTCGCCGGCCTCGCAGTGCTTGCCGACGACCCGCGCCAGGACCGGCGGGGCGGTGGAGGACCGGCCGGCCAGCGTGCAGGAGTAGTCGGCGTCGTAGAGCGCCGTGCGGATGTTGTCGCTCATCCCGCCGTCGACGCTGACGTAGGTGCGGACCGCTCCGGCGTCCAGGGTGACCGGCTTGACGGTGCCGACGGTGTAGACGGTGCACATCGCCGGGCCGACGATCGCGCGACCCGGCTCGATGGAGAGCCGCGGTGCGTCGACGCCGAGCGCCCGGCACTCGTGCTCGACGATCTTGCCCATCTCGGTCGCGAGCTGCGCCGGGTCGGACGGGTCGTCCTGGGTCGTGTAGGCGATGCCGAAACCGCCGCCGAGGTCCATCTCGGGCATCGTGACGCCCAGCTCCTCGGAGACCTGCGCATGCAGCGCGAGCACCCGGCGGGCGGCGACCTCGAACCCGGAGGCATCGAAGATCTGGCTGCCGATGTGCGAGTGGAGACCGAGCAGCTCGATCCCCTCGGCCTCCTGGAGCCGGCGCAGCGCGTCGAACGCGTCGCCGGAGGTGATGGAGAGGCCGAACTTCTGGTCCTCGTGCGCGGTGGCGATGTACTCGTGGGTGTGCGCCTCGACGCCGGCCGTGACGCGGAGCATCACCCGCGCGGTGCAGCCGGTGTCGCGGGTGATCATCTCGAGCCGCTCGATCTCCTGGACCGAGTCGACGATGATCCGGCCGACGCCCTCGGAGACCGCGCGGCGCAGCTCGGCGATCGACTTGTTGTTCCCGTGGTAGCCGATCCGGGCCGCGTCGAAGCCGGCTCGTAGCGCGACGGTCAGCTCCCCCGCCGAGCAGACGTCGAGGCACAGCCCTTCCTCGGCGATCCACCGCGCGACCGCCGTGCAGAGGAAGGCCTTGCCGGCGTAGTAGACGTCCCAGCCCGCGAACGCGTCCCGGAAGGCGCGGGCGCGGGTGCGGAAGTCCTCCTCGTCGAGCACGTAGGCGGGCGTGTTGTGGTCGGCCACCAGGTCGGCGACCGGCACTCCCCCGACGACCAGGTCGCCGGCGTCGTCCTTGTAGGCCGTCGACGACCACAGCTGCGGGACCAGGTCGTTGACGTCACGCGGCGGCTGCAGCCAGGCCGGTCCGCGGAGTGCTCCAGGCGCGTGCGCCCAGCCGGCCTCGTGGGTCGTGCTCATCAGCGTCTCCCGGTCACATGCGCTCGGGCGCGGTGACGCCGAGCAGGCGCAGGCCGTTCGCCAGCACGACGCGGGTCGCCTCCACGAGCATCAGGCGGGCGCGGTGCAGGTCGCCGGTCTCCTCGTCGCCCATCGGCAGCACGCGGCAGTTGTCGTAGAACCGGTGGTAGGTGCCGGCGAGCTCCTCGAGGTAGCGCGCGATCCGGTGCGGCTCGCGCAGCTCGGCGGCGGCCTTGACCACCCGCGGGAACTCGGCGAGCGACCGCAGCAGCTCGCCCTCCTTCTCGTGCGTGAGCAGCTCGGGGTGCGAGACCGGCTCGACACCGAGCTGGGCCGCGTTGCGCATCAGGCTCGCGATCCGGGCGTGGGCGTACTGCACGGTGAAGACCGGGTTGTCGTTGGTCTGGCGCGCCCACAGGTCCAGGTCGATGTCGATCTGGCTGTCCACGTGGTAGCGGGCGAGTGCGTAGCGCGCGGCGTCCACCCCGATCGCGTCGACCAGGTCGTCGATCGTGACGACGGTGCCTGCGCGCTTGGACATCCGCAGCGGCTCCCCGTCCCGGACCAGGTTGACCATCTGGCCGATCAGGATCTCCAGGTTCACGTGCGGGGTGTCACCGAACGCCGCGCACATCGCCATCATCCGGCCGACGTAGCCGTGGTGGTCGGCGCCGAGCATGATGAAGCAGCGGTCGAAGCCGCGCTCGCGCTTGTCGAGGTAGTAGGCGAGGTCACCGGACAGGTACGCGCCGTTGCCGTCGGACTTGATGACCACGCGGTCCTTGTCGTCACCGAACTTCTCGGTGGCCAGCCAGACCGCGCCGTCCTTCTCGTAGATGTTGCCGAGCTCGCGCAGCCGCGCGACGGCGCGGTCGACCGCGCCACTCTTGTGCAGCTCGTCCTCGTGGAAGTAGACGTCGAAGTCGACACCGAAGTCGTGCAGGGACTTCTTGATCTCGCCGAACATCATGTCGACCCCGAGGGCGCGGAACGTCTCCTGAGCCTCCTCCTCCGGCTGCTGGAGGACGTCGGGCCGCTCCTTGACGACGGCCGCCGCGATGTCGTGGATGTACTGACCGCCGTAGCCGTCCTCGGGCGCCGGCTCGCCCTTCGCGCTGGCGAGCAACGACCGGGAGAAACGGTCGATCTGCGAGCCGTGGTCGTTGAAGTAGTACTCGCGGGTGACCTCCGCGCCGGTCATCTCGAAGATCCGGCCGAGGGCGTCGCCGACGGCGGCCCACCGGACCCCGCCGATGTGGATCGGGCCGGTCGGGTTGGCCGAGACGAACTCGAGGTTGATCTTCTCGCCGGCGAACGCGTCCGAGGACCCGTACGTCGTGCCGGCGGCCACGATGTCGGCGGCGACCTGGCCCTGCGCACCCGCCTCGACGGTGATGTTGAGGAATCCCGGACCGGCGACCTCGACGTCGCCGATGCCGTCGGCGGCGCGCAGCCGCTCCGCGAGCAGCTCGCCGAGGGCCCGCGGGTTCGTGCCCGCCTTCTTCGCCAGCTGCAGCGCGATGTTCGTGGCGTAGTCGCCGTGCCCCTTCTGCCGCGGACGCTCCACCGTCACCTCGGCCGGCACTCCGTCGGGCAGGGTGAGCGCACCCGCGTCGACCAGGGCCGTCAGGCCGTCGACGATGGTGGTGGAGAGCTGCGCAGGAGTCACCGGGCAAGGGTATCGGCGGGTACCGTTTTCTCTTCCACCGATATCGACCGGTAGGGTTCGTCAGCGCGCAGGACGTGGCAGCACGGCTTGCGGTTGCCTCCGTAGCTCAGGGGATAGAGCACTGGTTTCCGGTACCAGGTGTCGCAGGTTCGAATCCTGCCGGAGGCGCCCCTGCGGCCGCACGCAGTCAGGTGCTTTGCAGGTCCGTCGCCGCACCCTGGCGGGGTGTTCGATCTGATCAACGGTCTCCCCGTCCACCCGCTCGTCGTCCACGCGGTGGTGGTGCTGCTGCCCCTGGCCGCCCTCGGCACCCTGGCGATCGCGGTGCGCCCGGCCTGGCGAACCCGCTACGGCTACCTGGTGACCGCGGCGGCCCTCGTCTCGGTGGCGCTCATCCCCGTGGCCACCTCGAGCGGCGAGGCGCTGGAGGAGCACGTCGGCAACCCCGGCGAGCACGCCGAGCTCGGCGACCAGCTGATCTGGTTCGCGATCCCCCTGCTCCTCCTCGCGGCGGCGCTGACGTGGTTGGGCCGGAGAGCCGAGCGGGCCGCCGCCGAGGACGCCCCGGCGGCTGCGCCCGGTCCCGGCCTGACCCGGACCGTCGCGACGCTCGCGGTCGTCGCCGCGCTGGCCGCGAGCGTCCAGATCTACCGCGTCGGCGACTCCGGAGCCCGCGCGGCCTGGGGCGACAAGGTCAGCTCGACGGCCTCGTCCGACGACCACTGACGGCACTGGACAGGGCTCGACAAGGGCTCAGCAGCTCTCCAGGGTCGCGTCGTCGCGAGCCTCGTCGCCGTAGCGCTGGGCAGCGGCGACGTCCGGTGTGACCACGCTGGCGCCGTTGATGTCGGCGAAGCCGCCGTGCACCACGCAGTTGGTGACCTTCGCCGGGTCGATGTCGGCCAGCACGTGCGCGAACCGGAACAGCTCCGACGGCGACAGGTCGGTCGCCAGGTTCTGCATCACCGACAGCACCCCGCGGGCGATGAAGCCCGGGTCGCCCTGGTGGGCGCGGACCTGCTCCTGGATGCCACGGATCACCCGGTCCTGGTTGGCGGACCGGTCGAAGTCGCCCCCGGCGAGCGGGTGCCGGATCCGCGAGAACTTCAAGGCGTTCAGGCCGTTGAGGTGGAGGGTGCCCGCGTCGAAGCTGCCGATGGCCGAGTCGGTGAACGAGATCGGGTTGTGCACGGTGATGCCGCCGATCGCGTTCACCATGTGCTGGAAGTAGAGGAACCGGGTGACGAAGACGTAGTCCGGCTGCACGCCGACCAGGTTGCCCACGGTCTGCCCGAGGAGGTCCGGGCCGCCGTAGTAGAGGGAGGCGTTGATCCGGTCGGAGCCCACTCCCGGGATCGAGACGTAGGAGTCGCGCGGGATCCCGATGTCGGCGGCGGCGTGGGTCTTGAGGTCGAGGAAGATCAGGTGCAGGGCGTCGCCGCGGGTGTGCAGCATGTCCTCACCGGGCCGCGCGTCGGAGCCGACGGCGAGGACGGTGACGATGTCCTTGCCGTGCGCGAGCTTGCCGAGGTCGGTCCCCTCGGCCACCTGCACCTTCATCAGCGCGACGTCGGTGGGGTGCACGGCGCTGTCGGGCACCACCAGAGCGACTCCGGCGAGCGCGATCGCCAGCGGGACGGTGCGCAGGATGCGGCGCAGGACGGTCACGAGCGCCCCTTCTTCTTGTCGGAGTCCTTCTTCTGGGGCCGGGCGTTCTGGGGCGAGGCGCCGACCACCCGGGGCGTCGCGGTGACGTCGTAGCCGAAGACCCGCCACGCTCCGCTGTCGTGGGAGAGCTGGAGCAGGCCGCGCACGGCCAGGATCCGGTCGGTGTCGCCGGAGGTGTGCACGCCGAGCGCGACCGTCGCGATGACGCCGGCGGCCCGCCCGTGCACGGCCAGGATGTCCAGCGCCACGGAACGGCGTACGGCGACCGGGTCGGTGGCTCCGTCCGGGAGCGCCGCGGCGGTCATGATCTGCCGGTCGCCCTCGGCCAGCTTCGCCGCGCCGGTGGTGAACCCGGGGAAGTCCTGGTCGTCGCCGCCCGAGGAGAGGTAAGCGGCGTCCCACCAGCCGTCCACGACGGAGGTGACCTGGGTCAGCACGGCGTGCCGGCGGTGCTTCGACAGCCGGCCGCCTGTGACGTTGCGCACCTTCGCGGTGGTCTGCACCGAGGAGCCTCCCCCGCTCGGCGTACCGCCGCCCGAGCCGTCGCCGGAGCCCGAGGAGTCGTCGCCGGAGCAGCCGGCGACGGCCAGGGCGAGCGCCAGGAGCGGCGCCGCCAGGCGCGTCGCGCGGCCCGCCGCGGACGCGTGTGAAGCTGTGAGCAAGGCGCTCGGATCCTCCCTGGTCGGCGGCGTCGGGACCGGTGTGCCCGGGGCCGTGGATGTGTAGCCGGTTACACAGTGCCCCAAAGGGTGGCCCAGGCCCGGTATTTGCTTCGCGTTGGGTCTAGCCTTTGGGGAGGTAAGTGGCGCCCCCATTCTTGAACCCGGAAGAGGCGAAGCAAGTCGTGCCGCAGTCGTCAGGCCAGCAGTCCACCACCCCCTCCACCAACGGCGGGCCACCGGCCGACAGCTTCGGCGCCAACGAGTGGCTCGTCGAGGAGATGAGGGAGCGGTTCCAGGCCGATCCCGGCAGCGTCGACGAGGCCTGGGCGACGTACTTCCGCGGCAGCTCCGGCAACGGTACGGCGACCGCCGCTCCCGCGGCTGCGAAGACCACCGCCGAGCCGAAGCGCGAGGCCCAGCCGAAGCCTGCCGCCGAGACCGAGCAGAAGGCCGCCAGCCGCCCGGTGCCCAAGGCCACGCCCGCCCCGCAGGTGAGCCCCGCGTCGCAGACCACGCCGAAGCCCGCCGCCGGCACCGACAAGCCCACCCCCAAGGACGCGCCGCGCCCGGTGCAGACCGAGGCGAAGGACGAGCCGACCTACACCGTGCTCCGCGGCATCCCGGCCGCGACCGCGAAGAACATGGACGTGTCGCTGACCGTCCCGACCGCGACGTCGGTGCGCGACATCCCGGTCAAGCTCCTGTGGGACAACCGGATCGTCATCAACTCCCACCTCCGCCGGGCGCGCGGCGGCAAGGTCTCCTTCACCCACATCATCGGCTACGCGATCATCCAGGCGCTCAAGGCGCTGCCGGCGATGAACAACTCCTTCACCGAGACCGACGGCAAGCCGACCATGGTCACGCCGGCGCACATCAACCTCGGCCTGGCGATCGACCAGCAGAAGCCGGACGGCAGCCGCCAGCTCGTGGCGCCGTCGATCAAGGCCTGCGAGACGATGGACTTCGCGGCGTTCTGGACGGCCTACGAGGAGATGATCCGCAAGGCCAAGGACAACAAGCTGTCCATGGACGACTACTCCGGCACGACGGTCAGCCTGACCAACGTCGGCGGTCTCGGGACGGTCCACTCCGTGCCGCGACTGATGGCCGGCCAGGCCGCGATCATCGGCGTGGGCGCCATGGAGTACCCCGCCGAGTGGCAGGGCGCCTCCGAGGTCGCGATCGCCCGCAACGGCGTCGGCAAGGTCATGACGATGACGTCGACCTACGACCACCGGGTGATCCAGGGTGCGCAGTCCGGCGAGTTCCTCCGCCGGGTGCACCAGCTGCTGCTCGGCGAGGACGGCTTCTACGACGACATCTTCCGGTCGCTGCGGATCCCCTACGAGCCGATCCGCTGGAACGCCGACGTCGCGACGTCCCACGACGACGAGATCGACAAGCAGGCCCGGATCCTCGAGCTGATCCACGCCTACCGCGTGCGCGGCCACCTGATGGCCGACACCGACCCGCTGGAGTACAAGCAGCGCTTCCACCCCGACCTGCGGGTGGAGACGCACGGCCTGACCCTGTGGGACCTCGACCGCGAGTTCCCCACCGGCGAGTTCGGCGGCGAGGGCCGGCGGTTCATGAAGCTGCGCCACATCCTCGGCATCCTGCGCGACTCCTACTGCCGCACCATCGGCATCGAGTACATGCACATCATGGATCCCGAGCAGCGCCGCTGGATCCAGGAGCGGGTCGAGCGCCCGCACACCAAGCCGCCCCGCGAGGAGCAGCTGCGGATCCTGCAGAAGCTGAACCAGGCCGAGGCCTTCGAGACCTTCCTGCAGACCAAGTTCGTCGGGCAGAAGCGGTTCTCGCTCGAGGGCGGCGAGACCACGATCCCGGTCGTCGACGAGATCTGCGAGGCCGCGGCCGAGGTCGGGCTCGACGAGGTGGCCATCGGCATGGCGCACCGCGGCCGGCTGAACGTGCTGGCCAACATCGTCGGCAAGAAGTACTCCCAGATCTTCCGGGAGTTCGAGGGCAACATCGACCCGCGCACCGTCCAGGGCTCGGGCGACGTGAAGTACCACCTGGGCGCCGAGGGCGAGTTCGTCGCGGGCAGCGGCGACAAGATCAAGGTGTCGGTCGCGGCGAACCCGTCGCACCTGGAGACCGTCGACCCGGTCCTCGAGGGCATCGCCCGGGCCAAGCAGGACGTGCTCGACCGCGGCACCGAGTTCCCGGTGCTCCCGCTGCTCCTGCACGGGGACGCGGCCTTCGCGGGCCAGGGCGTGGTCGCGGAGACCCTCAACCTCTCGCAGCTGCGCGGTTACCGCACCGGCGGCACCATCCACCTGGTCATCAACAACCAGGTCGGTTTCACGACCTCGCCGGGCGCGTCCCGCTCCACGCTCTACTGCACCGACGTCGCCCGGATGGTGCAGGCGCCGATCTTCCACGTCAACGGCGACGACCCCGAGGCGTGCATCCGGGTGGCGCGGCTCGCCTTCGAGTGGCGGCAGGCGTTCAACACCGACGTCGTGATCGACCTGGTCTGCTACCGCCGGCGCGGCCACAACGAGGGCGACGACCCGTCCTACACCCAGCCGCTGATGTACGACCTGATCGAGCAGAAGCGCTCGGTGCGCAAGCTCTACACCGAGTCCCTCATCGGTCGTGGCGACATCACGATCGAGGAGGCCGAGCAGGTCCTGCGCGACTACCAGGCGCAGCTGGAGCGGGTCTTCACCGAGGTCCGCGAGGCAGCCGACGAGACGCCGACCAGCTGGACCACCGTTCCGGACTACCCCGACAAGCCCGAGGGCGAGACCGTCACCGCCGTCCCCTTCGAGACCCTCAAGACGATCGCGGACGCCTACGTGTCGCCGCCGGACGGCTTCACGGTGCACCCGAAGGTGATGCCGCAGCTGCAGCGCCGGGCCGCTGCGATCACCGACGGCCCGATCGACTGGGGCACCGGCGAGATCCTCGCGTTCGGCGCGCTGCTGATGGACGGCCGTCCGGTCCGGCTCGCCGGCCAGGACTCGCGCCGCGGCACGTTCGTCCAGCGCTTCGCGACGATCATCGACCGGGTCAACGCCGACGAGTGGACTCCGCTGTCGAACCTCAGCGAGAACCAGGCCAAGTTCTTCATCTACGACAGCCTGCTCTCGGAGTACGCCGCGCTCGGCTTCGAGTACGGCTACTCGGTCGCGCGGCCCGAGGCGCTCGTCGCCTGGGAGGCGCAGTTCGGCGACTTCGTCAACGGCGCCCAGACCGTCATCGACGAGTACATCTCCGCCGGCAAGACCAAGTGGGGCCAGGACAGCGGGGTCGTGCTGCTCCTCCCCCACGGCTACGAGGGCCAGGGCCCCGACCACTCCTCCGCCCGGATCGAGCGGTTCATGGCGATGTGCGCCGACGAGGCCTGGGTCGTGGCCCAGCCGTCCACCCCGGCGTCGCACTTCCACCTGCTCCGACGGCACTCGCTCGGCGGCGAGCACAAGCCGCTGGTCGTGTTCACGCCGAAGTCGATGCTCAAGCGCAAGGAGGCGGCCTCGCAGCCGTCCGACTTCACCGAGGGCACCTTCCAGCCGCTCATCGCCGACTCGGCCGCGGACCCGGACTCGGTCGAGACGCTGCTGCTGTGCTCGGGCCGGATCACGTGGGACCTGATGGTCGAGCGCGGCAAGCGCGACAACGGCGCGTCGGTCGCGATCGCGCGGGTCGAGCAGCTCTACCCGCAGCCGGCCGAGGAGATCGCCGCGGAGATCGCGAAGTACCCGAACCTCAAGCGGGTCCGCTGGGTGCAGGACGAGCCGGCGAACATGGGCCCCTGGCCGTTCTACGGGCTCACCGTCTTCCCGGCGCTCGACAAGCCGGTCGAGCTGGTCTCGCGCGCGGCGTCCTCCTCTCCCTCGGTCGGCGTCGCCAAGCGCCACCTCGAGGAGCAGAAGGACCTCGTCGCGCGAGCCTTCGCCTGATCGGGGCCGCATGTACTTCACCGACCGCGGCATCGAGGAGCTCGAGCAGCGCCGGGGCGACGAGGAGGTCACCCTGGCGTGGGTCGGGGAGCGGCTCCAGGAGTTCGTCGACACCCACCCGGAGTTCGAGACCGCCGTCGAGCGGTTCGCGACCTGGCTGGCGCGGCTCGACGACCCCGAGGACTGATGCTGCCCTAGTGTCAGCCGCGTGAGCGATGCGGATGTCATCGAGTACGCCGCGTGGGGCGAGCTCTTCTTCGAGCGCGCGGTCACGGTCGAGCGGGTGCTCGCAGGGGTGAACGTGATGGCGGACCGGCCGATCGAGGTCGGGCCGCTCGGGGTCGGTCCTGGGCGGCTGGCGAAGGTGCACGCGAAGGGCCGGATCGGCATGGCGACCGGAGAGCGGGTCGGCACCCTTCCCCTGCGGTTCGCCGTCCTCGTCCCGGTGACCTTCCAGCTCGTCCTCGACCTCGGCATGGACAAGCAACGCTTCGACGCCGACGTCACCGTCCCGCTCCTGCTGACCGTGCACGGCCGCGCCGACCTCGCGATCGAGGTGGAGGTGGCCCCGCCGCGCACCGAGGACGTCGAGGTGCGCCTCAAGGCCCAGGGGCTGCGCGCCTCCCTGACCCAGGTCGCGGCAGGCGTCGACGGGGAGCTGCGCCGGTTCGTGGCGCGCTACGTCGCCAAGGAGGTCCAGAAACCGCACATCACGGCCGCACGGGTGATCGACGTGGCGGGCGCGATCGAGAAGGCGGCCGACAGCCTCGGCCCGAAGAGGGAGCAGCAGCCGTGACCGGACCGTCCTACCCGCCGGCGCCGTGGTGCATGGAGGGCTCGTTGTGGCTCTCGCTGTTCCGGCTGAGCGCCGACGCGGACGAGCGGCACCCGGCCGGGACCTACGGCGTCTGCCTGGTGTCGTACGTCGACCCGAGCCCGCTCACCTACTCCGAGCTGCTCGTGGCGCGCTACCTGCCGGAGGGTGAGCACAAGGGCGCCGTGAGCGTGGTCGACATCTGGGTCGACTCCCCCGCCTCGAAGGCCGGCGGCCGCGAGCTCTGGGCCATCCCGAAGGAGCTGTGCGACTTCGACC
This sequence comes from Nocardioides panacisoli, assembly GCF_039537325.1. Taxonomy (GTDB): domain Bacteria; phylum Actinomycetota; class Actinomycetes; order Propionibacteriales; family Nocardioidaceae; genus Nocardioides; species Nocardioides panacisoli. The sequence continues at coordinate 80,469 of NZ_BAABAH010000010.1, forward strand.
TCGAGTCGTCGTTCCGCGGCCCGCTCACCTCGACGCACTGGACCGCCACCGTCGATCGGCACCCGATCGTCGAGGCGAGCTTCAGCGACGTCTCACGAGCCGCGCCGCGGGTGCCGTTCAAGGGGAACGTGCACCAGCCCGGGATCGAGGACCACCCGGAGCCGGCCGACGTGGTCATGTCGGGCACCGCGAAGGCGCTCCCCTGCCGGGCGCGCTGGACCTTCGCCGCCGACGGGCCGCTCGCGTACCTGCGACCGGCCCGCCGGCTCGGCTCGTTCCGGATGGCGTCGTTCCGGCTGACGTTCGACTAGTCCGACTCGGCGCCGTCGGCGTCGGCGTCGACCGCCGACAGGTGCTCCTGCGAGGCGCGCCGCGAGGCGTCGCGGATCTCGAACACCTCGGTCGCGAACCCGCCGACGGCTCCGGCGATGTCCCCGATGGCCCGGGTGATGATCGTCGCCACCTCGCCGACGGCGGTCGCTGCCGCCTGCGCCGTCGCCTCGACGGCGTCCTTGGCGATCTCACCCTTGGTCAGGTGGTCGGGACCCTCGCGGTCGCTCATGTGGCCAGTGTCCCGCACCGGCCTCAGGCCGCCAACTGCGCGTCGGCCCGGACGTCGGCGGCCGGCTGCTTCGCCGTACGGCTGGGCAGCGCGAGGCGGCAGATCTTCGCGAAGACGCTGCCGAGCTGCTTGCGCAGCGGGCCGGTGTTGTACTGCAGCCCGTAGCGCTCGCAGATCTCGCGGACCTCGCCGGCGATCTCCGGGTAGCGGCGCGCCGGGATGTCCGGGAACAGGTGGTGCTCGATCTGGTGCGACAGGTTGCCGCTCATGATGTGGAACAGCTTGCTGCCGGTGATGTTGGCCGAGCCGAGCAGCTGCCGCAGGTACCACTGGCCGCGGCTCTCGTCCTCGGTCTCCTCGAGCGAGAACGTCGCGACGCCCGCCGGGAAGTGGCCGCAGAAGATGATGTTGAACGCCCAGATGTTGCGGACGATGTTGGCGGTGAAGTTCCCGGCGAACGTGAGCGGGAACAGCGGCCCGGTCAGCGCGGGGAACAGGACGTAGTCCTTGAGCACCTGCTTCTTCATCTTCTTCCACATCCGGGCCGCGATCTCCCGGTTCTCCGACCAGGTCCGCCGGCCGGCGACCAGCTCGTCGACCTCGAGGTCGTGCAGCGAGACGCCCCACTCGAAGAACGTCATCAGCAGGAAGGCGTAGACCGGGTTGCCGAGGTAGTACGGCCGCCACTCCTGGTCCTCGTCCATCCGCAGGATGCCGTAGCCGATGTCCCGGTCCTTCCCGACGATGTTGGTGTAGGTGTGGTGCATGTAGTTGTGGCCGTACTTCCAGTTCTCGCCCGGCGCCATCGTGTCCCAGTCGAACATCCGGGAGTTCAGGTGCGGGTCGCCCATCCAGTCGTACTGGCCGTGCATCACGTTGTGGCCGATCTCCATGTTGTCGAGGATCTTCGACAGGGAGAGGGCCGCGACCGCGAGCGGCCAGGCCGGGGGCAGGTAGAACAGCGCGCGGCCGGTCACCTCGAGGCTGCGTTGCCACTTGAGCACGCGCAGCAGGTAGTCGCGGTCGACGTCGCCGAGGTCGGCGAGGATCCGCTGGCGGATCGCGTCCATCTCGTTGCCGAACGACTCCAGCTGGTCGTCGGTGAGGCCGTGGTACGTCGTCGGTGCGTCGGTGACAGTCATGTCAGGCTCCTCGTTGTCGGGTGTCGGTCACAGGTCCACGGCGCAGTCGCCGACGGCCTGGTTGACGCAGATGCGGGTGTCCTCGTCGGTGGCGGTGGTCGTCTCGCCGGTGAGGACGTTGCGGACGGTGCCGTTGACCTTGCGCGTGCAGGAGAAGCAGATGCCCATCCGGCACCCGTACTCCGGCGTGAGACCGAGCTCCTCGGCCTGCTCCAGCAGGCTGGCGGCGGTGGTCGCGGTCGTCCTGCCGGACCGGGTGAAGCTGATCTCGCCCTCGACCAGCTCGCCGGCGGCCGCGGTGCGGGCGACGACGGGCTTGAAGAACTCCATCCGCAGCCGGGGCGAGATCTCCCCGTTCCCCAGCTCGTACGCCGAACGGACGAGCTCGACCAGCCCGGCCGGACCGCACAGCCAGGTGTCGGTGTCGCGGTGGTCGGGGACCAGGCGGCGCAGCTCGAACTCCGAGAAGAGCTGGTCGCCGTACCGAAGGTGCACCTCGGCGCCGTTGTCGGCGGCCGCGATCTCCGCGAGCTCCTCGGCGAAGATCTGGTCCTCGGGGCTGCGCGCGTAGTGGAGGAAGACCACCTTGCGGCCGACCTTCCCGTCGTAGCCGTCGCGCAGCAGGGTGCGCAGCATCGACATGGCCGGGGTGATCCCGGACCCGCCGGTGATGAACAGCAGCCGGTTGTTGGTCGGCGTCGCAGGGCTCTCGTTGAGGGTGAACTCGCCCTGCGCCTGGCTCAGGTGCAGCATCTGGCCGGGCTGCGCCTCGCGGACGAGGTACTTCGACAGCACCCCCTCCTCGTGCGCCCGGATGGTCAGGGTGATCTGCTCGCCCGGCAGCGATGCCGCCGAGGAGATGGAGAACGCGCGGGTGACCCGCTTGCCGCCGGGCATGTCGACGCCCACGAGGACGTGCTGGCCGGCGCGGTGGCCGCGCCAGGTGCTGGTGGGCTGGAGGGTCAGGGTCGCGACCGGCGCGGCGTCGGAGCCGGGGTTCTCCGGGCGGACGTCGACGACCCGGGCGCGCACCTCGTGGGCGGCCCACATCGGGTTGACCTGCTCCAGGTAGCGGTCCACGCCGTGCGGCGACGCCAGCGCCGCGGCGAGCCGCGAGCGCAGCAGCCGCTGGGCGAGACCGGCGCGCGGTGCGGCGGCATCGGTGATGGTCATGGGTGTCTCCTCGGTGCGAGGGAAGTTTGAGTGCACATTCGTACACTCATAGGTTTCCCACTCCCGGTGCCCGAGTCAACGGCTACCACGCGTGAGGGTGCACACATGTACTCCTGACTAGACTGGGTAGGTGACCGAGTCCCGCGTGGAGCGCAAGGAGCGCACCCGGCGCGCGATCCTCGACGCCGCGCTGGACCTCTGCGAGGACAGCACGCTGATGGCGCTGTCGCTGCGCCAGGTGGCCAAGGAGGTCGGCGTGGTGCCGACCGCCTTCTACCGCCACTTCGACTCCATCGAGCAGCTCGGCCTCGCGCTCGTCGAGGAGTCCTTCGTCAGCCTGCGCGCGATGATGCGCGACGTCCGCCGCCGCAACGACCCGGGGTTCCGCGAGGTGATCGACGGCTCGGTCGACGTGCTCGTCCGGCACGTCCGCCTCCAGGAGCGACAGTTCGCGTTCATCGCCCGCGAGCGGTTCGCCGGTCCCCCGGCCGTCCGCGAGGCGATCGCCCGGGAGATCGCGCTGTTCGAGCGCGAGCTCGCCACGGACCTGGCCCGGCTGCCCGGGACCGACACCTGGTCCGGGGACGACCTGCGCGTGGTGTCGAACCTGATCGTCAACGCGATGGTCGCCACCGTCGAGAACGTCCTGACCGCCCGACCCGGGTCCGACGCCGAGCGCCGGTTCGCCGACACGGCGCGCACGCAGCTGCGGATGCTGATGATCGGCGCGCTGAACTGGGACTCCACCCGATGAGCCGACGCGCCCGGCTGGCGACCGCCGCGCGGAACGCGTGGGCCATCTCGCCGCTCGGCTCCGGGATCGAGGGCTACGACGGCCTGCCGGCCGAGATCGTGTACGACGAGCCGCACCGCCAGCTGCGGCACCTCCTCCGCGACGCGCCGGCCACCAGGCCGCGCCCGGTCCTGCTGGTCCCCCCGCTGGCCGTGTCCACGCGCTGCTACGACCTGCGGCCCGGCCAGAGCCTCGCCGGCCACCTGCTCGACGCCGGCCGGGAGACCTACGTCGTCGACTACGGCGAGATCACGTTCGCCGACCGGGCGATGGGCTTCGAGGACTGGATCGACGACATCATCCCGACAGCGGTCCGCACCGTCTCCGCGGCGCACGAGGACGAGCCGGTCGACGTCGTCGCCTGGTCGCTCGGCGGCACCATGAGCCTGCTCACCGCCGCCACCCATCCCGACCTGCCGCTCGGGTCCCTGACCGCCTTCGGGACCCCGATCGACTACAGCCTGGTCCCGGCCGTGCAGCCGATCGCCGCCGCCGACCGGATGCTCGGCACCCGCGCCGCCACGGCGCCGACCGCCGCACTGGGCGGCGTGCCGAGCCGCCTGGTCCGCACCAGCTACCGCGCCATGGCGCTGCGACGCGAGGTGACCAAGGCCGCGCACCTCGCGCGCAACATCCTCGACGCGGAGGCGCTCGCCCGGACCGAGGCCGTCGACCGGTTCATCGACTCGATGCCCGGCTACCCCGGGCGGGCCTACCACCAGATCCACGCCCGCCTGATCGCGCGCAACGAGCTGGCGTCGGGCACCGTGCACCTGTCCTCCGAGCGCGCCGTCCGGCTCGCCGACGTCAGTGCCCCGGTGCTCTTCATCGGCAGCCGCACCGACAACATCGCCAACGGTCCCGCCGTCGCCGCCGGCACCACGGTGGTCCCCGGCGCCCGCTACTGGTCCGCCGACGGCCTGAGCCACCTGGGCCTGGTCGCCGGAGTCCGCGCCCCCGACCTCAGCTGGCCGCTCCTCGACGAGTTCCTCGACGGCCTCGACGAGGCCTGAGAGCGCCGAGTCGGCTCATCGAGAGATGAGCCGACTCGGCGCGCGTTCCTCAGTGGCCGACGTGCGGGTCCGCGGGCTCGACCCGTGCGGGCAGCAGCAGGGCCATCGCCACGACGATCAGGCCGATGCCGGCCGAGGCCAGCAGTGCCCACTGCATGCCGCCGACGAACGCCTCGTCGATCGACGACCCGGACTCGAGCAGACCGGCGGACCGGTTGGTCTCGATCACGACCAGCAGCGCGGTGCCGACGGCGCCGGCCACCTGCTGCAGGGTGCCGAGCAGCGAGCTTCCGTGGGAGTAGAGCTCGGGCGGGAGGTCACCGAGGCCCAGCGAGAACACCGGGGTGAAGATCGCGGCGAGGCTCGTCATCAGGAGGACGTGCATGAGGACGATCAGCGCGTAGGGGGTGGTCGTGGTGACCTGGCTGAGGCCGACGAGCATCGCGACCATCCCGATCGAGCCGGGGATCACCAGCGGCCGCGACCCGAACCGGTCGTAGAGCTTGCCGACCTGCGGGCCGAGCAGCCCCATCGCCAGGCCGCCGGGCATGACCACCAGGCCGCACTCGAGGGGCGACAGGCCGCGGACGCCCTGCAGGTAGAGCGGCAGCAGCAGCATCGAGCCGAAGAACCCCATGAACGCGGCCGCCATCAGGACCAGCGACGTGCGGTAGGTGCTGTGCGTCAGCGTCCGCAGGTCGAGCAGCGGCGTGCCGGAGCGCTGGAGCCGGATCTGGTTGGCAGCGAAGACCGCGACCAGCAGCACGCCGGCTCCGATGATCAGGGTCGGCTCCTGCCAGGCGGCGTGGCCGATCTTGCTCAGGCCGTAGACGAGGCCGCCGAAGCCGCTGGCCGCCAGCACCACGCTGACCCAGCTCACCGACGTCACCTTGGTCTCGCCGACGTTCTCGACGAGGCGGAAGCCGAAGTAGCCCACCAGCATCGCGATCGGCAGCACCACCGCGAAGATCAGCCGCCACGAGCCGAGCTGCAGCACCAGTCCGGAGACGGCCGGGCCGAGCGCCGGCGCGACCGACATCGCGAGCGTCACGTTGCCCATGACCCGACCGCGGTCGTGGGGCGGCACGACGGTCATCAGGGTGGTCATGAGCAGCGGCATCATCACCGCGGTGCCGGAGGCCTGGATCATCCGCCCGACCAGGAGCACGCCGAAGGCCGGCGCCACGGCGGCGACCAGGGTGCCCGTGCAGAACGTGATCATCGCGGCGGCGTACGCCGTCCGCGTGCTGACCCGCTGCAGGAACCAGCCGGTCAGCGGGATGACCGCCGCCATCGTCAGCATGAAGATCGTGGTGACCCACTGGGCGGAGGAGTCGGTGATGCCGAAGTGCTCCTTGAGCCGCGGGATCGCGTTGATCGTGATCGTCTCGTTGAGGATCACGACGAAGGTCGCGGCAACCAGCAGCTTGACGACGAGCGGCGTGCGGCCCGTGGCCTCCGCCTCCGGGGCGAACTCCTCCTCGAACGCGGCGAGCTCGCCCGGCACGACCGGGTCGAGCTCCTCGACCGGTCCGGTCTCGTGGGGCGCAGTCATCTCAGGTCCTAACGGTGGTCGGGTGCAGGAGCCGGCCGGGGCGGCGGTTCCGCTTCTCGTCTGTACGACGAAGCGGGTTCGCCTGTTACGACACTGCGCCGCGATGTTTTTCATCGGACGCGTCGTCGCAACCTCACGACGTACCGAATCCTTCCCGAAGCCACCGACAACGGCGACCGAGTTTCGGGCAGGAGAGCCTCCCTGCGCTCAGCGGGTGAAGACGATCTTGCCGAACACGTCGCCCTCAGCCAGGGCGGCGAAGCCGTCGCGCGCCTGGTCCATGGGGAGGGTGCGGTCGAGCAGCGGCCGGACGCCGGTGGCGTCGAGCATGGTGACCAGGGACGCGAGCTCGTCGCGGGTGCCCATCGTCGAGCCGATCACGCTCAGCTGCAGGAAGAAGATGTGCGAGAGCATCGCGTCGTCGAGCTTCGGACCCGAGGTCGTCCCGGAGATGACGAGCTTGCCGCCGGGGCGCAGGGACCGGATCGAGTGCGCCCAGGTCGCGCGGCCGACGGTCTCCATGACCGCGTCGACCTTGGCGGGCAGCCGCTCGCCGGACTCGTAGACCTCGTGTGCGCCGAGCTCGAGCGCCTTGGCGCGCTTGGCCTCGTCGCGGCTGGTGGCGAGCACCCGCAGCCCCCCGGCACGGCCCAGCGCGATCAGCGCCGTCGCCACGCCGCCGCCCGCGCCCTGCACGAGCACGGTGTCGCCGGCCTTGAGCCCGCCCTGGGTGAAGAGCATCCGGTAGGCCGTGAGCCAGGCGGTCGGCAGGCACGCTGCCTCCTCGAACGACAGCGAGGCGGGCTTGGGGACGATGTTGCTGCGGGGTACGGCGACCCGCTCGGCGAAGGTCCCCGGGTGGCGCTCGGAGAGCAGCGACCGGCGCGGGTCGAAGGTCTCGTCGCCGCGCCAGTCCGGGCTCGAGACCACCGCGTGGACGACCACCTCGTTGCCGTCCTCGTCGTGACCCGCGGCGTCGCAGCCGAGGATCATCGGGAGGGCCTCCTCCTTGAGCCCGACACCGCGCAGCGACCAGAGGTCGTGGTGGTTGAGCGAGGCGGCCTTGACGGTGACCGTCGTCCAGCCGTCCGGCACCTCCGGCTCGGGCTGCTCCCCGAGCACCAGGCCGCTCAGGGGGTCGTCGGAGCTGAAGGACTCGGCGAAGACGGCGAACATACGGCCAACCTACCGAGACCGCAGGGCGGTCCTCAGACCCGGGCCACGCCGTCCCGGCGGGCGGCCTCGGCGACGGCCGCGGCGACCGCCGGGCCGACCCGGGGGTCGAACGGGGAGGGGATCACCAGCTCCTCGGTCAGGTCGTCGCCGACCAGGGCCGCGAGCGCGTTCGCGGCGGCGAGCTTCATGCCCTCGGTGATCGCGGTGGCGTGCACGTCGAACGCGCCGCGGAAGATGCCCGGGAACGCCAGCACGTTGTTGATCTGGTTCGGGAAGTCCGACCGCCCCGTCGCGACCACCCGGGCGTGCCGGTGCGCAACCTCGGGGTGCACCTCGGGGTTGGGGTTCGCCATCGCGAAGATCAGTGCGTCGTCGGCCATCGTGGCGACGATCTCCTCGGGGATCGTGCCGCCGGACACGCCGATGTAGACGTCCGAGCCGGCGAACGCGTCGGCGAGCGTCCCCGAGCGGCCGGTCCGGTCCGCTGTCAGCTCGGCGAGCGCCTTCTTGACCGGCGTCAGGTCGGAGCGGTCGGAGCTCACGACGCCCTTGCGGTCGGTCACGACCAGGTCCTTGACGCCCGCCTCGAGCAGGATCTTCGCGATCGCGACACCCGCGGCGCCGGCGCCGGAGATGACGACCCGCGTCGACTCCGGGTTGCGGCCGGTCAGGCGCAGCGCGTTCTGCAGCGCAGCCAGGGTGACGACCGCGGTGCCGTGCTGGTCGTCGTGGAAGACGGGGATGTCGAGCCGCTCCTTGAGACGGTCCTCGATCTCGAAGCACCGCGGAGCCGAGATGTCCTCGAGGTTGATGCCGCCGAAGCTCGGCGCCAGCCGCACGACGGTCTCGATGATCTCGTCGACGTCGGTGGTCGCCAGACAGATAGGCACCCCGTCGACGCCGCCGAACTGCTTGAACAGGACGGCCTTGCCCTCCATCACGGGCATCGCCGCCGCCGGGCCGATGTCGCCGAGGCCGAGCACCGCGGTCCCGTCGGTGACGATCGCGACCGTGTTCGGGACCCACGTGTAGTGGCGGGTGTAGGACGGGTCCTCGGCGATCGCCTCGCACACCTGGGCGACGCCCGGGGTGTAGGCGAGCGAGAGGTCCTCCTTGTTGGAGAGTCCTACGGTCGCGACGGTCTCCATCTTGCCGCCGAGGTGCAGGTCGAAGACCGGCTCACCAGCGCGTGGATGGGGGGAAGGATCTGCGGCCACAACTGCGGATCCTCCCACACAGCGCTTCCGAGGGTCTCCCGGTGAGACGGATGAGCCGGGTCACAGACGGCGTCGCGGCCGCGGCCACACCCGCCCGACGACCACACCGAGCACGTCGTCCGGAGCGACCGGCCCGCGGTGCCGCGAGTCCGTCCCCACGGGGGCGGCGTCCCCGAGCAGCCACCATCCCGTCGTACGCCGCTCGACCGCACGCTTCACGACGACTGCGCCGTCGGCGAACCGGGCCACGACCACCCGGCCGGGTGCGACCGCCGCGCCGTACCGCACCAGCAGCCGGTCCCCCGGCTCCAGGGTCGGCCGCATCGAGTCGCCCCGCACGACCGCGAACCCCAGCACGCCGAGTAGTGTCGCAGTGAAACCCGAACCGACCCCACCAGAGAGGACCCGCATGTTCTCGCGACTCTTCGCTCCCACCATCGAGGTCTCCGCTCACTGCGACCTGCCGTGCGGCGTCTACGACCCGGCCCAGGCCCGGATCGAGGCCGAGTCGGTCAAGGCGATCATCGCCAAGGCGCTCGACAGCGACGACCCGGACTTCCGCACGCGTGCCGTCCTGATCAAGGAGCAGCGCTCGGAGCTCGTCAAGCACCACCTGTGGGTGCTGTGGACCGACTACTTCAAGCCGCCGCACTTCGAGAAGTACCCACAGCTGCACACCCTCGTGAACGAGGCCACCAAGCTCGCCGGCGCGTCCGGCACCAAGGGCTCCCTCGACGCGGACGTCGCGGACCAGCTGCTCGCGAAGATCGACGAGATCGCCGAGATCTTCTGGGAGACCAAGAAGTGAGCCAGCAGGGCTGAGCGACGGAGTTGGGACCAAGGTCCCGACTTTCAAGATTTTGCGGAACGCCGCGTCACCCGCCGGGTGGCGCGGCGTTCTCCATTCCGAGGACACCGACCGAGCCCGTGGGTACCGTGCCGGGGGGCGTCAACGGCGTCCGATTCATCACACACCGGGCCGCAGTGCTGGGGGGAACCCGCGGTGCGCCGGATCTATGGAGGGAGATCGCGATGCATCGCGCTCTGATCAGGATGTTCGTCGCCCTGGCGCTCGCCGCCGGGCTGTCGTTCGCGGTGGTCGGCACGACCGCCGGAAACGCCTCGGCCGCGCAGCCCGCTGCGCGTGCGGCAGGCAGCTGCACCACCGAGCAGTCGAACTACAACGCGGCGCTGGCCCACAAGCACGCCGTCAAGCACAAGCTCAAGAAGGCCAAGCACGCCCTCAAGCAGGCGAAGCGCCACCACAACAAGGCGAAGGTCCGCCACCTGCGCAAGAAGGTCCACCGGCTCTACCACCGGCTGCAGTCCGCCGAGACCAAGGCCGAGAAGGCCCGCGCGGCGCTCAACACCTGCAAGGCCGGCGGTGGCACCTCCAGCCCGATCCAGACCCTGTGCGACTCCGGTGTCCCGCAGCCCGTCTGCGACGCCCTCGCCGGTCTCGCCGGTGGCGGCCTGCCGAGCGACGTCTCGCTCGACACCCTCTGCACCCAGGTGCCGCAGGCCCAGCCGCTCTGCGACGCTGCTGCCGGCAGCGGCCTGCCGACCGACCCGTCGGCGCTGACCGGCCTGCTCGGCCAGATCCCCGGCCTGCCCGGCGGCGGCCTGCCGTCGGACTTCACGTCGATCCAGACGTTGTGCGACTCGGGCGTCCCGCAGGCGGTGTGCGACGGTCTCGCCGGTGCCGCCGGCGGCGGCCTCCCGAGCGACCTGTCGCTGCAGCAGCTGTGCGACGCGGTCTCGCAGGCCCAGCCCCTGTGCGACGCGGCCAACGGCGGCACCCTGCCGACCGACCCGAGCGCCCTCACCGACCTGCTCGGTCCGATCCTGGACCTGCTCGGCCTGGGTGACATCCTCGGCGGCGGCCTGCCGCTGCCGGCCCCGAGCGGACGTCACGCGGCAGCAGCCTGACCTGCTCTCCAGCACCACCGGTGGCCGCGTCCCGCAAGGGGCGCGGCCACCGTGCTTGTGTGGCTGGGGCTGTTGTTGCCCACGGTGCGTGTTCCTGCAGAAGCACCCCACGGGCGCCATCCCTCATGCACACTCCCCCCAAGCACCGGCGCGCGCTCAGGGAGGGCACGCGACCACCCGGTGCTCCAAGGGGGAGGGAGACCCATGATCCGCCATGCCTGTCGACTCGTGATCGGCTTCGCCGTCGCGTTGGCGATGACGTTCACCACAGCCGCCGTGGCCGGGACGGCCAACGCCGCGCCCGCGGCCGCGCCGGCGCCGGCCGCAGCCGCCGTCAACTGCTCCAGCCAGCAGGCGGCGTACAACGCCGCGCTCGCGCACCAGCGCGAGCTCGGCACCAAGCTGCACAGGGCCAAGGCGAGGCTCAAGGTCGCCAAGCACCAGCTCCACAAGGCCCAGCGCCACCACCAGGCGGCGAAGGTCCACCGCCTGAAGGCGAAGGTCAAGAAGCTCAAGAAGCGGGTCCACCGGCTCTACAACCAGCGCCAGACCGCCCGCACCGCGACCCAGGCCGCACACACCGCGCTCACCACCTGCCAGGCGGGTGGTGGCGGTGGCGGCGGGACCGGTGACCCGATCCAGTCGCTCTGCGACGCCGGCATCCCGCAGGCCGTCTGCGACGCCCTGGCCGGGCTGGTCGGCGGCGGGTTGCCGAGCGACCTGTCCCTGCAGGCGCTGTGCGACGCGGTTCCGCAGCTCCAGCCGATCTGCGACGCCGCCGGCGGCGGTGGCCTGCCGACCGACCCGTCCGCGCTGACCGACCTGCTGAAGCCGCTGCTGGACGCCATCGGGCTCGGTGACCTGCTCGGCGGCGGACTGCCGAGCGACCTCACGTCGATCCAGGCCCTCTGCGACGCCGGAGCGCCGCAGCCCGTCTGCGACGCGCTGGCCGGGCTGGCCGGCGGCGGGCTGCCGAGCGACGTGTCGCTTCAAGCGCTGTGCGACGCCGTGCCGCAGGCGCAGGCCCTCTGTGACGCGGTCAACGGGGGCGGGCTGCCGAGCGACCCGACCGACCTGACGGCCCTGCTGTCGCCGGTCCTCGACGCCCTCGGCCTCGGTGGCCTGCTGGGCGGGCTGCCGTTGAGCGAGCTGACGTCGATCCAGGCGATCTGCGACGCAGGCGCACCGCAGCAGATCTGCGACGCGCTCGCCGGAGAGGTCCCTGGTGGCGCGGGTCTACCCAGCGCCGTGACGCTGCAGCAGCTGTGCGACGCGGCCCCGGAGGCCCAGTCGCTCTGCGACGCGGTCAACGGGGGCGGGCTGCCGAGCGACCCGACCGCGCTGACGGGCCTGCTGACGCCGGTTCTGCAGGGCCTCGGTCTCGGCAACCTGCTCGACCTGCTCGGCGGCATCCTGCCGCCGCCGGGCCGGGCTGCGGCCTGACCACGGCGACGTCGAAGTGACGGTGGCCGCGTCCCCATCTGCGGGGGCGCGGCCACTGTCGTAGTCTCCTGTCCGTACCCGGCGGACGGCACGGGCGTGCGGAGAGGGAGAGCTGATGTCCGAGACGAACATCGTGCGGGGCATCGCCGCGCACGCCGACGTCGAGCTGCGACTTCCCGCGGACAGCGCCTACGCCTCGGTGCTGCGGACCCTCACGGCGGGCCTCGCGGCCCGCCTCGACTTCACGATGGACGACATCGAGGACCTCCGCATCGCGGTCAGCGAGGCCGCCGCGATGGTGCTCGACGAGGCCGACCCCGGCGCCGACCTCGACTGCCGGTTCCGGCTGGGGGACGGCCGCCTGACGGTGGTCGTGAGCACCACGGCCGCCGACCCGGCCGAGCCCGACTACGAGAGCTTCGGGTGGCAGGTCCTCGCGACGCTTGCCGAGGAGGCGTCGATCGACGCCGCACCCGGCACCTACTCCGTCTGTCTCGTCATGCGCTCGGCCCTCGCGCCGGCCACCTGAGCACGATGGCCCCCTCCGAGCCTCGGGACGAGCGGCAGCCTGCCCCGGGGGACGTGACCCGGCAGCGCAGCGCGCAGCTGTTCGTCGAGTTCCGCGACCCCGACGCGACCGACGGCGCCCGCGACGCCGCGCGCGAGGCCCTCGTCCACCTGCACCTGCCGCTGGTCGAGCACTGCGCGCGCCGTTTCCGCAACCGCGGGGAGCCGTTCGAGGACCTCGTCCAGGTCGGCACCATCGGGCTGATCAAGTCCGTCGACCGCTTCGACACCGAGCGCGGCGTGGAGTTCTCGACCTACGCCACCCCGACCATCATCGGCGAGATCAAGCGCTACTTCCGCGACAAGGGGTGGGCGATCCGGGTCCCGCGGCGGCTGCAGGAGCTGCGCATGCAGATCACCGCCGCCACCGCCGAGCTGACCCAGGGCCTGGGCCGCTCCCCCACGCCGCGCGAGATCGCGGAGTCGATCGGCTGCTCGGTGGAGGAGATCGTCGAGGGCCTGGAGTCGAGCAACGCCTACGCGACCCTCTCCCTGGACGCCGGGGACGACTCCGACGACGGGGCGCCCAGCATGCTCGACGCCATCGGCATCGATGACGCAGCGCTGGCGCAGGTGGAGATCCGCGAGTCGGTCAAGCCGCTCCTCGAGGGGCTGCCGGAGCGGGAGAAGCGGATCCTGCTGCTCCGGTTCTTCAAGAACATGACCCAGTCCCAGATCGCCGCCGAGATCGGTGTCTCCCAGATGCACGTCTCGCGGCTCCTGACGCGAACGCTCGAGCAGCTGCGGGCATCGCTCGAGGCCGACGCGTGACCGAGGAACCGACCCAGACCCCGCCGCCGCTGACGGTCGCCGCCTCGGTGGTGGCGGTCCAGGGCCTCGCGCTGGTGCTGTTCGGGATCCTCGAGCTCGCCGACCTGTCCCCCGACCGGCGGTCGATGGGGATCTCGACGGCCGCGTTCCTCATGGGGTACGGCGTCGTGCTGCTCGCGGCCGGGTTCGCGCTGTGGCGCCGCGCCGGCTGGGCCCGCGGGCCGGTCCTCCTGACCCAGCTCATCTCGCTCGGGCTGGCCTGGAACGTGCGGGACACGGTGCTGATCGCCCTCGCGCTGGCGGTCTCCGCCCTGGTGGCGCTGGCAGGGATGCTGCACCCCGACAGCATCCGGGCGCTGACCGGCGACCGGTTCGACGCCTGATTTTGACGCCCGGCGTACCGTCGCCGGGACACCCGATGGCGGCCGCCGGCCGCGCTGTGACCCAGGAGACCATCGGTAACCCTTGATTCGCGAGCGTTTCCTTGGAACATTGGGGGAGCGCGATCGTGAACTCGTTCACTATTGTGCCGATCGGCGTGCCCACGGATGGAAATCCTGGACGCCACCGGTCGTGCCCCCTGAGCACCCGTGGCCCTAGGAAAGAGGGAATTCCCACCCATGGATTGGCGACACCGTTCCGCATGCCTCGATGAGGATCCGGAGCTGTTCTTCCCGATCGGCAACACCGGCCCGGCGATCCTCCAGATCGAGGAGGCCAAGCAGGTGTGCCGGCGCTGTGAGGTGCGCGAGCAGTGCCTCCAGTGGGCCCTCGAGGCCGGGCAGGACCACGGTGTCTGGGGTGGTCTCAGCGAGGATGAGCGCCGCGCGCTGAAGCGCCGCAGCGCCCGCGCCCGCGTCCGCACGCCCGTCTGATCAGTCCAGCGGAAGGCTGATCCGCGCGCTGGCGCCGCCCTCGGGCGAGGTGCCGAGGGTCAGGTGACCGCCGAGCTCGGACTCCACGAGCGTGCGCACGATCGACAGGCCGAGGCTCGTCGTCGCGTCCAGGTCGAAGCCCTCGGGCAGTCCGCGGCCGTCGTCGTCGACGGTCACCTCGAGGACGTCGCCGCGCCGCCGGACCCGGACCGTCACCAGGCCGTTCCCACCGTCCTCGGCCGACGAGCCGAACCCGTGCTCGACGGCGTTCTGGAGCAGCTCGGTCAGCACCATCGCGAGCGTGGTCGCCTGCTCCGACGGCAGGACGCCGAACTCCCCCACCCGGACGACCCGCACGGCGCCGGGCTCGGCGCCGACCTCCGTGACCAGCTTCGCCAGCCGGTCCGCGATGTCGTCGAACTCGACCGTCTCGCCGACCGACTGGCTGAGGATGTCGTGGACGATCGCGATCGAGCCGACCCGGCGCACGGCCTCCTCGAGCGCGGAGGTCGCCTCCTCCGAGTCGATCCGCCGGGCCTGGAGGCGCAGCAGGGCGGCGACCGTCTGCAGGTTGTTCTTCACCCGGTGGTGGATCTCCCGGATCGTCGCGTCCTTGGTGACCAGCTCGCGGTCCCGATGCCGCAGGTCGCTGACGTCGCGCAGCAGGATCAGCGCGCCGATGTGCTCGCCGACCGGGCGCAGCGGGATCGCCCGCATGATCAACGCGATGCCGCCCGAGGCGATCTCGGTGTCCCGGTGCGCGCGGCCCCCGAGGACGGCGCTGAGGGTCTCCTCGTCCGGGCGCTTCCGGGGCGGCACCAGCTCGCGGGTCAGCTCCGCGAGCGCGTGCCCCGCCAGGTCGTCGGCGAGCCCGAGCTTGCGGTAGACCGACAGCGCGTTGGGGCTCGCGTAGACCACCCGTCCCGAGGCGTCGACCCGGATGAAGCCGTCCCCGACCCGGGGCGAGTCGGCGTGGTCGCTGCGCTGGCCCTCGGCGGGGAAGTAGCCCGCCGCGATCATCTGGGTCAGGTCGGCGGCCGTCTGCAGGTAGGAGATCTCGAGCCGGCTGGGCGTGCGGACGCCCAGCAGGTTGGTGTTGCGGGCGATCACCGCGATCACCCGACCGTCACGTCGCACCGGGATCGCCTCGACCCGCACCGGCACGTCGTCGCGCCACTCGGGGTCGCCCTCGCGCACGATCCGGCCCTGCTCGTAGGCCGCGTCCACCAGCGGCCTGCGACCGTGCGCCGCGAAGGTCCCGACGATGTCGTCGACGTACGACGTCGGGCCCGTGGTGGGCCGCATCTGGCCGCCGGCCCAGAACCCGTGCCCCTGCCGGTCCGGCAGCCACATCACCAGGTCGGCGAAGGACAGGTCGGCCACGATCTGCCAGTCGGCCTGCAGCAGCTGGAGCCACGCGACGTCGGCGTCACCGAGGTCGGTGTGACGCCGGGCGATGGCGGGCAGGGACGGCACGCCGGTTACGCTAGCCCCGGGGGTCAGCGGTACGGATCGAGACCCTCGAGCGGCAGGTGGCTTTTTGATGACGAAGGTGGACTGGGACTTCCTTCATCGCAGGCTCCGCCAGGGACACGTCCGCCCGCCCGTCGAGCACCAGATCGCCGACCTCACGGCCGAGCTGACCGAGATGCTGGGCAGCGCCGAGCCGTACGTCCGCGACGAGCTCGCCGTCGAGATGCTCACGACCTGGATCGCGCAGGGCGTCTACGACGACCTGCTGCCGGGCCTCGGCGACGGCATCGCCACCGGCCTGATGGCCGGCCTGGGCGAGCGCGGCACCGACTCCGTCTTCCGCCGCAGCACGTCGGCGCTGATCCTCTCCGACGTGATCGAGCGGGACACCGAGCGCTCGCTCGTGCCGCCCGCGAAGGTGCTGGAGTGGGGCGACCGGCTGGCCACCTGGTTCCCGGCCGAGCGCGACCTGCGCGGCTTCGTCGAGGGCAAGGGCTGGGCGCACGCCGTTCCCAACGGCGCCGACGCGATCGGGGTGCTGGCGAGGTCGCCGCACGTCCGCGAGGCGGAGCTGGTGGTGCTGCTCGAGGTCATCGGCGAGCGGTCCACCCGGCCGGCCGACGAGGTGTGGGTCTCCGGAGAGCCGGACCGGCTGGCCCGCGCGACGATCTCCGTCCTGCACCGCGGGCTGGTGCCGTTGGACCGCGTCGAGAGCTGGCTGGCCGAGCTGGTCTCGACGGCGCTGCGCCAGCGGCCGCCGTCGCTGGACGACGCGGGCTCGGTGCCGCGCCGCAACACCGTCGCCTACCTGCGCGCCCTCTACCTGCACCTGTCGCTGGGCCGGCACCAGCCGCCCGGTCGCACCGATCTGCTGCTGACGGTGATCGAGCAGCTCCGAGCCGTGCAGCCGGGGTTCTTCGGCCGCTGAGACCGGGCAGTCGCTAACCTGCGCGACATGACCTCGATCACCCAGGGGGCCGCCGCCGAGGGTCACGCCGGCGAGCTCGCCGTCGCCGTGGCCCGGGCACACGGCGTCGAGACGATGTTCACGCTGTCGGGGGCGCACGTCTTCCCGATGTACGACGGCGCCGTCAAGGCCTCCGAGCAGGACCGGCCGATGCGGCTGCTCGACGTACGGCACGAGCAGACGGCCGCCTTCGCCGCCGAGGCGACCGGGAAGCTCACCCGGGTCCCCGGCCTCGCGGTGCTCACCGCCGGGCCCGGCGTGACGAACGGCGTCAGCGCCCTGGCCCAGGCCCGGTTCGCGGGCTCCCCCATGGTCGTCGTCGGCGGCCGGGCTCCGGCCAACCGCTGGGGCAGCGGCTCGCTGCAGGAAATCGACCATGTCCCGCTGGTGGCGCCCGTGACCAAGCTCGCGCGCACCCTGCCGACCGCCGGCGACGTGCTCGGCGGGATGCACGAGGCGTTCACCGCCGCGCGCAGCTCGCACCGCGGGCCGGCCTTCGTCGACGTGCCGATGGACGAGTTCTTCGGCTCGGCGTCGGGCGAGGTGCCGGCCGCCGGGGAGGGCCGCGGGGCCGAGCCGGACAGCGACGCGATCGAGCGCATCGCCGGACTGCTGGCGCGCGCGTCGCGGCCGGTGCTCATCCTCGGGACCGACGTCTGGGCCGACCGTGCCGAGGAGGCCGCCCACCGCTTCGTCGTCACCCTCCGGGTCCCCGCGATCACCAACGGGATGGGCCGCGGCGTCGTCCCCGGAGGCGACCCGCTGCTGGTCACCAAGGCGCGCGGTGCGGCCCTCAACGGCGCCGACCTCGTCGTCGTGGTCGGCACGCCGCTGGACTTCCGGCTCGGCTACGGCATCTTCGGCGGCAAGGACGGAGGATCCACCGCGCAGGTCGTGCACATCGCCGATGCCGAGGACCAGGTCTCCCGCCACGCGCAGCTGGCGGACTCGGTCGCCGGCGACCTGACCGCCGTCTTCGACGGCCTGCTGGCCGCGGTCGAGCGCGGCCCCAAGCCGGACTGGAGCGGCTGGCTCTCCTCGCTGCAGGACACGGTCGCCGCCGCGTCGGCCCGCGACGCGGAGCTGCTGGGCGCCGAGGCGGACCCGGTGCACCCGGCGCGGATCTACGGGGAGCTGGTCCCCCGGCTGGCCTCGGACGCGGTGGTGATCGGCGACGGCGGGGACTTCGTCTCCTTCGCCGGGAAGTACGTCGAGCCGCGGCAGCCCGGTTGCTGGCTGGACCCCGGCCCCTACGGCTGCCTGGGAGCCGGTCTCGGGGCGGCCATCGCCGCCCGGATCGCCCGGCCGTCGTCCCAGGTCGTGCTGCTCCTCGGAGACGGCGCCGCCGGCTTCTCGCTGATGGACGTGGACACGCTCGTGCGCCACAACCTGCCGGTCGTGATGGTGATGGGCAACAACTCCGCGTGGGGCCTGGAGAAGGGCCCGATGCAGATGCTCTACGGCTACGACGTCGTCGCCGACCTGGCACCGCGCACGGCGTACGACCAGGTCGTGAAGGCGCTGGGGGGCGCCGGTGAGACGGTGACCGACCCGCGGCAGATCGGGGCGGCGCTGGACCGCGCGTTCGCGAGCGGCGTGCCCTACCTGGTCAACGTGATCACCGACGTCGACGCCGCCTACCCGCGCAACACCTTCGGCATCTGATGGAGGCGGCCCCGACGGTGCTGACGTTCACGGTGTCCGACGACGACACCGCCGCAGCACTCGGCTCCGGCAGCCTGCCGGTGCTCGCCACGCCGCGGCTGCTGGCGTGGTGCGAGGCGGCGACCTGCGCCGCGGTGGAGGGCCAGCTCCGCGACGGCGAGACCAGCGTCGGCACCCGGGTGCAGCTCGAGCACCTCGCGCCGAGCCCGGTCGGCCAGGAGGTCGAGGTGAGTGCGCGGGTCGTGCACACCGACGGGCGGCTGCGCCGGTTCAGCGTGGCGGCCCGCAACCTCGGACCGACCGGGCCGGGCAAGCTCGTCGGCAGCGGCGAGGTCACCCGGGTGGTCGTCGACGGTGACCGGTTTCTGGAGCGGATTTCCGGCTGACCGCCGTCCCTGAGACACTGGGACGATCCCGAACGCAGGAGGAACCATGGGCAAGACCGGCCGCAAGCGCCGCGCTCGCCGCAAGAAGGGCGCGAACCACGGCAAGCGCCCCAACGCCTGAGCGCATCCATGATTGAAGAGCCCCCACGACCACCGAGGTCGCGGGGGCTCGTCAATTCAGCGGTCGTTGCGCGGACCCGTGCCGACGACGACCGGCCGGCCGGCGACGAGCCCGGCAGTCGCCTGGACGACGGCGACCCCGAGCAGCAGCACGCAGGACGTGGTCCACGAGCCGGTCGTGTCGCGCAGCAGCCCGACGAGCAGTGGACCCGCCGCCGCGATCAGGTAGCCGATGCTCTGCGCCATCGAGGACAGCGCCGCGGTGTCGTCGGAGTTGCAGGTGCGCAGCGCGAACATGGTCAGCACGACCGGGAACACCGCGCCGCCCACCCCGAGGAGCACCGCCCACAGCCAGCCGCCGGCGTGCGGGGCGACGGCCATGCCCGCGAAGCCCGCCGCCGTGATCGCGGTCAGCAGCAGCACCAGCGGCCCCTGCGAGCGCATCCGAGCGGCGACGGTCGGCGCCACGACGAAGATCGGTACGCCGATCAGGATGCTCACGGCGAGCAGCAGGCCGGCCTCGCCGTGGCTGTAGCCCGCGTCGGCGTACATCGTCGGCAGCCAGCTCATGATCACGTAGGCGAACACCGACTGGGTGCCGAAGGTGATCGTGACCGCCCACGCCACCGGACTGCGCCACAGCGACGCTCCGCGCGACCGGGAGCGGGCGTGCTCGCGTCCGCGGCCGCTCACGGTCCACGCCACCAGCGCGAGGACCGCCGGGACCACCCAGGCCACCAGCCCGATCCGCCAGCCGCCGGCAGCAGACGCGATCGGGACCGTGAGCGCGGCCCCCAGAGCCGCGCCCGTCGACATGACCGCGGTGTAGGTGCCGGTGACCTGCCCGACCTTGGTCGGGAAGTGCTCCTTGACGACCACCGGCAGCAGCACGTTGGCGAGGGCGATGCCCGCGCACGCGAGGAACGTCCCGACCAGCAGGGTCGTCGACCCGGCCACGACCCGGACCAGCAGGCCCGCCACGATCAGCGCGAGCCCGAGGGCCACGCCGCGGTGGGCTCCCACCCGTCGCGCCAGGGTCATCCCCGTCGCACCCACCGCAGCGAAGCACAGGACCGGCAGCGACGTCAGGAACGACGCGGTGCCCGTCGACAGCCCGATCGAGTGCAGGCTGTCGAGCAGGGCGCCGAGGCTGGTGACCGGCGTCCGGAGGTTCGCGGCGACCAGGAGCACGGCGGCCAGCAGCCAGGCGGCCCGGGTCAGGACACGGCGCGGCGCCGACGCGGAACGGTGCTCGAGGACGGTCACCGCGTTAGTATGCCAGACATCGGATGATTGGACGAAAGGGACGGCGATGCCGCTCAGCGCGACGACAGCGAGGTCGCTGGTGGACCAGGCGATCGACGGCATGCGGGCCCTGCTCGCCGACGGCGAGTGGTCGGTCGGCACCCGGATCCCACCGGAGCCGGTGCTCGCTGCCGAGCTCGGCGTCAGCCGCAACACGGTGCGCGAGGCGGTCAAGGCGCTCGCTCACGGCGGCGTGCTGGAGGTACGGCGGGGCGACGGCACCTACGTCGCCGCACCCAACGAGGTGTCCGCGCTGATCCGGCGCGAGGTCGGGCGGGTCGAGCTCGACCACGTCCTGGAGGTGCGCCACGCCATCGAGACCCGCGCCGCCTGCCTGGCTGCGAGCCGGCGTACCGACGAGGACCTCGCCGTCCTCGCCGACGCGCTCGAGCGGCGCCGCGCCGGCGCTGCCGACCGGGACGCCGAGCGGTTCGTCACGGCCGACTGCGACTTCCACCTCGCGGTCGTCGCGGCCGCCCACAACCCGCTGCTCAGCGAGCTCTACGAGGGCTTCCTGGAGACGCTGGTCGCGAGCGTGGCGCTGCCGCCGGACGGTGCCGATGACCTGGCGCCCGCGCACGACGGCGTGCTCGCTGCGATCGCTGCAGGCGACCCGGAAGCCGCCTCAGCCGCGAGCACCGAGCTGCTGGAGCAGGTCGGTCACTGACGAGGGTTCAGCCCTCGGTGATCTGCACCTGGATCGACTGGATCGTGATCCGGACCTTCTCGCGGAGGTCGGCGGGCGCCTTCTCCGAGCAGGAGCGCGCGACCAGCGTCTTGACGGTGCGCTGCAGGTCGTAGCGTTCGAGACACGGGCTGCAGCCGTCGATGTGGGCGCGCACGATCGCGCAGTCGCCCTCCTCGAGCTCGTTGTCGATCAGCCGGACGATGCGCTCGAGGAAGTCGGCACACTCGGCGTTGCTCGGGTCGTGGTCGTGGCTGTGCTCACCCATCACTGGTCTCCCTCGACCGGTGCGTCGCCGCCCGAGCGGACGTAGTCGGACAGCAGGTCGCGCAGCTGACGCCTGCCGCGGTGCAGACGGGACATGACCGTCCCGATCGGAGTGCCCATGATCTCGGCGATCTCCTTGTAGGCGAATCCCTCGACATCGGCGAGGTAGACGGCGAGACGGAACTCCTCGGGCAGCCGCTGGAGGGCGTCCTTGACCTGGGAGTCGGGAAGGTGCTCGAGCGCCTCCATCTCCGCGGACTTCAGCCCGGTGGAGGTGTGCGCCTCGGCGCGGGCCAGCTGCCAGTCCTCGACGTCGCCGGAGTCACCGGAGATCGACTGCTGCGGCTGCCGCTGCTTCTTGCGGTAGGTGTTGATGAAGGTGTTGGTCAGGATCCGGTAGAGCCAGGCCTTCAGGTTGGTGCCGGGCTTGAACTGGTGGAAGGCGGAGTAGGCCTTCGCGAACGTCTCCTGGACGAGGTCCTCGGCGTCCGAGGGGTTGCGCGTCATCCGCATCGCGGCGGAGTAGAGCTGGTCGAGGTAGGGCAGCGCGTCGCGCTCGAAGCGCGCCGAGCGCTCCGCTTGGGTCTCCGTCTCGAGATCGATCGTCTCGATCGGGTCGGTGGTGGTCTCAGACATCGCCCCCCAGCCTACGGGGAGCGTGGCCGTTGGCCTCTCGAGCACCGCGATCATGAACGGCTCAACCGATCAGCGGACCGTCGCATTCCCTCCGCGGGCGACTCGGTGGCTGCCGCCGTCGTTGCCGACGACGTCGCGGACGATCCACTCCAGGACGCTCTCGAGCAGGATGTCGAGGGCCACCTCCTGGGTGACCGCACCCCTCTTCGGCACCGCGAGCGAGTGGTCGGCGTCGGGCAGGACGCAGAGGTCGACGCCGGGCGGCATCGGGTCGGGGAACTCCTCGGGCCGGCCCATGGTGTCCCGCTCCCCCTGCACCACGAGCGTCGGTACGCCGACCCGCACCAGCTCGTCGAGGCGCGACTTCTCCGGCCGGCCCGGCGGGTGCAGCGGGAACGCGAGCGCGAGGCACCCGGCGGCGGCCAGCGACCGGGCCGAGCGGGCCGCGGACCGGGCCCCGGCGGAACGGCCTCCGACGATGAGCGGGGTGCGCACCCGGATGGAGTCCGCCGCCGCCCGCAGACCGTCGTCGAGCGTGGCCGGCGGGGTCGCGACCTTGCGCCCGGCCCGCCGCCACGGCTGCTCGAAGCGCATCACCGACACGCCCTGCTTGGGCAGGCACCTCGCCAGCACCTCGAGGTCGCGGGTGTCGATGCCGACACCGGCGCCGTGGCTGAGCAGCAGCGTCGCCACGGGGCGCCGCGCCCGGTCGGTCACCAGGCGGCCCTCCCCGTGCGGCGTGGGGATCAGCCGCTCCTCACTCACCGGTGCCCTCCAACAGGCTCTCCTCGACGGGGAGCGGCTCCACCAGCTCCGGGCCGTTGTTGCGCACGTTGCCGACCTTGGTCGAGACCGGGTAGGCCTCCAAGCCGGTCTGCTGGGCGGGCACGAGCAGGTCGAGCACGTCGTCCTTCGGCGTCGACGGGTCCAGCCACGCGGACCGCCGGTCGCGGGGCACCAGGAGCGGCATCCGGTCGTGGATCCTGCCGAGCTCGTCGGGTGCGTCCGTCGTCAGCACGGTGCAGGTCCACCGGAACTGCTCGGGATCGTCGGCGTCGCGCGTGGGGTCCTTCCAGATCTCGTAGAGACCCGCCATCGCCAGCACCGAGCCGTCCTTGGGGTGGATGAAGAACGGCTGCTTCGCCGGACGCCCAGACTTGCCGGACTTCCCTTCGAGCGGATACCACTCGTAGTAGCCGTCGGCCGGCAGCAGGCAGCGCCTGCTCGCGAACGCCCGCCGGAACGCGGGCTTCTCCGCCACCGTCTCCATCCGCGCGTTGATCATCTTGTTCCCGATCGCCGGGTCCTTCGCCCAGGAGGGCACCAGGCCCCAGCGCAGCGCCCGCAGCTGCCGGTGCGCGGCGGCCGACGCCTCCGGCTCGTCCTTGGGCGGGCGGTCGAGGACGGCGTACACCTCCTTGGTGGGGGCGACGTTGTAGTCGGCCGGGAGCTCCTTGTCGAGGCGCGGGTCGACGACCTCGAACTCCTCGGCGAGGTCGTCGGGCGTCCGGGAGGACGCGTAGCGGCCGCACATGCCGCCGACTCTATCCACGCCCGGCATGGATGCCCGCCCACCGATGGGGTACGAAGGAGGCATGGCCGTGACCAGACTGCTCGCCCGACCCCTCCTCGCGTCGTTCTTCGTGATCAACGGCGTCAACTCGGTGCGCCACGCGCGCGAGATCGCTCCGCAGGCCGCTCCGGTGACCGACGCGATCGCGCCGCTCGCCCACCGCGCCGCCCCGCAGGCGCCGCTGCCGCAGGACCCGGCCGCCTGGGTGCGGACCAACGGGATCCTGCAGGTGCTTGCCGGCCTCGCGCTCGCCATCGGCAAGTTCCCCCGGATGGCGGCCGCCGTCCTGCTCGCGACGCTGGTGCCGTCCACCGCGGCGCGCTACCGGTTCTGGGAGGCCGCCGACACCCACGAGCGCTCCGAGCTCCAGAACCACTTCCTCAAGAACGCCGCGCTCGCCGGCGGGCTGATGATCGCCGCGGGCGACACCGAGGGCAATCCCGGCCTCGCCTGGCGCGCCCGGCGCGCCGCCAAGGACGCCCGCCGCGAGGCCGGGCACCTCGCCCGCTCCGCCAAGCGCGAGGCCAAGCTGGTCAAGGCCGAGCTGACCTGAGGCCTGCCGCTGCGGCTGTTCGAGCGGTCCCTCCGGATTGCAAAATCTGGGAGGAGACCAGCCTTCCGTGGTTCCGTGAGTCGACCACAAGGACTCTTGTGGTCCGGCCTCGGGCGCTCCCTCCCACGGAAGGCATCATCATGGCTCCACCTCGTGCATCACTGAGACGTCGACTTCCCGCGCTTGCCTCAGCCGGCGCCCTGGTCGTCGCCGCGCTCGCTCTCGCGGCACCCGCCGATGCCGCGACGATCAGCTACATCACCCCGGCCCAGCTCGACACGAGCGAGACGCGCGCCACCGGCCACAACGACTTCGTCCCCGACGGCGTGCACGTCTGGACCGAGGGCAGCACGTCGACCGACAAGGCCGCCGGCTACTTCGCCGTCGACACCGACCTTGCCGACGTCGGTGAGCCGACCATGGACACGGTGCGCAACGACCCCACGACGACGCTGCGCCCGGGCATGCAGCTCGTGATCGACTTCGACGGCAACGGATCGCCCGACGGGATCCTGGTCGGCGAGCCGACGTACGCCGACGGCAGCCCCCTGTACGGCGACGTCTGGTGGCTGGCCAACAGCGCCAAGCAGTTCGTGAAGGACGCGGCGCCCGCGCACGGCGGCGGCTACGGGTCGGACAACAACGGCACGCTGGACCAGTGGCGCACGGTCTTCTCCGACGCCCACGTCGACGCGTTCGGCTGGTCCCTGGGATCCGGCGTCCACGGCGACGACACGATCCGTTCGATGACTCTCGGCAGCACGACCTACAAGTTCATCGCCACCGGAGCGCCGGTCGTTCTCGACGTGAGCGGATCGGGCGAGTTCAACAAGACGGTCACCGTGCCGTTCGAGGCCTACGACCCCGAGGGTGGCCCGCTCACCTACAAGGTCGGCAAGCCCAGCTCCGGCTTCGCCCGGGTCCAGGGCGACGCGGCGGTGTTCCGTCCGAAGGGCGGCTTCACGGGTGTCGCGACGTTCACCTACACGGCCATCGACGCGGACGGCCTCAGCAGCACCGGCACCGTGTCGGTCACCATCGAGAAGGCGCCCAGCACGCTGCGGCTCAACCCGCAGAACACCTACCAGAAGCAGACGGCGTACGTGTCCGGCCAGGTGGTCTCGAAGGGCAGGGCCAAGGGCGGCACGCTCACGGTGAGTGAGGGTGGGAGCACGGTGGCCACCGTGACGGCCACGGGCAACTACTTCCGGATCAAGGTCCCCGGTCCGGTCACGACCGGTCAGCACACCTACGACGTGACGTTCGGCGGGTCGGCCCAGGCCGAGCCGGCGTCCGGCTCGGTCACCTTGACCGTGCGGTAGCTGCTCCGAGCGAACGGCCCCGCGCGCCTCGCGTGCGGGGCCGTTCGTCTGCTCAGGGAACCACCGGCAGCGTCAGCGTCTGCGTGCTGCCGGAAGCGATCGTCACCGGCACCGGCGTGAGCCCGCCGCGGTAGTTCAGCGAGCCACCCGCGACGATCAGGCGCAGCTGGTGACCCGGCGCGAACTGGTGCACGATGCCCGGCAGCGTGACCGTGAACGGCTTGGTGACGTCGGGGATCCGCACGGGCGCCTCGAGACCGTGGATCAGCGAGGCCTTCCCGTCCGGGCCGACGTCGGCGACCTTGACGAACAGCACCAGCTCGCCGGCCTCGCCCACACCCTGCGTCAGGGCCGCGGTCGGCGCGGTCACCTTGAGCTTGACCGTCGGTGACCCCACCACGTTCACGTTGCTCGTCAGCGTCGGCGTCGTCCAGGAGGCGTAGGTGCCCGGCAGGTCGCCGAGCGGCGGGATCTGGCCGACGTAGCCGCCCAGGACGTCGGCGGTGTCGAAGGTGGTCGGAGCCCCGGCCGGCGGGGTCAGGAAGGACTGGCTGCCGGCCGCTGCCGGCGTCGCCCCGGTGACGAGCTGGTCGCTGCCCGAGAGCCGGTAGGTCCGGGCGACACCGACCGGGAAGCTGTTGGCGACGCCGTACGCCGGGCTCGCGTTGCCGCTGTAGTCCACCCAGTCCCGGAAGTAGCTGAACAGCGGTCCCGTGCTGCCGGCGGTCCCCTTCAGGTAGTGGTCGAGCCAGGTGACGATCCGGCCGGTCTCGTACTGCGACGCGGGGTCCGGCGCCGCGAGGTCGAGCTCTCCGGGCGCGGGGGTGCTGCCGGAGTGGCCCCACGACTGCCAGATCATCTTCACCGGGGTGCCCTTGGCGCGCAGCGCCTTGAACGTCGCGACCGCCTCGTTGAGGTTGAAGAGGGTGTCGTTCTCGCCCTGGATCAGCAGCACCGGGACCCGGATCTTCGACATGAAGGTCGCGACCGACGCGTGGCGCAGGTGGGTGACGTCGCCGGGCTGGAGGTAGCCGGTGGTGCCGGCCGTGGCCAGCGCCGGGCACACCCAGTCCGCGAAGTTCGGGCAGGGGATCGCGTCCGGCGGCACCTGCTGGTTCTGCAGGTCGCTGGCCATGCCCAGGGCGGAGAACCCCGCGGCCCAGAGCAGCTTCGCCGAGCCGGAGTGCTTCGTGGAGACACCCGTCGTCTGGTCGGTGTTGTTGGGCGCGAGGCTGTAGCTCAGGTCGTTCCAGGTGATCAGCGGGACGAGGGTGTCGACCCGCGGGTCGACAGCCGCGGTCGCGAACTGCGACCCGCCGCCGTAGGAGCCGCCGATCGTGCCCACCCGGGGGTCGAAGGTGCTGGCGTGCCCGAGATGGTCGGTGGTGTCCTGCTCGACGACGTCGAGCACCGGCGCAGGCTGGGTGTGCGCGGCGTCGAGGTAGGCGATCCCGTCCTTGCCGCCCAGGTAGCTGACCAGCTGGCTTCCCGCCTTGCCGTCGTAGTCGGGGTCGTCCAGCGTGATCTTGCAGGAGGAGCCGCCGAAGCCGAGCCCGGAGTAGGACAGCACGGCATAGCCGCGCTCGGCGAAGGCCTTGCCGAGGCCGGCCTGGTCGTCCTTCGAGCCGCCGAAGCCGTTGGTCGTGAGGATCGCCGGGACCCGAGCCGTCGAGGAGGCGCCGGCCGGCACGTAGACGTCGCCCACCACGTCGCAGACCTGGCCGTTGTTGGGGGCGACGGTGACCTTGAAGTGCAGGGTCGTGACCGTGTAGGCCGGGGCCGGGTCGGCGTGGGCGGCGAGCTGCGTGAGCGGGGCGAGGGCTGCAGGGAGCAGCAGGGCCGCGGCCGTCGCGACGAGACGGGGAGTGCGCATGCGGGAGTCCGTTCCGGGTCGGGGTGACCGGTCAACGAGCGCGCTGTGACGTCCGTTACGTGGTGCGGTCTCCCTTAGACTTCGGCGGGACATGACCGCTCAACCCGCCGACCTCTGGCCCGCACCCGTGGCGACGGCTCCCGTGGACGCCGTGGTCTCCCTCCCGGGTAGCAAGTCGCTGACCAACCGGGCGCTGGTGCTGGCGGCGCTGGCCGACGGTCCTTCGGTCGTACGGCGGGCGCTGCGCTCGCGCGACACGGAGCTGATGGCCCGTGCGCTCACGTCGCTCGGGGCGAGCATCGACACGAGCGGGGACGACTGGGCGGTCACACCCCTCGCCGGCGGCGCGGTGACGGCGGCCGTCGACTGCGGCCTCGCGGGCACCGTGATGCGGTTCGTCCCGCCCGTGGCCGGCCTGGTCGACGGCGACGTCGCCTTCGACGGCGACCCGCACATGCGCAACCGGCCGGTCGGCGAGGTGCTCGCCGCGCTGGCCGCGCTCGGCGTACGGATCGACGACGAGGGGCGCGGTTCGCTGCCGTTCACGGTGCACGGCGCGGGCGCGGTCCCCGGCGGGACCGTCGTCATCGACGCCTCCGCGTCCTCGCAGTTCGTCTCCGCGCTGCTGCTCGCGGGCGCCCGGTTCGACAACGGGGTCGACGTCCGCCACGACGGCAAGCCGATCCCGTCCCTCCCCCACGTGGAGATGACGGTCGCGATGCTGCGCGAGCGCGGCGTCGCGGTCGACGACGGCGACGCGAACCGCTGGTCGGTTGCGCCCGGCCCGATCGCTGCGCGCGACGAGCTGGTCGAGCCCGACCTCTCCAACGCCGCGCCGTTCCTGGCCCTGGCCGCGGTCTCCGGGGGCTCGGTGACGGTGCGGGACTGGCCCGCGTCGACGACCCAGGCGGGCGACGCGCTGCGCGACCTGCTCGCCCGGATGGGCTGCGCGGTCGAGCGGGTGCCCGACGGGCTCCGGGTCACCGGTCCCGCGGGCGGGCGCGCCGGGCTCCAGGGCATCGACGCCGACCTGCACGACGTCGGCGAGCTGGCCCCCGCCGTGGCCGCGCTGTGCGCCCTGGCCGCCACACCGTCGCACCTGCGCGGCATCGCGCACATCCGCGGCCACGAGACCGACCGGCTCGCCGCGCTGGCGAAGGAGCTCGGGTCGCTCGGAGCAGACGTCGTGGAACGACCCGACGGGCTCTCCCTGACGCCGGCACCGCTGACCGGCGGGCCGTTCCACACCTACGCCGACCACCGGATGGCGCACGCGGCCGTGATCGTCGGCGCCGCGGTCCCCGGCGTGCTCGTCGAGGACGTGGCGACGACCAGCAAGACCTTCCCCGACTTCCCCGGGTTCTGGAGCGGGCTCTTCTGATGCCTCGTGGGCGGTACGACGAGAACGACGTCGAGCACTACGACCGGCCCCGTCGCCATACCCGCCCCCGGACCAAGGAGCGTCCGAGCTACGACGACGCGGTCGACGCGGTCGTCACCACCGTCGACCGCGGCCGGTTCACGCTGCTGCTCGACGGCCGCACCGTGACGGCGATGAAGGCGCGGCCGCTGGGTCGCAAGGGCGTCGTCGTCGGAGACCGGGTTCGCGTCGTCGGCGACGTGTCCGGCGCCGAGGGGTCGCTGGCCCGCATCGTGGAGGTCACCGCCCGCACGACGGTGCTGCGCCGTACCGCCGACGACGACGACCCCGTGGAGCGGGTGATCGTCGCGAACGCCGACCAGCTCGTCGTCGTGACCGCGCTGGCCGACCCCGAGCCGCGCTCGCGGTGGATCGACCGGGCCCTGGTGGCGGCCTACGACGCCGGGCTCGACCCCCTGCTGTGCCTGACCAAGGCAGACCTCGAGGACCCCGAGACGCTGCTGTCGACCTACCGCTCCCTCGGGGTGCCGTGGGTCGTCACCCACCGCGACGCCGACGGTCGCATCGTCGGCCTCGACGACCTCGCGGAGCGGCTGGCCGGGCGGGCCAGCGTCATGATCGGCACCAGCGGGGTCGGGAAGTCCACGCTCGTGAACGCGCTGGTCCCCCACGCCCGGCGGGAGACCGGCCACGTCAACGCGGTCACCGGGCAGGGCCGGCACACCTCGACGTCCGCGGTGATGCTCCCGCTGCCGGGCAGCGACGGCCCGGCGGGGTCGATCGTCGACACACCCGGCATCCGGTCCTTCGGCCTCGCGCACGTGCAGCCCGAGCACCTGATCGAGGCGTTCCCGGACCTCGACGAGATGACCGAGGACTGCCCCCGCGGTTGCACCCACGCCGCGGACGAGCCCGAGTGCGGGCTGGACGAGGCGGTCGCGTCGGGCCAGGCAGACCCCGAGCGGGTCGCGTCGTTCCGCCGGCTGCTGGACGCCCGGAGCGTCACCGACTACTGAGCCAGGCCCTGGAAGACGCCCGGCCCTAACCAGCCGTGTGGTCCCAGACCGAGCGGGCGCCGGCCTCGCCGGTGAGGAACACCAGCACCAGCACGGCGACCGCATCGGCGACGAGCAGCACGGCGAGCAGGGTCCGCAGCCACCGCGCGGCGCGCGCGTGCATCGCGACGTTCAGCACGACGATCACGCCGAAGCCCGACATCGCCCACAGCAGCTGCTGGGCGTAGGACTGGTGCTTGTCGATCTGCTCCGCGAGCGGCGGCTGGTTCATGAAGTCGTTGACGGACCGGAAGTGGGTGCCGGTGAGGTAGGCAGCAACCACCGCCCCGACCGCGAGCACGGTCGCGACGAGCAGCGGCCAGCGGCAGCGGTCGCGCCACGCAGGCACGACGTACGCGATCGCGACCAGCGCGGCGATCGGCGTCAGGACGACGGCCGCGTGCACGACGAGCGGGTGCAGCGGCAACCCGTTGATCTCCATGGTCGACAAGAGTGCACCCCCGACCTGTGCGTCCGCACGGAGCCGGGGCCATAGGGTAGCGGACGTGGCGACTGACTACACCGACGACCTGCGGCTGGCGCACCTGCTCGCCGACGACGCGGACTCGCTCACCGAGGCGCGCTTCAAGGCCCTCGACCTGCACGTGATGACCAAGCCCGACCTCACCCCCGTGACGGACGCGGACAACGCGGTCGAGGAGGGCATCCGGCGCACCCTGTCCCGGGTCCGGAGCCGCGACGCGGTGACCGGCGAGGAGCAGGGCACCTCGGGACACTCGCAGCGCCGGTGGATCGTCGACCCGATCGACGGGACCAAGAACTTCGTCCGCGGCGTGCCCGTCTGGGCGACCCTGATCGCCCTCGCGGTCGACGAGGAGGTCGTCCTGAGCGTGGTGTCGGCGCCGCAGCTCCAGCGGCGCTGGTGGGCGTCCTCGGGCAACGGTGCCTGGACCGGCAGGTCGCTGATGAAGGCGACCAAGTGCGCGGTCTCCGACGTACGCCGCCTCGAGGACGCGTCGCTGTCCTACTCCTCGCTCTCCGGCTGGGACGACCGCGGACTCGGCGAGGACTTCCTCGCGCTGATGCGGCGCTGCTGGCGCACGCGGGCGTACGGCGACTTCTGGTCCTACATGCTGGTCGCGGAAGGGGCCGTCGACCTGGCGGCCGAGCCCGAGCTGCACGTCTACGACATGGCCGCGCTCGACATCATCGTGCGCGAGGCCGGCGGCCGGTTCACCTCCCTCGACGGCGCGGACGGGCCGTGGGGCGGCAGCGCGCTGGCCAGCAACGGCCACCTGCACGACGCGGCGCTGTCCTTCATCGGCTCGCTCCCCGACGGCGGCGACGACCCGGACTGGCCGCACGGCGGTCCCGGCACCGTGTCCGACCTGCGTGCGCACCGGCGGCCGCCCGAGTAGCCTGCGTCACATGCGGATCGCCGACGTGCTCCAGGCCAAGTCCATCCAGGAAGTGATCACGATCGGTCCGGACGCGGGCGTCCGTGAGCTGATCGCCACGCTCGCCGAGCACAACATCGGCGCGCTGATCGTGAGCAACGACGGCAGCTCCCTCGACGGGATCGTGAGCGAGCGGGACGTCGTACGGCACCTGCACAACGACGGGACCGTGGTCAACAACACCGTCGGCGCGATCATGACGTCGATCGACGGCGTCACCACCTGCTCCCCCGACGACGAGCTCGACGCGGTCATGCACGTCATGACGGAGGGTCGGTTCCGGCACATCCCGGTCTGCCGGGACAACGACCTGGTCGGTGTCGTGAGCATCGGCGACCTCGTGAAGCACAAGATCGACCAGCTGCAGTTCGAGCGCGACCAGCTCGACAGCTACGTCCACCGGACCTGAGCGGCCCGATCTGCACCGAACCTCCACACGTCGACCCCGACTTCCGGCGGTGAGCGCTCCTACGCTGCCGACATGAGCTCGAGCCGCCGGGTCCTCGTCGTCGAGGACGAGCCGGTCATCAACCAGTCGGTGTCCGACCGGCTGACGGCCGAGGGCTACGACGTCGTGCAGGCGTACGACGGCCCGGGCGCGGTCGCCGCGTTCGGCAGCGCGGCGCCCGACCTCGTCGTGCTCGACGTGATGCTGCCCGGCTTCGACGGGCACGAGGTCTGCCGTCGGATCCAGGCCGAGCGGCCGGTGCCGGTGATCATGCTGACCGCCCGCGACGACGAGGCGGACGTCCTGGTCGGCCTCGGCGTGGGCGCCGACGACTACCTGACCAAGCCGTTCCGGATGCGCGAGCTGGTCGCACGGGTGGCCGCGCTGCTCCGCCGGGTCGACCGGGCAGCGGAGCTCGCCGCCCGGCGGCCGCTCGAGCTCGACGGCATGACGATCGACGGCGCGGCCCGGCGGGTGTGGTGCGACGGCGCCGAGGTGCACCTGACCCCGACCGAGTTCGACCTGCTGGTCTGCCTCGCCGCCGAGCCCGGCACCGTCGTGACCCGCGAGCGGCTGCTCGCCGACGTGTGGGGCTGGCCGGGCGGTTCCGGCACCCGGACCGTCGACAGCCACGTCAAGGGGCTGCGCGCCAAGATCGGGTCGGAGCGGGTACGCACCGTGCACGGCGTCGGCTACGCGCTGGAGACGGACGGACCGCGGTGACGCCACTCGCCGTGCTCCGGTCGCTGAAGGTCAAGCTCGGCGTCCTGGTCGCCGTCAGCGTGGTCGTCGCGGCCCTCGTCGCCAACGCCGGCCGCGTCGGCGGGGTGGCCGCGTGGCTCAGCATCCCCGTCACGATCGCGCTCGCGCTCGCCGTGACCCAGCTGCTCGCGCTGGGGATGACCGCGCCGCTGCGGGAGATGACGGCGGCCGCGCAGCGGATGGCGCGCGGCGACTACGACGTGCGCGTCACCGCCACGTCGCGCGACGAGGTCGGCGAGCTCGCCCGCGCGTTCAACACGATGGCGCGCGACCTGGCCGGCGTCGACCGGCAGCGCCGCGAGCTGGTCGCCAGCGTGAGCCACGAGCTGCGCACCCCGCTGACCGCCCAACGGGCGCTGCTCGAGAACCTCGCCGACGGCATCGGCGACGCCGCCGCCCTCTCGACCGCGCTCGAGCAGGCCGAACGGCTCTCGGACCTGGTCGACGACCTGCTCGACCTGGCCCGCGTCGACGCCGGCAAGGCACCGTTGACGCCCGTCGACGTCCCGCTCGGACCGCTGCTCGAGGAGGCGGCCACGCACGCTCGCGCGACCGGTCGCGACGTGACGTACGACGTCCGCGTGGAGCCCGCGGACCTCGTCGTCCGGGCCGACCCGAAGCGGCTGCACCAGCTCGTCGCCAACGTGCTCGACAACGCATCCCGGCACAGCCCCGCCGGCGGCACGGTGACCGTGCGCGCCCGGCGTACGCCCGAGCCCCCGGGCCGGTACACGATCGAGGTCGGCGACCAGGGTCCCGGCGTGGCACCCGGCGACCGCGAACGGGTCTTCGAGCGGTTCGGGACGCTCGGCACCGCCGACGGCGGTGGGACCGGGCTGGGCCTCGCCATCGCCCGCTGGGTCACCGACCTGCACGGCGGCGCCATCCGCTTCGTCGATCCCGAGCCCGGGGGCACCGGCGCGCTGGTGCGCGTCGAGCTGCCGCTGCGGCCGGCCGTCCGCACCTCGACCGCACCGGAGGAGACCATGACCCCACCGACCCCCGCACCGACGCCCGCCCCCACCCCGGGACCGGGCGTGCAGCCGGTCGCCGCCCGACCCCTGCTGGACGACCTGTTCGGGAGCCTCTGGCCGGAGCGGGACCTCCCGGGCCGCCTCCCGGTGCTGCTGGCCGCTGTCGCGGCCGGGCTGTTCGCGGCGCTCGTGCTCCCGTTCCGCGACGCCGGCGTCGGCAGCTTCCTCGTGCTCGTCGTGTGCGGCGCCGTGCCGTTCGCGGTCGCGCGCACCCGGCGCGACCCGTTCGCGCTGGCCTGCGCCGTGCTGGCCGCCGCCCTCAGCGCGATCGTGTTCCTGCGCGCCGCCGACTGGATCGGCACGCTCTGCGTGATGGCCGCGGCCGGGCTGGGGATGTGCGGCCTGACCGCCGCGCGCGGGCTGCCCGGGTTCGTGGCGTCCGCGGTGTCCTGGCCGCTCTCCGGGCTCCGGGGGCTGTCCTGGCTGGGCCGCACCCTCGCGCAGCTCACCGGGCTCGGCCAGCGCGCCGCCCTGGTGCGGACGGTGGTGTGGTCGGTCCTCGGGCTGATCGTGTTCGGCCTGTTGTTCGCCTCGGCCGACGCCCTGTTCGCCGAGTGGGCGGACGCGGTGCTGCCCGACCTGAGCCTCGACACCTTCGTGCTGCGGCTGTTCCTCACCGTGGCCGTCGGCGGCGCGGTCCTCGCGGCGTCGTACCTCGCCCTCAACCCGCCGCGCGTCGACCGCGCCGAGGCCTCCTCCCGCCCGGTCCAGCACCGGTTCGAGTGGCTGGCACCCGTGCTGGTCGTGAACGCGGTGTTCGCGGGGTTCCTGATCGCACAGGCGGCGGTGATCTTCGGCGGGCACGACTACCTGCAGCGGACGACCGGGCTGACCTACGCGGAGTACGTCCACCAGGGGTTCGGCCAGCTGACCGTCGCCACCGGGCTCACCCTGCTCGTCGTCTGGGCCGCCGCACGCAAGGCGCCGCGGGCGACCGCCACCGACCGGGCCTGGCTGCGCGCCACGCTCGGCGTGCTCTGCGCCCAGACCCTCGTCGTGGTGGCGTCGGCGCTGTACCGGATGGGCGTCTACCAGGACGCCTACGGCTTCACCCGGCTGCGCCTCACGGTCGACGTGTTCGAGGGCTGGCTCGGGCTGCTCGTGCTCGCGCTCGTCGGCGCCGGCGTCGCCCTGCGCGGCGTCTGGCTGCCGCGGTTCGCGCTGCTGTCCGGAGCCGCCGCCCTGCTCGGGCTCGCGCTGCTCAACCCGGACGCCTGGATCGCCCGCCACAACATCGACCGCTTCGAGGACACCGGCAAGGTCGACTGGTCCTACCTCCAAGGCCTCTCCGAGGACGCCGTCCCCGCCTTCACCTCCCTCCCCCAGGACCTGCGCCCCTGCGCCCTCGGCGACCGCCGGCGCTCCGACGACGACTGGCTGGAGTGGAACCTCGGCCGGTCCCGCGCGGTCGACGTGCTGAAGGAGGCCGACCAGTACGACCCCGCCACCTGCGCCGCCGCCGAGACGCCGTAGCGCGGCCGCCGGTGGTTGAGGTGGCCGCCGTTGCTCTGTAGAGCGGCCGCCGCCGGTGGTCCGGCACCCCACCGTTGGTCGAGTAGCCCTCGCGAGGCACGAGCGAGGGCGTATCGAGACCACCTCCCGTGCACAGGCCGCGAGGGAGAATCGCCTGTCCACAGGCGGGTTCTCGACGCCTCTTTGTGTCGGCGGTCGGTGCTTGAATTCACTCATGGATCTCGGGAAGCACCCCTCGCCGATGGGGCGGTACGACGGCCGCTCCACCCGCGAGCTGCTCGCCGGGCTCACCACCACCCTGCGCGTCCAGCGCGAGGCCCGGGTCGATGAGTGGTGCCAGATCGTGGCCTGGGCCGACGCCAACACCACGGATTGCACCGAGGGTGCCGCGACGCTGGTCGATGGCTTCCTGGACACCGGTGTCCCGATCGCCGGACCCGGCGCACCGCTGGTCTCTGAGTTCGCGTTGATGGAGCTGATCGCGGTCCTCGGACGCTCTCCTGATGGTGGCCGTGACTACGTGGGTCGGGTCATCGAGCTCGGCTGGCGGCTCCAGCGGACCTTCGCCGCCGTCCTCGACGGACGCTGCGCCACCTGGCGTGCCGAACGGCTCGCCGACCTCACCCGCCAGCTCTCCGCGGACGCAGCAGGGTTCGTGGACCGCCACATCGGGCCCGTGGTCGGGACCTGCGCCTGGGCGCAGATCGAACGGTTGGTCGGCGAGGCGATCACCCGGTTCGACCCCGACTTGGCCGAGCAGCGCCGCCGCGACGCAGCCGAGCAGCGGCACTTCGACATCAACCTGGGCCACATCGACACCGACGGCCTGGTGTCCGTCGAGGGTGTCCTGGATGCCGCGGACGGGATCGACCTGAACGCGGCTGTCTCTCGGCGGGCCACCCTGCTCGGCCGGCTGGGGTCCGCGGACTCCCTGGACGTGCGGCGGTCGCGGGCCGCCGGGGAGCTCGCCCGCCAGGACCTCACCCTCGACCTCGAGGTCACCGACCCCCAGACCGGTGAGGTGGTCCGCACCGTTCCGGGCCGCAGGGTCGAGCTGCACGCCCACCTGACCGACACCGCGATCCGGGCCCTGGCCGGCACCGGCATCGACGCACTCCCACCCGACGCAGCGGTCGGGCGGCTGGGCAACACCCAGACCCCCATCAGTCCGTTCCAGATCCGGGAATGGGTCAACACCCCGGGCACCACCGTGATCGTCCGCCCGGTCATCGACCTGACCGAGCACGTCCCGGTCGGGTCTTATGAGATCCCCGACCGGCTCAAGGCCCGCATCCGGCTGCGTGACCCTCACTGCGCCTTCCCGAACTGTCACCGCAGCATCGAGGCCTGCGACCTCGACCACGCCAAACCCCACGCCAAGGGCGGGACAACGTGTCCGTGCAACCTGGTCCCGTTGTGCCGGCGCCACCACCGGGCGAAAACCTTCTCGCAATGGCGTTACGTGATCGTCGAACCCGGCACCTACCTGTGGATCGCCCCCAACGACCGGCACTTCCTCCTCGACCACCACGGCACCCGCCAGCTCGACCCACCCCGACGCCTCGACCCGGAGACCATGGACGTCGAGCACCCTTGGGAAACAGCAGAGCTCCACGACTACGACGGGGAACCGTACCCCGGCGCCCACCCACCCGACCACTAGCCACCGAGCCCCACACCCCGCCACCCGGCGGGGTCATCGGCACGCCTGAACGTCACTGAACGGGTCTCGATACGCCCTCGCTCGTCCCTCGCGACGGCTACTCGACCAACGGAACCTCCGGGTCTCGTGACGGTCGCTGCGCGACCTCCTCGACCACCGGGGCGCTTCTCTTGCAGCCCCCAACCACCGACCGTCGACCCTCAGCATCCCGCCACCCGCGCAGGGTCGCAACCAGGTGCCTCGACCCCCGCGGCGAGCGCCCACGAATCCCAAGAATCCCGAACAGGAGCCGGAGGGCGCGGCGCTGGGGCGCCTCGCACCTCAACCACCGGCACAGCGGATCAGGTGGTGTGCCGCCGGGGCTTGCCGGCGATCAACAGGCTCACGAGGCCGGCCAGCGAGCCGAGCAGGGCGCCGAGGACGGCGGAGGGGATGCCGATCTCGAAGGCGGCGGCCCAGGCCGTCGGCGCGTAGACGTGGAGGCCGATGATGGTGCCGACCACGAGGCCGAGCACGCCGAGCAGGCCCGCGCCGGCAACGGCGCATCTGAGCACGATCGGCATCGCCCTCATCAGGTCCACCTCGTCAGTATGCGCTCACCCCACACCCCTAGGGTGGACGGCATGGAGAAGCCTGAGATCGATTTCGTGGACCCGACCCCGCCGACCGACCTCGTGGTCACCGACGTCACCGTCGGCGACGGTGAGGAGGCGAAGGCCGGCAGCAAGGTGTCGGTGCACTACGTCGGGGTGGCGCACTCGACCGGCGAGGAGTTCGACGCGTCGTACAACCGGGGCGCCCCGCTCGACTTCCAGCTCGGCGTGGGCCAGGTCATCGCCGGTTGGGACCAGGGAGTCCAGGGCATGAAGGTCGGCGGCCGCCGGCAGCTCGTGATCCCGCCGCACCTCGGGTACGGCGACCGCGGCGCGGGCGGCGTCATCAAGGGCGGCGAGACGCTGATCTTCGTCGTCGACCTGCTCGGCGTGAGCTGACTACCAGGGCAGGTCGTCCGGCACGTCCCCGTGGACGACCCGGGCGGCCTGTCCGCCCAGCTCGACCACGTCGCCCTCGCGGAGCTGCCGACCGCGGCGGGTCTCGACCTCGCCGTTGACGCGTACCTCGCCCGACGCGCACACGGTCCTGGCCTCGGAGCCGTGCTCGATCAGGTTCGCGAGCTTGAGGAACTGCCCGAGCCGGATCATCTCGTCGCGGATGCCGACGTCCATCGGCTCGAGGGGCGCCATCAGCTGATCACCACCGACACCGTGTGGATCAGCACGCCGACCAGGCCACCGACGATGGTGCCGTTGATCCGGATGAACTGCAGGTCGCGACCGACGTGCAGCTCGATCCGCCGCGAGGCCTCCTTGCCGTCCCAGCGCTCGATGGTGTGCGTGATGACGGCTGTGATGTCGTTGCCGTAGCGCTCGACCACGAAGACCGCGAGGTCGGCCGCGGTCTGGTCGACCCGGGCGCGCAGCTCGGGGTCGCTGCGGAGCCGGTCGGCGGCCGCCTGGGCCTCGAGCAGCAGCCGCTGGTGCACCGCCCCGTCCGGGTCGGCGAGCGAGGACTCGAGCGCGCGCCGGAGCGCGTTCCAGATCGTGATGGCGGTGTTGATGACGGCCGGGTGCTCCAGCATCCGCAGCTTGAGCCGCTCGGCCCGCTCCTGGGTGGCGGGGTTGCCGAGCAGGTCGTCGGCGAGCCGGTGCAGCATCGAGTCGAGCGCGAGCCGGGCGCGGTGGGTCGGGTCGCTCCGGATCTCGGCGAGCCACCGCACCATCTCCAGGTGCAGCCGGTTGATGACGTAGGTGTTCACGCTGTCCGGCGCCCACCACGGCGCCCGCTCCCCCAGGACCTCGTGCACGGTCTCGGGGTTGGCGACCAGCCAGTCGTGCAGCTCCTCCAAGCCGAGGTCGACC
The DNA here is from genome assembly GCF_039537325.1 of Nocardioides panacisoli. GTDB lineage: Bacteria > Actinomycetota > Actinomycetes > Propionibacteriales > Nocardioidaceae > Nocardioides > Nocardioides panacisoli. The sequence continues at coordinate 118,663 of NZ_BAABAH010000010.1, forward strand.
AGCCCGTGGTGCAGGTCGTCCGCCAGTGCCTCCGAGAGCAGGCCGCCGAGCAGCGGCGCGATCTGCTCCTCCTTGAACCGCGGCACCAGCGCGTCGTTCACGAGGGAGACGATGTGGTCCTCGCGGACCTTGCTCAGCGCGAGCGCGGTGATCTCTGCGGCCTCGTCGACGACCCGGCGCGCGTTGGCCGGGACGGACAGCCAGGCCGCGACCCGCTCCGCGATGCCGATCGAGAGGATCCGCTCGCGGATGATCTGCTCCTGCAGGAAGTTCTCGCCGACGAACTGCTCGAGACCCTTGCCGAGGTCGTCCTTGCGCTTCGGGATCAGCGCGGTGTGCGGGATCGGCAGCCCCAGCGGGTGCTTGAACAAGGCGGTGACCGCGAACCAGTCCGCGATCGCACCCACCATCGACGCCTCGGCGCCGGCGTTCACGTATCCCAGGAAGCCGTCCCGCTTGAGCGTGGCGAGGTACACCGCCGCGGCGAACAGGAGCAGGCTGACCGCGACCGTGCGCATGCGCCGCAACCCGCGCCGCCGTACGACGTCTGCCTCCGACTCGGCTGCCTCGAGAAACCCGGTCACGTCCGCCATCCTTACGCAACGCCGTGCAGGGCGTCCGCTCGGCCCACGGGCAAATGAGAGACTGCCGCGCATGTCCAGCGCCCGCACCGTGATCACCTTCGGGACGTTCGACGTGTTCCACGTCGGGCACCTCAGGGTGCTCGAGCGCGCCGCCGAGCTCGGCGATCGCCTGGTCGTCGGCGTCTCCTCCGACGCGCTCAACCTGCGCAAGAAGGAGCGTGAGCCCGTCTTCAGCGAGCGCGAGCGGATGGCGATCATCGCCGCGCTCAAGCCGGTCGACGAGGTGTTCCTGGAGGAGAGCCTCGAGCAGAAACGCGAGTACGTCGAGAAGTTCCGCGCCGACGTGCTGGTCATGGGAGATGACTGGAAAGGGCGTTTCGATCACCTGTCGGACGTCTGCGAGGTGGTCTACTTGCCACGCACCCCGGCGATCTCGACGACCGCCCTGATCGAGAAGATCTCGAACATCGGCTGACGCGGGCCCGCGGGAAACGTGCGAGGTTCCCTTCCCCGACCCCGCAGGAGCAGCCGGTCATGCGCCCACGCCTGAGCGCCCTCTCGGCGCTGCTCGCGCTCGCGCTGCTCGGGGGGCTCGCGGTCGGCGTACCCGCGAACGCGGCGCCCGGCCAGCCGCGGCCCACGGTCGGGCAGGACCAACCCGCCGACCCCGGGGACGCGATCGCCCGGGCGAGCCGGCTGCTGACCTCCCGGGCGCTGCCGGCCAACCGCCACTTCGACCTGACCATGACCCTGCGCGACGTGTTCATGTCGCGCGACCGGCTCGGGTTCTTCGACTCGGTGCGCGCCGACGTGCTGCTGGCCCGGCCGACGGACGGCTACCAGGACCCGGGCGGGGACGGCTACCACGGACGGTCCGCGGAGATCTGCGGCAAGCGGCTGTGCGTCCACTACGCCCTGCACGGTGACGACGCGCCCCGCCGGATGCGGTGGGTGCACCGCACCCTGCGCGTGATGGCGTCGGTGTGGGACTTCGAGATCGACCAGTTCGGCATGCGCCGGCCGCCCTCGGACGGGACCCGGGGCGGCGACGGCCGGTTCGACGTCTACCTCGCCGACCTCGGCAACCGCGGCCTGTTCGGCTACTGCACCCCGGAGGCGCGGGTCCCGCACGAGCGGTTCAGCGCCTCGGGCTACTGCGTGCTCGACAACGACTTCTCCCCCAGCCAGTACGGCGCCCCGGCCCGCTCGAGCCTGAGGGTCACCGCTGCGCACGAGTTCTTCCACGCGATCCAGTTCGGCTACGACTTCCGCGAGGACCCCTGGCTGCTCGAGTCCACCGCGACCTGGATGGAGGACCAGTACGCCGACGGCTCCAACGACAACCGCCGCTACCTCAAGTACGGCTCGGTACGGCGCCCCGGCGTCTCGCTCGACACGTTCTCGAACACGCGCTACACGCAGTACGGGAACTGGGCCTTCTGGGAGTACCTCAGCGAGCGCTACGGCCGCGGCATCGTCCGCGACGTCTGGCAACGGGCCGACGCCCGCGGAGCCGCAGCCGACGACTACTCCGTCCAGGCGCTGCGGCAGGTGCTCGCCCACCGCGGTGGACTCGCGCAGACGCTCGCCTCCTACGCGGCGGCCAACCTCGACCCGGCCCGCCACTACGAGGAGGGCACGCACTGGCCCGGCGCCCGGCTGGCCGGGACCCTGCGCCTGGCGGGCACCGCCCGCGTCGTGCGGACGCTCCAGGTCGACCACCTCGCGGCCGAGAACCTGCGGATCGTGCCCGGGGCCGGCGCCGCGGCACGCCACAGCCTGCTCACCGTCGACGTGGACGGTCCGGACCGTCGGGAGGCACCCGCAGTGTCGGTGGAGGTGCGACGCCCCGGCGGCCGCACGGTCCGCCGTACCGTCGCCCTCGACCGGCACGGCCGCGGCTCGACCGTGGTGGCGTTCGGCACCGCCCGCACCAGCTCGGTCGTCGTGACGGCCGTGAACGCGTCCACGCGCTACCGCTGCCACCGCATGACGTCGTTCGCGTGCGGCGGCAAGCCGCTGGACCAGAACCGCGGATTCCGCGTGACCGCCACGGTCGGTCGTCCCTGAGCCGAACGGGCTGAGGACGGTCGGCGGAACCCCCCAGCCACCGCCGACCGTCGTCAGACCTCGATGACCCGAGCATCGCCGTTGTCTTCACCTTCAACGACCGTTCACCCAAAGGGTTCCGTGCTGTGACGCGTGAGGAGGAACGGACGCACGGGTCGATGATCCGGTCAGGCGCGGCTGCCTACGATCGAGCGGTGATCCCCACCTACGAGCTCAACGACGGCCACACCATCCCGGCGATCGGCTTCGGGACCTACCCGCTGTCCGGCGCCGAGGGCGTCGACGCGGTGGTGTCGGCGATCGCCGCGGGCTACCGGCTGATCGACACCGCGGTGAACTACGGCAACGAGGCCGAGGTCGGCGAGGCGATCCGCGCGTCCGGCGTCCCGCGCGACGAGCTGTTCGTCACCAGCAAGCTGCCAGGCCGGCACCACGCCCACGCCGACGCGATCGCCTCGACCGAGGAGTCCCTGGAGCGTCTCGGCCTCGACCACCTCGACCTGCACCTGATCCACTGGCCCAACCCGAGCGTCGGGCGCTACCACGAGGCCTGGCGCGCCCTCGTCGAGCTGCGTGAGCGCGGACTGGTCCGCTCGATCGGCGTCTCGAACTTCACCGCGGCGCACCTGGAGCGGATCATCGACGACAGCGGCGTCACGCCGGCCGTGAACCAGCTCGAGCTGCACCCCGGCTTCCCGCAGGCCGAGATGCGCGCCGTCCACGACCGGCTCGGCATCCGCACCGAAGCATGGAGCCCGCTCGGCAAGCGGCAGGCCAAGTACGGCGACCCGGCGGTCGCCGTACCCGCGGAGCGGCTGGGCGTCACGCCGGCGCAGGTCGTCCTGCGCTGGCACGTCCAGCTCGGCTCGCTGCCGATCCCGAAGTCCGCCGACCCGGAGCGGCAGCGGCAGAACCTCGACGTCTTCGGCTTCGAGCTGACCGACGAGGAGATGACCGCGATCAGCGCCCTCGGCCGCGCCGACGGTCGCCTGTTCGGCGGCGACCCCGACGTGCACGAGGAGATGTGACGGTCAGGGACCGACGAACGGCAGCACCAGCCGGCACGGGACCGGCTTCTTCTCCGCCGGGTCGAGGGTGTTCAGCACGATCTGCGCGGCCACCGGGGACGCGACCACCTCGAAGTGCTCGGAGTAGTCCTCCGCGCAGGAGTCCTGGAGCACGTAGTTGTGCATGCCGCGCTGGATCCCGGAGGTGTACGGCGACACGAGCTCGTCGTACTTGGTGACGATGTTGGTGTAGTCCACCCCGCGCACCGCGATCCGCCCGGTCCGCATCTTCGTCATGAACGGCGAGCCGGGTGCGAACTGGGCGCAGGAGGCGCACACGGGGAACGAGTCCGGGTCGAGGCCGAACAGCTTCGCGACGACGGTGGCCGTGTTCGCGAGCCGGGTGCCGTGCCAGAGCGGTGCGATCGCGACGTAGTTCTTCACGTCCCTCGCCCCGCCGAGGAACTTCACGTAGTACTGCGGCACGACCGTGCCCTCGGAGTGGCCGACGATGTCGACCTGGCGGGCGCCGGTGCTGCGCAGCACCCGGTGCACGAACTCCTTCAGCTGCACCGCGCTGTCCTGCATCCGGGTGAGCCCACCGAACTGGTCCAGCCCGACCGGGGTGCCCGCCGGGACGCCGTAGGTCAGCGAGTAGACGCAGTAGCCGTTGTTCTTCAGCAGCGGCGCGTAGGTCTGCCAGTTGGTGTTCTTGTTGCCCAGCAGGCCGTGCACGAGGACCACCGGCCGCGGGTGCTCGGCGGTCGGCCGGCACGACCACTCGTTGGCGCCCGGCGGGTCAGCGTCGACGCGGGTGCCGCCGAGCACGGCGCTGATCAGGAACGTGTAGGGGACCGGCAGGTCCCCGCCGGCGCGGGCGGGCGCACCCATCAGTCCGGTCGCGAGCAGAGCGGCAGCAAGTACGGCGAGCGCGCGCCGCCCCGTGGTCCCCATGGCGGGACCCTAGGCCGATCCGGCCCTCAGCGGCGAGGGGTCCGGGGGTTGGGCGGGACGGTCCGGAGCTTCGCCGGCGCACGGATCACGTCGACCCGGGCGACCCGGCCGCGCTCGACGGTCAGCACCATGACGGTGTCGAGCCGCTCGCCGTCGTAGACGGCCAGGCTCGGCAGCCCGTTGACGTCGACGAGCTCCAGCCGGGCGTCGGGGAGCTCCCGCTGGTTCTTCGCGGCCACGCCGAGCAGGAACCGCGCGACCCGGCTCGCCCCCTCGACAGGGCGTCGCGCGGCGCTGACCTCGCCACCGCCGTCGGAGACCAGCACCACGGCCGGGTCGAGCGTCGCGACCAGCGCCTCGAGGTCGCCGCCGGCCGCCGCGGTGAGGAAGCCGCCGAGCACCCGCTCGTGCTCGGACCGGTCCACGTCGAACCGCCCGGAGCCCTCGGCGAGATGAGCCCGCGCGCGTGCTGCCAGCTGCCGCACCGCGGCGGACGAGCGGCCGACCACGCGCGCGACGTCCTCGAAGGTCATGCCGAACACGTCGTGCATCACCCAGGCCGTCCGCTCCGCCGGGGAGAGCGACTCCAGCACGACCATCAGCGCATAGCCGACGGTCTCGTCGAGGGTGACCCGGTCGAGCGGGTCGGCGGTCAGCACGGGCTCCGGCAGCCAGACCCCGGGATAGGTCTCCCGTCGGACGCGCGCCGAGCGCAGTACGTCGACGGCGGTGCGCGCCACGGCCACCGTCAGCCAGCCGGCGACGTCGCGGACCGGCTCGCGGCGATCCGCCTCGACCAGCTTGGGCCAGCAGTCCGCGACGACATCCTCGGCCTCCGCGCGGCTCCCGAGGATCGCGTAGGCGACGTTGACCATCCGGGCGCGCTGGGCGTCGTACTCACGCGCCAGCTCGTCGACGTCGGTCACGCCGACCGATCCAACCAGTCGTCCCAAGTCTGCGTCCCGACGACCGCCTCACCCTGCGGCAGCAGGCCGCCCGCCCGGACCGCGCGGCCCATCCGTCCCGGCAGGGGCAGCGGTACGACGAGCCGCCGCTCGCCGCGCTTCGCCAGCACGCGTCGGACCAGGTCGGACATCAGCAGCTGGTCGGGACCCGCGACGTCGCGTGTTCGACCCTGCGGCTCACCCAGCGCGGCGTCGACCAGGACCGCCGCGACCTCGCTCGCGGCGACGGGCCGGCTCAGCATCGCCGGCGCCAGGGCGAGCGGCCGGGGTGAGCGGTCGATGAGCTGGCCCGGGAACTCGTGGAACTGGGTCGCCCGCACGATCGTCCAGGGCACCCGGCCCGCCTCCACCAGGTCCTCCTGACGGACCTTGCCGCGGTAGTAGGGCAGGTCGACCCGGTCGATGCCCACGATCGAGAGCGCAACGTGGTGCCGGATCCCGGCCCGCTCCCCCGCCGCCAGCAGGTTGCCGGTGGCCGCCTCGAAGAAGGCGACCGCCTTGCGGCCGCTGTTCGTGCTCACGTTGCTGACGTCGATCACGGCGTCCGCACCTTGCAGCGCGCTGTCGAGCCCCGCACCCGTGGCGAGGTCGACCCCGTGGGACCGGGACACCACTCGGGCCTGGTGCCCCCGCCGCCGGACCTCGTCGACGACGTACGTGCCGACCACACCCGTGCCACCTGCCACCGCGATCATCGTCATGCCCCTAGGACGAGACGGGGACGCGGAAGTGTGACATCGACTCAGCGGGCGGCGCCCTCCCGCTCCTCCAGCGCGGCGGTGAGCAGCGCGACCAGGGCCTCGGTCTGCAGATCGATGGCGCCCTCGGCCTCCTCGCCGGCGCCGTCCAGCGCCCGGGCGGCGAGGCCGGCCTTGCGGTCGATCAGCTCGGCGATCCGGGTGTCGAGGGTCTGGGTGGCGATCACGCGCCACGCCGTGACCGGCTCGGTCTGGCCGATCCGGTGCACCCGGTCGATGGCCTGGGTCTGCTCGGCGTCGGTCCAGGACAGCTCGGCGAGCACCAGGTTGGACGCGACCTGCAGGTTGATGCCGACGCCGGCCGCGGTGAGCGAGCAGACGGCGACGTGCACCTCGGGGTCGTTGACGAACGCGTCGATGTTGCGCTGCCGGACCGGCGTGGTCTGGTCGCCGCGGATCGAGGAGTACTGGATGCCGCGGGACGCGAACGTCTCCTCGGCGAGGTCCATGACGTCGATGTGCTTGGCGAAGAAGACGACCTTGCCGACGTTGCGGGCCAGCTGGGCGGTGTAGTCCGCGGCCAGCCCCGCCTTGGCCTGGCCGATCCTGCGCAGCATCCCGAAGACGTTCTCGCCGTTGTTACTGGCGGTCTCCTCGCGCTCCCACGTCGCCACCCGGCGGACCAGGTCGTGGTCGATGCCGTCGACGACGACGCCGGAGGTCCGCGTCTGCAGGGCCCGGTCGTAGCGCTCGACCATCCGGCGCGCAAGCTCGGCCTCGGCCTTGCGGATCGAGCGGCCGGCCTCGCCCTCGAGCTCCACGGGGAGGTCGGCGACGCGGCGGGCGGGGATGTCGGAGGCGACATCGATCTTCCGGCGCCGCACGATGCCCTGCTCGAGGACGCACTGCCGGGCGGCGCGGAAGAAGCCCGGGTCGGTCGGCACCAGGCCGGTCTCCTCGAGGCACTCCATCAGGTCGCCGAGCGGCTTCTTCTCGTCGATCCAGCCGAGGAACTGCCAGATCGCCCGGAAGTCCTCGATGTCGTTGATCAGCGGCGTACCGGTGAGCGCCATCATCAGCGGGCGGGCGACCCGGGCCCGGATCCGGTCCGCGATCTCCAGCACGTTCTGGGAGCGCTGGGAGGTCTTGTTCTTGATGTAGTGCGCCTCGTCGACGACCATCCCGCGGAAGCCGTGGGTGCCGAGCCAGCCGAGGTGCCGGTCGAGGATCTCGTAATTGACGACGAACACGTCGGCGAACCCGTCGACGTCGTTGCCGTCGCCGTGCAGCACGGTGACCTTCTTGTCGGGCGTCCACAGCCCGACCTCACGGCCCCAGTTGGTCTTGACCACGTTGGGCACGGCCACCAGCAGCGGGTAGGCGTTCGCGGCGTGGGCCGCCAGGAGCGCCTGCGCCGTCTTGCCCAGGCCGGGCTCGTCGGCGAGCAGGAAGGTGCGGTGCCCCTCCGCGGCCGCCGCCACGACCTGTGCCTGGTGCAGCATCAGCTCACGGCCGGTCGGGGTCTGCAGCGAGCTGGGCTCGGGCAGCTCCATCGAGGACGGTGCGCCCTTGTCGGCCTGCTCGAAGGAACGGAACAGCGGCTCGAGCAGCTCCCAGCCGGCGAGCCGGCGCGGATGCACGTTGCGGGGCGCCGCGGCCGTGAAGTCCGGGGTGAGGAACGGGTTGGCGAGCTGCCGGGACAGGACCGACTGGGGAACGACCCGGCGCTGAGCGGTCGCGAGGTCCTCCTCGACGGCCTCCGGCTCGGGCTCCTCCTCGACCTCGACACCGGCCCGGCGGAGCATCTCGCGCCGCAGGTCCTTGGCGGAGTCGGAGATCTCCGCGTCCTCGGCGAGCAGCGTGAACAGCGTCGAGTCGCGGGCGGCCGTCTGCGCCAGGATCGTCGCGATCCCGTCGAGCCGCTTCAGCTCGTCGGCGCGCTTGGCGTCGGACAGGGACTCGTCGTCCTTGACCCGGTTGCGCTCCTCGCGGGCGAGCAGCGCGACGACCTGGAACTTGGTGCGCACCTCCGGCATCGCGGAGCGGCGGGCGACGGCCGACTCGACCTCGCGCACCGCGCGGGCGAGGATCGGGATGATCCCCTCCTCGTCACGGCGGGGTCGGTTGGCGGCGCCCTTGCGTCGCTGCTGCTGCGGGCGACCGCGCTGGCTTCCTCGAGCCACGGATGTCCTTCCTCTGCGTCCGGTGCCGGACGCGTGCACGTGCTGACCGTTGCCGGCGCAACCCGATGCCGACGGCGGTGCGAGTCCCGCGTCCCCTCGTCGCGGCGGCGCGCGCTCGCTGGGTCACCGAGCGAGAGGAACGTGCGGTAGTGCCTTCGAGGCTACCACCGTCGGCCCCGGGCAGCGGCGTCCCGGTCGAAGGTCGACCGCCGCCGGGACGTTGGGCCCTCGCCTCCCGACCGGCGCGTGCACAGGCTGGACCCATGACGGTCCCACCGACGACCGACCCGCGCGAGGTCGCTCGCCTCTACCGAGCCCGGGCGGACCGCGTCGACGTCGTCGACGTGCCGGAGCTCGGGTACCTGGTCGTCGGGGGGCACGGCTCGCCCGGCGGCGCCGCCTTCGCGGCCGCGTTCGAGACACTGATGCCGGTTGTCTACGCGGCCCACTTCGTGGTGCGGCGCCAGCAGGAGGCTCGGCGGACCGCTCCCGATCGCCTCCGCACGTTGATCCGTCAGCCCGTGGAAGCGGGCTGACCCCATGGAGCAGATACGTCCTTTCGTCGTCGGTTTCGACAGCTCCGCGGACGCGCGAAGAGCACTCGACTGGGCCGCGGACGCGGCCGAGCGCCACCGAGCAACCCTCCTCGTGATCGTCGCGAGCGGCGACCCGTCCTACGGCGGCTACAGCCCCCTCATCGTCCCGGGTGAGGTCATCGTCGAGGAATGGGCCGCTGAGGCGCGCGACCTCCTCGCCGCCGCTGGTCGACCGGGGCGCGTCAGCATCGTCCATGACCGGCTCCCCCAGCGAGCCCTCGTCGACGCGTCCTCGGCGAGCACGCTCGTGGTGGTCGGGGCGAGGGGACACGGTCGGGTGACCGGCGCGGTCCTCGGCTCGGTGAGCCTCCCCGTGACCCGGCACGCCCGCGGGCCCGTCGTCGTGGTCCGCCCGGCGGCCGACGACGCCGCACTGCGTGTCGTCGCCGGCGTCGACGGAGACGGGCCAGCCCGGCGACGCGCTCGCGACGGCGTCCGAGCACACCGCGCTCGTCGTCGTCGGCGCCGGTCACCGCCGGAGCTTGAACACCGTCGTGCTGGGTTCCGTCAGCCAGCACCTCCTGCACGAGGCGACGTGCCCCGTCGCCGTCGTCCCCTGACCCATCGATGAAGGAAGTGCACCATGATTGCCCGAGAGCTGATGACCACCGACCTGGTGACGGTGCGGGCCGACACGACCGTGAAGGTCGCGTTGACCCTGCTCGACGAGAACGACATCACCTCGCTGCCCGTCGTGGGCGCGGGCGGACGCATCGTCGGCGTCGTGAGCGAGGCGGACCTGATCCGGGAGCTGGTCGGACCCGACCCGCGGACCCACGAGATCCCGCACGCCGAACCGCGCGACGACCGTCCCCGTTACGTGGGGGACGTGATGACGTCACACGCGATCACGGTGCACCCCGAGACCGACCTCGCCGTCGCGGTGGACATCGCGACGTCGACCGGCGTCAAGAGCCTGCCGGTGGTCGACGACACCGGCAAGGTCGTGGGCGTCCTGAGCCGACGCGACGTCGTACGGATGCTGGCGCGGAGCGACGACCTGCTCGAGCAGGACATCGACGCCCTGCTCGTGTCCGCGGGTGAGCACGACTGGTTGGTCGAGGTGCACGACGGCGTGGCCGAGATCAGCGGACCGAGCGGCCTCCACGACCGGGTGATCGCCCGGGTGCTGGCCGCCTCCGTCCCCGGCGTGGTCGAGGTCCGGCTCGGGGACTGAGCGCGCCTGCTGAGCCGGAGAACCGGACCTCGGCCCCGACGTTCTGCTCGAGGTCGGCGATCGTCGCGTCGAGGAGGTCGTGGGCCAGGCCGGACAGCGCCCTGCTGACGGGTGTGCAGGACGGCCTCCGCCCGCGTGCGGTGCCCGTCCTCGAACAGGTAGACCTGGACGCCAGGACCTCTTCCTCTGTGTGCCGCGCGTCGGCGCCGTCTCCGGCGGGACATAGGTCCTGCGCTCCTGGGTCCCTGTGCGGTGCCGACAGCAACGCCCGCCGCGAAGGCTGGGGGCACGGGCGCACTCGGCGCACGCACAGCCGAAGGAGCGAGTCATGGAGCACCACGAGCGCGGGTCGTCGCTGCTCGACCTGACGGGTCGGACGGCGATCGTCACCGGCGGGGCGATGGGCATCGGCAAGTCGATCGCGACGCGACTGGCCTCGGCCGGTGCCGCCGTGGTCGTCGCCGACGCGGACGGCGAGGCCGCTGCGCTCACGGCGAAGGAGCTGCACGACGACGGCCTTCAGGCGCTGGCGGTCACGGTGGACGTCAGCGACGAGACCGCGGTACGCCGGCTCGGGGTGGCCGCGGTGGCGTGGTCGGGACGGATCGACGTCCTCGTCAACAACGCCGGCATCTTCCCGACCATCCCGGTGATGGACATGTCGCCCGAGCAGTTCCGCCGGGTCATCGACGTCAACCTCGAGGGCGTGTACCTCTGCAGCCGGATGGCCGCGCAGCAGATGATCGAGCAGGGCGACGGCGGACGGATCGTCAACGTCACCTCGATCGACGCGCTGCACCCCTCCTCCGTCGGCCTCGCGCACTACGACGCGTCCAAGCACGGCGCGTGGGGCTTCACCAAGAACCTGGCCCTCGAGCTCGCGCCGCACGGCATCGCCGTGAACGCGATCGCTCCCGGCGCCATCGCCACGCCGGGCGTGGAGCACATGCAGGCGGTCCCGGGCGTCGACCCCGAGGTCATGCTCCGGACGTTCCTCGCCCGGATCCCGATGGGCCGGATGGGCGTTCCTGACGACATCGGCAAGGTCGCCCTGTTCCTGGTGAGCCCGATGGCCGACTACATGACGGGCGCCCAGGTCGTCGTCGACGGCGGCGTCCTCCTGGCCTGACCCGACAACCACCTGGACAACACGACAGAAGGAGGCACCCACGATGGTGCGCATCGGAATCAACGGAATGGGTCGCGTGGGGAGGGCGCTGCTGCGCCTCGCCGACCAGTCGACCGACCTCGAGGTCGTCGGCGTGAACGACCTGGTGGACGTCCGCTCGCTCGCACGACTGGTCCGCCGCGACAGCACCTTCGGGAGGTTCCCGTCCTCGGTCGAGGCCGTCGGCGACGACACCCTGGTCGTCGGCGGGCGCAAGATCGCCGTGACCGCGCACCGCGAGCCGGGCCTGATCCCCTGGGCCGAGCTCGACGTCGACGTCGTGGTCGAGGCGACCGGCCGGTTCCGGACCAGGGAGCTCGCCCAGGGCCACCTGGACGCCGGTGCGCCGAAGGTCGTGATCTCGGCGCCCGGAAAGGGCGTCGACGCCACCATCGTGATGGGGATCAACCAGGACGCCTACGACCCCGCTCACCACCACGTCGTCTCCAACGCCTCGTGCACGACCAACTGCGTCGCACCGATGGTCAAGGTCCTCGACGACGCGTTCGGCATCGAGCGCGGGTTCATGACGACCGTGCACGCCTACACCAACGACCAGAACATCCTCGACGCGCCGCACAAGGACCCGCGCCGCGCTCGCGCCGGCGCCGTCAACATCATCCCGACCAGCACCGGCGCCGCCAAGGCCGTCGGCGAGGTCCTGCCCCGGATGGCCGGACGCATCGACGGCGTCGCGCTGCGGGTGCCGGTCGTCGACGGCTCGCTGGTCGACCTCGGCCTGCTGCTCGACCGGGAGGTCACCGCGGAGGAGGTCAACGCCGCCTTCAGGGCCGCAGCCTCCGAGGGGCCCCTGGCGCCGTACCTGGCCTACGAGGAGGAGCCGCTGGTGTCCTCCGACGTCATCCTCGACCCGTCATCGTGCGTGTTCGACTCCGGGCTGACCCAGGCGTCGGGACGGTTCGTGAAGGTGTTCGGCTGGTACGACAACGAGTGGGGCTACACCAGTCGGCTCGCCGACCTGGTCCGTCTCGTGGCCGGATAGGTCCGCGCGTGTTCGGCGTACGGATCCACGGTCGTGGCGGCCAGGGCGTCGTCACTGCCGCCGAGCTGCTCTCGGTGGCGGTGTTCGACGAGGGCCGTCGCGCGCAGGCCTTCCCCACGTTCGGCTCGGAGCGGACCGGGGCACCGGTGGTCTCCTACTGCCGCATCGACGACCGGCCGATCCGGCTGCGCGAGCCGATCGTCGAGCCGGACGCGGTGATCGTGCAGGACCCGAGCCTGGTGCACCAGGTCGACCTGTTCGCGGGGCTGAGTCCCGACGGCTACCTGCTCGTCAACACCTCGAGATCGGCGGCCGACCTGGGGATCGACGAGGTCGTGCGCGACCTCCGCCAGGGTCACGCCGCCACGGTGCCGGCGACGGAGATCGCCCGTCAGCTCCTCGGCCGGCCACTTCCCAACGCGGCGCTGCTCGGCGCGTTCGCGGCGCTGACCGGCCAGGTCACGCTCGGCGCGGTCTGCGACGCGATCCGTGAGCGGTTCCCAGGACCGGTCGGCGCGGGCAACGTCCGCGCCGCCGAGGTCGCGCACGAGCACGTCGCGCGCTTCGTGCAGGGGTCCTCCGTTGCTTAGCCAGGTCGAGGGTTCCCAAGCGGTGGCCGCGGCCGTCGCACGGTGCCGGCCGCAGGTGATCGCCGCCTACCCGATCTCGCCGCAGACGCACATCGTCGAGTCGCTCTCCGACCGGGTGCGCACGGGCGACCTCGTGCCCTGCGAGTACCTCATGGTGGAGTCGGAGTTCGGCGCCCTGTCCGCGTGCATCGGCGCCTCCGCAGCGGGGAGCCGCACCTACACGGCCACCTCGAGCCAGGGTCTGCTCTTCATGGCCGAGGCGCTGTTCAACGCATCGGGTCTCGGGCTCCCGATCGTCATGACGGTGGCGAACCGCGCGGTCGGGGCACCGATCAACATCTGGAACGACCACTCCGACGCGATGGCGATGCGGGACTCCGGGTGGGTCCAGCTCTTCGCCGACTCCAACCAGGCGGCGACCGACCTCCACGTCCAGGCCTTCTGGTTGGCCGAGGCTCTCTCCGTGCCGGTGATGGTCTGCATGGACGGCTTCGTGCTCACGCACGCGTTCGAGCAGGTCGACCTGCCCGAGCAGGAAGCCGTCGACGCGTTCCTCCCGCCGCTGGTCCCCCGACAGCTCCTCGACCCCGACGACCCGGTGACCATCGGCGCGATGGTCGGTCCCGAGGCCTTCACCGAGGTGAAGTACCTGAACCACCACAAGCAGCTCGCTGCGCTCGACCTGATCCCCATGATCGGTGAGGAGTTCCGCGCGGCGTTCGGCCGCGGCACGGGCGGTCTCCTGCAGCCCTATCGGCTCGAGGACGCGGAGACCGTGGTCGTCGCGCTCGGATCGGTGCTCGGCACCATCGAGGAGGTCGTCGACGGGCTGCGCGACGACGGCCAGGCCGTGGGTGTCCTCGGGATCACCTGCTTCCGGCCGTGGCCGGCGGCCCAGGTGCGCGACGCGCTCCGGAACGCCCGCCGCGTGGTCGTCGTGGAGAGGGCGTTCGCGGTGGGAGCCGGCGGCATCGTCGGGCAGAACGTCCGTGACGCGACCCGGGGCCTCCCCGTCGAGGTGTACGACGTCGTGGCCGGCCTCGGTGGCCGCCCCGTCACCAGCGCCTCGTTGCACCGTCTGCTCGGCGACATCCTCGCGAACCGCCTCGACGCGCACCGCCTCCACTTCCTCGACCTCGACGAGGACCGGGTGCGGCACGAGCTCCAGGCCCACGGATAAGGAACGGCAGCCATGCCCCACCAGCAGCTCAAGCTCTACCAGACCGGGACCTTCGCGGTCGGCAACCGTCTGCTCGATCCAGAGCAACGCACCGTGCAGGCCCGCGTGGGCCGCTCGAACACCCTGACGTCGGGCCACCGCGCCTGCCGGGGGTGCGGCGAGGCCCTGGGCGCCCGCTACGTGCTCGACGCCGCCATGCGCGCGTCCGGGGGGCGGATGGTCGCGGTAAACTCCACCGGCTGCCTGGAGGTCTTCTCGACGCCGTACCCCGAGACCTCGTGGCAGCTCCCGTGGCTGCACTCGCTCTTCGGCAACGGGCCCGCGGTCGCCGCCGGCGTCGCCGCCGCGCTGCGCGCCCAGGGCCGGGACGACGTCCGGGTGGTCAGGCAGGCCGGGGACGGCGGCACCGTCGACATCGGCTTCGGCGCGCTGTCGGGGATGTTCGAGCGCAACGACGACGTGCTCTTCGTCTGCTACGACAACGAGGGCTACATGAACACCGGCGTCCAGCGCTCGGGCGCGACCCCACCCGCAGCACGCACCGCCAACACCAAGGCCCTCGGCCCCGAGCCGGGCAACGCGTTCGGCCAGGGGAAGTTCGTGCCGCTCATCGCGATGGCCCACGAGATCCCCTACGTCGCGACCGCGACCGTGGCCGACCTGCACGACCTGGAGGACAAGGTCGAGCGGGCGATGGGCATGCACGGCGCGCGGTACCTGCACGTGCTCGTGCCCTGCCCGCTCGGGTGGGCGGCCGCGTCCGAGGACACCATCAGGCTCGCCCGCCTGGCGAAGGAGTGCGGGCTGTTCCCCGTGTTCGAGGCCCACGACGGTGCGGTCACGGACGTCTCCCCCATCCGCCGCCAGGTCCCGGTCGAGGACTACCTCCGGCCGCAGGGTCGCTACGCCCACCTCTTCGGCGACCCGGGACGACCCGACGTCGTGGCCCGTCTGCAGGCGCGCGCCGACCGCAACATCGCCCGCTTCGGGCTGCTCACGGAAGGCCAGGACTGATGGAGAAGCCCTTCGCGATCACGCTCGACGTCGGCTCGAGCCTCCACAACCTGACCGGCTCGTGGCGGACCGAGCGGGCGGTCTACACGAACCGGATGCCGCCGTGCAACGACGGGTGTCCCGCCGGCGAGAACATCCAGGCCTGGCTCTACGAGGCCGAGGAGGGCGGCGCCGGCTACGAGCGCGCCTGGCTGAGGATCATGGAGGAGAACCCGTTCCCCGCGATCATGGGCCGGGTCTGCTACCACCCGTGCGAGACGGCGTGCAACCGCGGACAGCTCGACGAGGCCGTCGGGATCAACTCGGTCGAGCGCTTCCTCGGCGACGAGGCGATCAAGCAGGGATGGGTCGTGCCGAAGGACGGTCCGCCCACGGGCAGGAGGGTCCTCGTCGTCGGCGCCGGCCCGGCCGGCCTGTCGGCGGCGTACCACCTCGCGCGCCTCGGTCACTCGGTGACGGTCAAGGACGCGGAGTCCGCGGCGGGCGGCATGATGCGGTTCGGCATCCCGACCTACCGGCTTCCCCGCGACGTGCTCGATGCCGAGATCCAGAGGATCCTGGACCTCGGGGTCGACCTGGAGCTGGGCTGCCGCGTCACCGACCTGGAGGAGGCCCGGGCCGGGTACGACGCGGTGTTCCTCGCCGTGGGCGCCGCGGTGGCGAAACGCGCGTACGTCCCGGCCGGCTCCGCGGCCCACGTCGTCGACGCGCTCGGCGTGCTGCGGGACATCGAGAACGACGACCGACCGCTGCTCGGGCGCCGGGTCGCCGTCTACGGCGGCGGCAACACCGCGGTGGACGCCGCGCGGTCCGCGCGGCGGCTCGGTGCCAGCGACGCGGTCGTGGTCTACCGGCGGACCCGCGACCGGATGCCTGCCCACGAGTCCGAGGTGGTCGAGGCCGAGGAGGAGGGTGTGCGGTTCCGGTGGCTCACCACCGTCCGGGAGGCCGACGCCGGGAAGCTCCTCGTGGAGCGGATGGAGCTCGACGACACCGGGTTCCCCCAGCCGACCGGCGAGGTCGAGGAGCTGGAGGCGGACTCCTTGGTGCTCGCTCTCGGCCAGGACTGCGACCTGTCCCTGCTCGACGGGGTTCCCGGCGTGGTCGTCGACCACGGCGTCGTGACCGTCGGGCCCGACCTGATGACCGGCTGCGCGGGTGTGTTCGCAGGCGGCGACATGGTCCCCTTCGAGCGTTCGGTCACCACGGCGGTGGGGCACGGCAAGCGGGCAGCCCGGCAGATCCATGGCTGGCTCTCCGCCGCCGCTCCCGCGCCAGCCGACCGCCCGCTCCTGGCGACCTTCGACAGCCTCAACACCTGGTACTACACCGAGGCGCCGCGCAGCCACCGGCCCCGTCTCGACTCCGTCCGGCGGGCGTCCACCTTCGACGAGGTCGTCCTCGGGCACGACGAGGAGACCGCGCTGATGGAGGCGCGACGGTGCATGTCGTGCGGCAACTGCTTCGGCTGCGACAACTGCTACGGCGTGTGTCCCGACAACGCGGTGATCAAGCTGGACCAGCCCGGCAAACCGGTCTACGTGATCGACCTGGACTACTGCAAGGGCTGCGGCCTCTGCGTCGCCGAGTGCCCCTCGGGCGCCATCCAGATGGTCCCCGAGGAGATCTGACGCCTAGCGCCCGAGTCGGCGGGCCGCTGCGACGGCCAGGGCGGGGATCGTGGCCAGCGCCAGCGCGACGCCCCACGTCCCGAGACCGAGAGGCTCGGTGCCCAGCAGCTCCCGAAGCGGCGCCGTGGTGACCGCCAGCACCTGCAGGACGACCGATGCCAGCACCGCCAGCTCGAGCGCCCGCTCGGCGAGGTGCACCCCGGTCCGGGGGGCCCGCAACGCGAGAGCCAGACCGAGCTGCGCGAGCCCGAGGGTGACGAACACCGTCGTCGCGAGCGGCCAACCCTGGCCGTTGGCGACCAGACCGGCGACCAGGCTCACGGCGGCGATCAGCAGCCCGCCGGAGAGGACACGGGAGCCGAGGCCGGCGCCGAGGACGGACTCCTCGGGCGACGGGGAGGGGCGGTGCATCAGCGCCGGGTCCAGGGGCTCGCTGCCGAAGGCGACCCCCGGGACCCCGTGGGTGAGCATGTTGATCCAGAGGATCTGGCCGGGCAGCAGCGGCGCGGCCATGCCGAGGAAGGGCGCGACGAGGATGACCAGAACCTCCGCGAGGCCGCCCGACAGGCCGTAGCGCAAGAAGGTGCGGATGTTGGCGTAGATCCGCCTGCCCTCCTCGACCGCGGTCACGACGGTGGTCAGGTCGTCGTCGGCGAGGACGAGGTCCGCCGCCTGTCGCGCCACCTCGGTGCCCCGGTCCCCCATCGCGACACCGATGTCGGCGCGGCGCAGGGCCGGGGCGTCGTTGACGCCGTCGCCGGTCATCGCGACCACGTGACCGCGTGCCTGCCAGGCGTCGACGATGTCGACCTTCTGCTCGGGATGGGTGCGCGCGTAGACGTCGATCGCCTCCACGCGGTGCCGGTGCTCGCCGAGAGCCACGGCGGCGCCGTCCACGACCTCCGAGTCCGGGCCGGCGATGCCCACCCGCCGGGCGATGGCCAGCGCGGTGGCGGGATGGTCGCCGGTGATCAGGATCGGCCGGATGCCGGCAGCACGGCACCTGGCGACGACGGCCGCCGCGTCGGCGCGCGGAGGGTCGACGATGCCGAGCAGACCGGCGAGGACCAGTCGATCGCCGTCGTCGGGCCCGGTGTCCGCGACCGCGAGGACGCGGTAGCCGTCCGCGGCGAGCCGCTGGGCCTCGGCCCGCGCCCGGTCGACCACCGGCCCCGGCTCGACCTCGTCGAGGACCACCTCCGGCGCGCCCTTGACGACCCGCAGCGACTCGCCGGCCCGCTCGTGCCAGGTCGTCATCGTCCGCCGCTCGGCCCCGAAGGGCGTCTCGCCGACGCGACGCCAGGTGCCGGGAAGCTCGAGCAGGTCCTCTCCGTACCGTGCGGCGGCCACGAGGAGCGCGGCCTCCATCGGCTCTCCGATCACCCGCCAGGTGCTGTCGTCCGGGGTGAGCCGGGCGTCGTTGCACAGCACGACGTCACGCAGCAGCCGACGTGCGGAGGTGAGCGCAACGGGAGGCCCGCTCACCGCCCCTTCCCGGTCGTACGCCGCTCCGGAGATCTCGCAGGAACCGGCGTCGGTCCACAGTCGGCGGACCGTCATCCGGCCCTCGGTCAGCGTGCCCGTCTTGTCGGACGCGAGCACGGAGACCGACCCGAGCGTCTCCACCGCGGGCAGCCACCGCACCACCGCCGAGCGACGGGCCATCCGGAACGCGCCGAGCGCGAGTGCCACCGAGACGACGGCGGGCAGCGATTCCGGGATCGCGGCGACGCCCAGGCTCACGGACAGGATGAGGGCGTCGGTGAAGGCGGCACCGCGCAGCATCGTGAGCACGAGGACCAACCCGGCCAGCGCTGCGGTCAGGAGGACCAGCTGCCGCGACAGGCGGGCGAGCCGTCGCTGGAGCGGCGTCGGGCGCAGGCCGGTCGCGGCGATCAGTGCCGCGATCCTGCCGAGCCCGCTGGCCGCACCGGTCCTGGTCGTCGACGCGAACGCCCGGCCGCGCGTCACCACCGTTCCGGCCAGCAGCTCCTCACCGGTGTGCCGCGGCACCGGCTCGGACTCCCCGGTCATCGACGCCTCGTCGACCTCCAGACCGGCCGCCTCCACGACGACGAGGTCCGCGGGCACGATGTCGCCCGCCTCGAGACGGACCTCGTCGCCGACGACGAGGTCGGTCGCCCGCAGCTCGACGAGCACGCCGTCGCGACGCACCCGCGCCCTCGGCGCGCCCATCCGGTCCAGCGCGGCGACGGCCTGCTCGGCGCGTGACTCCTGGAACACGCCGATCCCGGTGTTGAGGGCGACGACCGCCGCGATGATCGCGGCGTCAGCGGCGTCACCGACGCCGACCACCACCACGAACGCAGCGCCGAGAAGCAGGATCATCGGGTCGACGAGCTGACTGCCGATCCGGGCGGCGAGGGTCCGCGGCCGGGCCCGCGGAACCGTGTTCGCACCGTCCCGCGCGAGCCGCGCCGCCGCCTCCGCAGAGGTCAGGCCACCGGTGATGGCGGGGGGAACCGGCGCGTTCGTCACCGGCATCACCTCTGCGTGCCGCGGCCGCGTCGGGCCAGGTCGTCGATCGTGACCGCGAGCAGCGGGACGAGCGCCGTGACCGCGCATTTCGCAGTCATGATCGTCCACCAGCCTCCGCCAGCCGGTCGGAGCGACCGCTCGTCATCAGCTCCACGACGATCTTGCGGTCGAGCTCAGCTACCGGCCGGACTGCGACCATCCGGCCGAGGGTGAGCACCGCGATCCGGTCGGCCACCCGGAAGACGTCGTTCATGTTGTGGGAGATCACGATGACCGCCAGCCCGCGGTCGGCCAATCGGCGGATCAGCTCGAGGACGACCTCGGTCTGGGCGACCCCGAGGGCTGCGGTCGGCTCGTCCATGATCACGAGCTTGGAGTTCCAGAGGACCGATTTTGCGATCGCGACCGACTGTCGCTGCCCTCCGGACAGAGAGGCCACCGGCTGCCGGACCGACTGCACGGTCGTCACCGCCAGCGAGCGGAGGGTGTCGCGTGCGGCGATCTCCATCTGCTCCTCGTCAAGGATCCCGTGACGGACCCTTTCCCGGCCCAGGAACATGTTCTGGACGATGTCCAGGTTGTCGCACAGCGCGAGGTCCTGGTAGACGGTCTCGATGCCGAGGGCGGCAGCGTCGCGAGGACTCCGCAGGTCCACGGGCCGGCCCTCCCAGATGATCCGTCCGGCATCGGGCCGGTGGATGCCTGCGATGCACTTGATCAAGACCGACTTCCCTGCCCCGTTGTCACCGGCCAGCACGGTCACCTGCCCGGCAGGGACGTCGAGGTCGACGTTCGTGAGTGCGTGCACCGGGCCGAAGTTCTTGTCGATCTTCTCCAGCCGGAGCAGTGGTCCTGGCTCGGTCATAGCGTCCTCCTCGGTCCCAGCGTCGTCGCTCCGACGCATCCCGCTGAGAGGCGAAGGAGTCGACGGTGCAGGACCGAAGTCCCTGCTTGGTGAGAGCCGTTCGACCCTCCGCGGCGAGCCGATCGGAGCGCACGCTGGGACCGGAGACGCACGACCCAGGGGACGGAGCAGCCGATGGACGTCGCAGCATTGTCGAGCACCGCGCAGTCTCTCGTCGCACCCGGGAAGGGGATCCTCGCGGCGGACGAGAGCACTCCGACCATGGCCAAGCGCCTGGCAGCGATCGGCCTCGAGTCGACCGAGGAGCTCCGCCGGGCGTACCGGGAGCTGCTCTTCACCACCGAGGGGCTGAGCGAGCACGTCAGCGGCGTCATCCTGTTCGACGAGACGGTCCGGCAGACCGCCGACGACGGGACCGCGTTCCCACGGCTGCTCGAGCGGCGCGGGATCATCCCGGGGATCAAGGTCGACCGCGGCACGAAGCCGCTAGCGGGCTGCCCCGGCGAGGTCGGGACGGAGGGTCTCGACGGACTGCGCGAGCGCTTCGAGGAGTACGCCGGTCTGGGCCTGCGGTTCGCGAAGTGGCGCGCGGTGATCCGCATCGCCGCGGGCGCACCGAGCGCCGCAGCACTCGCCACCGACGCACACCAGCTGGCGAGGTATGCGGCGCTGGCCCAGGAGGCCGGCCTGGTGCCGATCGTCGAGCCGGAGGTGCTCATGGACGGGACGCACGACCTCGCCACCTGCGCGACCGTCACCGAGCGGGTGCTTCGCGAGGTGTACGCGCAGCTCGCCCTCCACGGCGTCGCCCTCGAGGCGACGCTCCTCAAGCCCAACATGGTCCTCCCCGGCTCCGAGTCGGGGGCGGACGTCGCCGACGCGGTCATCGCGCGGGTGACCGTCGACGTCCTGCGCCGTTCGGTGCCGGCCGCCGTGCCGGGCATCGTCTTCCTCTCGGGCGGGCAGAGTGACGAAGCGGCCACTGCCCGGCTCGACGCGATCAACCGGATCGGCGGCCAGCCGTGGGAGCTCAGTTTCTCGTTCGGCCGCGCCCTGCAGGCGCCCGTGCTGCGAGCGTGGGCCGGGGACCCGGAGAACCGGGCGGCCGCCCAGGCGGCGCTCGGGAAGCGGGCCCGGCTCAACGGCGCGGCCCGTAGGGGCGCCTACGAGAGGAGCCTCGAGTCCGCGGCGTGACAGCGCGGGCGGTCGACCCGCCTCACCGGTGCCGCAGGAACTCCACCACCTGCTGGAAGGTCGGCCGGTTCTGCCAGTCGATCGGTCGTACGCCGACGACGCCCGCCGTCTGGGACACGATGTCGTCCTGGGTCTTGTCATAGCTGAGGTCTGTGACGTCGCTGACGCCCTGCGCCGACAGGGCCGCGTCGACGGCCTTCGCCAGAGACGCACGGAGCACCTTGCGGCATGACGCGAGCGTCCCGCTGCCGCAGTAGCGGTAGCGGAACGGTGTCGCGACGTGCTCGCCGAGCCGGGCTCGCAGCTCCTTCTGCACCCAGCCGTACCAGGGCACGTCGAGCCACACCGACCCCACGCCCTGGCGCGGGTGGTCGTCGAGGATCTGCGGCACCTGGGTGACGAGCGGCCCGAGCTTGCCGCGCATCACGTCGTAGGCCAGCGAGTCGTCGCCGTGCTGGTACCAGGTGTCGAAGAGGTCGATCGCGGCCTGGTGGGCGTAGGCGCCGTCGCGGTCGCGGTCGACGCGCGCGGCTCCCGACCTGAGCCAGGAACGGAGCAGGTCGGTCGCCGGTGCGAGCTCCTTCGAGTGGCCGATCACCTTCAGCAACGACGGCAGCAGGTAGCGCGCGCGGCTGTCCTGGGTCGCTGCGCCGGACATCACGCCCACCAGGTCCTCGATCGGGATCCGCCGGTTGCCACGGAGCGCCTTCGCGACCCGCTTACTCAGGGCCTGCGATCGGTGCACCGGCCCCCAGCCCCAGATGTCGTCGGGCGCGGACCAGCGTGGCGTCTGCCGGTTGTTCCAGCTCACCAGGTAGCCGCTCGGCGGGTCGACCTGGTGCGCGTGCCCGCCGAAGCCGACGTACCCCTTCCAGTCGTACTTCTTGTCGCCCCACCGTGGGAAGTCGAACGCGGTCCCCTTCGCGCGCACGGGCAGCAGCGAGGAGGTGTAGAAGGCGATGTCGCGGCTGTCGGTGTAGAACCAGTTGAAGGTGAAGTCGATGGCGCTCGCCGCGTGCATGAAGCTGTCCGCGTCGTGGACGTAGCTCGGGTTGTTGAACCGGGCGAAGCCCAGCACCGAGTCCACCTCGTGGCCGTACGTCGACCGCTGCAGCACCAGCGCGACCGGCTTGCCGCCGACGGTCGTGCGCTCCTGCACGATGCCGTGCCGGGTGCGCCACACGTCGAAGGTGTAGGTCTTCGGCAGGCCAGGCGCGGTGACGTTGGGCGTCGTGTGCTCGACGTGCAGGTCGTGACGCATCGGCACGCACCGTCCGCCGACCAGGTAGGACGTCGAGTCGACCGTCGGCTTGGAGCCGTCGTGGTTGCAGAGCCGCTCGGCGACGGTGTCGACCAGGTCGTTCGAGGCGCTGGTCGCCGACCAGGCGTAGTCCTTGCCCCGGCCGAGCTGGACGACCAGGTTGGTCCCGGCGAAGGACACCCCGCGGGCATAGACGCCCGGCCCCTTCAGCACCTGTTCCACGAGCAGCTGCGGGTTGTAATAGCCGGTCTGGGGACCGAACACCGTCAGCGGATGGCCGGTCGTGGAGTGGTCTCCGGACACCAGCACGGCGTTGGACATCCCGCTGTGCTGGAAGGAGAGCCGGACCTTCCCGAGCTGGCGGACCACCTGCTTCGGCAGGCCCTCGGGCTCGGGCACGGCCCGCGACGCACCGGGCGTGGCGCGCGCGACGACGTGGCCGGTGCCGGGAGCGGTAGGACCGTGCAGGTCCGGCAGCGCGACGCCCGGACGACCGACGCCGAGCGCCCGGCCACCGCCGTAGGCGACCCCGGTGGAGCCGGTGGTGGGCGAGCCGGCGTCGAGCTTCTCGCGAAGGTCGCGATAGACGCCGTGCGCGATCTTGTCGCCGAACCGGTGCTCCAGCAGCTGGAGGTACGTCGCGTTGTCGGCCTCGGCGCCGCCCCCCTTGCCGAAGATGCCGCCGACGAGGGATGCGACGTAGACGACGTCCGCCCGCGTCCACGGCGTCGGGTTCTTGAGCAGGGCGGTGTACTCGGCGGGGCAGTCCGGCCCGACCGGCAACCCGCCGGGGCAGAGCGCGTCCTGGGCTGCGTTCATCCCGGCGATGTAGCCGTCGACGCCGCGAACCAGCCGACGGCCCTCGGCGCCGTACCGCTTCGCGACCTTCTGCACCTGCGCCGCGGCCTCCTCGGGCGTGTAGAACGCGGTGCGGAGCTGCTCCTGGTCCATCGCGACGTCGGCCGGGGTGTCGCCGACGAACTCAGCCATCCGGGCCGCTCCGGTGTGCCGGAGCACGTCCATCAGGAACATCCGGTCCTGGATCGCGGCGTAGCCGGCGCCGTACATCGTGTCCGGATAGGTCTTGCCGGTGATGTAGGGGACGCCGAACTGGTCGCGCTCGATCTTGACGCCGTCCTTGGGAGTCTCGGTGGAGGTGACCTGCTCGGGCTCGAAGTCCGCCCGCTTGTAGAGGTTGTCGAGGTCGGCCCGGGTGAGGTCGGCCGGCGGCGTGGTGGTGAGGTGGTCGTACATCTCGAGCTGGTCGGCATAGTTGGGCGGCGCGTTCTTGCCATCGATCGCCGTCGTGCCGCCGCCCAGCAGCACGCCCGGGAGCTGGCTGACCGAGATGTTGCCGCGGGAGCCGGGCGGCACGATGTTCCAGAGCGTGCCGTAGGGATCGTCCTGCCGGTCGGCGGCCGGGCCGGGCGCGGCCGGTGCCGTACCGGGCAAGAGGGCGGCCGTGACCGCGAGGGCGACGGCGGCGGTGGGAGCGAGCAACCTCGTACGACGCATGGAGCAACCTCTGTTCGTGCCACCTCGGCGTGGCGCCCGCCTCGGATGGCGGGTTCTGGAACACGTTATCGCGTGAGCAGGTCACTCGACCTGCACCGATTGACGGGTGCGTAGATGATCGGGTCATGAAACGGACGCTGCCGGCCGTGCTCGGGGCCCTCCTCGCCGTCGCCCTCGTTCCCGCGCCGCCCGCGCCCGGGGCGGCGGGCCCCGGCGGTCGCGAGGCGACCGCGTGGATCCTGCCGTCTGCCGCGAATCGGCTGGTGGCGCGGAACGCCGCCGACCTGACCACCCTGTCCGTGGTGGGCATCGGCCTGCACAGCGACGGCGCCGGCGTCTCCCCGGAGACCAAGGACATGCGGCGGCTCGGGCGAGCGGGCCACCGGCACGGTCTCGCGACCGAGGTGCTGGTCTCCAACTACAGCAACCGGCTCGGGGACTTCGACCCGCGGGCGCTGCACCGGCTGCTGTCGCACCCGCAGCGCATCAGGCAGGTGGCCGCGCGGATGGCGCGGATCGTCCGCCGAGGCCCGTGGGACGGGGTGAACGTCGACCTGGAGCGGGTCCGGCGGACCGACGCCGGCGGCCTGGTCGCCTTCGTCACTGCCTTGCAGCGCGCGCTGCCGGCCGAACGGTCGGTGTCGATCGACGTGAGCGCCTCGAGCACCACGCGCGGCTACCGACGGCACGGCTACCGGCTAGCCGGCCTCGCCCGGCACGTGGACGTGGTCGACCTGATGGCCTACGACTACAGCGGCCCGACCTGGAGCGGCCCCGGGCCGATCGGGCCGCTCCCGTGGCAGCGGGCGTCGGTCCGCGCAGTGCTGCCGAAGGTGCCGGCGAGCAAGGTGCAGCTCGGGGTCGCCGGCTACGGCTACACCTGGCCGACCGACCGCACCGGACGCACGGTCAGCCCTCGCCGCGCCCGCGAGCTCGTGCGCCAGGACGGCGCCGACGCGACGTTCAGGCGGCGGGCCGGCGAGTGGACCGCGACGCTCTCCGACGGCACCGTGCTGTGGTGGTCGGACGCCCGGTCCTACCGGCTGCGCGTCGAGCTGGCCGACCGCCTCGGCCTGCGGGGTACGGCGATCTGGCGGCTCGGCTCAGCGGACCCGCTCAGCTGACCTTCGCGGCGCGCAGCCGCTCGATCGTGCCGGCCTTGAGCCGCGCCGCCTCGACGACCCGGAACCCCGCCTGCTCGACCACCGGGAGCTGGCGACGCGTGAAGTACTCCCCGGCCGAGCGGCGGCTCAGCTGCTCGAACAGCCATTGCGCGCCGTAGAGCGGCTTGACCGTGCTGCCGACGTGGTCGAGCAGCAGCAGCGTGCCGCCCGGCACCAGCACTCGCCGCATCTCGGCGATCGCCGCCGTGGGATCCGGGATCGAGCACAGTGCGAGCGCGCAGACCGCCGTGTCGAAGGAGGCGTCGTCGAACGGCAGCTGCGCGGCGTCTCCCTCCCACAGGTCGACGTCGAGCCCGAGCTCCTCGGCACGGGCACGCGCCCGGGTCAGCATCTCCGGGCTCAGCTCCAGGCCGCTGATCGCCGTACCGTCGCGGTAGTGCTCGAGGTTGCGTCCGGTCCCGATCGCGACCTCGAGCACCCGGCCGTGCGCGCGCTCGCCGATCCACTCGCGTCCGCCGGTGAACCAGATCCGCTCGAAGAAGGCGATCTGCCGGTCGTAGCCGGGCGCCGCCTTGTCCCAGACGCGGCGCTGCCTCGCCGTCGCGCTCTCGTGGCGCGGATTGCTGCTCACGTCGGCCCTCTCCTCGGTGTGACTGCCTGCGTCACGATCGTTCCACGCAGAGTCACGCAGAAGGGGTGTCCGCACCACCGACAGCAGGAGGACATCATGCCCAGTGCGAACCAGGCCACCACCCCGGTGGCCGTCGACATCCCGCAGCTCCGGGGCCGCTACGCGCCCGTCGGCGACTACACCGTCGCCTTCGAGCTCTTCCCCCAGGACGTGGATCCCGCGCCGTTCTACGCGGGACTGCCCGACGACCGCTGCCAGTGCCCGCACTGGGGCTTCGTCACCACCGGCGAGGTGACCTTCCGGTGGAAGGACCACAGCGAGACCTATCGCGCCGGCGACGCCTACTACGCGCCGCCCGGGCACCTGCCGCTGATCACCTCGGGCACCAGCGTCGTCGAGTTCAGCCCCAGCGTCGACCTGGACCACACGATGGCCGTCATCGAGGCGAACCTCGCCAGGGCGGGGGCGGGAGCATGACCGCCACCGACACCCGTACCGAGGTCGACGCCGTCGTCGCGGCCGTCGTCCGCTGGCTCGAGACCGGCGAGGTGGCCGCGGGCCTCTTCGCCGAGGACATGTTCCTCGACCTGACCCTGCCGCACTGGCGGGTGCAGGTGCTCGGGGCTGACGCCGTCGCTCGGTCGCGCGCCGACTTCCACCCCTTCCCGGGCAAGGTCCGGGTGGAGCGGGTCGACCACACCGAGCGCGGGTTCGTGATGGCGTTCGAGGAGCGCTGGCACGACAAGGGCGAGGACTGGTACTGCCGCGAGCAGCTGCGCGCCGACGTCGTCGGTGGTGCGCTCACGGACGTGACCGTCTACTGCACCGGCGACTGGGACGAGGCCGTCCAGGCCCGGCACGCCGCGCAGGTCAGTCTGATCCGGCCCTGACCCGGCAGCCCCAATCCGACCCGGGCCCGCCCCGCCGGTCCTACCGTGAGGCCTGAGATGAGCACGCACGACGACGAGCTGGCGGAGCGGACCCAGGCGGTCCTCGCCGCCGCGGGCGAGCACGTCTTCGGCACCGAGCCCGGACGAGTGGCGGCCGAGCTCTACGACGTCCTGGTCCGCACGACCGACGACGGTGACCGCTCCCGGATCGCGGCCGCGCTCGCGCGGGTGTGGGTGTACGGCGGTCACGCGGCGCGCGCCGTGCCGTTCGCCGACGAGGCGCTCGAGCGGGCGGAGCGCACCGGCGACCCGGAGCTGCTCGTGGATTGCCTCGACGCGATGCTCGCCGCGCACTGGGGTCCGGACGAGCTCGACGTGAGGGCCCGACTCGGTGGGCGGCTCGACGAGGTCGCGGCCCACGTGCTCGACCCGGAGGCCCGGCTCCGCGCGCACCTGTGGTCGCTGCAGGTGGCGTGCGAGACGCTCAACATGCAGGGCATCCACCGGCAGCTGCGAGCACTCGAGGTGCTGGGCGAGGAGTCCCCGCGGGCACGCTTCTTCGCCGTCTCCCGGCAATGGATGTACGACGTCCTGCGCGGCCGCACCGACCGCGCCGCCGTCCAGATCGCCGCAGCCGACACGGCCGCGGAGGAGGCCGGGCTCATGGACGGCTGGATGGTCGCGTCGGTGATGCGCGGCTACACCGCGCTGTTCAGTGGCGACCTCGCCACAGCGGCGGAGATGGCCGAGGGGGCCGAGGAGTTCGCGCGGACCGAAGGCATCACGGAGGTGGCTGCCGAGGCGGCCGTGATGTGGGCGTTCGCCGGCAGACCGGACCGCGCCGCCCGGGTCCTGGCCGAGCTCGGGGGCAGCGTCCTGACCGGGCTCCCCCAGGACGTCAACCTGCTGCTCACGCTGCAGTGCGTCCTCGAGGCGGCGCTGGTCGTCGACGACCGGGACACGATCCGCGCGGCGGCGGAGCTGCTCGCACCGTACGAGGGGCGTGCCGTGGTCAACGCCGGCGCGGTCAACATCCACGGCCTCACCGACGACACCTTGTCGCGTGCCGCCGCGGTGCTCGGCGACACCGAGACCGCGGAGCGGCTGCGCGAGCGGGCGCTCGCGACGTACCGCCGGATCGGCGCCCCGTGGTGGCACGACCGGCTGCGGGGCTGGCGGCCGCCGGTCGCCGTCGAGCGGCCCGACGAGGCACCCGCCGGTGTCCGGTTCCATCAGACCGTCGACGGCGTCTGGCTGGTCGGGCCTGGCGCGGGCCACCCGATGCGGCCGCTACGCGGCCTGGACTACCTGCACCGCCTCCTCTCCTCCCCGGGGACGGCGATCGCCGCCCTCGAGCTGGTCAGCGACGGCACCGGCACCGTGGTGCAGCCCGATGCCGGCCCGGCGATCGACCGCCAGGCCGCGACGGCCTACCGCGCCCGGCTCGCCGACATCGACACCGAGCTCGCCGAGGCGGACGACTGGGCCGACCACGGCCGCAGCGAGAAGCTCACCGCCGAACGCCAGGCCCTGCTCGACGAGCTCTCGTCGGCAGCCGGTCTCGGCGGGCGAGCGCGGGCGACCGGCTCCAGCCGCGAGCGGGCGCGAGTGGCGGCCACCAAGGCGATCGGCACCGCCATCGACCGGGTCGCGGCGGTCGACGCCGACCTCGGACGGCACCTGCGCGCCGCGGTGCGCACCGGGACCGAGTGCAGCTACGACCCGCGCTCCGGCGACGAGGTGAGCTGGCGGCTCGGCCCGGACACCTGAGTCCTCACGCGAGGGCGAGGAACAGCTTCTCCATCTTCTTGGCGTCGACGCTGTCCGGACCGCCCTCGGCCAGGCAGCGCTGCAGCCCGTTGGCGACCAGCGCGTAGCCGCCCCTGCTCAGCGCCTTGTTCACCGCGGCCAGCTGGGTGAGCGCGTCCTCGCACTCGGCGCCGTCCTCCAACATCCGGATGACGGACGCCAGGTGCCCGTGCGCGCGCTTGAGCCGCGTGATCAGCGGCTTGATCTCGTCAGGATCGAGCTGCATCGATCTTCTCCTTCGTGTCGTCCAGTGCGGCGAGCATCGTCGTCAGCCGGGCCCGCGCGTCCCCGACGACATCGGCGAGAGCGGGCGCGTCACCGAACGATGTCATGAGCGCGGGGTCGAGGACCTCGACCCTGGTCGTGGCGTCGCCGATCTCGGTGACCACGACGTTGCACGGCAGCAGCACCGCCAGCCGCGGGTCCACCTCCAGCGCACGGTGCGCGAGCTGCGGCCGGCAGGCACCGAGGATCAGCTCGCGCGGGACGTCGATGCCGAGCTTGGCGCGCAGGGTCGCCGCGATGTCGATCTCGGTCAGCACCCCGAAGCCTGCCTCCGCGAGGAGCGTCCGGGTCCGCTCGACCGTCTCCTCGTACGGCGCAGCCACCACGGTCGCCAGCGTGAATTCCTGCATGAGAGCCCTCCTCGTCGTCGATTCCATATCCCCCCGGGGGGTTATGCTACCTTCTCCGCATCGCATCCCCCAGGGGGGATATGGGACGCGCCGAGACGAAGGAGCAGATCGTGGCCGCGACGACACCCGACACCACCCGTACGGGGAGCGCGATGAGCTTCCAGCCGGGTCCACTCGGCCGGCTCGGGCTCTGGGTGACGGCCCATGGACGCCTGGTCACCCTCGTGTGGGTCGTGCTGGTGATCGGGCTGGGGGCGTTCGCCCCGTCCGTCGAGAAGAACCTCTCCGGCGCCGGCTGGCAGGCCGACGGCTCGGAGTCAGTCGCGGTCCGGGAGCTCGCCCAGGAGCACTTCGGCGGCAACGCCAGCCACGCCATCCAGGTCGTGGTCCACAGCGCCGGCGCTCCCCTGACCGAGGGGGACGGGCCGAGCGTGCTCCGGCAGGTCGAGGCGCGGCTCGACGCCGAGCCGAGGCTCGCCGACGTCGTCGCGCCCGTGCCGGGTGTGAGCATCTCGCCCGATGGCCGCACGGCGATCGTGCTCGCCGGGGCCGGGGTCGACACCAACGAGATGGTGAAGGTCGCCACCGACATCAAGGGGCCGCTCCAGGACCTCTCGACCGGGTCGGTCCAGGTGAACCCCACCGGGTCGTCGCTCCTCTGGTCGGACTTCAACGAGGCCAACCTCAGCGCGATGCTGACCTCGGAGATGTTCTCCTGGCCGGTGACGCTGGCGATCCTGGTGCTCGCGTTCGGCGCCCTGGTCGCCGCCGGCCTCCCGCTCCTCCTCACCCTCGCCGGCTTGGTTGCGTCGGCCGGGTCCCTGGTGCTGATCAACGAGGTCGTCCCGGTCTCCATCTGGGCCATGAACTTCGCGATGATGTTCGCGCTCGCCCTCGGTATCGACTACGCGCTCTTCATCGTGGTCCGTTACCGCGGCGCCCGGATGGGCCAGCACGAGACCGCGCGCGAGGCAGTGGCCGAGACGATGGACACCGCGGGCAAGGCGGTGCTGCTCTCCGGCGCGACGGTCCTCGTCTCGCTCTCCGCGGTGATGCTGGTGCCGTCGCCGTCCTTCCGGTCGATGGCCGGCGGGATCATGCTCTCGGTCCTCTTCGTCCTGGCTGCCAGCCTGACCCTGCTGCCGATCGTGCTCGCCAAGCTCGACAACAGGATCAACAAGCTGTCACTGCCGTGGGTGCACACCGGCGAGCACCGCTCGCCCGCCTTCGCGGCCTGGGGCGAGCGGCTGTGGCGACGGCCGGTCGTGTGGGGCCTGGGCTCCCTCATCGTGCTCGTCGCCCTGGCCGCACCGATCCTCGGCCTGAAGACCGCGATGCCGTCGATCAAGGTGCTGCCGGAGGACGCCAGCGCCCGTGTGGGCTACGAGCAGGTCAAGGACGCGTTCGGTCCCGGTGCGCCGGGCATGCTCCAGGTCGTCACCAGCAAGGACGACGCGCCGGACGCCGCCCGCGTGCTCGAGGGCGATCCCGGGATCGGTGCTGTGCTGCCGACGATGCCGGCGGGCGACGGCAGCGACTTCCGCATGATCTCGGCGGTGCCGAACGTCGACCCCTCGGACCCGGCGCTGTCGACCACGGTCGACCGGCTGCGTGCCGACCTGCCCGGATCTGCGCTCGTCGGCGGAGCGGCGGTAGAGAACCTCGACCTGAAGGCCCAGCTGGACAAGTCCACGCCGCTGGTGATCGGAGTGGTCCTCGTGCTCGGCTTCCTGCTCCTGCTGGTCGCCCTGCAAGCACCCCTCATCTCGCTGCTCGGCACCCTCGCGAGCCTGCTGTCCACGGCGGCGGCGTTCGGGGTCGCTCGGCTGGTCTTCCAGGACGGCCACGGCTCGGGACTGCTCGGCTTCGAGCACCAAGGCTTCCTCGACGCCTGGGCACCGGTCTTCTTCTTCGCGATGATCTTCGCGATCGCGATGGACTACACCGTGTTCCTCCTGGCCTCGGCCAAGGAGCACTGGGAGAAGTCGGGCGACCCGCACGAGGCGATGGTCGGCGCGCTCGCCCACTCGGGCCGGGTCATCTTCGCGGCGGGCGGCGTGATGGTCGCGGTGTTCTTCACGTTCGCGCTGTCCGGGCCGCTCCCGCCCAAGGAGATGGGCGTCATCCTCGGCGTCGCCGTGCTGCTCGACGCCTTCCTCGTCCGGCTCGTCCTGCTGCCGGTGATGCTCCGGCTCGCCGGCCGGGCCGCCTGGGCGACGCCGGCGTGGCTGCGGCGCGTCCTTCCTCCGATCACGTTCTCCCACGGCTGACCCCTAGAAAGGACCACCACGATGACCGTCACCCAGGACCACCAGGAGTCCGCGCACGGCCGGAAGCTGCTGCGCGAGCTCTCGCCCCAGCACCGTGAGCTGCGGCGGGCGATCCCCGACGTCTACCAGGGCTTCGGCGCGCTCTCGAAGGCAGCATTCGCCGACGGCACCCTCGACCGCAGGACCAAGGAGCTGATCGCCCTCGCCATCGGCGTGGTGGAGGGGTGCGACGGCTGCATCGCCTCCCACGCTCAGGCTGCGGTGCGCGCCGGGGCGAGCCGCCAGGAGGCCGCAGAGGCCATCGGCGTGACCTTTCTGATGCACGGCGGGCCCGCGACCATCCACGGCGCCCGCGCCTACGAGGCGTTCTGCGAGTTCGCCGACGCCGCCGAGTCCGGCGAGTCCCCCGCCTGAGAGAAGAGGAGTCGACATGTGCTACCCGAGGCCGTGCAAGCAGTGCGGCAAGACGACGTGGGACGGCTGCGGCCAGCACGTCGAGGCGGTCCGCATGATGGTGCCCACCGCCGACTGGTGCCCCGGGCACCCCGGCGCCGGCCGGCGCGGCCTGCTCGGCCGCCTGCTGGGCAAGTGAGAAGCCCATGACGTGAGGGGCGAAGGCCGTTCGGCCCTCGCCACGGTGACCTTCTCCCGCTGCGGGAGCGGGCCGTCGGCGGGAGGCTGGGAACGAGCGATCGAGGAGGACGCCATGTCGACGCGCGACCCCTATCCGGTGCGACTGTCCGGGAGGCTCGACCCGAAGCTCAGCCGGGGCCTGTGGCTCGTCAAGTGGCTGCTGGTCGTGCCCCACGCTGTGGTGCTGCTCTTCTTGTGGACGGCGGCCTTCGTGCTGACCGTGGTGACCTGGTTCGCCATCCTGGTGACCGGGCGCTACCCGCGGGCCATCTTCGACTTCAACGTCGGCGTGCTGCGCTGGACGTGGCGCGTTGCCTACTTCGCCTACGGTGCCCTCGGCACCGACCGCTACCCGCCGTTCACGCTCGCCGACGTACCGGACTACCCGGCACACCTCGACGCGGCCTACCCCGAGCGGCTGTCCCGGGGCCTGGTGCTGGTGAAGTCGTGGCTGCTGGCCATCCCGCACCTGCTCGTGCTCGGCTTCTTCTTCGGCATCGGCAGCGGCGTCGTCGCCGACGCCTCCGGCCACACCCCGTGGCCCTGGAGCGTGGGCCTCGTCGGGCTGCTCGTGGCGTTCGCGGGGGTTGCACTGCTGTTCACCGGGAGCTATCCCCGGCCGGTGTTCGACCTGGTGATGGGGATGGACCGCTGGGGAGCCCGGGTCGCGGCGTACCTGCTGCTGATGACCGACGACTACCCGCCGTTCCGCCTCGACCAGGGCGAGCAGGATCCGTACGGCGGACTCGACGCTCCTCCCACCCCGGTGGCAGCGGTCGCTCCAGCGCGGCCGGGCGGCTGGACGGCGTTGCGGATCATCGGGGCGGTCGCCGGCAGCGTCGTCGTGGTGCCGGGCCTGCTCCTGGGCCTGGGCGGTGGGGCGGTGCTGCTCGCCGACCACCAGCTCCGCGACCAGGACGGCTTCCTGATGAGCCAGGGCCAGCGGTTCGACACGGCCTCCTACGCCATCGTGACCGAGGACGTCCGGCTGCACGACAGCAGCGCGGTGGACGCCATGGTCGGAAAGATCCGGCTGACGGTGTCCGGGTCCGACGCGCCGGTCTTCCTCGGCATCGCGCCGACCTCACGCGTCGCCGACTACCTGGCCGGCGTACGGCACTCCGAGCTCGCGGACATCCGCGACGGCGTGCCGGTCTACCACGAGGTAGCCGGATCGACCCCGCCGGACGACCCGGCCGCGGCCGGGCTGTGGCAGGTCAGCATCAGCGGGAGCGGCACCCACACGCTCACCTGGAAGCCCGAGAACGGCGACTGGACCATCGTCCTGATGAACGCCGACGCCTCGCCCGGGGTCTCCGCCGACGTGGCCGCCGGCGCCACCCTTCCCGTGCTCGGCTGGAGTGCGGCTGCCCTGCTCGGAGCGGCCGGCGTGCTGCTCGTCGGCGGCATCATCCTTCTCCTCGTGTCGCTCCCCCGGCCACCCGAGCCGCCGGTCGCTCGGCCAGCGGCCGATGCACCCCCCTCGCTGAGCGGAGCTGCGCGATGACCGACACCGAACGAACGGAACGTGCCTCCGGTCGAACCAGACGGTCCGGGCCGACCTACGTGCAGTCGGGCGCCATCTACACCCTCGGCATGCTCGGCGCGTGGGTGTGGTTCTGGCAGCAGTCCGACGGGTTCTGGGGTCACCTGTGGGCGCTCGTCGAGGGCGTCTTCTGGCCGGCCTTCATGGTCTACCAAGGGTTCTCGGCCCTGTACTGAAAGGAGAGAGTCATGTTCGACACCTTCAACGGCCTTCCGGTCCACCCGCTGGTGGTGCACGCGGTCGTCGTGCTGCTGCCGCTGGCGATCGCAGGAACGCTCGCGATCTCCTTCGTTCCCCGGTGGCGGCTGCGCTACGGTCCCCTGGTGGTCGCGGCGGCGTTCTTCGCCACGGTGCTGATCCCGGTTGCGACCTCCAGCGGCGAGTCGCTCGAGGAGAAGGTGGGCGACCCTGGCGAGCACGCCGAGCTGGGCGACCAGCTGATCTGGTTCGCCGTGCCCCTGCTGCTCTTCGTCGCCGCCCTCGTCTGGCTCGAGTGGCGGGCCAGCAAGCGTCCTGAGCGGTCCACCGAGGCGCCGGCGCGCTCGCGCGGGCTGCTGAAGGCCGTCGTCGCCCTGTCCGTCGTCGCATCGCTGGCCGCCGGCGTCCAGGTCTTCCGCGTGGGCGACTCCGGAGCACGGGCCGCCTGGGGTGACTCGAGCAGCCAGGCCGACCGCTAGGACCGGCCGACGCGGGGAGCCGGGGGCACGCGCTCGGCCAGGCCGGCCGCAAGACCGGCGATCGTCAGTGCGTCGAACAGCTCCCCGCCGGTGCCGGCCAGCCACGTGCGCTTGACCGGGCCCAAGCGGAGCCGGAGACGGATCCGCGTCGCGGGGCCGACGGCCTCCAGGGTGATCGCCCAGGAGACGTGCATGCGGCCCCGCACCGACCGGTAGACGAGCGCGTGAGGCGGATCGATCTGCACCACCTCGAAGGTCGCGTCACGACCGCCGTAGTCGGGGATGACGTCGCCGACCGCCAGCTCCTGGAAGCGCTCGTCGAGGTGCCGCAGCCCCCGCCGTGACCGCGGGACCAGCCGCTCCACCGAGCTCGGCAGGTACCAGCCTGCGCGCCACTTCCCGAGCTGCGCGAGCCACGGCCAGACCTGCTCGGGCGCCGCTTCGAGGGTGAAGGCCCGGTCCATCGTGACGTCGGCGTGCGGGACCACGTCGTCGCCGGGCATGGCCGCCGCGGTCTCGGCGCTGGTCGGCGCGATCCTGTCGAACACCCCCGCTGTCCCCTTCCGCCTGCTCGCAACGGTACGTCGCCGCGGTTCCGGCGGGCTCCCCGCGCGAACGGCCGGGAAATCGGTTCGAACCGATCGGCGGCCTTCGCCGTAGGTGTGGACAGGCGCCGACGTGCGCCAGGGTCCCGGGTCGACCGGGGTTCTCGGCACCCTCACGAGGAGACACGCATGTTCGACACGATCAACGGCCTCCCCATCCACCCGCTGGTGGTGCACGCGGTGGTCGTGATGCTGCCGCTCGCCATTCTCGGGACGCTCGCGATCTCCGCGGTCCCACGGTGGCGACTGCGCTACGGACCGCTGGTGGTCGGGGCGGCACTGGTCGCGACGGTGCTCGTGCCCGTCGCCACGTCCAGCGGTGAGGAGCTGGAGAAGAGGGTCGGCGACCCGGGTGAGCACGCGGAGCTGGGCGACCAGCTCATCTGGTTCGCGATCCCGCTGCTCGTGCTCGCCGCCGCCCTGGTGTGGGTGGAGTGGCGTGCCCACAGGACGCCGGCCGATGCCCAGGACGCGTCGACGGTCCCGCGGGCCGTGGTCAACGGGGTCGTCGCACTCGCCGTGGTCGCCTCTCTCGCCGCCGGCGTCCAGGTCTTCCGCGTCGGCGACTCCGGTGCACGGGCCGCATGGGGAGGCACGACCAGCGAGGCGGGCCGCTAGCTACTCGTCGAGGACCAGCCGTCCGCCAGCGGAGTCGTGTCGGGCAACGCCCGCACGATCCCGAGCTGGACGTCGTCGTTCACCGACCCGACGAACGGCCGGACCTACCACTACACGATGGTCGGGACGAATCCCGCGAAGGGAGACGTCACCACGACGGTCCCGACGAATGATCGTCCCGCTGAACTTCAACTTCCAGGCGACCGGTGTGCACCTCAACGGCAGCGACCGGGTCAGCCAGACCGTCGGGTCGCCGGTCTTCCAGAACGCCGACATCGGTGCCGCGGCCGACGCCCCGGGCAGCGCCAGCGCACCCCCGCAGCCGCCCGACACCCCACCCGGCGTGGCGCCCGACCCGCGGGTGATCAACGAGCCGAGCGACAACACCCAGCTCGGCGACGCGATCTACCGTGCCCAGTTCGGCAAGTCCTCCTCCGGCTGGCACGTCCGCCTCGGCCAGCCCACGGTGGCGCCGGCCGTCACGATCGACGTACCCAAGAACCAGGGCCTGACCGTGGTCGGCAGCCGCAGCGGGCGCGACGATCGGCCTGATGAGCTACTCCTGGTTCAGCTCGAAGCTGCAGAACCTGATCAAGTCGCAGGGCATCAGCCCCACCGTGCTGCCGATCTTCCTGGTCGACAACACGTTCCTCTACCAGGGCACGACCGACAACTGCTGCGTGCTCGGCTACCACGGCGCGATGTCGTCCTACAACGGAAACGGCAAGGCTCAGGTCAACACCTACAGGTTCGCCTCCTACAGCGTGCAGGGCGTGTTCGGCGCCAACGCGGGCGACACCGAGTCCTACATCGCGGACATCCACGGGCTCTCGCACGAGGTGCAGGAGTGGTACGACGACCCGTTCGTCAACAAGGAGGTCGACCCCTGGCTGGCACCGACCGCTCCGCAGTACGGGTGCACGACCGACCTGGAGACCGGCGACCCCGTCGTCGGCTACGGGTTCAAGGTGCCGATGCCCAACGAGATCACCTACCACCCCGAGGACG
Organism: Nocardioides panacisoli; assembly: GCF_039537325.1. GTDB lineage: Bacteria > Actinomycetota > Actinomycetes > Propionibacteriales > Nocardioidaceae > Nocardioides > Nocardioides panacisoli. The sequence continues at coordinate 155,263 of NZ_BAABAH010000010.1, forward strand.
AGGTGCACTTCTCCTGGTTCGCCCGGGAGAGCCCGTCGCGGGCCGAGCAGGGCTACTTCACCTATCTGAACAACTTCGTCGACGTGGCCCACGGCTGCTGACCCACGAGCAAGATCTCGGCGGGCGGGTCAGCGACCCGCCAGACCCTCGACATTGACCGTGGGGATCCCGCCGCCGACCCGCGCGATCACCGCCAGGGACGTCGCGCGGGTCGGGTTGGACTCACGGTGGACGGTCCAGGCCGGAACGTGCACGAAGTCGCCGGGGCCGGCGTCGAGGTAGCCGTCATGACCCTCGAACTCGAGGCGCAGCACGCCCCGCACGACGTACAGGCTGGAGTCGTTGCGTTCGTGGTGGTGCCAGCCCGACACCACACCGGGTTCGGTCTCGACCTGGCCTGCCCAGAGCAGCGGCAGCTCGAAGGCCCGGGACCGGTTCATCCCAGGCGTGGGGTCGCCCGGCGACAGGTCGGCCGGGGTGAAGACCCGGACCGGCCGAGGCAGCTCTGCACTCATGGGTCCAGGGTGCCACCGGCTAGGTGTACTCGGCCGTCACGTTGGTGACAGCCGGCTGATCGGTGGCAGGCCGTCGAGCGCAGTGTGGCGGCGCTGAGTGTTGTAGAGCTCGAGCCACGGAGCAAGGGCAGCGGCGCGGTCATCGTTGGTG
>NZ_BAABAH010000011.1:0-142108 GCF_039537325.1 Nocardioides panacisoli
ACGATGACCGCGCCGCTGCCCTTGCTCCGTGGCTCGAGCTCTACAACACTCAGCGCCGCCACACTGCGCTCGACGGCCTGCCACCGATCAGCCGGCTGTCACCAACGTGACGGCCGAGTACATCTAGCCTCCGTGCATGACGTACACCTGGGACACCTCTCGCGAAGCCTTCGCGGCCGCGGCTCGATGGTTCGTCGGGACGGCCGCGCTCGTCGGCGACCGCTGGAGCGCCCCGGGCCTCGGCGAGTGGGACGTCCGGGCCCTGGTCGGCCACACCAGCCGGTCGTTCCTCACCGTGGAGACCTACCTCGAGCGACCGGCGGAGACGGCGGCCATCCCCTCACCGGCCGGCTACTACCGGGCGACCAGCGCGCTGAGCGCCGGTCCCGAGGTCGCAGACCGCGGCCGTGCCGCGGGTGCAGCGCTCGGCGACGACCCGGCCGCCGCGGTGGCGCAGATCGCCGAGCGGGTCCTCCCGCTCGTCGACGCCCACGACGGGACGGAGCTCCTCACCACCATCGCCGGCGGGATGCGGCTGTCGGACTACCTGCCCACCCGCACCTTCGAGCTGACCGTGCACACCGCCGACCTCGCCAGAGCGCTGAGCCTCCCCGTCGAGCCGCCGGTTGCAGCCGCCCGCCAGGTCATGCAGCTGCTGACGGACCTCTCCATCGACACCGGTGCCGTCGGACAGGTGCTGCTCGCTCTCACCGGCAGGTCCGGCCTCCCCTCCGGGTTCAGCGTCCTCTGACCCGCGGGGGCGCGGCGGTCCGGATATTTAACGTCAACGCTGGTTGACACGAAATGCGTTTTCATGTCAACTGAGGTTGACATGAAAACGAAGCGTAGCTACACCATGGGGGCGCGGGCCCAGGCCGTCGAGCAGACTCGTCGGCGGATCCTCGACGCCCTCTTCGAGCTCGCCGGCGAGCGGACGTTCCCCGACATCTCCTTGGACGACGTCGCCCGCGAGGCGGGGGTCAGCGTCCAGACCGTGCTCCGGCAGTTCGGCAGCCGGGCCGGGCTGTTCGAGGCCAACATCGAGGACGCGGTCAGCCGGGTCACCGAGGAACGAGCCACCCCCGTGGGCGACATCGACGCCGCCCTGCACGTGATCGTCGATCACTACGAGCGCCGCGGGAAGACCGCTCTCCTCATGCTCGCGCAGGAGAAGAGCGACCACCTGGTCAGCCGGATCACCGAACGCGGCCGACAGATGCACCGGGGCTGGGTCGAGGAGGTGTTCGCGCCGTACGCCGACGCGAGCTCGCCGACCATCGACCTGCTGGTCGTCGCGACCGACGTCTACACCTGGAAGCTGCTGCGCCACGACCGCGGGCTCTCGCGGTCCCACACCGAGCAACGCATGAAAACCCTCGTCCGGGCGGTCCTGGACGAGGCGACCAAGGACACACGACCATGAGCGACTTCCTCTTCGTCACCTGGGACGGTGGCGGCAACGTCCCACCCGCGGCCGGCATCGCCACCGAGCTCGCCGCCCGCGGCCACACGGTCCGGTTCATCGGGCACGAGGGCAACCGCCGGCAGCTCCCCGGGACGGACTTCACGGCGTACACCCGCGCCCGGCCGTTCGCGTCGGTGGAGAAGAACTCGTTGCTCGCCCACATCAAGATGTTCGGCGACCGCGGGATGGGCGCCGACGTGCTCGCCGAGCTCGATCGCCGGCCGGCAGACCTCGTCGTCGTCGACTGCATGGCCTTCGGCGTCATCCACGCGATCGAGCGGGCCGGCATCCGCTACGTGCTGCTCGAGCACCTCTACGACGAGTACTTCAGCGCCAAGTGGCTCAAGGGCCCGATCGGCCTCGGCGTCCGCGCGCAGCGGCTCGCGCCCCAGCGCGGTCTCGACGCGGCCGCCCTGCGGCTGGTCGCCTCCGCGCCCGAGCTCGACCCGGCGGGGCGGCGGGACCGCCCCGCGAACATGGTGCACACGGGTCCCGTCGTGACGGGGACGCCGGCGAATCCCTCCGAGCCGACCATCCTGGTCAGCCTGAGCACCTACAACTTCCCGGGCCAGGCCGCGGCTCTGCAGCGGGTCATCGACGCGGTTGCGGGGCTCGACGCTCGCGTCGTCGTCACCACAGGTCCCGCCATCGACGGATCGGCCCTGCGTCCGTCCTCCAACACCGAGATCCACGACTGGGTGCGGCACGGCGAGCTGATGCCGGAGGTGTCTCTCGTCGTCGGCCATGGCGGGCACGCGACGACCATGTCCGCCCTCGCGCACGACATCCCCCTGCTGATCCTGCCGATGCACCCGATGCTCGACCAGCCGATGGTCGGCCGGAGCATCGCGGAGGCCGGCGCCGGCCGGATGGCGAAGAAGACCGCACCCTCCGGTCAGCTCCGTCCGCTCATCGAGGAGCTCCTCGACGACGGGCCGCACCGGTCCGCCGCGGCAGCGCTCGGCGCGGCGATCCGTGGGGCGCGCGGTGCCGCCACCGCCGCGGACCGACTCGAGGCCGTGGTCAGGGACGAGGTTCCGCAGAGCTGAGGACCGCAGTCCCATCGATCCGGCTCAGCCGGCGTCGGTCGCCCACCAGGCGGCGATCTGGGCGCGCGAGCGAGCGCCGAGACGCAGGCGGATCCGTTCGACGTGGCCCTCGGCGGAGCGCTCGGTGATCCCGAGCCGGGCACCGATCTCGCGGTTGGTCAGGCCCTGGCTCACGAGCTCGGCGACCGCGCGCTGGCGGTCGGTCAGCACCCGCGCCTCGGCGCGACCGGACGCCCGAAGGCCGAGGTGCGACCGGATCTCCGCGACCAGGGGTCCGACCTCGCCGACGTAGGGCAGGTGGGAGCGGCCGGGGAGGACCCGCATCGTCCCCGACCGGACCCGATCCGCGATCAGCCGGCTCTGCTCGTCCGGCGCCGCCCGGTCGCCGTCCCGGCGCAGCACCAGGGTCGGTGCGGCGATGGCCGGGAGCGAGTCGCTGACATCGAGCTCGTGGCACAACCGCAGCAGCGAGGCGGCGAACGGCCCGGAGCAGCACTGCTGCTGGTACTCCGCGAACGCCGACCGCGACCCGGGCGGCGCATCCGGCGCGAAGATCTCGGTGAGGACGTCCGAGCCGAGGCCCCAGTGCGTGGCCACCAGTCCGATGACGTGCTCACGCACGTCCGGCTCGGAGAGCTCCGGCCCCACGGCCCAGCCGCCGTACAGCACGAGCCGGCGTACGGCGTCCGGGTGCTCGGCCGCCCAGCGGATCGTCACCGGCACGCCCAGCGAGCTGGCGACGACGTCGATCGGCCCCTCCGCGCGCAGCTGGGCCCGCGCGGCCGCCAGGACCGCCGACACCGCATCGACCTCCCGGTCGAGGCTCGGGGCCGGAGCGGGCCCCGACAGCCCGCAGCCCGGGCGGTCGTACCGGATCAGCGTGCGGCCCCGTGCCGTCGCGGTGAGGAACGCGTGCTCCGCGGGCAGCGCCCAGCTGCGCTCGAGGTGGCTCAGCCAGCCGCCGACGAACAGCAGCGGCGGCCCCGAGCCGGCGGTCGCGTACGCGACCTCGGTCCCATCGCCCAGGCGGGTCGACGCGATGCGCTGCTCCTGCACCCGCGACCTCCGCTCCTCGCCGATCCGCGCAGGTGGGGTAGTTCCACGCCTGCCCCCGCCCGCGACCGCGTGCGAAGTTTCGCACGTGACCACCAGCATCGACGTCCTGAAGCGAGGCGGGGCCGCCGGGATCGGCTACGCAGCCTCGGCCTACCTCCTCTTCACCGCAGTGACCGGCTACGCGGTCGCGTTCCTCGCCGACACGGTCGTGCCCCGCACGGTCGACGAAGGCGGCCCGACGGCGTCGACCGCCGTGTCGGTGGTCGTCGACGCCCTGCTGCTGTCCGTCTTCGCCGTGCAGCACACCGTGATGGCGCGGCCGGCGTTCAAGCGCCGGTGGACCCGCGTCGTCCCGGCGCACCTCGAACGGGCGACCTACGTCTTTGCCGCCAGCGCCTCGCTGGCGCTGACGTTCGCTCTGTGGCACCCGGTCCCGGACGTGGTCTGGGACGTCGGCCCGACCGCCGGCCGCGTGGCGGTGTGGGCGGCGTACGTCCTCGGCTGGCTGCTCGTCGTCGCGATGACGCACGCGTTCGACCATGCCGAGCTGTTCGGGCTCCGCCAGCCGCTGCTGCGCCGGTCGGGTCAGGAGCCGGCGACGCCGCAGCTGTCGGTGCCGCTCGCCTACCGGCTGGTGCGGCACCCGATGATGACCGGGTTCGTCATCGCCTTCTGGGCTGCGCCAACGATGACGGTCGGCCACCTGCTGTTCGCCGCGCTGAGCACGGCGTACGTCGTGGTTGGCGTGCGGTTCGAGGAGCGCGACCTCGCAGGCCAGCTGAGCGGGTACGAGGACTACGCCGCTCGCACGCCACGGTTCGTGCCCTGGCGCCTCACCCGATGAGCCGGACGAGAGCGGCGACCGCGGCGGCGCCGAAGACCACCACGAGGAACGGCGCCCGGAGCAGCAGCAGGCCGACCGCCGCAGCGAGGGCGACGGCGCGGGCGTCCAGGGTCAGCTCGTGGCCGGTGGCGAGCACCTGCACGGCGACCAGCGCCGCGAGCAGCGCGACCGGGATGAGTGCGGCGACCCGCTCGGCGACCGGGTGCTCGAGGAGGCGCTGCGGGACCGACAGGCCGACGTACTTCAGCACGTAGCAGCCGATCGCGGCGACCAGGATCGCCACCCACGTGGTGCTCACGACGGCTCCTCGATCGCAACGCCCCGGCGCGCCAGCACCAGGCCCACCACGACCGCGACGGCTCCCCCGCCGATCACCGGCACGCCGGCGGCCGTCCAGGGGACCAGGCCGGTCGCCGCGGCCGCGCCGACCAGCGCGACCAGGCGCTGCGGCCATGCGGTCAGCCGCGGCCAGAGCAGGGCGAGGAACGCGGCGCCGACGGCGGCGTCGAGCCCGAACGTCCGAGGGTCACCGAGCCTGGACCCGGCGACCGCACCGGCCAGCGTCATCAGGTTCCACAGCACGAAGATCGACCAGCCGGTCAGGCGGAACGCGAGGCGCGACTGGCGGGAGTCGTCCTGGCCGAGGCCCATCGCCGTCGACTCGTCGATGACCAGGTGCGCGGTGACCAGCCGCCGCCACCCGCGCACCTCGAGCCGCGGCGCCATCGTCGCGCCGTAGAACAGGTTGCGGCTGCCCAGGAGCAGCGCCGTGAGCGACCCCGTCAGGGGCGCGCCGCCCGCGGCGACGACCCCGACGAACGCGAACTGCGACGCCCCCGTGAAGACGAGCAGCGACAGCGCGCACGCCTGCCACACGTCGAGCCCGGAGGCCGTCGCGACCGCGCCGAAGGAGACGCCGTACGCGCCCGTCGCCACGCCGACGCCGAGCGAGTCGACGACGACGCGACGGTCGGGAGGCGTCTCCGCGGTCACGCTCTCGCGAGGGACACGGTGGCGAGCTCGCCGTCGCCGAGCGCGATCTCCGTGCCCGTCATGTGGTCGTCGACGGAGTACGACGTCGCGAGCGTCTCGCGCCCGATCAGCTGCTCGTGCGCGCGGGCGGCCGCCACGACCGCGGGCGTGCCGGCGAGCACCAGCGAGATCCGGTCGGAGACGTCGAGGCCGGCGTCCTTGCGGGCCTGCTGGACCGCGCGGACCAGGTCGCGGGCGAGACCCTCCTCTGCCAGCTCCGGTGTCACGAGGGTGTCGAGCACGACGAACCCGCCGCGCGGCAGCATGCCGGTGGCAGCGCCCTCCGCCGCGGACCCGACGACGGTCTCGAGCGCGAACTCGCCCTCGACCAGCGCGATGCCGCCGGCCGTGACCGTGCCGTCGTCCCCGACCGACCAGTCGCCCGACTTCGAGCCGCGGATCGCGACCTGGACGTCCTTGCCGAGCCGCGGGCCGGCCGCTCGCGCGTTCACGGTGAGCCGCTGCTCGACGCCGTACGAAGCGGCTTCCTCCGAGTCCGCGGCGACCAGCCGGACCTGCTTGACGTTGACCTCGTCCGCGACGATCCCGACGTACGACGACAGCGCGTCCGGGTCGTCGACGACGACCGTCAGCGTCGCCAGCGGCAGCCGGTTGCGGAGCTTGGCCGCCTTGCGCAGCGCCGACGTCGCCGAGCAGACCTCGCGCACCTGGTCCATCGCGGCGACCAGCGCCGGTTCACCGGGCAGCGCGTCGGCGTCCGGCCAGTCCTCGAGGTGCACCGAGCGGCCGCCGGTCAGCCCCCGCCAGATCTCCTCCGACGTCAGCGGCAGCAGCGGAGCCGTCGTGCGGCAGACGACGTCGAGCACCGTCGCGAGCGTCTCGAACGCCTCCGCCCGGCCCTCCCAGAACCGCTCGCGCGAGCGGCGGACGTACCAGTTCGTCAGCACGTCGAAGAAGCCGCGCACCGTCTCGCAGGCGTCGGCGATCGCGTAGTCGTCGAGCTGGCCGGTGAGCTGCTCGACGTACTCACGGGTCTTGGCCAGCAGGTAGCGGTCGAGCACGTCCGAGGAGCCCGACGAGGCGGCCGAGCCGACCGTGGCCTCGTAGCCCTCGGCGTTGGCGTAGAGCTGGAAGAAGTACCACGTGTTCCAGAGCGGGATCATCACCTGCCGCACGGCGTCGCGGATCCCCTGCTCGGTGACGATCAGGTTGCCGCCGCGCAGGATCGGCGACGCCATCAGGAACCAGCGCATGGCGTCGGCGCCGTCGCGGTCGAACACCTCGCGCACGTCGGGGTAGTTCCGCAGCGACTTCGACATCTTGTTGCCGTCCGAGCCGAGCACGATGCCGTGGCTGATGCAGGACTGGAACGCCGGACGGTCGAACAGCGCCGTCGCCAGGATGTGCATCGTGTAGAACCAGCCGCGGGTCTGGCCGATGTACTCGACGATGAAGTCGCCCGGGAAGTGGTGCTCGAACCACTCGGCGTTCTCGAACGGGTAGTGCACCTGCGCGAAGGACATCGAGCCGGAGTCGAACCACACGTCCAGCACGTCGGACACGCGCCGCATCGTGGATCTCTCGTTGCCGGGTCGCGGATCATCAGGGTTCGGCCGGGTCAGGTCGTCGACCCACGGCCGGTGCAGGTCCGGCTCGCCCGCGGCGTTGCGCGGCAGCCGGCCGAAGTCGCGCTCGAGCTCCTCGAACGAGCCGTAGACGTCGATCCGCGGGTATGCCGGGTCGTCGCTCTTCCACACCGGCACCGGGCTGCCCCAGAAGCGGTTGCGGGTGATCGACCAGTCGCGGGCGTTCTCCAGCCACTTGCCGAACTGGCCGTCCTTGATGTGCTCGGGCACCCAGCGGATCTGCTGGTTGAGCTCGCCCATCCGCGCCTTGAACTTGGTGACCTCGACGAACCACGACGAGACGCCCTTGTAGATCAGCGGCTCGCGGCACCGCCAGCAGTGCGGGTAGGAGTGGGTGTAGGTCTCGCGGCGCACGAGGACGGTGCCCGGCGTCACCCGCCCACCGTGGCTCTTGAGGTCGTCGATGATCTGCAGGTTGGCGTCGAAGACCAGCATCCCGGCGTACTCGTCGACGGGGTGGGTGAACCGGCCGTCCTTGCCGACGGGCATCACCGCCTCGATCCCCTCGCGGTCGGTGACCTCCTTGTCGACCTCACCGAAGGCGCCCGCGCTGTGCACCAGCCCGGTGCCGTCGGTGGTCGTCACCGCCTCGTCCGCGGGGACGACGCGGAAGGCGTTGGTGTGGCCCTCGAAGTAGGAGAACGGCGGGTTGTAGGTCAACCCGACCAGGTCCGAGCCCTTGCCCCGCCAGACGACGTTCGGCTCCTCCCCCAGCTCGCGGGCGTACGCCGACAGCCGCGCCTCCGCGAGGACCGAGCGCTCTCCGTACTCCTCCACCATGACGTAGTCGATGTCCGAGCCGACCATCACCGCCAGGTTGCTCGGCAGGGTCCACGGGGTCGTGGTCCAGATCAGCAGCTTGGCGCCGGCGAACGGACCCTCCGACGTGACCTCGAAGCCGACCGTGACCGATGGGTCCTGCCGGTCCTGGTAGACGTCGTCGTCCATCCGCAGCTCGTGGTTGGACAGCGGCGTCTCGTCGTTCCAGCAGTAGGGCAGGACGCGGAAGCCCTCATAGACCAGGCCCTTGTCGAAGAGGCTCTTGAACGCCCACAGCACCGACTCCATGAACTCGGGGTTCATGGTCTTGTAGTCGTTGTCGAAGTCGACCCAGCGCGCCTGCCGGGTGACGTAGTCGCGCCACTCGCCCGTGTACTTCAGCACCGACGCGCGGCAGGCGTCGTTGAACTTGTCGATCCCCATCTCGAGGATCTCGTCGGTCGTCTTGATGCCGTTGAGACGCATCGCCTCGAGCTCGGCAGGCAGACCGTGGGTGTCCCAGCCGAACCGGCGCTCGACCCGCTTGCCGCGCATCGTCTCGTAGCGCGGCACGATGTCCTTGACGTAGCCGGTCAGCAGGTGGCCGTAGTGCGGCAGGCCGTTCGCGAACGGCGGCCCGTCGTAGAAGACGAACTCGTTCTCGCCGTCCGTCCCCGGGTCACGCTGCTCGACCGACGCGCGGAAGGTGTCGTCCTCGGCCCAGTGCGCGAGCACCCGCTCCTCGATCTCGGGGAACCTCGGGCTCGACGGGACGGCCCCGGTGGGGTCGGTGGTGACCTTGGGGTAGGTCATCGCGGCTGCTCCTGCTGGTCGGGTCTCATCTGGCCACAGGGACGACGTCTGCCGCGGTACCACCCTGCTTGCCGACGTACGTCGACCACTCATGACGGCTGTGACGGGCCTACCCGCCGGGTTCTACTTGCCGGTCTCGTGACGGTCGCTGCGCGACCTCCTCGACCACCGGTGTTCTTCCCGGGGCTCGCCGCTGATGACGGCTCGAACGCCTGTGGTGCAGAGTCTAGGTCATGGCGGACATGTGGACCGAGCCGGAATCCGACCCCCGCTCCTACGGCGCGCCCGACGGGGAGCTGGCGAACTACCGGGAGTACCTCGGCAACTACCGACTCACGCTCGGGCTGAAGTGCGAGGGCCTGACACCCGAGCAGCTCGCCACGCAGTCCGTCCCACCGAGCAACCTCAGCCTGCTCGGCCTGGTCCGCCACATGGCGCGCGTCGAGCACAACTGGTTCCAGCGCGCCCTGCAGGGCAACCTCGACGAGCCCAGGCCCTACGGCGACCCGGACGACCCCGACGTGGAGTTCACCGGCGCGGTCGGCACGAAGGACTGCGTTGACGACGCCTTCGAGCAGTGGCGCCACCAGCTGGCGCGTGCCGACGAGTGGCTGGCCGCGCAGACCGACGAGTCGATGGCCGCCCGGATCGCCTACAACAGCGACGGCGAGGTCGCCTCGGTCCGGGACATCCTGATCCACATGATCGAGGAGTACGCCCGGCACTGCGGCCACGCCGACCTGCTCCGCGAGTGCATCGACGGCCGAACCGGCCAGTGACGAGGGCCGCCGCGGTCAGCCACTAGGCTCTCCCCACGTGACTGCCGCATGGGGCTTCGGCCTGACGACGTACGCCGTCGACGACTCGGTCCTCGACGTGTGGTTCCTCGCGCCGGCGCTGGGCGAGAGGCCCACCGACGCGGGGGCCCCGGCCGAGCTGACCGCCCTCGAGGGCGAGGACGACCTCCGCCGGGTCACGCGGAGGGTCGAGCTGGTCGAGATCGAGGACCTCGATGCCGCGCCGACGTCGACCGCCGACGTGTGGCTGCGACTCCACCTGCTCTCCCACCGGCTGGTGCAGCCCCGCGGCCTGAGCCTCGAGGGCATCTTCGGCCTGCTGACCAACGTGGTGTGGACGAGCGCCGGTCCGTGCGCGGTCGACGGGTTCGAGCTCACCCGCGCACGTCTCAGGGCGGTCGTACCCGGGCACACCGTGACCGTCTACGGGGTCGACAAGTTCCCCCGCATGGTCGACTACGTGCTGCCGAGCGGTGTCCGGATCGCCGACGCCGACCGGGTGCGGCTCGGCGCCCACCTCGCGGCCGGCACGACGGTCATGCACGAGGGCTTCGTGAACTACAACGCCGGCACGCTCGGCGCCTCGATGGTCGAGGGCCGGATCAGCGCCGGCGTCGTCGTGGGCGACGGGTCGGACGTCGGCGGCGGGGCGTCGATCATGGGCACCCTGTCCGGCGGCGGCAAGCAGGTCATCTCGATCGGCGAGCGCTGCCTCCTCGGCGCGAACTCCGGGGTCGGCATCTCGCTCGGCGACGACTGCGTCGTCGAGGCCGGCTGCTACGTCACGGCGGGCACCAAGGTCACCGTGCTCGAGCCGGGCAAGGACCCGCGCGTGGTCAAGGCCCTGGAGCTGTCCGGCGCCGGCAACGTCCTGTTCCGGCGCAACTCGGTCACGGGCGCCATCGAGGCCGTCCCGTGGCACGGCGAGGGCATCGCGCTCAACGACGCGCTTCACACGAACTGACAAACTCTCGGAGTGAGGACCAGCACGGGAGCGGTGGTCGTCGGCCTCGCTGCGATGGGCATCATCGCGGTGGTCGGCGTTGCCGTGCTGCAGTCGGCCGACGAGATCCTCGCGGGTCCCAGCGGCGACTGCGACGTGACGGTCGCGCACCACGAGGTCAAGCTGTCCGGCGAGCAGGCCGAGAACGCCGCACTGATCACGGCGCTCTCGATCCGGCGCGGACTGCCCGCGCGAGCCGCGTCGATCGCGCTCGCGACGGCGTACCAGGAGTCCGACCTCTACAACATCGACTACGGCGACCGGGACTCCGTCGGGCTCTTCCAGCAGCGCCCGTCGCAGGGATGGGGCAGCCGCGAGCAGCTGCTCGACCCGGTCTATGCGACGAACGCGTTCTACGACGCCCTGCAGCGGGTCGACGGCTACGAGAACATGGACATCACCGTGGCCGCGCAGACCGTGCAGCACTCCCAGTTCCCCGACGCGTACGCCGACCACGAGGCCGACGCGCGGACCGTGGCCTCCTCGCTCACCGGCTACTCCCCGGCGACCTTCTCCTGCGACCTCGACGGCGGGGCGCCGTCGGCCGACGACAAGCTCACGTCGACCGGGCTGACCAGCCGCGCGGACGCCGTGCGGAAGGACCTGGCGGAGCGGTTCGGTGAGGACGTGCTGGCGTCCGCCCACTACGACGGCCGCGCGGTCGAGATCTACCTCCGCCCGGAGAACGCGGCGAGCAAGGTGCGCGGGTGGGCACTGGCCGAGTACCTGGTCGCCAACGCCGCGCGGCTCGACGTGCGCACCGTCGGCTTCGACGGCCGGGTCTGGCGCGCGGGCGAGGACGGCTGGCACACCGACACCTCGGCGTCCGGTGGCGACCACCTCCACGTCGACGTCTTCAGCTAGGCACCGTCGGAACGGGCGCGGGCTCGCAGCGGCGCCCCCACCTGGTGCAGGTGTCGCAGCGCCAGCCCGTAGGTCTCGGGCAGGGTGGCCTCGGCGTAGGTGATCCCCCGCGACCGGCAGTGCCGCTCGATGACCGGCTGGGCGCGTCGGAGGTTCGGCCGCGGCATGCTCGGGAAGAGGTGGTGCTCGATCTGCAGGTTGAGGCCACCGAGCGCCAGGTCCACGGCTCGTCCTCCTCGGACGTTGCGCGAGGTGAGCACCTGCCGCAGCATCGGGTCCGCACCCTGCTCGGCTGTCAGGACCGGCATCCCCTTGTGCGAGGGCGCGAACGAGCAACCGAGGTAGACACCGAAGAGGGCCTGGTGGACGACGAAGAACACCGCCGCCTGGCCCAGGGTGAGGGTGCTGACGAGCAAGGCGGCATACAGCGCCAGGTGGACGACGAGCAGCAGAGCCTCGGTCTTGCGGTACCGGAGACCGGGACGGAGCACCGCCCGCACGCTCGAGACGCGCAGGTTCAACGCCTCCAGCGTCAGCATCGGGAAGAACAGCGCGGCCTGGTGGCGGGTCAGCCATGCCGCCGCCCCCCGGCGTGCGCCGGCCTGGTCCGCGTCGAACACGAACGCGCCGGCGGCGACGTCGGGATCGGTCTCGAGGTCGTTGGGGTGCGCGTGGTGCGCGTTGTGCTTGGCGACCCACCACCCGTAGCTCAGGGCGTTGAGCAGGTTGCCGAAGACCAGGCAGAGCACGGCCGCGGGTCGGCTGCCGCGGACGATCTGGCGGTGCGCGGCATCGTGGGAGAAGAACGCGATCTGCGTGGACACGATCGCAAAGACCGGCGCCAGTGCGACCGCCCACCACGAGTCCCGCAGCAGCACCATGCCTGCCACGACTGCCACGAGGGCGGCGACGTCCAGGCTTCCGAGGAAGAGGTAGTACGTGGGTCTAGGCTGGAGGAGTCCTCGATCGCGGATCTCCCTGACCAGCTCGCTGAAACCACTTTGGATGGGCTGACGGACGGACCCGGTGGCGGACATTGAGACTCCCGGCTGCTCGCTGACGGTGCCGCCGGGGTCCGAGGTGGCCTTGGTTCGAGGCTACCCCCACAACCCTGAGGGGTAGAGGCGTGCGGACCACCAGCCAGATCCTCACGACGATCGACGCCGTCGACGATGGTCGTCCGCTGCCGGAGCTGCTGTGCGTCGACTGCGACGAGGCCCTCGGCCTGAGCGGCAGCGCGATGTCCCTGATGAACGACGCCGGCCACCAGGGCGTGATCGGGTGCTCGGGTCCGCTCGCGGGCCAGCTCGAGGAGCTCCAGTTCGAGCTCGGCGAGGGACCGAGCCTGGACGCGTCCCGCTCCAACCGCCCGGTCCTCCGGCCCGACCTCGCCGGCGCGCTGTCGCAATGGCCGGGCTTCGCGCCGGCGGCCCTCGGCGCGGGCGTCCAGGCGGTCTTCGCGGTCCCGCTCCAGGTGGACGCGATCCGGTTGGGGAGCCTGTGCCTCTACCGGTCCGCCCATGGCGCTCTCGACGACGGCGAGGCGATGACGACCGTCGCCTACGCGGACGCGGCCGTGGCGGTGCTGCTGCGCCTGCAGGCCGGGGCGGGAGGTGCGGCCGCCCTCCCTCCCGAGCTCGGCCGGCCGCTGGAGTACCGCGCCGAGGTGCACCAGGCCACCGGCTTCCTCTCCGTCCAGGCGGCTGTCGGCCTGCCCGAGGCGCTGCTGCTCCTCCGGGCTCGCGCCTTCTCCAGCGACCGGCCCCTCCTCCAGGTCGCCCGAGACGTGCTGTCCGGGCGCATCCGCATCCTCAGGGGCGACGAGGATGATTGACTCGACATCCGCGACCCTCGACCGACCACGTGAGAGGTCACCCTCATGACCACTGAACAGCGGTTGACCCAGGTGTTCGTCGAGCTCGCCGACACCCTCGTCGACGAATTCGACGCCCTGGACTTCCTGTCCACGCTGACCGAGCGGGCGGTGGAGCTCCTCCACGCCGACGCTGCCGGCGTGATCCTGAACGACCTGCGCGGGAACCTGCACGTGGTCGCGTCGACCAGCGAGCAGGCGCAGCTCCTGGAGCTGCTGGAGCTCCAGAACGAGGAGGGCCCCTGCCTGGACTGCTTCCACACGGGCCGCGAGGTCGTCAACGTGGCCGTGCCCGAGGCGCGCACCCGTTGGCCGCGGTTCAGCGCCGCGACGGCCGAGGTGGGCTACCAGTCGGCCCATGCGATCCCCCTGCGCCTGCGGGACTCCCTGGTCGGCGCGATGAACCTGTTCTGCGTGAACGCCACCCGGCTGAGCGAGCAGGACATCGCGCTCGCCCAGGCGTTGGCGGACATCGCCACGATCGGCCTGCTGCAGGAGCGCGCCGTCCGCCAGTCCGGTCTGATCGCCGAGCAGCTGCAGACGGCGCTCGACAGCCGCATCCTGATCGAGCAGGCAAAGGGAGTCCTCCTCGCCAGCGCCGGGCTCGAGGTGCAGCTCGGCTTCCAGCTGATGCGCGCGTACAGCCGGCGCAACCGCCAGCCGCTCAAGGCCGTCGCCCAGAGCGTGGTGGACCACGAGCTCACAGCCGACCAGCTGCGACCTGCCTGACGCCTCCGAGATCCTTTACCCGGAATCGAGAACCAACCGGGCGGAGCCCGCATCACAACGGGCATCTGCGGCTCACCGAACGAGCCGTCCTCCACCTCCCGACAAGGAACTCGATCATGAACACCATCACCCACCGCATCGCCACCGGTCTCCTCGCCACCGCCGCCGTCGGCGGCCTCGCCCTCGCGGCGTCCGCCCCGGCCAACGCGCTGTCCAAGTCCGCGTCGACGGTCACGATCCAGGCCGACGGCGTCGACCTGTCCGGCGCCGTCTCCAGCAGCAACCCCGGCTGCCTGTCGGACCGCACGGTCATCGTCTACAAGGTGGTCGGCACCCGCGGGGGCGGCGACGACACCCGGCTCGCCAGCGACACCACCGGCGACGACGGCAGCTGGAACACCGGCAACACCGGCATCCAGGGCTACTTCTACGCCAAGGTCAAGGCCAACACGACCTGTGGCCGGGCCTTCAGCTCGACCGTCCACGCGGTGCGCTGAGACCAGCACCCCGCAACATCCGGGCTCGGCCCCGGGACCGGGCACCGCTCCCGGTCCCGGGGCCTATGTCTGAAATTTGGCGCATCGGCGGTCGCGTGTGTCGACACTGACAAGAGGGCTCCCACGACTTCGAGAGGAATTCTCATGACCAACCTCGCCCGAGTCACTCTCACGCTTCTGTCCACCGGCGTCGCGCTCGCGTGCGTCGGCACGCCGTCGTCGGCCTGGGCGCTGACGCCTTCCAAGGTCACGATCCATGCCGACGGTCTCGACCTCCACGGCAGCGTGTCGAGCACCAGGCCCGCCTGCGTCGGGCACCGCGAGATCATCGTCATCAAGCAGGTCGGCAGCCGGGGCGGCGGCGACGACCTCCGCTTCGCCAGCGACACCACGGAGAACGACGGCAGCTGGAGCATCGGCAACACCGGCACCCCAGGCAGGTTCTTCGCGAAGGTGCGCAAGACCGCCCATTGCGCCGGCGACACGAGCAAAACGATCCGGGCTGTCCGGAACCCCTGACGGCCGCGCTCAGGGCTTCGCGGACAAGCGCTCCACAGCCGCGTCGACGCGTTCGTCGGTCGCGGTGAATGCGACCCGGACGTGCCGGGCGCCGGCCCGGCCGTAGAACTCACCGGGAGCGACCAGGATCCCCCGCTCGGCGAGCGCGGCGACGGTGGCCCAGCACTCCTCGTCGCGCGTCGCCCACAGGTAGAGCGACGCCTCGGAGTGGTCGATGGTGAAGCCCGCTCCCTTCAGAGCGGCCCTCAGCTTCGAGCGGCGTACGGCGTAGCGCGCGTGCTGCTCGGCCACGTGGGCGTCGTCGTCGAGCGCGGCCACCATCGCGACCTGCTGCGGGCCGGGCATCTGCAGTCCGAGGTTCTTGCGGACCGCGAGCAGCTCGGCCACGACGGCCCGGTCGCCGGCGACGAACGCGCACCGGTAGCCGGCCAGGTTCGAGCGCTTCGACAGCGAGTGCACGGCGAGGATCCCGTCGTGGCTCCCCCCGCAGATGTCGGGATGGAGGACGGAGACGGCCTCCCCCTCCCAGACGCACTCGACGTAGCACTCGTCGCTGACGAGCAGCACCCCACGCTCGCGGCACCAGTCGACGACCTTCTTCAGGTGCGCAGGAGGCAGGATGCGGCCGGTCGGGTTCGACGGGCTGTTGATCCAGAGCACCCGCGGCGACTGCGGCCCGAGCGAGGTGAGGGAGTCGGAGGCCATCGCACGAGCGCCGGCGAGCGCGGCGCCGACCTCGTAGGTCGGATAGGCAAGCTCCGGGTAGACGACCAGGTCGCCGGCGCCGACGCCCAGGTGCAGGGCCAGCGAAGCGATCAGCTCCTTGGAGCCGATCACCGGCAGCACGCCGTCGATGTCCAGGCCGGTCACGCCGTGCCGGCGCGCCAGCCAGTCGACGGCCGCCTGGCGCGCCTCAGGACGGCCGATCGTCAGCGGGTAGCCCGGCGAGTCGGCGGCCTCACGCAGCGCCTGCTGCACGACCTCCGGCGTCGGGTCGACGGGCGTGCCCACGGACAGGTCGACGAGGCCGTCCGGGTGCGCGCGCGCCGTCGCGGCGTACGACGTCAGCTTGTCCCAGGGGAAGTCCGGGAGCCGCGAGGAGACCTGAGGGGTCAGTGGACTCAGTGCTCGGTGTTCTGCGGCGGGAGCGCCGCGACGAACTCGTGGTCATTGTCGATCTCGCCCATCTTGGCGGCGCCACCGGGCGAGCCGAGGTCGTCGAAGAAGTGGACGTTGGCGTCGTAGTAGCCCTTCCACTCCTCCGGGACGTCGTCCTCGTAGAAGATCGCCTCGACCGGGCACACCGGCTCGCAGGCGCCGCAGTCGACGCACTCGTCGGGGTGGATGTAGAGCATCCGCTTGCCCTCGTAGATGCAGTCCACGGGGCACTCGTCGACGCAGGCGCGGTCCTTCAGGTCGACACAGGGCTGCGAGATGACGTAGGTCATGCGCGGAATACTAGTGTCCGCCGGATGGACGACGTGCAGGACCCTCGCCATCCGGGACAACACGTTCTCGGACCCCATGTGGTGGGACAGCGCGTCGTGGTCCGAAGGCTGCTGCGCGGCGAGACCGGCCCGAGCGGAGGGCCCGCGATGACCGACCTGCTCGGGGTGTGCACGGCCTGGGGCGACGGGGTCTGCGTGGTCCAGCCCGAGTCCGGCCCGCCGGTCGAGATCCCGCTCGCCGACATCGTGTCCGGCAAGCCGGTCCCACCGCGACCGTCGGTGCGGATGCGGGTGTCGGCGCGGGACGCAGAGCTGCACACCGCCTCGCTCTGGCCGTCCGTGGAGACCCGTCCGCTGGGCGAGTGGGTGCTGCGCACGGACGTGGCCCCCGTCGGGCGGCTCCGTCGCCGCGCGAACTCCTGCCTGGCGATGGGCGACCCCGGGCTGCCGTTCGCGGAGGCCGCCGCGGCGGTGATCGCCTTCTACGGGGAGCGGCAGCGGGCGGCGTACGCCCAGGTCGAGCTGGGCTCGGCCGAGGAAGCGGCTTTCATCGCTGCCGGCTGGGAGATCGACCCGACCGGCGACGCAGAGCACCGCCTCGCCTCGCTGACGCAGGTACGGCGACGCCTCCGCGCCGTCGGAGGGATGGCGGAGGTGGCGGCCGACGGTCCCCGGGTCGTCGCGACCATCGCCGACGGCGCGACCACCTGGGCCCGCGGTGAGGCCGCGATCGACGGCGACTGGCTCGGCGTGCACGCCGTCGAGGTGGACCCGGCGCACCGGCGCCAGGGCCTGGCCCGCGCCGTGATGGCCGAGCTCCTCGGCTGGGGGGCCGAGCAGGGCGCGACCACCGTCTGGCTGCACGTCGAGACCGCTAACGAGCCCGCGCGGGCGCTGTACGACGACCTCGGCCTCGCGGTGCACCATTCGGTGCGCTACCTCGCGTTTCCTGCGCAGGGTGGTCAGGCGACCAGCTGGTAGCGCCCTGGGGCGACCTGGACGTAGTAGGGCTGGCGCCAGCCGGGCGGTGGCGGGGCGTGGCTGAGGTAGCGGTGACCGGTGGGGGTGATGGTCTCGATCCCCTCATCGGTGGCGTGTTGTCGCCAGCCGGGGGCTTGTTTGGCGTGGTTGCACGCCTCACACAGTCCCTGACCGTTCTCGGCGCTGGTCTGGCCACCGTCCTCGGCGGGCTGGACGTGGTCTGCGTGGCGGACCGGGGCGCCGCAGTAGGGGTTGCGGCAGATCCCCTGCTCACGGATCCGCAGGAACTCGGCGAGGCCCTGGGGAAAGAGCCGCTGCTTGCTGCTCATCGCGACCAGGCGACCGTGGCGGTCGGCGTAGAGCCGGCGGATCCAGGTCTGCAGGTCACCGGTCAGGGATTGTGCGGCGAGGAGCCGGGCGATCTCGGCGGGCACGACCTCCTCCTCGACCAGGGCCGCGGCATGGCCACCGAACAGGGTGGCATGAGACATGGTCAGGTTGATCGCGACCGGCACCGCCGGCGGCTCGACACCGGTGCTCATCGGCACCCCGGTGCCCCGCGCGACCAACAGGTCGGCCATCAGCTGACCCCGACTCCGCGGGTCACCGGTCGCGATCAGCGCGACCGCCGCCTGCTGCAACGCCGCACGCAGCGCCACACCCTGGGCGACCGGCAACAACGCGGTCAGGTAGGTCATCGTCTCCGGCGCCGGACGCAGGGTCACGGTGCGGTCCTTGGCGGCGTTGCTCGCCCGGTCGACCACCGCCTTGGGGTCCAGCTCGTAGGCCAGCTGCTTCGCCCTCGCCAACAACCGGCGGGTGCCGAGCCCCTCGAGCCCTTTGGGGTCCGCACACAGCTCCTCATCGACGAACGCCCGCTGCTCCGCAGACAGGCACGCGGTCTCCCGCAGCAACAGCATCGCCCGCCACTCGTTGAGGGTGCCGTCCTTGAGCCGCGCCAACGTGTGCGGCATCTCGGCCTGGGCGAGCTTCGCGAAACCCAGCAGCACCTGCCCCCGGTGCGGCGACTCCCGGCGAGCCAGCGCGACCTCCGCCGCCACTCCCCTGCCCCGCCGACGCGCCGGAACACCGCGTGCCGACTCCACGCCGCGCCGAGCGGCGTCATAAGCCACGCTCGACTCGGCCTGCACCGCACACGCAGCCGACTTCAACGCCTCCAGCTCACCGACCACAGCGATCAGCTCCGCAGGATCAGACGGCAACCCACCGGCCTGCAGCACACGTCGCAGATCAGCGACCTGCTGCGCTGAGAGAGTGGTCTCGGAAGCCATACCACAGTCTATCGAACGTATGTTCGAATCGCAAGTAACGCTCCTCACCCGTCTCGCGGAGTTTCAGACAGTTCCTGATACGCGATACGCCCTCTCATGCCGATGTGCGTGCGGGTGACCTCATCCGGCTGAGAAGATGCGCTCGTGGTTGGATCCCGGGTCTCGATGCAGGTCAACGACGTGACAGATAGCCGTTGGCCCGCGGCGTTGGACTTGCTCGATTCCGGAGAGACTTGGATCGGCCTCGGCGACCTGGTCTTGTGTTGCGACCTCGCCACCGAGCGAACCCGGGGCAGGCTGCACGTCGAGTTCCCGTGCCGGTTCGATCCGCTCCGCGGCGACGGTCCAGCGCCCGACCGGCTTGGTCACGTCGCCACCGCCGGCTTGGCCAGAGCGCGTGAACTCATTGGGACCGCGTGTGATGTGGACCCACGCTTCGCGACCCTGGTGGCTAGGTCGGACGTGCTGTACGAGTTCGTTCACGATTACGGAATGGGCACGCTCTTGGTCGCCACCGCGAGGCCCGAGGGACCCCTCACCTGGAAGCAGTGACTCAGGCGCGTCGCTCGCTACTGGCGCGCGTAGCGCGATCAAACCGATGAGCGGTGGCAGAGGTGAAGGGTCGAGGATGTGGCGAAGATGAGCAGGGTGCCACCCTGCGAGAAACCCAGCGCCCGAGGCTCGTCCGTGTCTTCGATCGCGAAGCGGGGCCGGTCTTCATGGCTCACGAGTGCTCCGGTCGGGACCAACGCCGCCGACCAGCCATCATCGGTTTCCTTGCGGAAGTTCCCGCCCCATAGTCCCATCGACGGCATTAGGACCACTCCCGTCGGGGTCTCTTTCCTGATGGACGGAGGGTCCGCCTGATACCAGGCGTAGTCCCCGTGGGGATCACTCTCGCGTCCGCGCACAGCTCCCGTGCGAGCGTCGACGAGACCGATGCCGGAGTGGCTGCCGACCGCGACAGTGTCTTCGTCCCAGAAGGCCACTGCAACAAGGCCGCCCACAGCCACTGGCGGGACCCGCTGCCAACTCGTCATGCCTCGACCATCTCAGACGTCTGCGCGCTACTGCCGCACGGCGTGCGCGGTTCCGCACGCTACTGCCGCACGGCAGGCGCGAAGGGGCCGATGAGTGCGCCTCAAGCTGACGGGCCGTAGGGACTGCTCCGGCCAGACCTTGCCATTGACTGCTGGCCTGTCGGTTCGAGGAGCGTGCATCGGAGTGTGTAACTACCTTCGTCGCCCCACATGTCGGTGGAGCGCAGGTTTCGCCACTCTCTGCGGTGAGGATCCCTGATCGTCATGGCGCCCTCGTCGGGGCCGACGTAGAGAGGGTGTCCGTACTCGACCTGGATCCCAGGAGACGTGTCCAGGCGGATCTCCTCGATCCGCCACGTGTAAATCATCGGTGGTATACCTTCGCGCGTCGCAAGCTGGTCCATGTAGGCGAAATGATCGACGCTTAGGTAGATCTCGCCGCTGAGCCTTAGCCCCGCGCGCGGGGGTCTCAAGTCGTCCAGAACCATCCATTCCTTGTACGCGAGCAGTCCGAAGTCGAGAACGAAACCGTCCTGCATCGGCGCGTCCGCGGCTCGGATCAGGTCGGCGTTCACTCGGTACAACGCGTTCTCGTCCACCGCCTGGCAGGTCACCCCCGGTCGCGTGGTGGGCTTGAGACGCTCATGTCGCTGATATCCGAACTCCAGCGCGAACTGTCGCACCTGGCCGACCGCGAAGTCGGTGTAGTTACCGTCCTGAAGGACCCAGCCGTCGAGTCCAACCCACCAGTCCCGATCGATTAACTCTTCGCGAGACATTCAGCCATGGTGGCAGGGCTCCGGCTCAGCTGGCACCCCAGTTTCCTGTGCGCGCTACTGCCGCGCAGCGTGCGCGGGCGCGCCTCAGGCTGGTCGGCGCCGAAGGTGCTGGGGTCGGGCGGATGCGGGGCGGCATGATGAAGCGATCACGACCGAGGAGGTCCGCGTGTTCTCCGACTCGCTTCCGATGCTGCGCAAGGGCGTGGTCGGTACCTTCCAACCCGTCACCGACCCACCGGGCGAGTACTTCGACGGCCATCTTCAACTCGGGCCGGAGGGCGTGGTCATCGCCGTGGTGGCGGGTACGGAGCGAGATCGTGATGCAACGTGGGTAGACGACCCGGCCAACTGCCGGATCCTCTACGGCATCACTGAGGCGGGGACCGTCCTCGCGCCGGTGGGTCCCGGCGTCCCCAGCACCACCCGTGGTGACGTCAGCGTGCGGGTCGCGCGCTGGCACTCCAGCAACCTCTTGATCGACCCCCCGTTCAAGGAGATCGACGACGACACCGTCACCCAGGTGACGCTCAGCTACCTCGGCCTCGGGTCCTGGTCAGGCCGCCCGGCGCATGTAGACGAGCCGTTCAACGAGGACGGTGTGAGGGGCTGGCGGATCGAGGTGCGCGCCGAGCCGGTGCGATCGGTCACGATCAGCGACGAGTTCGATCTCACCATCCAGCACAGTTGGGCTCGCGCCTCCACATCCGATCGCCTCTCGCTGGATAGGCCGCTGATAGTCGGATTCCGATCGAACACCCGCCAACCCCTCGCCGAGCACATCGTCCGACTAGATGCGGTCCACGCGCTGTTGTCGATCGCCCACTGGCAGCCCGTGTCAGCCGCGAGCGGGAAGGCTCGACTCGATCCCTCCTCGCGCAAGCGCGCGAAGCTCTGGGACCACACGATGATCAACGACCTGGTGGAGCCCGACCCGAACGAGTTCCCAATCTTCACACTCGCCGACATCAACGATCTCGACGGGCTCGCGGCGTGGGTAATCATCTGCCTCACGAAGCCTCGCGCAGTCACACCGATCATCAAGCACCGCCTGTTCCAGAACCAGACGCCAGAGTCCCGCATGCTCTCCACGGCGGCGGCGCTGGAGTACTGGAAAGCCAGCAATGCCCGGAACGCTGCGGCCTCGTGGGCGAAGAAGGTCAGCGAGTACGAGGTACCCGCCGCCGTCGGTCGCTCGGTCAGCATCGCCTGGAACACCTGGATCGGCGACGCCGACCACTGGGCGCAGTTGTTCTACGGCACCTACGTCCAGTTGAAGCACAGAACCGACGAGCCCGACGTAGGGGTGGTTGAAGCGCTGGAGTACTCGGGGCGGTGGCTGCTCACGGCATCGATCCTCGACCAGTGCGCGGACTCGTCAGCGCCGTCTGATCGGATCTTCTCGGGGCACGGCCTGCGGTACCCGGTGCCCGATCGGATCCGCGAGGTGCTCGACCATGCGCCCATCCCGCCAACCGCCCACCGGTGAGGTGGCTGCGAACCCTCTCCCCGGCGCCCGGGTCTCTCGACACACAACCGAGCACCATCGCGAGAACCGAAGTGGCGCTTCCGACCGGAGCTTCCTTCTCCGCCGTGCGTGCCGCCCGCTGATGCCGAGTTGAGAACGATTCGAACGGGCCGAAGGAACCCACCGCGGGCTGTCCTCGTCATACGGTCGTGACCATGCGCATCAGTCTGCTCAGCCTCGCGCTCGCAATCGCGCTGACCTCGGCTGCCTGCACAGGGAGCCAAGAGGGACGGCCGAAGGCGTCGAGCGCTCGGCCGAGTCCCGCGCCGACCGCTTCGCCAGCCTCGGCCGGTCCCGAGATCGGCACGTCGTCGTGGCGCGAGGGGGATGGCGGTCGCATGGCCCTCATCGGCGGTGTCCTCCACTTCACGAGCCGCGGCTGCCCTTACATCGGAGGCTCGCATCCGACCTGGGTCGTCTGGCCCGCGAACTTCTCCGTCGACACCTACAAGAAGCACCACCGCTACCGCTTATTGACTGCTGACGGCCGCGCGTTCACAGACGGCACAGCGATCCAGTTCGGGGGTGCCGCCACAGGCCTTCGCGCTGGTGGAGGGAAACCGTGCATCCCCCCGGGCGTGTATCCCGCCGTCGTCGAGTCAACCGTGACGCTGGCTACGTCGAGATTGTTCAGCAACTGATGCGACCGCTACTGCCGCACGGCGTGCGCGGTTGCGCACGCTACTGCCGCTCTGGGCGCTGTGCACTCGTGCCGGCATAGGGTTCAGACATGCCGCCACAACGCCGCGGAGCGGTCTCCGCAACCGAGTTGCAGCGGCAGATCGAAGACCGGTACCGCGAGGACCCGGAGTACCGGGCGAGCGTTGATCGCCAGGAGGCGGAACGTCGGCAACGGCGTGAGGAGCTGATGCGTGCCGAAGAACCGTTGGTGGCGGATCTTCAAGCTGCCGGGATTCCGGTGGACTCAGCCTGGGATCTGTACAAGCATCCTGAGCTCGGCGAGACGGCCTACCCGCTCCTGGTAAGACACCTCGTCTTGGACTACCCCGACCGGATCCTGCAGGGCATCGCACGGGGGTTCAGCAAGGCCGCCGCGCGAAGGCATTGGAAGGAGTTGCTCCAGATCTACCTCGCTGAAGGTCGCCCGGAGGCTCGCGACGGTCTCGCCGCAACGCTGAGCGGATGCGCCGTCCGAACTCACTACGCCGACCTCGTCGCGATACTCGACAATGAGGCATTGGGAGAGACCAGGATTTACTTTCTCCGGCCAGTGCACCGCATCGGCAATCGGATGCGCGCGGGCGAAGGACGGAGGGTCATCGAACGCGTCGCGAACGATCCCGAGTTGCGCACCGAGTGCAGCCGAATCCTGCAAGGGCGCGGCCGGAACGACTAGGCCTAATGCGCACGCTACTGCCGCATAGAGGCTCGATGTGCGAGCCCGCTCGCGTTCGGCGCGCGGGTGCCGAACCTCGCCAGCAGTTGCGTTCGCCCCTTGATTGACAAACCTGCGCCTGGGTACTGACCGAGCGTGGCAATCATTGGCTTTCTGGTCTTCGGTCTCGTCGTAGGAGTTCTGGCACGGCTCATCAAGCCGGGCAGGCAGAACCTCGGGCTGCTCGGGACCCTCCTCCTGGGCGTCCTGGGCTCGGTCATCGGAGGCGTCGTCGCGTCGGCCCTCGGCACCGGGGACGTGTTCGAACTCAACTTCCTGGGCGCTGTCGTCGCCATCATCGCTGCGGTCCTGTTGATCGGCATCGTCGAGGGATTGACGGGCAGGAAGTCCGCCTACGCCCACCGCTGACCCGGCTGCACGACATCGGTCGCCAAGCCATATCCGAGTCGCGCGATCCACGTGGAGCAGGACGGTGACGACACCAGAACGCCCGCAAGCCGTACGCGTGCCCATCGAGGCCCTGGAATCCGCCTCCGATCTGACGGGCGCGAACTACATCGACGCCTTCGAGCTGACGCCGTCCACGCCGGGCCACCGCACACCTGAACAGATCGCAAGAGCAGCTCTCGAGGGAACGCCCATCCTCGTGCGGAACGGAATCCGACTCATCCATCGACACGTGCTGCGCTTCGACCTTCACCCCACCGAGAGCACTGACCATGTGCTGGGCTGGAGGGTCCTTAAGTCAACCGAGCAGGAGGTGCTCCTGCGGGCCGAAGGCCCGTTGATGGAGGGCCGCCTGCTGCTGAATCGACGCGGCTCACGCACTCTCCGACTGGTGACGTCCCTTCGATTCCGTCGCCCCGGACTCAGTCGAAGCATCTGGACCCTCGTCGGGCCCATCCACCGATTGGCAGCGCCGCGACTGATGGAGCGAGCTGCGCGAGGTGTGGCTTGAGCGCCCGCTGAGATCGACCAGCGGAGCTGGGACCAGCCCGCTGGGTCCACGGTCGGCCCCCGACCGTGGCCTCGGGCAGAGGCAGGAACGTCGAGGCTTCGGGTACGTCGTCGCCGGTCATGCGGGAAGTGTCACCCTGCACGAGTCACTTCGCGAGCGAGTCGAGCCCCTCACCGGAGAGCCGGAACGTCGTCCAGTCCTCCATCGGCCGGGCGCCGAGCGACGTGTAGAACTCGATCGACGGCGTGTTCCAGTCGAGCACGACCCACTCCAGCCGCGGGTAGCCGTGGGCGACCGCGATCCGGGCGAGCGCGGCGAGCAGGTCCCGGCCCAGGCCGCTCCCCCGGTGGCCCGGCTCGACGTACAGGTCCTCGAGGTGGATCCCGCCGACACCGGTCCAGGTGGAGTAGGTGCGGTACCAGACCGCGACGCCGACCACGTCGCCGTCGACCACCGCGACCAGCGCCGAAGCCAGCGGGTCGGGCCCGAACAGCGCCTTCTCGACCAGCTCGGGCGTGTTCTCGACCGAGGCGAGGTCGCGCTCGTAGTCCGCCAGGTCGCGCACCAGGCGCAGGATGTCGTCGATGTCGTCCGGAACGGCGACCCTGATGCGCTCCGGTAGCAAGACCGCTCTCATTCCAGTGCGAGGAAGGCGAGCAGGTCCTGACGGGTCAGCACGCCGACCGGCTTCCCGTCCTCCTGCACCAGCAGCGCGTCCGCCGACTCCAGGAGCGCCGCGGCGTCGCGGGCGTCCTCGGTCGAGCCGATCGTCGGCAGCGGCGGGGACATGTGCTTCTCGACCGCATCGGTCAGCCGCGCCTTGCCGGCGAAGATCGCGTCCAGCAGCGCCCGGTCGGACACCGAGCCGGCCACCTCGGCAGCGACGATCGGGGGCTCGGCCCGCACGACCGGCATCTGCGAGACGCCGTACTCCTGCAGGATCGCCACCGCCTCGGCGATCGTCTCGCCGGGGTGGGTGTGCACCAGGTCCGGCAGCGCGCCGGTCTTGCCGCGCAGCACCTCGCCGACCGTGCGGGCGGCGCTCCCGTGCCCGCTGTCGAACCCGTACTGCGCGAGCCACTCGTCGTTGAAGACCTTCGTCAGGTAGCCACGGCCCGAGTCGGGCAGCAGCACCACGATCACCGCGTTCTCGCCCTCCGGCGTGCCGTCGAGCTCGTGGGCGAGCTGGACCGCGGCGTAGGCGGCCATGCCGGACGAGCCGCCGACGAGCATCGCCTCCTCCCGCGCCAGCCGGCGCGTGAAGGCGAACGAGTCGGCATCGGAGACCTCGATGATCCGGTCCGCGACGTCGCGGTCGTAGGTGTCCGGCCAGAAGTCCTCGCCGACACCCTCCACCAGGTAGGGGCGGCCGCTGCCGCCCGAGTAGACCGACCCTGCCGGGTCAGCACCGATCACTTGCACAGGAGCTCCCCCTTGCTCACCGCTGCGCTCCTTCAGGTAGCGCCCTACACCGCTGATCGTCCCACCCGTCCCCACGCCGGCGACGAAGTGGGTGATCCTGCCCTCGGTCTGACGCCAGATCTCGGGCCCGGTCTCCTCGTAGTGGGAGCGGGGGTTGTGCGGGTTGGAGTACTGGTCCGGCTTCCACGCGCCCGGCTCGGAGGAGAGCCGGTCGGAGACGCTGTAGTAGGAGTCGGGGTGCTCCGGCGGGACCGCGGTCGGGCACACCACGACCTCGGCACCGTAGGCACGCAGCACGTTGCGCTTGTCCTCGCTGACCTTGTCCGGGCACACGAAGATGCAGCGGTAACCCCGCTCCTGGGCGACCATGGCGAGCCCGACCCCGGTGTTGCCCGACGTCGGCTCGACGATCGTGCCTCCCGGCTTCAGCTCCCCCGAGGCCTCGGCGGCGTCGATCATCCGGGTCGCGATCCGGTCCTTCACCGACCCGCCCGGATTGAGGTACTCGACCTTCGCGAGCACGAGCGGGTGTCCCTCCCCCTCGGCGCCGTCCATGACGCGGCGCAGCCGCACCAGGGGGGTGTTCCCGATCAGGTCCAGCAGCGAGTCGACGTACTCCACGTCGACACCCTAATCGTCCTCCGTACGATTGCCCGCGTGAGCAAAGCCGCTGCCGCCCGGAAGCTGGCCGCTGCCGCCCTCTACGGCGGTGGCGGGCTGACGGTCGCGGGCGCCGGGCTGTACGGCGTCCTGGTCGGCGAGGCGAAGCTGGCCCGCAAGACGATCGGCCCGGTCCGGGAGGACCCGCCGCCGGACGCGACCGGGTGGTACGGCCGCGGCCGGCCCGGCCCGGCGATCCGGATCGCCGTGCTCGGCGACTCGAGCGCCGCCGGCTACGGCGTGGAGCGGGTCGAGGAGACCCCGGGCGCACTCGTGGCCACCGCGATCGCGGAGCACGCCGACCGGCGGGTCTACCTGCGGGAGTTCTGCGTGGTCGGCGCGAAGTCGTCGGACCTCGCCAGCCAGGTCGACCGGGCGCTGCTCATCGAGCCCGAGCTCGCGATCGTGCTCATCGGCGGGAACGACGTGACCCACACGGTGCTGCCCTCCCAGTCGGTGCGCCAGCTCTCCGAAGGAGTACGCCGACTCGTGGCCGCCGGCACCAAGGTGGTCGTCGGCACCTGTCCCGACCTCGGCACGGTCCAACCGATCGCGCCGCCGCTCAAGCAGGTCGCGCGCGCCTGGTCCCGCCGGCTCGCCGCGGCCCAGACGATCGCGGTGATCGAGGAGGGTGGCCGGACGGTGTCCCTGGGCTCGATCCTGGGACCGGAGTTCGCGGCCGCACCCGCGCTGCTGTTCGGGCCGGACCAGTTCCACCCGTCGGCCGAGGGCTATCGCGCCCTGGCCAACGTGCTCATCCCCTCCGCCCTGGCCGCCATCGGCGAGGTGCCCGAGGAGGAGGTCGACCTCGAGACGTTCCGCGGCGAGGGCGTGCTTCCGGTCACCCGGGCCGCCGTCCAGGCGGTCAACAACCCCGGCACCGAGCTGGACGGCACCGAGGTCGCCGGCCGCCGCGCCGGTGTCCGGGGCCTGTGGGTCGAGCTGCGGCACCGCCGCGGTCGCGACCAGGTCGAGGGCGAGGCGCCCGAGGAGCACGAGTCGCTCGTGGCGGACTCGTAAGGGTCGCCCGTCCGCTCAGGCGGAGTTGAGCCAGGCCAGCACCGCGAGCACCCGGCGGTTGTCGTCCGACGCGGGCGGCAGGTCGAGCTTGGTGAAGATGCTGTTGGTGTGCTTGCCGATCGCCTTCTCGGTGACGAACAGGCGGGCGGCGATGGCGGCGTTCGAGCGCCCTTCGGCCATCAGCGTCAGCACCTCGCGCTCCCGGTCGGTGAGCCGGTCGAGCGGTCGCTCGCGCCGGGTGACCAGGCCGGCGACGACCTCGGGGTCCAGCACCGTGCCCCCTCCGGCGACCTGGCGGACCGCTGCGAGGAATCCGTCGACGTCGGAGACCCGGTCCTTGAGCAGGTAGCCGACCGCGCCCTCGCCACCGGCGAGCAGGTCGCGGGCATAGAGCGGCTCGACGTACTGGCTCAGCACCAGGACGGGGAACCCCGGCCGCTGCTCGCGGACGCTGATCGCGGCGGCGAGACCCTCGGTGGTGAAGGTCGGCGGCAGCCGGACATCGGTGACGGCGACGTCCACGTCGTCGCGGCCCAGGGCGATCGCGAGCTCGGGGGCGTTGTCGACCGACGCCACGACGTCGATGTCGCCGGCCTGGAGGATGCGCTCGAGGCCGACGCGCAGGAGCGCCTGGTCCTCGGCGAGCACGGCCCTCAGCCGGTCGGGCACGGCACCTCCAGGCTCACCTTGGTCCCGCCTCCCGGCGGGCTGTCCACCCGCATTGTGCCGTCGAACGCCGCGAGCCGCCGGTCGACCCCCGCCAGGCCGGACCCGGCCGGATCGGCCCCGCCGATCCCGTCGTCGCCCGCCATCAGCCGCAGTCGCACGCCGTCGTGGGTGCCCTGCACGAACGCTCGCTCCGCCCTCGAGTGCTTGACGGTGTTCGCCAGGCACTCGGCCACCGCGAAGTAGGCGGCCGACTCGATCGGCGCCGGCAGCCGGGGTACGTCGAGCGCCACCGTGACCGGGATCGGGAGGCCGATCACCAGCGCCTCGACGGCGCCGGCCAGGCCCTGGTCGGCGAGCACCGGCGGCAGGATGCCGCGGACCACGGCTCGCAGGTCCTCCAGCGCCGAGACCGTCGACTCGCGCGCCTCGCGGAGCAGCGCGGCCGCGGCCTCGGGGTCGGAGGCGATCAGCTTCTCGGCCAGCCCCACACTCATGCCGACCGCGGCGATCCTGGCCTGGGCGCCGTCGTGGAGGTCGCGCTCGATCCGCCGGATCTCGGCGGCGGAGTGGTCGAGGGTCTCGCTGCGCGTCTCCTCGACCTCCTCGACGCGCCGGGACAGCTCCGCGACGCGCGAGCCGCCGAGGATGTTGCGCTCGGCGACCGCACGCGCGCGCACCAGCGCCGGGGTCACCAGCCACCACACCAGCAGCATCGGACCGCCGAGCACGAAGAGCAGCGCCCACACCCAGCTGGTGTCGACGACCAGGAACACGGCGTAGGTGACGGGACCGGTGAGCAGGGCGACCGGCAGCAGCGACAGCAGGAAGCCACCGGTCGCGGAGAACCACAGGAAGCCGAAGTCGCGCCACCGGGCCCGGTCCCGCATCCAGCCCACCGCGCGACGCACGGGGTTGGAACCGAGGTCGGCGTACCCGCTGGGGATCTCCTCGCCGAGCAGGGCACCGCTGACGGCGCGGTGCACCCCGGCGAGGGCGGCCGTCGCCGGGATGACGACCAGCGCGATCAGGAACCCGATCGTGGGCAGGTAGAGGGGGACGAGCAGGACCGTGAGGATGCCGAGCACCAGCGACGGAGCGAAGGAGAGGCAGTACGCCGCCGAGATCCCGGTCAGCCGCAGCCGCTCGACCACCCCGGCCCGGTCGGGTGGCCAGAACGGGGTCCGCTCGAGCGGAGCGACGACGGTGCCCATGCGACCGGATTCTGGCACCCGGTCCGCGGTCATCCCGCCAGCTCGCGAGTGGCGCGCTGCACGGAGGCACGGGCCGAGACGAGGGTGAGCAGCACGACCGCCGCGGCGACGGCGGGCGGCAGCCACAGCTGCCCGTCGGGGACCAGTCCCTCGTGGCGGACGACGGCGAACGGGACGACGGTCGTCAGCGAGCCCAACGTGCCGAGGACGATCCCGACCGCGGCGACGATGCCCGCCTCCGCCACGACGGAGGACCGCACCTGGGCCCGGGTGGCACCCACCAGGCGCAGCCGCCGCAGCTCGGTACGTCGATGGGCCACCACCGCAGCGAAGGCGTTGACGACCACGATCGCGGCGAACAGCGAGATCATCCCGGTCACGACGTAGTTGAGCATGTTGATCAGCCGGCCGTCCGCCCGCTGCGCCGGGTCGTGCATCGTCCGGTTGTCGATCCCGACCAGCATCAGGGTCCCGATCGCGCCGGAGGTGAGCACGATGACGGGTGCGAGGACGCCGGCCAGGAGGTGGGACCGCCGGGCCGCGTTGTGCGCCGCGAGGTGACCGCTGGCCGTCCGGCCGACGAGCGCCGCCACCGGGGCCGAGAACCGGCGCAGCAGCCACGGAGCGAGCACGGCCATGCCGACGCCCGCGTAGATCGACGCGGCTCCGCAGGTCGACATCGCGTCGTAGGGGTCGGCGGAGTGGCGGGTCACGGTCAGGGTGACCACGGCGGCGCCGACGCCGTACGCGATGAGGAGGCCGCCGACCACGGCTCGCCACCAGTGCATCCCGCGGGGCTCGATCTCGGCGGCACGCAGTGCGGCGACGGCCGAGGGCCGGGTGGCGCGCAGGCCGGCGATCCAGGCGGCAAGGCACGAGGTGAGCACGACCAGTCCCGCTGCCGCGGCGACCGAGGCCGGTCCGCCGCCGAAGCGGGCGCCGTCGGAGACCATCCCGCCGTCGCGGAGCGCGCCGAACAGGACCCGGCCCGCCACGGCAGCGACGGCCGAGCCGCCGGCTGCGGCGAGGAGGGAGACGACCAGCACCTCGCGGCCGATCAGCCGGCGGACCTGGCGTGGGGTGGCACCGACGACGCGCAGCAGCGAGGTCTCCGCCGTCCGCTGGGTGGCGGTGATCCCGGCCGTCGACGCGACCGAGTAGAGCACGATGAGCGCACCCCAGCCGCCGACGACGGCGCCCATGACGATCAGGGAGGTCCGGTCCTCGCCGTGCAGGTGCAGGGCCGACTCCACGAAGGTCGCGAAGGTGCCGATCAGGGCGGTGCCGAGCAGTACGGCGACGAAGGTCGCGGTGGCTGCGGCCGGACGATGACGCAGCGAGCGCAGGGCCAGCCCGGTCATGACGCGGCCACCAGGTCGTCGAGGTGGGCCATCTGCCCGGCGACGGCCTCGGTCGAGGGGTGCTCCATCCGTCCGGCGGCGCGTCCGTCGACGAGGAAGACCACCGCGTCGGCGAAGGACGCGGCGACCGGGTCGTGGGTCACCATCACCACGGTCGCGCCGAGCTCCTGGACGGTGGTCCGCAGCAGCGCGAGGACCGAGGTCGCCGTACGGGAGTCCAGGGCGCCGGTGGGCTCGTCGGCGAGGATCACGGCCGGGTCGGTCACCAGCGCCCGCGCGATGGCGACCCGCTGCTGCTGCCCTCCGGAGAGCTCACCCGGCAGGTGGTCCGCCCGGTCCGCCAGGCCGACCCGGGCGAGCAGCTCGTCGACCCGTCGGCGGTCCGCCCGGCGTCCGGCCAGCCGCAGCGGCAGGGCGACGTTCTGCCGGGCGGTGAGGTAGGGCATCAGGTGGAAGGACTGGAAGACGAAGCCGATCCGCTCGCGCCGGACCCGGGTCCGGCGGGTCTCGTCCAGGTCGGTGATGTCGTCGCCGTCGATCACGACCCGGCCGTGGGTCGGCGCCTCCAGCGCGCCGGCGCAGGTGAGGAACGTCGTCTTGCCGGAGCCGGACGGGCCCATGACGGCGGTGAAGGTGCCGGCGGCGAAGCCGAGGTCGAGGCCGTGCAGCGCGGTGACGGCGGTGGCGCCGTCGCCGTAGGTCCGCGTGAGGCCGCGGACCTCGAGGGCTGGTGTGGTCATGTCGAATCTCCCTTGGGGTGTCGGTTGGTCGTTCCGACGCTAGGGACGCGGGACGCCCCGCTCGATGGGCCCAGGCAGCCTCCTGGGGTGGGGTTTTGCCTACCTCCGGCGGCGGTCTGGACCCCTCGTGGGCGGGCCGCGCCGTTCGTAGCGTCGGAGGTGTCCGAACCGCTTCGAAGGAGCCCGACATGACCACTCTCACCACCACCGTCGACCGCAGTGTCGACACCATCACCGGCCTGGTCTGGCCCGACGCGCGCCGCGCGTCCGACGAGGACCGCGCCACCGCCGAGGCCGCCGTCGAGGCGGCCGTCACGGCCGGCACCCTGCCCGCCTCGGAGGCCGGCTACCGCCGGGCGTCGATCGGGACCGCCCGGAGCCGCGGCGACCTGCGGCACGCGGTGCGCGGGCTGGCCGGCGGCGTACCGCCGGAGGGCCTGACCACCGCGCTCGGGGTGGCCTCGTCGCTCTGGCTGGTCATGACCGTCGCGCAGGTGGTCGTCTGGCTCGTCATCGGCATCGCCGCGGGGCTGGACGGCCCCTGGTGGCTCTACTCCACCCTGCCCGGCGCGGTCGTCGTCGGCGTGCTCTGGCTGGTCAACGAGTCGCACCACCGCCCGCGGGGCAAATGACGAGAGCCGCCCGGTGCGTCGGCACCGAGCGGCTCTCGACCGTTGTGGCTAGTTGTCCTGCAGGATCGCCAGGATGCGCAGCAGGTTGGTGTAGATCCAGACCAGGCTGACGAGCAGCCCGAACGACGCCCGCCACGACTCACGCGCCGGCAGCCCGTTGCGGATGCCCTGCTCGACGAAGTCGAAGTCCAGGATCAGCATGAACACACCGAGCACGAGGCCGGCGACCGAGAACAGCAGGCCCATCGCGCCGAAGCCGAACAGGCCGAAGCCGCTGCCGAACAGACCGAGCACGACCTCGAGGAGGCTCAGCGCGATCATTCCGAACATCGCGGCGATCACGAACGTGCGGAACTTCTGGCCGACCTTGATGTCGAAGAACTTGTACGCCGCCAGCGTACCTGCGAACGCGGCGAAGGTGCCGACGACCGCCTGCACGACGATGCCGCCGTAGGACGAGGAGTCCGAGCCGAAGGCCGCGTCGTAGAACTTGCTGATCGCGCCGAGCGCCACGCCCTCAGCCGCGGCGAACAGCATCACCAGCGCCGGGCTCACCACGCGCTTGAACGAATTGACCAGCGACAGGACGAACGCCGCACCCGAGCCGATCAGCATCGCCGCGCTGAGCGCCGGGATGGCGGCCGCGGGGTCCTCGTTGACGTCGGGCGTGACGAACCACGTGATCGCCGCGAGGACGACGGTGATACCGAACGTGATCGCGGTCGACTGGACCACCGTGTCGATCGTCATCCGGCCGGTGCCGGTGGTCGGCGGGGCGGGCGCGTAGCCGGCGTACTGCTGCTGCGGCGTGCCGTAGCCCTGGTAGGACGCGCCGTTGCCCTGGTAGGTCTGGTTGCCGTAGGAGTTCGCGCGGTTGAACTCCTCCGACCGGCGGAACACCGGGTTGTTGCTCTGCATGGTCTCCTCCGAGGCCGAGGACGGTCGCCGCTCTGGCGAGCTCGTCGGTACATCCATCCTAGGGATGGTCGTGACTAGTTCAACGCACGGCGGCACGGCGGCGTTCCCGCCGCGGCCACCTGGTTCTCGCGGTCAGCGGGCGGTGACCCGAACCGTCACGGGGGTGGTGCGGCCCGGGTCCGGCTGCACCCAGAGCAGGTGGTCGGGGCGCTGGACCGCCGTCCCGCCGTCGACCTGGACGTCGTACCCGTTGGGGTAGTGCAGCGGGCTGACGAAGACCACCGTCGGCTCGCTGATGGAGAGGTCCGGCTGGTAGCGGTAGGAGAAGGCGCCGGTGTCGGCGTCGAACGACATCGCCAGCGGGGTGCCGGCGGTCGCCTGGGCGTAGGTGCGGACCAGCGCCCGGACCTTGGCCTGCTTGACGCTGGAGAGGTCGGCGTCGTCGGTGAACAGGCCCTGCGAGGTGTCGGCCGTCGTGGGGTCGTCCCAGCGCTTGTAGGCCCAGTGCAGCCAGCCCATCAGGTTCTCGTCGGCCACCGCCGCGTCGATCTTGATCGCGGCCACGTTGTCGGTCGCGCCCCACTCGGACATCAGGGGCACGGCATGCATCCGGCTCGCCTGGGCGAGCGCGTTGCGGGTGCGCTCGCGGCTGAACCGCCAGCAGCTGTTCACGTTGGTCCCAGGGACGTGCTGGGACTCCAGGAACACCGCGAAGCAGTAGTTGTGCCAGGACAGGCCCAGCTGGTCCTCCCCCGCCATCGGCCGGAGGAACGTCGGCACCTGCTGGCCGGCCGCCAGCTGCTGGGGCTCCCACCAGACGACGTTGTGGTCGTCGACCGAGCGCACCGCCCGCGTCGCCTGCTCCATCGCCGGCTGCAGCTCGCGCCGGTAGGCGCCGGGGCAGCCGTTGGTGAGGCAGGCCGGCCACTCCATGCCCATCCACGGCTCGTTGAGCAGGTCGTAGCCCATCAGGTACGGCTGGTCGTGCCACCAGCCGGCCGCCACCTTCCACGCCTGCGCCCAGCCGTCGCGCAGGTGGTCCTTGTTCGCCCAGAACCGGTCGAAGACCGTCGACAGCTCGGGCGTCCAGTAGCCCAGCGGGAAGGGCGCCTGGACCGGCGGGAAGAGGTTGTACGGCGAGGGCCGCCTGACCGCCCAGGCCGGCACACCCTCGCCGCCGTACGTCTCGCTCCACTCGTCCTGGTGCATGTCGAGCTGCATCCAGATCCCCTGCTGGGACAGCAGGTCCATCACCCGCTGCCACCGCGCCCGGTAGGCGGGGTCGCCGACGCCCGGCTGGTCGGGCGTGACACCGGCCCACAGGGTTCCGAGCCGGACACCGTTGAAACCGTTGTCGTGCAGCCACTGCGCGTCCGCGGCCGTGAACCCCGCGGGGATGTCCGGCGGCGCGTACGGCGCTCGCTTCCACACCAGGTTCAGGCCGTGCACGATCACCACCCGGCCGTACTGGTCGACCAGCCACCGCCCGTCGCGCTGCAGCTGCGGCACCGGCGCCGGCGGGTCGGCCGTCACGGGCGCGCCCGCGGACGGTCCGGGGACCGCCGCCCCCAGGCCGAGCCCGACCACCAGGGCGATCACTCCGACGCGGATGGAACGTGTTCTAGCCCACACGCCCTCTCAACGACGCACCCGCCCGTTGGTGCCGACGCGGACCCGGCGTTCAGCGGCGGCGGAGGCGGACAACGGTGTCCTGGACCTGCACCGGGCCGTCCTCGGTCTGCTGCTCGCGCGTGGGGGCGTCGGCGACCTCGACCTCCCACGGGCCCTCGTCGCCGCCGGCGCCGAGCGAGGCGACCACCTGCTCGGGAGGGAACATCAGGCCCGGGCCGTGCGGGCGGCGGGCTCCGCTCTCGACGTCGTGCGGGTGGTGGGCGACGACGAGCAGCCGGCCCCCGGGCGCCACGGCCGCGGCGATCTTGGCGTACACCGCGTCGAAGTCCTCGCGCGGCACGTGCATGAAGTGGGCGCTCACCAGGTCGAACCCGCGACGGCCGCGTGGCGGTCGTGGCCCCTTCTTGCCCAGCACGTCGTAGAAGCCGACGTCGACGCGGTCGTCGACGCCGCGCTCGACCGCGTGCGCGGCCGTACGGCGAAGCGCGACCTCCGAGACGTCGACGCCGGTGACCTGCCATCCCTGCTCGGCGAGCCAGATCGCGTCGGCACCCTCGCCGCAGCCGACGTCGAGGGCGGTGCCGGGCGTCAGGTCGGCCGTTTGCTCGACCAGCCGCTGGTTGGGCCGGCCGCTCCAGACCCGGTCGCTGCCCGCGTAGCGCTCGTCCCAGACCGCCGCGCTGAGAGCGTTCCGCATCTCCTCGAGAGTCGTGGGGTGGTCCTCGTCCCGGTGGCGGCGATGGCTCATGTCCCCACTCTGCCGTGCGGGCCCGTTCCGCGACATATCCTCCTGGCAGCAGGAGGGGTGCGAGGTGCGGCAGGCAGCCAGGACGCGCTCACGGCGGCTGCGCGCGGCCGCCGTGCTGGTCGCCTGCGCCGCGCTCGGAGCCGCGTGCTCCAGCGGAGCCGGCGACGGCGACGGCACCGATGGCGCCGCAGGGACCCACCACCGGCCGCACCACGCGGCGACGACGCCTCCGGTCCCGACGACGACCGAGGCCCCGCTGATCCCGCAGCCCACGAAGCTCCCCGAGGTCGGCCTTGCGGACGTGCTGCCGAAGCAGATGAGCGACCTGGCCGCCCAGGCGGAGCGCATCGCCGGGCAGCTGCCGCCGCAGACCCGGCCCGCGGCGATCGACGTCGCCGCCGGCAGCACCCGCTGGCGCCCCGGAACGCCGTACCGCGGGGTCTTCGCCGACCCCGACATCGTCGAGGACCACGGCACCTTCTTCGCCTACGGCACCAACACAGCGGGCAACGCACTGCCGACCCTGTCCTCGCAGGACCTCGCGCACTGGGTGCCCGTGGGCGACGCGCTGCCCCACGTCGGCGGGTGGGTCGACGCCCGCGGTCCCGGTCACGGGCTCTGGGCACCGAGCGTCGCGCGGATCGCCGGCGGCTGGACGGCGGCGTACGCCGCGCCGCAGGCCACGATCGAGGGCGCCCGCCACAACTGCATCGGCCTCGCCCGGGGCAGGTCGCCGCGCGGGCCGTTCTCCCCCGTCGGCGAGCCGATCTGCTACTCCTCCTCCCGGCTCGGCGTGATCGACCCCGACCTGTACGTCGACCAGCACGGTCAGGGCTGGCTGT
This sequence comes from Nocardioides panacisoli, assembly GCF_039537325.1. Classification (GTDB taxonomy): domain Bacteria; phylum Actinomycetota; class Actinomycetes; order Propionibacteriales; family Nocardioidaceae; genus Nocardioides; species Nocardioides panacisoli. The sequence goes on from NZ_BAABAH010000011.1 coordinate 36,143, forward strand.
TGTGGAAGTTCTCCGGCATCCACGCCCAGCGGCCGGCCGGCGTCTTCGTCCGTCGGCTGGACGAGGACGGCACCGCCCTCGCCGCCGGGTCGCAGACGCACGAGATCCTGCGCCGCGCGCTCCCGTGGGAGGGGCTGACCATCGAGAACCCCAGCATGGTGCGGTTCCGCGGGGTGACCTACCTCTTCTACTCGGGAGGCTCGTGGAAGACCACCGACTACGCGACCGGCTACGCGATCTGCGCCGGGCCCCAGGGCCCGTGCACGCGTCCCGGCGACGGAGCCCCGCTGCTCACCACGGCGTCCACCGGGAACCTCGGGCCCGGAGGCGCGTCCGGCTTCGTGCGGGGCGACTCGCTGATGCTCGTCTACCACGCGTGGGACCCGGGCCGGGTCGACCAGCTCCGCCGGATCCACGTCGCCGGGCTCTGGCAGCGCTCCGACGGCACCCTGCAGGTCGTCGACCCGGGCTGAGCGCCGCGTCGGGTGCCCCCGCTGGGACTCGAACCCAGACTGCGCCGTGTTTAAGACGGCTTCCTCTAGCCGATTGGGATACGGGGGCGGATGCTCACAGATACGTCTGGCGAGGATAGATCGCGTGCGCGCCGGCGACCCGGTCCAGGAACAGGAACCCGCCGCAGTGGTCGATCTCGTGCTGCAGCGCCCGCGCCTCGAACGCGTCCGTCGCGACGGTGACCTCCTCGCCCGTCCCCGGCAGCTGCCCGCGTACGACGAGCCGCGACCCGCGCTTCACGTCTCCCGTGAGGTCGGGGACGCTCATGCAGCCCTCCCGGGCCTTCTCGTTCCGGCTCGCCGACAGCACCTCGGCGTTGCAGAGCACGAAGGTGCCATGGCAGGTGCGGGCCTTCTGGTGCCCCGAGACGTCGACGCAGAAGACCTGCGCGGCGACGCCGACCTGCTGGGCGGCCAGGCCCACGCAGCCGGGACTGACGCGCATGGTGGCGACCAGGTCGGCCGCCAGCTGCACCGTCGCGGCGGCGGCTGGGTCGACCGGCTCGCCGGCCGTCGACAGCACGGCGGCCGGCGCACGCACCACGTCCAGCACGCGGCCCTCGACGCCCAGCTCCGCCGCGGTCCAGGCGGCCAGCCGCGCACTGTCCTCCTCCGGCACCTCCGGGCCGGTCCCGGTCACAGGTCGTCGGCCTCGGCCGGCCGCAGCGTCGCGGCGACGCCGACCTGGTCGGCGGCGGCCTTGATCGCGGACTCGACGGCGGCCGGGTCGGCACCGGCCGGCAGGTCGAGCTCGGCGACGAGCAGGTAGAGGTCGCCCGCGAGCCGGGTGGTCAGGTCGGTGATGTTCCCGCCCGCGGCAGCCACCTGGCCCACGACGGTCGACACGATGCCGGCCCGGTCGCCTCCGTGCACGGTCAGCACCCAGGAGCTCGCCGCGCCGGCGTGCGCGGGCTGGTCGGTCACGGGACGGACCGCGACGTCGAGGTCGCCGTCCGCGGTGAGTGGCGCCAGGGCGGCCTCGATGGCACCGTCGTCGACGGCCCCGGCGCAGAGCAGCATCATCGCGAAGTGCCCGCGCAGCAGGGTCATCGTGGAGTCCTCGATGTTCAGCCCGAGGTCCGCGAGCGCCGCGGTGGTGGCCGCGATGATGCCCGGTCGATCGTGCCCGAGAACGGTGACGGCGTGCAGGTTGCTCACCTGCGCATCCTCGCAGGACCGCGCGTGCCGAGCGGACCCGGCTCTGTACCCTTGTAGTTACGTAACTGATAGGGTACTTTCCACGGCCATGGACGCAGTGATGCAGGCGCTGGCCGACCGGAGCCGGCGGACGGTGCTGGAGATCCTGCGCGACCACCCGGCGACCGCCGGCGAGCTGGCCGACGCGCTGCCGATCGCGAGACCCGGCGTCTCGCGCCACCTGCGAGTGCTCCGGGAGGCCGGGCTGGTCGACGTACGTCAGGAGGCCCAGCGCCGGATCTACAGCCTGCGCCCGGAGGCGCTGGCCGAGGTCGACGACTGGCTGGCGGACTACCGCGCGCTGTGGTCGAACCGGCTCGACGCCCTGCACACCGAGATCGCTCGAGGAAAGAAGGCACGGAGATGAAGATGACCGGGACGATGCGGTCGCTTGACGAGACCCGCGGGGCCGTACGGGTCGAGGACGTCTACGACACCGACATCGACGACCTGTGGCACGCCTGCACGAGCCCCGAACGGCTGGGACGCTGGCTGGCCCAGGTCTCCGGCGACCTCCGGGTCGGCGGAGCGGTCCACCTCGTGTTCACGAGCACGTGGACCGGCCCGGCGACGGTCGAGGCGTGCGAGGCCCCTCACCACCTGCTGCTCACGACGCAGCCCGGCACCCCCGACGAGGCCCAGATCGAGGCGTGGCTGACCACCGAGGGGGAACGGACCAGGCTCGTGGTCGAGGAGCGCGGTCTTCCGGTCGGTGGCCTGCACTTCTACGGCGCCGGCTGGCAGGTCCACCTCGAGGACCTGGGCCGGTCGCTCAACACCGGCGGCCCGGCGCACGAGGACGGGTGGTCCGACCAGGAGCCGGCCTCGGCCTGGAAGGAGCGCTGGGAGGAGCTGACGCCGGTCTACGAGGACGCGCTCAGTCGACGCTGACCTTCAAGGACACGGTGCCGCTGTTGTCGTCGTAGGCGCCGGGCTGCCCGGCGAAGCTGAAGCCGTCGGCGAAGCCGATGTACATCTCCTTCGCCCCGTCCGGTACGTCGACCTTCTGCTGGTCGCCGTGGGAGTCCTTGCCGTCGCCGATGAAGAACGGCTGCCCCAGCGCGGGGTGCTGCTCCGTCTCGGAGTTCGCCTCGCTGAGGTCGACGACGTCGGTCCGGTCGGGCTTGCCCTCGCCGACGAAGACGCCCACCAGGAACATGGTGCGGTCGGTGTGCGAGACGCCCGAGATCCCGTTGACCGCGGTGAGCGAGGTGGAGCCGAACGAGAGGTTGCCGCCGTCGACGCTCTCCGGCTGGCAGCCACCGCAAGCCGCGAGCCGGCCCTGCACGTCGTCGAAGGACACGCTGCCCGCGCCGTCGACGTCGACACCCTCCGGCTGGGTGCCCGGGTTGCCGAGGTCGACCTCGTCGGTGCCGACCAGGTAGATGTCGGCGGTACCCGGCACCTCGAGCTGGTGGGACTGGCCACCGCCGGTGAGGAGCACGGCCGCCGCGACCCCACCGCCGCCGACGATGAGGGCGGCGCCGGCGATGCCGGCTTTCAGTCCGATCCCCTTGCCCGCGGCGGCCGCGCCGTGCGTCGCCGCGTGGCCCGTCGACGACGTCGCGCCGGCGGTCGGGCCGTGGGCGACGTGGGCCGCCTGAGCGGAGGACGCGCCGGGGCCGGCGCCGGCGTGCGCCGACGACGCACCGCTCGACAGCCCGTGCGTCGCCGATGCCGCGTCGCCCGCCGAGGCCCCGGCGGTGCCTGCCGGCGCGGAGGCCGCACCGGGCAAGGCGGCGGAGGCGGCCGAGGCCGGGCTCGCGAGCGCGACACCCGCCGCTGCGGCGCCTGCCGCACCGCCGACCGCGAGGCCGGCGATCGAGGCGCGGGACCGCCAGTCCGGGCCGTGCCGTTCGACCGCCGTTGCGGCCAGCGCCGCGCCGAGGTCGGCGGCGGTCGGGCGCGCCGCCGGATCGAGCGCGAGGGCCGGAGCCAGCACCCTCGCGGCGGCCGGGTCGAGCCCCTCGACACCGGGCGGCAGGCTCGCGGCGCCGCGCAGCAGGTGGGCGGTGACCGCGGCCGCGGAGAACACGTCGCTCGCCGCCGTCGGTGTCACGCCGGTGAGTCGTTCCGGCGCGGCGTAAGCGTGGTTCACGGACGCACCGAAGGCCCCGACCAGGCCCACGTCGACCAGCCACGGGGCACCGGAGGAGTCGACGACCACGCCGGCCGGGTCGAGCGCACCGCTGACGACGCCCCCTCCGTGGGCGTGTGCGAGAGCGGCGAGGATCCCCGTGGCGGCGCCGAGCGCCTGCTCCTCGGTCGGCCGGACCGCGTCCAGGAGAGCTGCCAAGGTCGGGCCGTCGACCAGGTCCTGCACGACGTAGCCGACGTCGCCCTCGACCACGAGCTGGTGCACCCGCGCGACGCCGTGGCCGCCCAGGGACGCGAGCCGCGCGACGTACCCGTGCCATCGCGCGACCGAAGCCTCGTCCGCCAGCCGCACGGACCGCAGCACGACCGTCCCACCGCCCGCGGGATCGGACGCGACGAGCGCGTCGACACCACCGACGGTCGTCGTGCCGACGACCTCGAACCGCCCGACGAAGCGGGACTCCATGGCCGCAACCTAGACCCGCGGAGCCCGTCCCGTCAGCCCTCGACGAGGGACCAGGCGATGCCGTCGAGGATGTCGGTCTCCGCCACCGTCATCGTGTCCAGCGTCGTGCGGCGCAGCACCCGGTCCAGGACCAGCGCGCCGGCGTCGATCACGTCGGCACGACCGGGGTGCACGTAGCCCAGTGCCCGGCGCTCCGCGACGGTCATCCCGACCAGCCGCTCGACCGTCCGGTGCACGTCCGCGACGGCGAGCCGCTGCCGGTCGATCCGGTTGCGGTCGTACTCCTCCAGCCCGAGCACGCCGGCCGCCACGGTCGTGATCGTGCCCGCGACGCCGACCATCGACGCCGCCTCGCGCGGATCGAACGGGCAGGCGTCCAGCGCCGCGTCGATGTCGCCGACGACGGCGTCGATCTCCGCTGCCGTCGGCGGGTCGTTCTCGATCCGCCGCTCGTGCAGCCGGACCGAGCCGATGTCCATCGAGTACGCCGACCGCGGCCCCGAGGCTCGGCTGCCCACGATCAGCTCGGTCGACCCGCCGCCGATGTCCACCACCAGCACGGGGTCGGCGGGGGCGGGGTCGAGGAACCGGACCGCACCGGCGAAGGCCAGCCGCGCCTCCTCCTCGCCGGACAGCACCTCCGGCTCCACGCCGAGGCGCTGCCGCACGCCCTCGGCGAACTCTGCGGCGTTCTCGCTGTCGCGTGTCGCAGAGGTGGCGCAGAACCGGATCCGCTCGACCCCGGCCTCCTCGATGATCGCGGCGTACTCGTCGATCGCCGCGAACGCTCGCTCGAGTGCCTCCGGCGCGAGCCGTCCGGTCCGGTCGACGCCCTGCCCCAGCCGCACCATCCGGGACTGCCGCACCACGGTCGATTCGTCGGACGGGTCGCCGACGAGCAGCTTGATCGTGTTGGTGCCGCAGTCGATCGCGGCGATCACACGCACGCCCCGCCGGCCCACCACGCTCCGAGCGCCTCGAGCACCTCGTCCCCGAGCGGGTTGACGCCCGGGCCCTTGGCGAGCGCGTGGGCGGCGAGCACGTGCAGGCACTTCACCCGGTCGGGCATGCCTCCTGCGGAGATGCCCTCGATCTCGGGCACGTCCTGCTCCGCGGCGGCGCCGATCTCGGCCCGGTCGGCGAGGTAGGACTCGTGCGCGGCGCGGTAGCCGGCGGCGAGCTCCTCGTCGGTGCCGAGCCGGTCCTGCATCTCGCGCATCAGGCCGGATGCCTCGAGCGTGCCGATCCGCGAGCTCGCCCGCGGGCAGGTCAGGTAGTAGGTCGTCGGGAACGGCGTGCCGTTCGGGAGCCGCGGCTCGGTCGCGACCACGTCCGGGTTGCCGCACGGGCATCGGTGAGCGACGGAGTGCACGCCCCGCGGGGGCCGGCCGAGCTGGGCCGCGATGACCTGCTCGTCCTCGAGAGGTTCGCTCATCGGTCCTTGAGGTGGCGGCTCGGAGGAGGCGGGATCTTGGTCGGGGGGTTGCCCGCGACCTTGTCCGAGGTCCACAGGTCGTCGATCCAGGTGCGCTGGTCGGTGCTGCCCACGCTCGCCGGGTCGGCGAGGTCGGCCGTGCTGCCGAGCGGCTGGCCGTCCTTGTCGAGCACGATGAACGGGGTGTCGCCGACCGGGACGTAGCCGAGCTCGCGTGCCTGCTGGGCGACGTACGCCGGGTCCTGCCAGCGGTCCTTCTCGTCCTGGAGGTCCTTGATCGCGGCCTCGCGCTCGACGATGGTCGACCGCAGCTCGTCGATGTGGCTGCGCTGCTGGAGGTAGGCCCGCAGCGACGACGCGAACGAGACGGCCAGGACGGCGAGCACGAGCACCAGGATCGCGGCGCGGCCGGTCAGTCGGGAGCGGCGCTTCTCCTCCGCCCGCGTCTCCGCAAGCGCGGAGATCCGCTCCCGCTGGGCCTGGCGACGCTCGATCTTCTGCTGCTTGGCCGGCCTGGCGGGGGCACCGCGGCCCGGGCCCGACCGGCCGCGCGCAGCGGAACGCCCGCGGGTGCTCCTGCGCTCGTCGGCCACGTCGGTCTCCGGTCCGCTACCTCGTCAGCCCTGGAACCGCGGGAACGCGCCGGCGCCGGCGTAGCGCGCCGCGTCCCCGAGCTCGTCCTCGATCCGGAGCAGCTGGTTGTACTTCGCGACCCGCTCGGACCGGGCCGGGGCGCCGGTCTTGATCTGGCCGCAGTTGGTCGCGACCGCGAGGTCGGCGATCGTGGTGTCCTCGGTCTCGCCCGAGCGGTGGCTCATCATGTTGCGCATACCTGCTCGGTGCGCGAGCTCGACGGCGTCGAGGGTCTCGGTGAGCGAGCCGATCTGGTTCACCTTCACCAGCATCGCGTTGGCCTGGCCGCCGCTGATGCCGCGCTGGAGGCGGTCGACGTTGGTGACGAACAGGTCGTCGCCCACGAGCTGGATCTTGTCGCCGAGCTGGTCGGTGATCGCCTTCCAGCCGTCCCAGTCCTCCTCGTCGAGCGGGTCCTCGATGGAGACGATCGGGTACGCCGCCACGAGCTCGGCGTAGTAGGCGGTCATCTCCTCGGCGGTCTTCCTCGCGCCCTCGAAGGTGTAGGTCCCGTCCTCGCAGAACTCCGAGGCGGCCACGTCGAGGGCGAGCACGACGTCCTTGCCGAGCTGGTAGCCGGCCTTGTCGACCGCCTCGGCGATCAGGTCGAGCGCGGCACGGTTGGACTCCAGGTCGGGGGCGAAGCCGCCCTCGTCGCCCACGCCGGTGGCCAGGCCCTTGTCCTTCAGCACCGACTTGAGCGCGTGGTAGATCTCCGCACCGATCCGCAGCGCCTCCCGGAAGCTCGCGGCACCGATCGGCGCGACCATGAACTCCTGGATGTCGACGTTGGTGTCGGCGTGGGCACCCCCGTTGAGGATGTTCATCATCGGCACCGGCAGCACGTGCGCGTTGGGGCCGCCGACGTAGCGGTAGAGCGGGAGGTCGGCGGAGTCGGCCGCGGCACGGGCGACGGCGAGCGAGACGCCGAGGATCGCGTTCGCGCCGAGCTTGGCCTTGTTGGGGGTCGCGTCCGCCTCGAGCATGGTCTGGTCGATCAGCCGCTGGTCGGCCGCGTCGAGACCCTCGAGCGCGGGCCCGATGGTCGAGATGACGGCCTCGACGGCCTGCTGCACGCCCTTGCCGCCGTAGCGGTCGCCGCCGTCACGGAGCTCGACGGCCTCGAACGCGCCGGTGGACGCACCGCTCGGGACCGCCGCCCGGGCGAACGACCCGTCGTCGAGGAGCACCTCGACCTCGACGGTGGGGTTGCCGCGCGAGTCCAGGATCTCGCGGGCTCCGACGGCTTCGATCGCTGCCACGTTGGCTGCTCACTTCCGGTGGTGGGACGGCTGTCGTCCGGTCAGCCTAGGGGATGTGGGACGCCCCGCCGCGCAGCACCCACCGGTGTGGGTGGACTCGGTCACCGGCGTGATCGGGACCACGTAAGATCCTCGCGTGAGGGAGCCCAGCGGACATCGCGCGGACGCGGAGCACAGTCCGCTGCTGCTGGTGGCTGCCTTCGCGGTGGTGGCCGCGATCGTCTTCGCGCTGTTCCAGCTCGTCGGCACCGGCGACGACAGTCCCGGGACCGCCCTCGACGACACCTCGCCGTCGACCGTCGCCTCGGACGGCACGACGCCCACGCTCCCGCCCACCGAGCAGGGCCAGACGCTCAAGCCGGACGCCCGGGTGGGCCCGGGCGGTCCCGGCGACCAGATCAGCGTCGACCCGAACCTCAAGCGCCGGGTCCGCCAGAACCTCCGGCCCGCGATCACCCCCACCTCCGGACGCAGCGGCACCGGCCTGAGCATCGGCCCGGTCACCGACATCAACGCCCCGATCGGCTCGCCGGTGACCGGAACGGTCACGGTCGCCGACGCGAACATCCCCAACCGCACCAACGACGCCGGCTGGGTCACCTCGATGCACACGCTCACCGGCGCGCAGCCCGACTTCATCACGCTCAACGAGGTCGGCCGGCACAGCACCTCGGGCATCGAGGGCGTGGCGCCCGGCTACGGCGCCTACCGCGACCCGGTCCCGGACCGGTCGACCGGCGGCGCCGGCCAGTCCATGAACAACGTCGTCATGTGGCGCTCCGACCGCTGGACGCTCTTCGACGCCGGCCGGTTCAAGGTCGTCGACAACGACAACGGCTACTACAACGGGCGGCCGTTCACCTGGGACCGCTACGCCACCTGGGCGGTGCTCCAGCGCGACGACGGCGCCGTGGTGTCGGTGATCTCGGTGCACATGCCGACCAACCCCCGGAAGTTCCCCAAGCAGCACGGCGCCAACGCGATGTCCCGCGCGGCGCAGTACGGCCACGGCATGGACCTGCTGCACGGGCTGGTGAGCCAGCTGTCGGCGTACGGTCCGGTGCTCGTGGGCGGCGACATGAACTCCCACGCCAGCGACGGGTCCTGGGCGGCGGCGCCGAAGATGACGGCGGCGGGCTACAACTACACCAAGGACTCCGGCGTCATCTACCTGTTCTTCCCTGGCGCGGCCAGCGTCGAGGAGAGCCACGAGGTGCACGTCGTCTCCGACCACCCCGCGCTGATCACGCACCTGGACATGAACGGCATCGGCCCCACCACCGGCTGACCGGCCGCGAGGACCCGCTCAGGCGTCGAGGCCGAGCTCGCTCATCCGGTCCTGGTGCCGCTCGGTGAGCCGGGTGAACATCCGGCCGAGCGCGGCCAGGTCGAGGCCGGGCCGGTCGACGCCGCCGGCCAGCAGCGCCGTCAGGGCGTCCCGCTCAGCGGCCACCCGCTGCGCCTGGATCAGCGCCTCCCCCATCAGCCGGCGACCCCACAGCGCGAGCCGCCCGCCAAGGCGACCGTCGGCGGCGATCGCCGACCGGACCCGCTCGATGACGAAGGCGGTGTGCAGGGAGTCGTCGAGGGTGCGGATGACGACGTCGCGGGTGTCGGGGTCGAGGTAGGCCGCGATCTCGCGGTAGAAGTCGCTCGCGAGCCCGTCGCCGACGTACGCCTTGATCAGGCCCTCGTACCAGTCGGCCGGCGCCGTGTGCGCGTGGAACTCGTCGATCGCTTGGCGGAACGGCGCCATCGCGGCGAACGGGTCGCCGCCGAGGATCCGGATCCGGTCGTGGAGGCCCTGGACGTGGCCGAGCTCGGTGGCCGCCATCGACGCCAGCGCGACCTTGTCCTCGAGGCTGGGTGCGAGCTTGGCGTCCTCGGCCAGTCGCTCGAAGGCCGAGATCTCGCCGTACGCGATCACACCGAGCAGATCGACGACCGCGTTGATGTACTCCGGGTCGGTGAACGCGACCGGTACGTCGAGAGATTCAGCCATGTGCCGAGCGTAGCGATAGGATGTGGACAGGCAGAGCGCTGTGCTCGACGTACGGCGCCGCCCGGTATGTGCGCGGCTGAGTGTGAATCAGCCGCATCCGACGAATCGGTGGAACGGCTGTCATCCGGCGGTCGAACGGCTGAAACACTCACGAAAGCGACAGGACACTGAACACCCCTGCAGAAGACAAGCCCACCTTCCGCGACCTCGGCGTGATGCCGGAGATCTGCGACTCCCTCGAGGGTGCGGGCATCACGCACCCCTTCGCCATCCAGGAGATGACCCTCTCGGTCGCCCTGCTCGGCACCGACCTGATCGGCCAGGCCCGCACGGGCACCGGCAAGACCCTCGCGTTCGGCATCCCGGTGATCCAGCGCAGCGTCGCCGTGACCGACCCCGACTACGCCGAGATCCCCCAGGGCAAGCCGCAGGCCCTGATCGTCGCCCCGACCCGCGAGCTCGCACTGCAGGTCTCCAGCGACCTCGAGATCGCAAGCCGCGGCCGCGGCATGCGCGTGCTCACCGTCTACGGCGGTGTCGGCTACGAGCCGCAGCTCGAGGCGCTCGAGAAGGGCGTCGACATCGTCGTCGGCACGCCCGGCCGGCTGATCGACCTCGCCAACCGCAAGGTCCTCGACCTCTCCCACGTGCACGCGCTGGTCCTCGACGAGGCCGACGAGATGCTCGACCTGGGCTTCCTGCCCGACGTCGAGCGGATCCTCTCGCTCACTCCCGAGACCCGCCAGACGATGCTGTTCTCGGCGACCATGCCGGCCGCGATCGTGGCGCTGGCCCGCACCCACATGCGGCACCCGATGAACATCCGGGCGGAGTCGTCCTACGAGAACGCCACGGTGCCTGCCACCGCGCAGTTCATCTACCTCGCGCACGACCTCGACAAGCCGGAGATCATCGGCCGCCTGCTGCAGGCCGAGGACGCCGACAAGATGATCGTCTTCACCCGCACCAAGCGTCAGGCGCAGCGGGTGGCCGACGACCTGGTCGAGCGCGGCTTCAAGGCGAGCCCGCTGCACGGCGACATGCAGCAGGCGTCGCGCGAGCGGGCGCTGACGAAGTTCCGCGAGGACAAGATCCAGGTCCTGGTCGCCACCGACGTCGCCGCTCGCGGCATCGACGTCTCCGGGGTCTCGCACGTCGTCAACTACACCTGCCCCGAGGACGACAAGACCTACATCCACCGGATCGGCCGCACCGGCCGCGCCGGTGCCTCGGGCATCGCGATCACGCTGGTCGACTGGGCCGACGTGCACCGCTGGAAGATGATCAACAAGGCCCTCGACCTGCCGTTCCACGAGCCGATCGAGACCTACTCCAACTCCGAGCACCTCTTCCACGACCAGGGCATCGCGCCCGGCACGAAGGGCCGCATCGTCGACGCGACGCCGGTCGAGAAGCGGGAGCCCCGCGCGCCGCGCGAGCGCCGCGAGGGCGACCGCCCCGCGGGCAACCGCAACCGCAGCCGCAGCCGGACCCGCAGCGGCCAGCCCGTCGAGGCCGGCGCCGCCGCCCCTGCCACCGAGGGCTCCGAGCAGCCCGCCGGCAGCGGCAACCCGCGTCGCCGGCGCCGCCGCCGCTCGGGGTCGGGCTCCAGCAGCGCCCCCACCGAGACGCAGTCGGCCTGACCAAGGCCCAGAACGCCGTCCGATCGCAGTCATCAGGTGACTGCGATCGGACGGCGCGTCCGTTCACGGGCAGGGTCAGCGGCCGTCGGTGTTGACCCACACCTTGCCGAGCACCATCGGGTGGTCGCTGATGTGGTTGTAGACCTTCGTGTAGTGCGAGAAGTCGGTGCCGCGCCAGCTGCCGAGCATCCAGTCGGGGCCGCCGTGCCGCGGCACGGGGCAGGGCGCCTTGCGGCGGCCACCCAGCGAGATCTGGTCGGTGGCGTGGGCGACCTTGCGGCAGAACTCGTCCCGCTCGTTCACGTCGCCGATGACCAGCACCGGCCGGCCCTTCTTCGCCTCGAGCTGCTTGATCAGCTTGATCTCGGCGGTGGTGGAGATGTCGCGCTCCACCTCGTAGCCACCCGGCGAGTTGTGGATCGCCACCACGAAGAACGAGCGCCCGGTACGCCGGTCCTGCAGCTGGACGTACGGGATGGCCCGCTGCTTGCCCATGAACGGCCGGTAGATCTGGCCGGTGTCCTTCACCCGGAGCTCGTCGGTCTTCCAGGCGATCTGGATGGCCGAGCTGTAGCTGCCGAGCGTGCGGCGCGGGTAGAAGTGGAAGCCCGGGAGGTCGCGCTGGAGCGTGTGCAGCTGGTCGCCGGCGACCTCCTGGAACGAGACGACGTCGCGGCCGGTCTGCTGCACCTGGTGGGCCGCCTCAGCGGCCCGGTCCAGGCCGCCGGCGGCCATCGAGCTGGTGAGGATGTTGAAGGTCATCACCTTGATGCCGTAGCCGCGCTTCGCCTTGTCCGGCGCCTCGCTGGTGGCGTTCGGTACGGCGAGGGCCAGTCCGAGAGCGACGACAAAGAGGGCGGCACAGAGCTTTCCTAGGTTCCCGAGCATCCCGGCACACTAGGTCGCGGCCACCGAGCGGCCGCAAATTGTCAGACAGCGCCGATCGCGGTCAGGACTCCCCCGCCTCGGCGCGGGCGGCCCGCTCCGCGACGGCGTGCTCGTCGGTACGGGCGTCGTAGGACCAGAAGTCGCGCAGCCACGCCGCAGTGAGCGCGACCCCCGCCACGCAGGCGACGCCACCGCTCGTGATCGACCCCCGCACCGACCACAGGTCCGCGGTCACGCCGGCGCGGACCTGGCCGCCGAGCGGGCCGACGGAGTAGGACAGCATCTCGATGCCGGCGAGCCGGCCGCGCATCGTCTCCGGGATGGTCTGGCTCCACACCGTGCCCCGGAAGACACCCGAGATCATGTCGGCCGCGCCGGACAGCGCGAGGAACGCGGCCACCAGCCAGAACGTCGGCATCACACCCGCGAGGGCGACGCAGCCGCCGTACGCCGTCGCGGCGATCACGATCGCACGACCGTGGTGGTGGACGCGGCCCGTCCAGCCGGACAGGGCGGTGGCGACGAGGGCGCCGACCGTCTCCATGGAGTAGAGCAGGCCGAGCAGCTCCGGCTTGTGGAACACGTCCTCCACCAGCGCGGGGAAGAGCACGACCGGGAGCGCGAGCAGCATCGCCGCGATGTCGACGAGGTAGGTGCCGAGCAGGTCGCGGCGGCCGACGGCGTACCGCAGCCCCTGGCCGATGCCGGCGAGGCTCGGCGGGGTGGTCTCACCGCGGTGCGGGTAGGACCGCATCAGCAGGTAGAGCAGGGTCGCGACCGCGAGCCCCGCGACGTCGACGACGAAGCACCAGCCGATGCCGGCGTACGCGATGAGCAGGCCGCCGATCCCCGGTCCGACCAGCAGCCCGATCTGCGCGCCGAACGACGCGAGCGCGTTCGCCGCAGGGATCAGGTCGTGGCTCACGGTCCGCGGCAGCAGCGCCTCCCGGGACGGACGCTGCATCGACGAGGCGCACGCGAGCAGCGCCGCCACGACGAAGACCAGCACGATGCTCGGGTGGTGCCGGAAGGCGTTCACCGCCAGGACGCCGGTCAGCACCGCCTGGGCCACACCGGTGCCGACGAGGAGCCGGCGGCGGTCGACGTGGTCGGCCAGCGCGCCGCCGTACAGGCCGAACACGATGAGGGGGCCGAGCTCGACCAGGCCGATCGCGCCGACGGCGAAGTTGGAGCCGGTCAGCCGGTAGACCTGGAAGGGGATCGCGACGTAGCTGACCATCCCGCCCAGGTAGAAGACGGTGCCGGCGAGGAGCAGCAGCCGGAAGTCGCGCGACGCCCGCCACGGCGAGAGGTCCATCCGCAGCGCGCGGAGCCGAGCGATCACCTCAGGCGGTGACGACGACCGTCGTGCCGATGGGGGCGAAGTTCCACAGCGCGATCGCGTCCGGCAGCGCCTGCCGGATGCAGCCGTGCGACTCCGGTGTGCCGAGCTCGGCCCGGGTCTGCACCGGCTGTCCGTCGAGCACCGGGATGGAGTGGAACCCGATCGCCGCGCCCTCGTCGCCTTGGGTGAACCGGACGAAGTACTGCATGGTGCCGGAGTCGTCGACGCCGACGGCGTAGCGCGACTTCGAGTAGACCTCGTAGCTGCCGGGGTCGAGGTTGTCGTAGACGCTGCCCGAGCCGAGGTAGGTCCGCAGCACGGAGCCCGTCCCGTCCACGAGCCAGATCCGCTGCTGCGACTCGCTGAAGACGATCCGCCGGCCGCTGCCCGATGCTGGCGGCAGCGGTACGTCGGCCGTGCTGTCCGGGGTCGCGGTCGGGTCCGCGGTCGCGTCGCTCTCGTCCTTCGTCGTGGTGGTCCGCTCCCGAGCGGGGTGCCGCGTGGTCCCGTCGTCGGACTGCGCGAGGTCCTGCTGCGAGCCGACGTCCCGGCCCGCGCTGGCGGCCGCGAGTGCCGGGTCGGGGTCGTTGCCGAGCACGCCGATCGTCCCGAGCACGCCGACCGCGGTGACGGTCACTGCCGAGACGACCAGGGCGATCCGCCCGTAGCGTGGCCGGACGGGGCCGCGGTGGCGACCGGTCGGCGGCTGCGCGCGGCGACGGCCCGGCTCGACGTGCCGGTGCCGGCCGACGGGGTCGCGCGCGTGCTTCACGACGTCAGCGGCCTGCCCGGTCGATGAGGTTCCCGGCGACCTCGCGGTAGGCCTGCGCGCCCTTGCTGGAGCGGCTCGTCCTCAGGATCGAGCGGCCCGCGGCAGGCGCCTCGGCGAACTTGATCGTCTTCGGGATCGGCGGCTCGATCACGGCGAGGTCGTAGGTGTCCGAGATCGTGTCGAGCACCGTCCGCGAGTGGTTGGTGCGGCCGTCGTAGAGCGTCGGGAGGACGCCCCACACCTCGAGGTCCCGGTTGGTGAACCGGCGTACGTCGTGCACGGTGTCGAGCAGCTGGCCGACGCCGCGGTGGGACAGGGTCTCGCACTGCAGCGGCACGAGGACGCCCCGCGCGGCCGTCAGCGCGGCGACGGTCAGCACGCCGAGCGACGGCGGGCAGTCGAGCAGGATCCAGTCGTAGCCGTGGTCCTCGAGGTCCTCGACCACGCCGCGGAGCACGTGCTCACGACCGGTGCGGGTCAGCAGGTCGGCCTCGGCGCGGGCGAGCTCGATCGTCGCCGGCAGGAGGTCGACACCGTCCTCGGTCTCGAGGATCACCTCACCCGGTGCGGTCCCCTTGGTGAGCACGTGGTGCACCGAGAGCTCGAGGTCCTCGGGATCGATGCCGAGCGAGAACGTCAGGCAGGCCTGCGGGTCGAGGTCGACGAGCAGCACCCGCTGGCCGCGCTCGGCGAGGGCCGCGCCGATGGAGGCGACACTGGTGGTCTTCGCGACGCCGCCCTTCTGGTTGGCGACGGCGAGGACGGTGGGCTCGGGGCGCGTGCTCATCTCAGGGGACACTATGCCGTACCGCCCGGAGGGGGTGCGGAACACTGGGCGGCATGTCCACCGCACTCGTCACCGGCGCCACCGCCGGGATCGGCCATGAGTTCGCCACCCAGCTCGCCGCCCGTGGCGACGACCTCGTCCTGGTCGCGAGGAACACCGAGCGGCTGGAGGAGGTGGCCGCGCAGCTGCGGTCGTCGTACGGCGTCGAGGTGGAGACCGTCGCCGCCGACCTGGTCGATCCCGCCCAGCTGGCCACCGTCGAGGAGCGCCTCGCCGACCGCGCCCGCCCCGTGGACCTGTTGGTCAACAACGCGGGCTTCGGGCTCAAGGACAACTTCCTCGACAACCCGGTCGACGTCGAGCAGGCCCAGCAGGACGTGCTGGTCCGCGCCGTGCTCAGGCTCACGCACGCGGCGATGGGCGGGATGGTCGAGCGCGGCCGCGGCGGTGTGATCAACGTCTCCAGCGTGTCGGCGTTCCTGCCGCGCGGCACCTACAGCGCGGCGAAGGCGTGGGTGAACTCCTTCAGCCAGTGGGCGCACGCCGAGTACGCCGACCGCGGCGTCACGGTGATGGTGCTCTGCCCGGGGTTCGTGAAGACCGAGTTCCACGAGCGGCTCGGCGTCGACCGCGACGCCTCCGCGCCGAAGATGCTCTGGCTCGAGCCCGACGCCCTCGTGCGCGAGGCGCTCGCCGACTTCGACAAGGGCCGGGCGATGTCGATCCCCAGCCTCCGCTACAAGGCGATCGTCACCGGCACCCGCATCGTCCCCCGCGGCGTCCTCCAGCGCTTCCAGTCCCTCGGTCGCAAGTAGGCGGCGCCGAATCCTCCCTCGTGCCGCGTCGAATCTTCCCCCGTGACGGGCTGAATCGTCCTCCGTGCCGCGTTGAATCGTGAGCGGTGCGGCCGGATCGTCACAGGCGACGATTCGAGCTCGCACGACGGAGGATTCGACGCCGCATGAGCGACGATTCGACGCGGCACGAGGGAGGATTCGGCGGTCAGCCCTCGCCGGCGATGAAGGCGCGGACGGCGTCGGCGACGAGCTGTACGGCGATCGCGGAGAGCAGGAGGCCGGCGATCCGGGTGACGAGGAGCACGCCGCCCTCGCGGATCAGCCGGAGGATCGGCAGCGAGAAGCGCATCGCGAGCCAGAGGGCGGCGTGCACGCCGACGATGCCGAGCGCGACGGCGGTCAGGTCGGCGAAGCTGTCGATCTGCTGGACGAACAGCATGGTCGCGACGATCGCGCCGGGACCGGCGAGCAGCGGGGTGCCGAGCGGCACCAGCGCGATGTTGACGTCGCCGGCAGCCGAGGCCTCCTCCTCCTTGCCGGTCAGCAGCTCGAGCGCGACGAGCAGGAGCAGCAGCCCGCCCGCGCACTGCAGCGCCGGCAGCGAGATGCCCAGGTAGTCGAGGATCCGCTGCCCGAAGAACGCGAACAGGGTGATCACGAAGAACGACACCGCCACCGCCTGCCAGGCGGCGCGCTTCGCCGTCGCCGGGCTGCGCCCGGCGGTCAGCGACAGGAAGATCGGCACCGTGCCGACCGGGTCCATGATCACGAACAAGGTGACCAGGACCTCGCCGAGCAGGACCGTGTCGACGACGCTGCTCATCCGACGCCCACCACCGGGGTGCGCGAGCCGAGCTCGGCCGCGCGCGCGACGATCCGCTCGTAGGACGCCGGCGCGGTCGTCTCGACGCCGAGGTGGTGGTCGAGCTTGCCCAGGCCGTGGTGGTCGCTCGAGCCGGTGACCACGAGATCGAGGTCCGCCGCGATCTCCCGCAGGGCGGCGCGCTGCGCCCCGTCGTGGTCCAGGTGGTCGACCTCGATGCCGAAGAGGCCGGCGTCCGCGAGCTCCGCGAACGCCTCGCGGTCGAGGGCCCTGCCGCTCCCCCGGCCCCACGCGTGCGCCACGACCGGGACACCGCCGGCGCCGGTCACCAGGCCGAGCATCGTCACGAGGTCCGCGGCGTAGCGGTCGACGTACGCCGGGCGGCCGGGCCGCAGGAAGCGGTCGAACGCCTCGGACCGGTCCGCGACCACGCCGAGCCGGACCAGCAGGTCGGCCACGTGCGGTCGTCCCGTCGCAGCCGTGTCGCCGGTGATCTCGGCCAGCGCCTCCTCGGTCGCGGGTACGCCGACCGCGCGGAGCCGCGCGAGCATCGCCGGCACGCGCTCCTCCCGGCCCGCCACCACCCGGGACAGCTCCTCGACCAGCGCCGGGTCGTCCGAGGCGGGCAGGTAGGCCAGCAGGTGCACGCCGCTGCGCCGGAACCGGGTGCTGATCTCGATACCGCGGACCAGCCCGATGCCGATCGACTCGGCGGCGGCCGCCGCCTCGGCCCACCCGGCGGTCGAGTCGTGGTCGGTGATCGCCATGACGTCGAGCCCGGCCTCGGCCCCCGCCCGCACCAGCGCGGCGGGCGGCTGCGTGCCGTCGCTCGCCGAGGAGTGGGTATGCAGGTCGATCCGCACCCGTGGAGCCTAGGGCCATCACCGAGTCGGCAGGAACTCGGCGAACCCGGCGCCGAGTCGGCTCAAGCTTGTGCCGGGTCGGCGGTCACCAGGCGGGGCCGGGACCACCGAAGGGAAGGGCGACGAGGCCGGGACCGGTGGCGGACACGTCGCGCAAGATCCAGTCGTCGCGGAGGAGCAGGATCGCGGAGGCGGGCCGCAGCACCAGCCACAGCCAGCGTCCCTCCGCCTCGCCGAGCAGCACCGACCGGTCCAGCTCGCCGTCGCTGCTGCTGACCGAGACCGGCCAGAGCCCGACCGTGCGGGCCTCGAGCCGCACCCGGACGGTCGCCGGGCCGTCGCCCAGCTCCGCGCCGGGATCCGCGCCGTCGCCCAACCCCGCGACCCGGGCGCCGAGACCGGTGCCGGCCTCCTCGCTCACGACGATCACGTCGACCGGCCCGTCGAGCACGCTGGTGCCGGACACGCAGGTCATCGAGGCGACCGCGGAGCCCTGCTCGGGCGCCACGGCCGCGAAGTCGCTGATGCTCCAGCCCGGGCCCAACGGCCAGGGCAGGTACGTCGGGAACGCCGCGGTCCGCCCGAGGTGCCGCGCGAACTCGTCGTAGGTCGCGGACTCCGGTCGCCACAGCGGGACGACCTCCCCGTGCTCGGGACAGCTCCAGCCGCCCGCGCCGTCCTCGCCCACGGGTGCCGAGCAGCGAGGGCAGCCGACACGCAACACCTCGTCAAAACTGGTGCCCAGCGCGGCTCGCGTCAAGCACCACGCCGGGCCGGCCGCAGAACGACCTCAGTCCTCCGCCAGTACGACGACCCGGTCGCCGGGCACCACGCTCAGCGGACGGCTCTTCGGCGGGTTGACGACGACACCGATCGAGGAGCCGTCCTCGGCCAGCGCCTCGGAGGCGAAGCCGATCGCGGTCTCGCCCCGGCGGGCGGCGGAGGCGACGACGGTCGCCCAGGCCACGGCGGTCGCCGGGACGACGTACCACTCTGCCGGCCGGAGGTAGACCTCGCTGCCGTCGGCGGCGAGCAGCTCGGCGAGCACCGGCTCGATCCGCGCGTCCTCGGACAGCTGGGTGACCACGAGGCTGACGATCTCGCCGCTCACGACGACGTCGTCGATGTCCGCGACCTGCGCCAGCTCCCGGTTCCGGTCGTCGATCATCTCGCTGACGATCGGCGTGCTGGCGTCGGCGAGGATGTCGCGCACGTGCAGCAGCGTGATCAACGTCGCGGCGTCGGCCGCCTCGGCGTCGAGGTGGTCGGAGTAGCAGAGCACGATCACCTGGTCGAGGTCCTGGCGGACGTGCGCGTCGAGGACCCGCCGGTCGGTGGTCGGCGCCTTCACCACGGTCACCGCGAGCCGCTCGGTCGCCGGCAGCTCGGGATCGCCGTGGGTGGTCACGATGGTGAGCTCGGACCCCGGCGGCGCGTAGCCGTCGAGCTCCCGCACGATGATCGGCCCGCGCTCGTTCCAGCCGATCAGGACGGCGCTGGTCGGGTGCGGCTGCTCCGGGCCGAGGTCGCTGAACGCCGTGGCGTCGACCGCGACGGTGGACCGGGGTGCGGTGGCGAGCACCCCGTCGTCCTCGGCGACCACGACCAGGGTGGTGCCGCTGACCGGCGTGTCCATCGGCGGGTTGAGGCGGGTGCCCGAGGCGTCGGCGACGCCGATGACCGAGAGGCTCTCGAACGCGAGCAGCGCGTCGCCGTACGTGCTGCCGTCCAGGCCGTGGTCGGTGTGGAAGTAGATCTCGTCGCCCTCGTAGTCGAAGAGCTCGCGGTAGACGGCCGCCGCGCCGGACTGGCGGGAGGTCTGGACGACCAGCTTCGCGACGGTCTCGCGGACGTCGAGGAGCGAGGTGCGCCCGTCGCCCTCCTTGTCGATCAGGCGCGCCGCAGCCAGGTTGGCCGGGTCGCGCAGCTGGGCGACGACCCGGCAGCCCGACGACTCGGCGTGGATCGAGCGCAGCGCCAGCAGCGACTTGATCACCGCCGCGTCGGGGTCGGCGACGTCGTGGACGCCGTGGGGGTCGGGCGAGAGCACGATGACCGACCTGGCGTCGCCGGGGCGCACGATCCGCAGGTCGTCGACGTCGGTCGGCGACCCCGACCGGCAGACGATCCTGGTGCCGCGCAGGTCGGGCACCTTCGCTCGCAGCTCCTCCTCCATCGCGACCTTGTCGCGGTCGGCGAGCACGGCGACCACGGGCCGCCGCCTGCTCTCGTTCGCGATCGCGAGCTCGATCACGACCGTGAAGATCGACTCGGACCAGCCGAGGATCACCGTGTGGTCGGTCTCGAGGACCAGCGACCGGCCCCGGCGCAGGTCGGCGATCCGGTTGTCGATGCCTGCCGAGATGACGCCGATCAGGGCGCTGACGATGAACAGGCCGCCCAGGGTGAGGCCGAGCATGGCCACGAGGAACTGCCAGCTGCCGCTGTCACCGGCCACCGTGCCGGGATCCAGCGCGTGCAGCAGGTCGTAGAACGCCTCGCCCCAGAACCCGAGGCGTGACGCACGGAGCCGGAAGAGCAGGTCGAGGGCCACGAAGCCGAGCACCAACGCGACGGTGACCACGAACAGCCAGGCGATGAGCGCCGGGGTGCCGCGGGAGATCGTGCCGTCGAAGGCGTACCGCAGCCGCGCTCCCAGCCCGGGCTCGGTGTCGACCCGCTTGCGGGCGACGTCCTCGCGCTGTGCGATGGCCTGCGCCGTACGCCGGCGCATGGCCTGTCCAGTCCGCGCCATGGCGCCTCCTCGTCGTCCCGCGCATGGTCCCGCAGGAGCAGCCGCGGCGCGGCGGAATCGGGAGAACCTTTGAGCGATCCTCAGGCGTTCCAGCGCAGCACGACGGCCTGCTCGCGCTCGAAGCCGAGCACCGAGACGGTCGCGGTGTCGAGCCGGAGCAGCCGGCCCTCCGAGGCGGGGAGGCCGAGCCAGCGGGCCGCCAGCGCCCGCAGCGAGTGGCCGTGCGCGAAGGCGAGCGTCGGGCCGGCCGCGGCCCGCGCCCGCGCGACCACCCGGTCCAGTCGCGCCCCGACCTCAGCAGGGGTCTCACCTCCCGGAGCCCCGTGCTCCCAGATCGTCCAGCCGGGCTGCTGCTCACGGATCTCCGGCGTGGTCAGGCCCTCGTAGTCGCCGTACGCCCACTCCACCAGGTCCTCGTCGACCTCGGCGTCGGGGAACCCCGCGAGCTCGGCGGTACGGCGGGCGCGCTGCCGCGGGCTGGTCAGCACCTGCACGAAGCCCACGTCCGCCAGCCGGGCGCGGAGGTCGATCGCGTCCTGCTCGCCGTCGGCGAGCAGCGGCAGGTCGGTGACCGAGGTGTGCCGGCCGTTGCGGCTCCACTCGGTCGGGCCGTGCCGGACCAGCCACAGCTCGGGAGGCTCGGAGCTCATGGGTTCCAGTGTTACGGAACCATGGTGGATGCGGCATCGTCGTACCCACCATGAAGACGCTGCTCGCCGCGAGCCTGCTCGCCACCCTGCCGTTCCTCGCCGCCTGCGGCAGCGACGACACCACCGCGACCGACGACCCGGCGTCCCCCACCACGGACGCGTCGACGACAGGCAGCACCCGGACGGACTTCGGGCCGACCAGCTACAGCTACACCCTGAAGGCGGCGTGCTTCTGCGCCTTCATCGAGCCGGTGCGGATCACCGTCGAGGACGACGCGATCGCCTCCGCCGTCGTCGCGCACGGCGGCCGCGGCTTCACCAAGGGCCAGGACGCCCCGGAGGCGCTCCGCCTCACGATCGACGACCTGCTGGCCAAGGCCGCGGACCCCGAGGTCGACCAGGTGGACCTCGACTGGCCGGACGGCCAGGACTACCCGAGCTCGATCGCCCTCGACCCGATCAAGAACGCGGTGGACGACGAGGTGACCTACTACCTGAGCGACGTGACCGTCACCGGGGGATGAGCGCCCACAGGTCCAGGTCCAGCAGTACGCCGGGCGCGTACTTGCCGTCCTCGCCGCGCAGCGTCCGGCTCGCGGCCTCCTCGCGGCTCTTGGTCGCGACCAGCCGCAGCCGCAGCGCACCCACGCTCTCGCCGAGCTCGGCCTTGTCGAGCACCTCCGACCAGGCGTAGACCGTGTCGCCGGCGAACGCCGGCGCCACGTGCGAGCCGGCGTTGATCGCGGCGACGAGCTGGGCGTTGGCGAGCCCGTTGAACGACAGCGCCCGCGCCAGCGAGATGACGTGCCCGCCGTAGACCAGCCGGTTGCCGTCGGGACGCGCCTCGACGTTGAAGTGCACCTTGGCGGTGTTCTGCCACAGCCGGGTGGCCATCATGTGCTCGGCGTCGGTGAGCGTCACGCCGTCGACGTGGTCGATCGTCTCGCCGACCTCGTAGTCGCCGAACCGGTGCGGCTCCCCCGCGGCGGCGAAGTCGTAGGAGGAGAAGTCCAGCCCCTCGGGCACGACCAGGTCCGCCGCGGCGACCGCCGGGGCGAGCTCGGGGAGGACGGTCTCGGGCGCGGGCGCCGAGGCGTCCCGCTTGTGCACCATCACCCAGCGGCACCACTCCAGCGCGACCTCGCCGCGCTGGTTGGTCGCGGTCGACCGGACGTAGACGACGCCGGTCCTGCCGTTGGAGTTCTGCTTGAGCCCGATGACCTCCGACGACGTGCGCAGCGTGTCACCCGGTGTCACCGGACGGTGGAAGCGGCACTCGGCATAGCCGAGGTTGGCGACGGCGTTGAGCGAGACGTCCGGGACGGTCTTGCCGAACGCGACGTGGAAGGCGACCAGGTCCTCGACCGGGTGCGGGTCGAGGCCGACGGACGCGGCGAACGCCTGCGAGGACGGGATCGCGAACCGCGTGGGGTACAGGGCGCCGTACAGCGCCCGGTCTCCCTCGGTGATCGTGCGCGGCGTCGCGTGCTCGATCACCTGGCCGACGGTGAAGTCCTCGAAGAAGTTGCCCGGATTCGTCTTGGTCGCGGTCACGGGCCGTCATCCTACGGAGACCGGTTTGAGCTTGGTCCAGCCCGTCCAGCCCCGCTCCTCCAGCAGGCGCAGCATCGTGCGTGCGGCCGGCACCGAGTCGAGGAAGACCGCGTCGAGCAGGTCGGCGAGGTCGTCGGGGAGCTGGTCGTCCTCCCAGGCGCCGTCCGGGAGGTCTCGCAGCTGGTCGACCAGCCGGTCGACGACGCCGGCGAGCCGCGGATCGTCGGCGGGCCAGCCCACCACGTCCGCGAGGTCGGCGTACAGCTCGACGACCCGGGGATCGTCGAGCTGCTGTCCCTTCATCTCCATGTAGAACGGCATCTGCTCGGGCAGCTGTGCGGCCACCAGGATCCAGGCGTCCCGCTCGGCCTCGACCATGGCCTCCGGGACGCCGATCCCTCGCAGCCGGTCGAGGTAGGCCACGGCCTCGGGCGGCAGGGCGAGGCTCTCGCCGGCCGCGAGCTGGGCGATCCGCTCACGGTGCCGCTGCAGGTCGCGGATCTCCGTCCGCAGCCGGTGGTCGATCTCCTCCACCGCCGCCGCGAACTCCTCCGGCCCGGCGTCCAGCAGCGCCTTCACGCGGGAGAGGGGCACCCCGGCGTCGGCAAGGGTCCGGATCCGGATCAGCTCGACCACTGCGGCAGCGCCGTAGCGCCGGTAGCCGGAGTGGTCGCGCTCCGGCTCCGGGAGCAGCCCCTTCGCGTGGTAGTGCCGCACCGCTCGCACCGTCACTCCGGCGTAGCCCGCCAGCTGGCTGATCGTGAGCATGGCTCCCATGATCCTCAGGCGATCCGGCGCCGGTACGTCGACATCGCGAGCAGGTAGGCGACGACGAGGATCCCGACGCACCACGCGAGCGCGATCCAGCCGTCGTTGCCGACGGGCTGCTCGGCGTAGAGGCTGCGCAGGGTGTCCACGATCGAGGTGACCGGCTGGTGCTCGGCGAACCAGCGCACCGGCCCGGGCATCCCCGAGGTGGGCACGAACGCCGAGCTGATGAACGGCAGGAAGATCAGCGGGTAGGAGAAGCCGCTCACCCCGTCGACGGACTTCGCGGTCAGCCCGGGGATGACCGCGAGCCAGGTCAGGGCGAGCGTGAAGAGCACGAGGATGCCGACGACACCGAGCCATGCGAGCACGCCGGCGCCGGACCGGAAGCCCATCAGCAGGGCCACCAGCACCACCAGGGCCAGCGAGACCAGGTTGGCCACGACCGACGTCAGCACGTGGCCCCAGAGCACGGCCGAGCGGGCGATCGGCATCGCCTGGAACCGCTCGAAGATGCCGCCCGAGACGTCCATGAAGAGCCGGTAGGCCGTGTAGGAGATCCCGGAGGCGACCGTGATGAGCAGGATGCCGGGCAGCAGGTAGTCGACGTACCTGCCCGACCCGGTGTCGATCGCGCCGCCGAAGACGTAGACGAACAGCAGCAGCATCGCGACCGGTGTGATCGCGGTCGTGATGATCGTGTCCGGGCTGCGCAGGATGTGACGCATCGACCGCTCGAGCAGGACGGCGCAGTCGCTGAGGAAGTGGGTGTTCATCGGTCGTCCTTCGTGATCGCGAGGAAGATGTCTTCGAGGGAGGGCTGCTTCTCGACGTACTCGACGGTCGCCGGCGGGAGCAGCTGCTTGAGGTCGGCGAGGGTGCCGTCGGCGATGATCCGGCCCTCGTGCAGGATCGCGATCCGGTCCGCGAGCTGCTCGGCCTCGTCGAGGTACTGGGTCGTGAGCAGCACGGTCGTGCCCCGGCCGGCGAGCTCCCTGACCATCGCCCAGACCTCGATCCGCGCCTGGGGGTCGAGGCCGGTCGTCGGCTCGTCGAGGAAGACCACCGGCGGCTCCCCGATCAGGCTCATGGCGATGTCCAGCCGGCGGCGCATGCCCCCGGAGTACGTCGCCACCCGCCGGCCGCCCGCGTCGCTCAGGGCGAACCGTGCGAGCAGGTCGTCGGCGATCGAACCGGGGTCCTCCAGGTGCCGCAGCCGGGCGACCAGGACCAGGTTCTCGCGCCCGGTGAGGACCTCGTCGACGGCGGCGAACTGCCCGGTCAGGCTGATCGAGGCGCGCACCTCGGCCGGCTGCGCGGCGACGTCCCGTCCGTCGACGGTCGCCGTCCCACCGTCCGCGCGGAGCAGCGTGCAGAGGATCTTGACGAGCGTGGTCTTGCCGGCGCCGTTGCTGCCGAGCAGCGCGAAGATCGTGCCCCGCTCGACCCGCAGGTCGACGCCGCGCAGCACGTGCAGGTCGCCGTAGGTCTTCTCGAGACCGTGCGTCTCGATGGCTGTTGATGTGGTCATGGGAAGAGCGTGGAACCCTGACGCTGCGTCAAGGTCAACCCCGTTCCGCAGCGGAGTGACCAGTCCCACTCGTCCACCGGACGGCTGCGAAGTGACCCACCGGTAGAGTTCGCTCGGTTGACCAGCAGTGAAAGGGACCCGATGCCGACTCTGTGCCAGACCGAGGGCCTCAACGAGGACCAGACCGAGATCCTCAAGGCCGTTCGCCAGTTCGTGAACGAGCAGATCATCCCGGTCGCTCAGGAGCTGGAGCACGCCGACGAGTACCCGCAGGACATCGTCGACGGGCTCAAGGAGCTCGGCGTCTTCGGCCTCACCATCCCCGAGGAGTACGGCGGTCTCGGCGAGTCCCTGCTCACCTACGCGCTCGTGGTCGAGGAGATCGCACGCGGCTGGATGAGCGTCTCCGGCGTGATCAACACCCACTTCATCGTGTCCTACATGCTGATGCAGCACGGCACCGACGAGCAGAAGCAGAAGTACCTGCCGAAGATGGCGACCGGCGAGGTCCGCGGCGCGTTCTCGATGTCCGAGCCGGGCCTCGGCTCCGACGTCTCCGCGGTCTCGACCAAGGCCACCAAGCTCGACGACGGCAGCTACTCGATCACCGGCCAGAAGATGTGGCTGACCAACGGCGGTACGTCGACGCTGGTCGCGACCCTGGTCAAGACCGACGAGGGTGCCGAGTCGGTCTACAAGAACATGACGACGTTCCTGGTGGAGAAGGAGCCCGGCTTCGGCGAGACCGCCCAGGGCGTCACGATCCCCGGCAAGCTCGAGAAGATGGGCTACAAGGGCGTCGAGACGACCGAGATGATCCTCGAGGACCACAAGATCTCGGCCGACCAGATCCTCGGCGGCGAGCCGGGCAAGGGCTTCTTCCAGATGATGGACGGCGTCGAGGTGGGCCGCGTCAACGTGGCCGCCCGCGCGTGCGGCCTGGCCTGGCGCGGGTTCGAGCTCGGTGTCGCCTACGCCCAGCAGCGCAAGGCCTTCGGCAAGGCGATCGCCGAGCACCAGGCGATCCTGTTCCGCATCGCCGAGATGGCCACCAAGGTCGAGGTCGCCCACACCATGATGGTCCGGGCCGCCCGCCTCAAGGACACCGGCAAGCGGATGGACGTCGAGGCCGGCATGGCCAAGATGGTCGCCTCGGAGTACGCCAACGAGGTCGTCGAGGACTCCTTCCGGATCCACGGCGGCTACGGCTACTCCAAGGAGTACGAGATCGAGCGCCTGATGCGCGAGGTCAAGTTCATGCTGATCGGCGAGGGCACCTCCGACATCCAGAAGATGATCATCGGGCGCTCGCTGCTCAAGGACTACAAGCTCAACGCCTGATCCCCGAGGAGGTACGGCGTGGCTCGCCGGGTCGTGCTGCACGTCGGCACCATGAAGTCCGGGACGAGCTTCCTGCAGGCCCTGTTGTTCGCCCAGCAGGAGCTGCTCGAGGCCCGCGACGTCCTGGTGCCCGGCACGGGGTGGAACGACCAGGTCACCGCCGTCCAGCAGGCGCTGTCCCGCAAGGGCCCGCGCCCGGTCTGGAAGTCGATGTCCCAGCAGATCGCGAACCACCGCGGCGACGCGGTGATCTCGATGGAGTTCCTCGGCCCCGCCCTCGACCCGGCCGCGGAGCGCGTGCTGGAGCCCTTCGAGGGCACCGAGGTCCAGGTGGTGGTCACCGCCCGCGACCTCAACCGGACGCTGGTCTCGATGTGGCAGGAGACCATCCAGAACGGTCGCAGCTGGACCTGGGAGGACTACTACGCCGGCGCCCGCGACGCTGCGCCCGGCACCGACCGCGGCCATGCCGACCGCAAGACCGCCGCCGGCACCTTCTGGCGCCAGCAGCACCTCCTCCGGATCGTCGCTGACTGGGCCGCCCGCGTCGGGAAGGACAACGTCACCCTGGTGACCCTTCCCCACCCGGGAGCCCCGTCCTCGGCCCTGACCGAGCGCTTCATCGACGCCACCGGGTTCCCGATCGACCCGACCCTCCCCGTGCCCCGCGCCAACGAGTCCCTCGGCCTCGCCTCCGCGATGGTGCTGCGGGAGCTGAACGAGGCCCTCGACGCCCGGGGCCTGGCGTTCCCGATCGGTCAGCGACTGCGCAAGCAGGTCGTCGCCAAGACCGCCCTGGCCGCCCTCGCCAAGTCCGAGCCCCGCCTCGGCCTCGAGGTCGCCGACTGGGTCCGGACCCAGACCGATCAGACCGTCGCCGCCGTCCGCGACCTCGGCATCCGCGTCGTCGGCGACCTCGCCGACCTCGACCCCGTCGACGTGCCCGGCGCCACCCCCGCCGACGTCGACGCCGAGACCCGCCTGCGCGCCGCCACCACCGCCCTCACCGCCGCCGTCGCCGACCGGCTGACCTGACGCCTACCTGGGGAGATCCCCACCGCGTCGGGTCAGCCGAACAGGTCGCCGCAGACCTTCGACGAAGCACCCGACAACGTGTACTCCGCCCGCACCGGCCGGTGGTCCGAGGCCGTGGTGGCGAGCACGCTGGACGTGATCGCCGTGAGCCCGTCGCCGCCGTAGAGCTGCAGGTCGATCCGGCCCCGTGGGTGCGACGACGGGTGCGTGAGGCCGCTGCCGACACCGACCGCCCCCCACGTGTCGTGCATGCCGGTGCCGCCGATGATGGTGCGCAGCGGGGTGTCCTGGACCTGGGAGTTGAAGTCGCCGGCGAGCACCTTGGGCCGGTCGTCGGCGGCGATGATGGGCGCGATCGCCTGCGCCTGCCGCACCTTGAGGTAGTCGATCTTGTTCTGCAGGTGGGTGTCGTAGAGGCTGAGCTCGACGCCGTCGACGTCGACGACCGCGTGCAGGAGCCCGCGCTGCTGCCCGCCCGGCCCGTTCGGCAGGTGGGTGTTCTCATAGCTCACGATCGGGAACCGGGAGATGATCGCGGTGCCGTAGAGCCCGCCGCCGTAGTCGACGTTGGTGCCGAACGCGTCCGACCAGCCGCCGAGGTTGGCGGCCAGCCAGCCGGCCTGGTCGACGTGGCCCGACGTGGACCGGTTCTTGTCGACCTCCTGGAGGAGCACGATGTCCGCCCCGGAGCTGCGGATGATGCCGAGGAAGGTTCCGATGCCGCCGCTGATCCGGGCCGACTTGATGTTGTAGGACAGCACCGTGATGTCGGTGTCGACGTCCACGTCCTCGCAGGTCGCGGCCGGCGAGGGCTCCAGCGTCTCGCCCTCCTGAACACGCAGCTGCGGTGAGCGCGCGTCGTCGGAGGGTGTCGACCGGTTCAGGACGGCGTTGACGTCGGCGGTGTCGTCACCGCCCGGACCGACCAGCTTGAACAGGCCGAACAGCAGGCCCGCGATCAGCACGAACCCGAGGACGAGGAGCAGCGGGGACTGGTCCGGCGCGGCCTTGTGACGGCTCATCCACTGTCCCCACGGCCGACCCGGCGCATCAGCCGAGTGTAGGCGCGGCGCGCCGAGGAGGGGGCGGGCGTCCGCCGGTGGCGCTCTCCCGCGTCCGAGCGGCGGCGCACCTCCCCCATCAGCTGGCCGTTGAGCCGGACCGAGGCGGCGAGCAGCTCCGCCTCGGTGACGTCGGCCGGGTGCCGCCGGGCCGGCAGGTCGTCGGGAACCCGCAGCCGCGCGAGGTCGCCGACGACGTCGTAGCGGCCGGCGCCGATGACGTCGAGCGCGCGCTCGCCGCGCTGCCGGGCGTCGGCGACCTGGTCGTCGTCGGGCCAGAACCGCTCCGCGTCCGGGGTCACGAGCAGGCCGTCGGCGAGGAACGTCCGGATCCAGCGGGCCCGCTCCCGGGCCGAGTGGAACTCGCCCAGGTGCGCGTTGAGCCGGCGCAGCAGCTCGGCCTCGACGACGCCCATCGACGCGTTCGGGAACGCCCGCTCGTGCGGCACCGCCTCCGGGTCGACGCCGAGCACGCCGGCGAACCGCCGCCACAGCTCGTCGCGGGGGTCACCCGGACCGGGCGAGACCACGACGTGCACCCGCTCGTCGGGTACGGCGTCCCGCAGCCTCCCGAGCACGAGCCCGAGGTCGAGCGCCCGCCAGTCCCAGACCACCCGCGGGTCGTCGGACTCGGAGCGGCCGTAGTCCGCGAGCGCCGTGGTGCTGCGGTTCTTCAGCGACTCCTGCCAGCTGGAGGAGAACAGGCCGAGCGGCTCGCGTGCGGTGACGACGACGTGCACCTCCGCGGGCGCGAGGTCGGCCACGGCCCGCGCCCACTGCTCGGCCGACGCCGAGCAGAAGAACTCGTGGCTCACCAGCGAGGTGCCCGCGTGGGCCGCGACCTCCGCGCAGACCACCGCCCAGGCGCGATCCGCGCCCGGGCCGCGGCGGGCCACGGCCGGGTCGCCCCGGACGATCAGCGAGGACAGCAGGTGGTCGCGCTTCTCCCGGCCCGGCACGAGAACGCCCAGCTCCGCCAGCCGGTCGCGCTGCGGCCACACGATCGACTGGAGGTACGACGTGCCGGTCTTCGGCAGGCCGATGTGGAGGAAGACGCGCTGCATGGCGGGAACGGGTCAGGCGCCGAGCTCGTCGGTGTACTTCTCCACCAGTGCCGCGACCTTGTCCTGGTCCTGCTGCGCCACGGGAAGGAGCAGCTCCTGGACGAGGTCGATCAGCTCCGCGAGCCGCACGTGCACCGGGTCGATGGTGCGCACCTCGGCCTCGAGCGCCGCGACGCGGTCCTCGAGCTGCCGCAGCCCGGTCATCCGGCGGAACGTGCCGGCCAGCAGCCAGCGGCTCCCGCTCAGCTGCTCCTCGGTCTCCTCAGCCTTCGGCATCGATCAGTTCCCCTTCCACCTGCACGAGGGCACCATCATCACGCCCACGTGATCGTCATCCGGCATCCGCGTGGCTTCGGGTCCCACTCGGACGTCCGCCAGGGCAGCTCGAACCAGTTCGGCTCGAACCAGGTCGTCTCCTCGATCGTCCCGCCGAGTGCGATCGCGTCCTCGGCGACGTCCCGGTGGTCGACCTCCCACACCAGGTCGTCGGGCTCGGCCTCTCGCGGGTCCTCGCTGGCGAAGAACTCCAGGTAGAGCCGGCCGCCGCCGCGCAGCACCATCGAGGAGAAGCGGAACAGCCCCTCACGGCCGCGCCGCGAGGTCGAGTCCACGAAGTGCCGCGCGAGCACCGCGCGGGGACCTTCGATCTCGCGCGCGAGCCGGGCTCCCCAGCCCAGCACCTGCCGCAGCTCGAGGAAGTTCACCAGCTCGGCGCGCAACGGCCAGCCGTGCAGCGCGGAGCGCTCGAGGTGGTAGTCGGTGGCGTAGAGCGAGTAGTCGAGGCCGATCGTCGGGTGCCGCTCGCTGGCCAGGAACGCCATGTCCTGGCCGCGCCCGCAGCCGACGTCGACCACGGTGCAGCCCGCAGGCTCGGCGCGGTGCAGCAGCCGCGCCACGTGGTGCGGCTTGATGAAGGGCCGCTGGAGCTTGGCGGCGTGGTACCAGGCGTCCCACTGGTTGCGCCGGTCGCGGACCCCGCGGAACCAGCGGCTCAACCGCTCGCGCGCCGCCGTACCGGGGTCGAAGACGAACGTCGGGTCGGGGATCCGCCAGCCCGGGCCGTACATGAGCTCCAGCAGCCGCTCGGGCTCGGCCGGCGCCGGGAACTCCTCCCCCTCCAGGGTGACCGTCGAGCGCGGCAGCAGCCACTCGCGCCGGAACGGCGCGTGGATCTCGCCGAGGAACGCGAGCAGCCCACCGTCCCAGAAGCCGCCGAAGACGTCGAGGCCACGCCGGATGCCGGAGTCGTCGTAGACGAACACCTTCACGCCGGCGCCGCTGTAGCGCTCGACCTCCATGCCGGCCCGGACCAGCCGGCGCTCGAGCCGGAGCGACTCGCGCACCACGTCGACGGGCTGGCTGCGCTCGCTGATGTAGCCGAGGTCGACGTCGTTGTCGTGGCCGATGAACGCACCGCCGCGGACCGCTCCGAGCAGGGTGCCGTAGGCGAGGAAGCCCTCGAGGCCCGCGTCCTCCAGCACCCCGAGCACCGCGTGCGCAGCGCCGAGCAGCGCCCCGGTCGCGTCCTCGTTGCCCTCGAAGGGCAGCGAGAGCCGGCCCTTGGAGTCCATGATGAGCGGCCGGCCCATCCGGTCCTCGATCCGGACCCGCTCGTCGCTGGAGCCGAAGTGCAGCTCCTCGGTCGCGAGCACGGTGCGTTCCTGGTCGCGGATCACGACCTCGGCGACGCCCTTGAGGTGCTGCGCGAGCTGCTTGGGCCAGGGCACCCACCACTCGGGTCCGTCACCGGTGTCGGCGGCGCGCGGCGTACCGGCCTGGTCGGCCCGGAACGACCACACCCGCCGGCCGTCGAAGACGACGTCGAGCACGCGATCGGGGTCGGTCGACACGGCGATGCCGGCCAGCCCGAGCCGCACCGTCTCTCCGGGTTCGGTCACCTGCTGCCCGCTGCTCACACCAGGGACGCGAACCGCTCGGGGATCCGGGCGAAGGGACGTTTCCGCATCGCGACGACCTGGCCGTCGCCCACGGCCTTCCACAGGTCACCGCGCACCTGGACGATCCCGTCGACGAGCTCCTGGCGCGGCCGGAACCGCTTGACGGCCTCCGGGTCGAGGTCGGCGTTGATCTGCTCCAGGATGGCGACCATCGAGTCGCCGGACTGCTCCCAGCTGGTGCCCTTGGCACGGTTCTCGCCCTGGTTGAGGGCGTGCCGGTTGGCGGCGCTGGCCTTGAGCTGGTCGAGGTCGGCGAACTTCATGTGGAACATGATGAGGTCATCGTCGATCTGGTAGGGGCATTTGATGCCGTGCGAGGCGCGTCCCCAGTCGATCCGGTTCCACTTCAGGCTGGGCTTGCACATCAGCTGGACGAACTTCGCGAAGCGGCGCTGCTCGAGGAAGGGCCGGTCGAAGTCGAGCGCGCTCTCGCGCTCGAGGTCGTGGACCACGTTGAAGCCCATCACCCCGACCGCGTCGCGCCCCTCGGTCGTGGCGACGAACTGCCGCAGACCGGCGTGGCGCTGCGGGTCCGCGACCACGAACTCGTCGGCATCGGCGAACAGGACCGCGTCATAGGCGTAGAGCAGGCTCGACGACAGGCCGTTGAGGATCCCGATGCGGGACACCTCGAAGTTGTACTTGCGCAGGTAGGGATAGCGCAGCACCGTGCAGCCGAGGTCGTCGGTCGACCCGTCGGAGCTGTGGTCGTCGATGACGAAGACGTTCTCGGCGCCGAGCTCGCGGATGTAGTGCTGGGCCCAGCGCCGGATCATCGCGCCCTCGTCGCGGGCCATGGTCACTGCCGCGACCAGCGGAAGCTCACCGGGCTCGCGCTCTCGTGGGAGCGGGACCTCCTCGGCCGGCGTTGCCCGACGGTTGCCCCAGGGCAGGCGGCTGCTCATGCGTCCTCCCCCGTACGTCGGCGCCGGCGATGGCTCCGATCGGACTCCGCCCACGACTCGAGGGAACGCGCGAGCGCCGCAACGGTGGCGTCGAGGACCTCCTCCTGCGTGACCTGGTCGGCGTGGATGCCCTTGACCGGCACCGGACGCAGGTCGAACAGGTCGCCGACGACCCGGTGCCCCGCGCGTTGCAGCCGCTCGATCTGGCTCTCCCCCGCCTTGACCACCCAGGAGGCGTCCAGGCCGAGCCGCGGCTCCTCCTTGCTGCGGAAGACCATGCCGCGCTTGGCCAGCTTGTGCTTCACGTAGGTGTCGTAGAGAGGCGGCATCTTGCCGAGCTCCTCGTGGTAGGCCTGGTTGAGCCGGAGCAGCACCAGCGCGGAGGTCAGCCCGATGCCGGGGTTGGCGCGCACGGCGAGGTCGCACCCGTCCGCGTCGAAGCCGGCTGCGTCGGCGAACCGGCGCCAGAGGACGTCCGGGTCCGCACCCTTGGGCGGCAGGGTCACCAGCGTGAGCCGGTCGTCGCCGAGGCCCTTGGTCCAACGGGCCGCGATCTCGGGGATGCCCTGGTGCTTCCAGAAGTTGCGCGCGACGCGGTCGCCCGACCTGCGCTGGCGGACCGAGTCGAGGTACTGGCCCCAGGGCGTCGTCCCGCCGTTCTGCACGGCCTCGAGCCACATCGCAGGGATGTTCCGGCCGAGGTCGCGGCAGGTGAGCACCGCCTCGACGGTGGTGTCGGGGAACGCAGCGCGGATCTGGGCGATCTTCTGCTCCGAACGGGGGGCGAGGAACTCCATCGACACCACCGCGGTGCCCGGCCAGGCGTTGATCTCCTCGACCAGCCGCTGCCATGGTCCGTCCGGCGCGGTCGCCGGCTGGCCGGGGCCGCCGGTCGCGATCACGTCGCGCACGCCGCTGACCTGCGCTCGCCAGCGTGGGCCGGGGAAGAGCACGCCACGTTCGGCAAGCAGGTCCTTGTTGTGGCCGAGGGCGTTCTGGAGGAAGCTGGTCCCCGATTTCATCGACCCCAGGTGAAGCACGAGACGCCCAGCCACGCCGGTCAGGGTACTCGGACGCTGCTCACCGCAAGATGGTGGTCGGTCGTCAGCGCGACCATCGGCGCGCGGTTGAAGTTGAACCCGGACCACTCGGCGTCCTTGGGCCCGAAGATCCAGTCGACCCGCATGTTGCGCGGCGGCACGCAGGTCCCGTCCTGAGCCAGCCGGCCACCGCTCGCGGAACGCAGGCTGGTCTGCTTGACCACCTTGCAGAAGACGGTCTTGCGCTCGTTGAAGTCGCCGAGGTAGAAGACCGGCAGACCGCTCGCCTGGAGCTCCTTGAGCTTCGCGATCTGGTCGGCCACCGCGACGTTGCGCTGGCGCTGCATGTCCCAGCCGGCGTTGTGGATGCCCATCACCCAGAACTCGCGTCCGGTCACCCTGTCGCGCAGCTCGACGTACGGTCGCGGGAGCTTGTGGGTGATGAACATGGTGCGGATCACGTGCTTGTGGACCGCCGCGAACCTGGTCTTGTCCCAGATCAGCGTCGACTCGGTGCTGAACCGGTCGCGCGAGGGGTCGGGGAACGCCGCGAACCGGCCCTGACCCGCGGTCAGCATCGCCTGGATCTGCCCCGCCGACGCCTCCTGGGTCGCGAGCACGTCGATGTGCTGGTTCAGCATCGTCTGGATCTCCCACTCCGAGCGCAGCCGGGAGGGGGCGAACCGGTCGGCGTCGCGGTAGGGCCCGGAGTGGTGCTCGCCCAGTGCGTTCATCTGTCCGATCCGCAGCGTCAGGTCGGCGCCGCGGCGGCCGGGCTGGGGCCGCGCGCGGAAGCGGGAACGAGGCGAGTCCGCGGCGCGGCCGAGCTGGCTGTGCTCGTTGCTGCCCCAGCAGACGACGGCGTCTCCGAGGCCGCAGGTGTGCAGCCAGCCGGAGTCGATGTCGCGGTAGCTGCCCACCCGCTGGCGAGGCCTCGTCACCGTCGCGGTGTCGCCGCCGACCTGGCCGTAGCGGTCGTCGCCCCAGCACCACGTGTGCTGCTGCATGTCGAGCAGGCAGGCACCGCCCTCGAAGACCGAGATGCGGCGGGCGTCGTGCTGGCCGAGGACCGCGGTCGGCTGGTTGTGCGCGTCGGTGCCGCCGTCGCCCAGGCCGCCGCGGTCGTTGCGGCCCCAGCACCACACGGAGTTGTCACGGCGCCGGCCGCAGGTGCTCGTCCAGCTCAGGTCGACCTCGGCCCACTTGGTGCTCCCGCCGACCCTCGTCGGGCGCGTGCGGTCGGCCCAGGTGCCGTCGCCCACCTGGCCGAGCAGGTTGCGGCCCCAGCACCAGAGCGAGTGGTCGGACTTGATCCCGCAGGTCGTCCAACCCTCGGTCTTGACCGAGATCCAGCGGCCCGGGACGCGCTGCTTCTTCAGGCTCTGGGAGGTGTTGCCCTGGCCCAGCTCGCCGTACTGGTTGTCGCCCCAGCAGAACAGCTTGCCCGCGTCGCCGCGAATGCCGCAGGCGTGGTACCAGCCGACGTCCATCGTCCGCCAGCCCTTGCCGGACACGCGGTGCGGCTCGAGCCGCACCTCGCGCGTCCCGTCGCCGACCTGGCCGCGGTTGTTCAGCCCCCAGCAGTAGAGCTTTCGGGCGTCGCCGCGGATCCCGCAGGTCGTCGCACCGCCGGCCGCGACCCGCTTCCAGGACGTCGAGCTGCCCACGCGGTGCGGCTCGTCGACGGTCGCCGTGCGCTCCCCGTTGCCGACCTGGCCCCAGGTGTTGCGGCCCCAGCAGAACAGCGCGCCGCCGATGATCCCGCAGCTGTACTCGCCGCCCGCAGAGACCTCGTCGTAACCCGAGAGCGCCGGCCCCCGGCGCGCCGAGGCGTGGCCGGAGTCGTCGGCTCCCGCGGGGGCGGCGGCGAGGACTCCGGCCACGAGGGCTCCCACGGCCGCAAGCACCGCGAGAGCGAGGGGGAAGGACGTGCCACGGCGGTTGCCGGCAGACGACACCACAGGCCTCCCTACTGGATCGGGGAAGAGATCGGTTGGCCGCTGCGAGTCTAGGAAAATCACGACCGCGGACGGCGCATTTGCCGTCCGCGGTCGTGTCGCTCAGCAGGGACTAACGGAGCTCGAGCTCGAGACCCTTGTAGGGGTTCGGGAGGCCGCGGCTCCGGTAGTACTGCGGAGTCGTGAGCCGGCCCGCGGGAGCGTGGTTGTAGAGGCTGGTGATCCACTTGCCGTACTGCTTCTCCAGCGCCTCGTCGCGGACGATCATCCCCTGCTCGTCGGAGATCGTGCCGATCGGCGACCAGTTCGCGCTGCCGTTGAACACGATGTGTGTCCCGCGGTCCCCGCCGTAGTTGCCGCTGATCGACATCGCCTTCATGTGCAGGTAGTTGTCGAAGGCGCCGTCGCCGTCGGTGTCGTAGGCGAGGTGCCGGAGCGGGACGCCGTGCAGGATGTTGAGCACCTCGTTGGTCGACAGGGTGTAGAGCATCCGGATGTTGCAGCCGGCGTTCTGCAGGTCCTTGATCTTGTGCGCGATCCGCTGCCCGCGGGGGCCCTGGATCACGGCGGAGGCGATGCGGATCGCGGTGTGCCCGTTGATCCCGGCGCCCCTCGCGCCCGAGCACCGCACGTTGTCCAGCATCTTCATCACGAGGTCGGCGCGGCCCGGGCGGGGGGCGAACCAGGTGACGATGTTGCCGGTGCGGAACTGGACGGCGGGGTACTTGCGGTCGTGGGTGGCCTGCCGGAAGACCTTCTGGAAGCCGCGGTAGATCGTGCGGTTGCCGGTCGTGGTGAGCCAGTCGTTCCACTGGTTGACGGCCGCCGCCGTCGTGAGGTTGGCGGAGCCCTCGCCGACCACCCACTGGGTCGTGCCCGACTTGCTGATCGTCATCCACTTCGAGTGCATCGCGCCGCCCTTGCCGCGGCAGGAGTGGTCGCAGGTGCGCGCCCAGCTGCGCATGGTCTTGGGACGGTGCCGGTTGCCCTGCTTGAGGGCATTGGCGAGCCGGCGGAAGTTCGGGTTCACGAGCGTGCGGGCCATGAAGACCCGGACGCTCACACCACGCTGGTGGGCGTTGATGAGGGCGTTCGTCACCGCGTTGCTCTGGAAGTTCCAGCTCATGATGCGGATCTTCTCGCCCCTGAAGGTGTGCCTGATCTCGCGCAGCTGCTTCGACATGATCCGGAACTGGTCGCTGAACGGCGTGTTGAAGAGCACCCCGTCCGCGACGTGGAAAGCGCGACCGCGGTGCAGGTGCTTCTTGCCCCCGTCGTGCCCCTTCTTGCCGTCCTGCGCCTTCTTGCCGTGATGGGTCTTGGTCTCGGTGAAGCCGCCGGAGCGGCCACCGTCGTGGTGACCCTCGCGGCCGGCGACCGACGCGGCCAGGGCGGTCGCCTCCGGCACCGCCACGGTCGGTGTCGCCAGCACAGCGGCGATCACTCCTACGACGACGTACTTCCTCATTGCTCCACTCCTCGACTGGGACCCGGTGTCGGGCAGCAGGGGATTCGGGACCGGCTCCGACCGGTGTGCGCCCGCACGTGGCGCGTCCCCCAGGAAGGCCAGATCATGCCAAACAGGCTGTTCGTGCGCCCTTGTATCCGGAATCGG
Source organism: Nocardioides panacisoli (assembly GCF_039537325.1). Lineage (GTDB taxonomy): Bacteria > Actinomycetota > Actinomycetes > Propionibacteriales > Nocardioidaceae > Nocardioides > Nocardioides panacisoli. Next base: position 72,900 of record NZ_BAABAH010000011.1, read on the forward strand.
TCTTCAAGGAGTCGGCCTGGTTGACCGGCCCCCCGACGACGCCGTAGAAGGAGTCGTCGTAGGTCACCAGGACCTGCCCCGAGGAGCAGGTCTGCTTGTCGGCCTTCACCTCGGTGCCGTCGTCGCCGACACATCCCTTGTAGGACTTCGGGATGGTGCCGCCGTCGACCCACACGTCGGAGCACGCCGGCCACCCGCTGTCGGACGTCGGGCTGGACGAAGCGGTGGACGGGTCGTCCGCCGTCGACGAGGAGTCCTCACCGCACGAGGACATCAGCAGCAGACCCGCTGCCATCCCCACCGCGGCGAGGACACGCGTCCTCGGTCGCATGGCAACCTCCATGTGACCACAGTAAGGCACTAGCGTTGCCCGGGTGAGCGTCACCCCGTCGCGTGTCTACGCTGCCCGGCTGGTGGGCCTCCCGATCTTCGACCCCCAGGGCGACCAGGTCGGAAAGGTCCGCGACCTGGTCGTCTCCGTGCGCAGCGAGGGCGCCCAGCCGCGCGTCCTGGGCATGGTCGCGGAGGTCTTCGGGCGACGGCGGATCTTCGTCCCGATGACGCGGGTGACCAACATCGACAGCGGGCAGGTCTACACGACCGGGCTGCTCAACATGCGCCGCTTCGAGCAGCGCTCGACCGAGACCCTGGTCATCGGCGAGATGCTCGACCGGACGGTCACCATCACCAGCAGCGGGGTCACCGGCACGGTCTACGACGTCGCCATGGAGCACACCCGCACCCGCGACTGGGTGCTGAGCCGGGTCGCCGTGCGCGAGCCGGCGAAGGGGCTCCGTCGACGCGGGCAGACCCACGTCGCGGAGTGGAGCGACGTGCGGGGCCTCACCCGCACCGACGACAAGCAGGGCGCGACGCACCTGATCGCGGCGCTCAACGACATGCGCCCCGCCGACGCCGCGAACATCCTCCACGACCTGCCGGCCGAGCGGCGGGCCGCGGTCGCGCTCGCTCTCGACGACGAGCGCCTCGCGGACGTGCTCGAGGAGCTGCCCGAGGAGGACCAGGTCGAGATCCTCGAGCGCCTCGACTCCGAGCGGGCCGCCGACGTGCTCGAGGAGATGTCCCCCGACGACGCCGCCGACCTGGTCGCGGACCTCCCGCCCGAGACGCAGGAGATGCTCCTCCAGCTGATGGAGCCGGAGGAGGCCGAGGACGTCCGCCGGCTGATGAAGTACGTCGAGAACACCGCCGGCGCCATGATGACGCCGGAGCCGGTGATCCTCGGACCGGACGCCACCGTCGCCGACGCCCTCGCCCACGTCCGCAACCCGGACCTCACGCCCGCGCTGGCCTCGATGGTCTTCGTCTGCCGCCAGCCGCTCGAGCCCCCGACCGGGAAGCTGCTCGGCGTGGCGCACATCCAGCGGCTGCTGCGCGAGCCGCCGTCGTCCCTGGTCGCCGGCGCGCTCGACGAGTCGCTGGAGAGCCTGCCGCCGGAGGCGACGATCGACGACGTCGCCGCCCACCTCGCGACCTACAACCTGGTCGCCGCACCGGTCGTGGACGAGAACCGCCGGCTGCTCGGCGCGGTCACCGTCGACGACCTGCTCGACCACATGCTCCCCGCCAACTGGCGCGACCGTGCGCCGGTGCGCTCCTCCGGGACCGGGTCGATCCGTGGCTGAGCGGCGCACCGGCGAGCGGCTGGACACCCCGCGGACGGTCCGGCGGAAGCTGGTCCGCCGACCGAGCTACGACTCGGACGCCTTCGGGAGCTTCGCCGAGCGGTTCGCGCGCTTCATGGGCACCGCGAAGTTCCTGATCTGGATGACGATCTTCGTCATCGTCTGGATCGGGTGGAACTCGCTGGCGCCCGACGACGTGAGCTTCGACCCCTACGCCTTCATCTTCCTGACGCTCATGCTGAGCCTGCAGGCGTCGTACGCCGCCCCGCTGATCCTGCTCGCGCAGAACCGTCAGGAGGACCGCGACCGCGTGGTCGCCGAGCAGGACCGCCAGGCGAACGCGCGTGCGCACGCGGACATGGAGTTCCTCGCCCGGGAGGTCGCCTCGCTGCGGATGGCGGTCGGCGAGGTCGCGACCCGCGACTACGTCCGCTCGGAGCTGCGGGCTCTGCTCGCCGAGCTCGACGAGCGCGCCGCTCAGGCTGAGGCGAGCGCAGAGGCGGGCAGTGCGGAGTCTCACGCTGACGGCGAGGACCGGGCGCCCAGGCCCAGTCCTTAGACTCGCTGTGTGAGTACGTCGCAGCAGGTCCCCACGCCTCAGCAGGTCCAAGAGGCGCTCGCCACCGTCAACGACCCCGAGATCAAGCGTCCGATCACCGAGCTGGGCATGGTCGACGAGGTCACGATCGCCGAGGACGGCGTGGTCGCCGTACGGGTCCTGCTCACCGTCGCCGGATGCCCGCTCAAGGACACCATCAACCGCGACGTCACCGCCGCGGTCGGCGCGGTCCCGGGCGTCACCCGGGTCGACCTCGACCTGGGCGTGATGACCTCCGAGCAGCGCTCCGGGCTCCACGAGCAGCTCCGCGGCGGGCAGGCGCAGCGCGACATCCCGTTCGCGCAGCCCGGCTCGCTCACCAAGGTCTTCGCGATCGCGAGCGGCAAGGGTGGCGTCGGCAAGTCGTCGGTCACCGTCAACCTGGCGATCGCGCTGGCGCAGGCGGGCCGCAAGGTGGGTCTCATCGATGCCGACATCTACGGCCACTCGGTGCCCGCGATGCTCGGCATGGCCGACACCAGGCCCACCCAGGTCGACGACCTGATCATGCCGGTGCCCACGCCGAGCGGCGTGTCCGTGATCTCGATCGGCATGCTCAAGCCGCGCCGCGACCAGGTGGTCGCGTGGCGTGGACCGATGCTCGACCGCGCGCTCGTCCAGATGCTCTCCGACGTCTACTGGGGCGACCTCGACGTGCTGCTCCTCGACCTGCCGCCCGGCACCGGCGACATCGCGATCTCCCTCGGCCAGCACCTGCCGGGCGCCGAGGTCGTCGTCGTCACGACGCCGCAGGAGGCCGCGGCCGAGGTCGCCGAGCGCGCCGGCACGATGGCTTCGATGATGCACCAGCGCGTGGTGGGCGTCGTCGAGAACATGAGCTACCTGCCCTGCCCGCACTGCACCGCCGAGGGCAAGGAGCACCGGCTCGAGATCTTCGGCGCCGGTGGCGGCGAGCGGGTCGCCGCGACGCTCGGCGCGCGGTTCGGCTACGACGTCCCGCTGCTCGGCCGCATCCCGCTCGACCCGTCGCTCCGCGAAGGCGGTGACGCGGGCAAGCCGATCGTCGAGGCCGATCCCACGGCTCCCGCGGCGGTCGAGCTGAGCGAGATCGCCGCCCGGCTGGACGGCCGCGGCCGCGGGCTCGCCGGCATGCAGCTCGGGCTCACGCCGAGCAGCCGGTTCTGAGTCCTGGATCGATCGAGGAAGGACGGGGGCGGCGATGTTCGACATCGGGTTGAGCGAGTTCGTCGTCATCGCCTTCATCGCGATCCTGGTCTTCGGGCCCGACAAGCTCCCCGACCTCGCGCGGCAAGCCGCCCGGCTGGTCCGGCAGGTGCGCAACTTCGCCAACAACGCCCGCGACGAGCTGCGCTCCGAGCTGGGCCCGGAGTACGCCGACCTCGAGCTGCGCGACCTGGACCCCCGGACGATCGTCCGCAAGCACATCGCCGAGGCGCTCGCCGACGAGGACGACGACCCCGCCCCCGCCCGGCGGCCCGGGCGTCGTCCGCTCGTCGCAGGCGAGCGGCCGCCGTACGACGGCGAGGCGACCTGAGCTACCGGCGCTCGGGCTCGGCGGCACGCCCCTTCTTCGGCTGAGGCAGCGGATCGGGGACCGGGCCGAACACCCGGTTGCAGCTCTCGCCGCTGCAGTGCTCGAGCACGGCGAGCCGGTGGGCCAGCTCGCGGCGCACGGGCGCGTAGGCAGGGTCGTGCAGCACGTCGCGCATCGCGAACGGGTCGCGCTCACGGTCGAAGAGCACCCCGACCGACGGGTCGCGCGGATGGACGGCGTACAGGTAGCGCCGGGTGTCGACGCCGCGGTACCACCAGCCGTGGTCGGCCCGTGACGAGTCGCCGGCCTGCACCAGGATCGTGTCCCGCCTGGCGAGGGCCGCGGGCTCGGTGATCGGCAGTCCGTCGGACGGTCGCGCCGCCGAGGGAACGGCGTGGCCCCAGTGCAGGAAGGTCGCGGCGAGGTCGACCAGGGTCACCGGCGTGCGGTTGACGGCGCCGGCGGGGATCCCGGGACCGCGCACGATCAACGGGACGTCCAGCGACTCGTCGATCATCAGGTTCTTGCCGTGCAGGCCGTGCTCACCGAGCACGAAGCCGTTGTCGGAGGTGAACACGATGTAGGTGTCGTCGAGCTCGCCGGCTGCGGCGAGCTGGTGGACGAGCAGCCGGACGTCGTCATCGACGGACCGCAGGGCCCGGGCGCGGGCCCGGGCGCGGACCAGCTCGTCCTTCCGGTCGAAGGACCGGTCGTAGAGGTCGTGCGGGAGTGCCGGGTCCTTCGCGAAGTAGGACGGCTTGCGCGTGAAGTCGGGCTGCAGGTGGTCGAAGAGCCTCCCGTAGCGGGGCTCGTACGCCGGCTTCTTCACCACGTCCCCGGTGCGGGCATGCGGCGCGGTGTGGTTGACGACCATGAAGAACGGCGCGCTCCCGCGGTCCAGGGTGTCGAGCATGCTCTTGGTCCGCTCGGCGGTGACGTGGGTGATGTAGCGGTGGTGGTAGCTGTCGCCGTCGAACCACACCGAGCGCCAGTAGAGGTAGGTCGTGCCGGCCACGATCGGGTCCCAGACGTTCCAGCCGGCGACCCTGCCGAACGCGCGGCTGTAGCCGTTGAGGAACTTGCCGTGGTAGCCCGTCCGGTAGCCGGCGTCCTGCATCCAGACGCCGATGTTGTCGTTCGGGTGCCGCAGGGCGTGCACGCCGCCGAACGGCCCCAGGTTGTGCTTGACGCCGTTGTTCTGCGCGTACTGCCCGGTCACCAGCTCCGCCCGGGCGGGGCAGCACATCGGGTGCGGCGAGATCGCGCTCGTGTAGGACGTGCCCTGGTCGGCCAGCAGCCGCCGGGTGCTGGGCATGTACTGCAGCTCGTCGGTCCGCATGTCGTCGGTGAGGATGAGCACGATGTTGGGCCGGTCCGGGGCCATCGCCGTCGTCGTGGGACGCGTCGCGCCGTCACCGACCGGTCCGCCGTCGACGAACGTGAACCCGACCCCGGCGACGGTCGCCACGATCAGGGCGAGGAGCACTGCCCGCTGTCTCACAACCTCGGTCCTTGTCCTTACGGGGCCGTCGTTCTCTGTGGTCACGCGCGGGACTGGGCGGCGGCGAGGGCGTCGAAGGCGACGAGGACGACCCGTCGCTCCTCACCCTCGGCCAGCTCGCAGAAGTCCGCGCCCACGCGGCGGAGCGTCCCCTCGTGACGGCTCCCGTCACGGAGGTGGAGCAGGCACCGCTCGCCGGCCTCCGAGATCCTGCGGAGTGCTGACCCGAGCCCGAGCCTGGTCAGCGGTGACCAGGCGACCTCGGGGACCGAGCGTACCGACGCACCGGTCACGGCACCGACCAGGCGGGAGTTGACGACCCAGTCGTGGTCGCCGGTCGACAGCAGCAGCCAGCCCTCGGCCAGCCGCTCGACGCTCCCGGTGAGCGGGCCGATCCCGACGACGTCGATGGTGACCTCGGTGCCGAGCGAGGCCATCAGCCGGCTGGCGAGGGTGACCTGCTGGTACTCCGCGCGGCTCCGGTCGGCGACCTCCGCGTCCCGCTCGGCCGCGTGCAACGAGCCGGCCTCGGCCTCGAGGTCGTCGAACAACGCGAACAGCTCGTCCTCCCAACCCATGGTTCCCGACCCTTTCACGAGCGTCCGTGCGGCCCCGCCTCGGCGGCTGTGGAGAGACCGTTGACACCGCCCTTCAATCGCCGTTGACTGACGCAAACAAACGCAAACGCAAGGATCTCTCGGGATGTCGATCTGCTCGCGTTCTCGCTCCGTCGCGCGGCCCTGCCTGGTCTGGCTCACGGTGACCGCCGCGGTCGGCGCGCTCGTCCAGGTCACCACGCCGGTCCTCGTCGCGCCGGCACCGCGGGACGACTTCGCCGGGTTGCTCGTCGCCGGCTGCGCGGCCGCGGCCCTCGCCGCCGCCGGCTGGCTCTGGCTGGTGACCACCTCGGTCGTCCTCGAGGTCGTCCGCGACCGGCACGCGGCCCGGCCGAGCGCCGGCGCCCTGCGCCGCCTGGTGCTCGCCGCCTGCGGTGTCGCGGTCCTGACCGGCACGGCGGCGCCTGCCGGCGCCGCGCCCCACCCGGTCAGCCCGCTCGACGGCCTGCCGCTCCCCGACCGCGCCGTCGGCACGGCCGCCCCACACCGCCTCGCCCCCGCGCCGGCCGAGACGGGGCGGCCGGCCACGGTCCGCGTTCGCCCGGGCGACTCGTTGTGGCTGATCGCGGAGCGCGCCCTGGGCCCCCGGGCGACCGACGCGCGCGTCGCGGCGTACTGGCGCCGCATCCAGGCGCGCAACGCCGCCGTGATCGGCGACGACCCCGACCTCATCCGGCCCGACCAGCGGCTCCAGCTGCCGCCGACCCACCAGGAGTGAAGATGGAAGCGATGACCGACCTCCGGGTCCCCGTCCCGGTCGCGAGCACCCAGGGCACCCTGGCGCTCGCCCTGCTCCCCCGCAGCGAGCCGCCCATGTCGGCCCGGCCCCCGCGAGCCGCGGCGATCGTCCCGATCGAGCGGCGGCTGAGGGCCTCGATCGAGGAGTGGGCGCGCCGCTTCGCGCAGGCCGCGGTCGAGATCGTGGGCGGGGACCGCCCGGTCTCGCAGCTGCTGCGCTGGACCGCACCGGACGTGTACGCCGACCTGCACCGGCGGGCCCTGCTCGTCGGCCGCGCCGGCGGTCACCAGCCCGGCCTGTCGCGCGTCCAGCAGGTGCGGCCGCAGGTCCGCAGCGTGCACACCTGCTTCGTCAGCCACGACGTCGTCGAGGCCGGCGTCCACGTGCGGTACGGCGAGCGGTCGCGCGCCATCGCCGTACGGTTCGAGCGCCGCGACCAGCGCTGGATCTGCACGGCCCTGGACTTCTCCTGAGCAACGCGCCGCCAGGTCTTCCCAGCGAGTGACGCGCGTCACTATGTTGCCTGCTCATGAAACGTGTTCTCGCGCCCGCTCTCGGCGCCGCTGCTCTCGTCCTCACGCTCCTCACCGCGCCGCTCACCGCGGCACCTGCGCACGCCGACGGTCCCGGGTCCGGCACCCCGTGGGTCGTCTCGGTCGGCGACTCCTACATCTCCGGCGAGGCCGGCCGCTGGGCCGGGTCGTCCAACGACAGCAGCTCTCGCGCCGACGCGCTCGGCTCGACGGCGTACTACGACAACGCGTCGGGCACCGGCGAGTCGATCGAGCGCTGCCACCGCAGCAAGAGCGCCGAGATCCACATCGGCGGCGGGGTCAACAGCCTGAACCTCGCCTGCTCGGGCGCGGAGACCACGACCAGCACCGGTACCTACTTCAAGCCGGGCCTCGACTTCTACAGCGGCTCCGCCGGCGTCGGCCAGGCCCAGGCGCTGCAGACCTTCGCTGCGAGCCACAACGTGAAGATGGTCGTCGTGTCGATCGGCGGCAACGACTTCAACTTCGCCGACATCGTCACCGACTGCGTCGAGGACTTCCTCGCCTCCCCGTCGTGGTGGCCCGACTACTGCAAGGACGACAGCAGCGTCACCAGCAACTTCACCTCCGCCAACATCAGCGCGGTCAGGTCGCGGATCGCCGCCGCCCTGACCAACGTCCGCACGGCGATGCGCAACGACGGGTACGCCGACACCCAGTGGACGATGCTCGTGCAGACCTACCCGTCACCGATCCCCAACGGCTCGGGGTTCCGCTACAGCCAGAGCGGCTACACCCGCCAGAGCACCGGCGGCTGCGGGTTCTGGAACGCCGACGCCGACTGGGCCAACGGGACCGCGCTCCCCACGATCAACAGCACCGTCACCGGCGCGATCACCCAGGCCGGCATCAGCAACGCCAAGGTCCTCAACCTGTCCAGCACGTTCAACGGCCGCCGGCTGTGCGAGTCCGGCGTCGGCCTCTACGAGGAGGTCGGGCTGAGCAGCTGGCAGAGCGCAGGCGCGGTCGACAAGACCGAGTGGATCAACCAGATCCGGACGGTGACGACCTGCTGCTCCAGCAGCCCCTACTACATCCAGGAGTCGCTGCACCCGAACTACTGGGGTCAGCTCGCGGTCCGGTCCTGCGTCCGCCAGGCCTACAACGCCGGCACGCCGAAGGGCGGCACCTGCGTCCGCACCGGCACCGGCCTCCTCAACGGAGAACCCCGCATGACCCTCCAGTAGAAGTTGAATCGAGGGTCTCTCGGCGTTGAGATCAGGATCGCTCCGGCCGGCGGCCGGAGCGATCCTCGACTCAACCCCTACAAACCTTCGATTCGACTCAGCTCACGCGGGCGGTGGTGTCCATGGGAGGGCCGCCGGGGGCGCCGTGGCAGCGCTTGTACTTCTTCCCCGAGCCGCACGGGCACAGCTGGTTGCGGCCGATGTCGGCGAACTCGTCGTCGGGCGACTTCGTGACCGTGGTCGCGCTGGTCGCCTCGCCGCCGAGCTCGTCCGGCGCGGTGTAGGAGAGGTTCTCGGGCTGCTTGGGCAGCTCGAGGCCCTTGGCCTTGATCTGCGGCGCCTCGCCCTTGAGCTTCGACGAGATCTCACCGAGGTTCGGGCCGCCGGCACCGACACCGACCGGCGGCTCGGCGAACGCGCCCTCGTGCACCGGGCCGTCGTGCCGGCTGCCGTCGGCGTGGTAGTGGAACTCCTGCTCGTCCTCGACCTGGACCTCCAGGTTGAAGAGGAAGCCGACCGTCTCCTCCTTGATGCCGTCCATCATCGCGGCGAACATGTCGAAGCCCTCGCGCTGGTACTCGACCAGCGGGTCGCGCTGCGAGTAGGCGCGCAGGTAGATGCCCTCGCGCAGGTAGTCCATCTCGTAGAGGTGCTCGCGCCACTTGCGGTCGAGGACCGAGAGCAGCACGCGCCGCTCGAGCTCGCGCATGACCTCCTCGCCGACCTCGGCCTCGCGGGCGTCGTACGCCGCGTGCGCGTCCTCCCTGAGCTTCTCGATCAGGTCGTCCTTGTGCAGCGCGGACAGGGAGCCCGCGTCCTCCACGAGGTCCTTGTGGCTGATCGAGACCGGCCAGAACTGCTTGAGGTCGGTCCAGAGCTGCTCGAGGTCCCACTCCTCGGCGAAGTCGTCGAGCGAGCCGGACACGAAGCCGGTCACCACGTCGTCGATGAACGTGCGGACCTGCTCCTCGAGGTTGACGCCCTCGAGGACCTCGCGACGCTCGCCGTAGATCACCTTGCGCTGGCGGTCCATGACGTCGTCGTACTTGAGGACGTTCTTGCGGGACTCGAAGTTCTGCGCCTCCACCTGGCCCTGCGCGTTGGCGATGGCGTTGGTGACGCGCTTGTTCTCGATCGGCACGTCGTCCGGGATCTTCAGCAGCAGCAGGACCCGGTCGACCCAGTCGGACTTGAACAGCCGCATCAGCTCGTCCTGGAGGGACAGGTAGAAGCGGCTCTCGCCGGGGTCCCCCTGGCGACCGGAACGACCGCGCAGCTGGTTGTCGATGCGGCGGGACTCGTGACGCTCGGTGCCGATGACGTAGAGGCCGCCCAGCTCCTTGACCTCGTCGTGCTCCTTGGCCACCTGCTCCTTGAGCCGCTCGACGGTGGCGGGCCACGCCGCGTCGTACTGCTCCGCGGTCTCACCGGTCGGCTCGAGACCCTGCTTGCGCAGCTCCTGGTCGGCGAGGAACTCGAAGGAGCCGCCGAGCATGATGTCGGTGCCTCGACCGGCCATGTTGGTGGCGACGGTCACCGCGCCCTTGTGGCCGGCCATCGCGACGATCTTCGCCTCCTCGGCGTGCACCTTCGCGTTGAGGACCGAGTGCGGGACGCCGCGCTTCTTCAGCTGGTCGGAGAGGTACTGCGACTTCTCGACCGAGACGGTGCCGACGAGGACCGGCTGGCCCTTCTCGTTGCGCTCGACGATGTCGTCGACGACCGCGTCGTACTTGGCCTCCTCGGTCCGGTAGACGAGGTCGGGCTGGTCCATGCGGACCATCGGCTTGTTGGTCGGGATCGGGACCACGCCGAGGTTGTAGATCTTGTCGAACTCCGACGCCTCGGTCAGCGCCGTGCCGGTCATGCCCGAGAGCTTGTCGTACATGCGGAAGTAGTTCTGGAGGGTGACGGTCGCGAGCGTCTGGTACTCCTCGCGGACCTTCACGCCCTCCTTGGCCTCGATCGCCTGGTGCAGGCCGTCGTTGTAGCGACGCCCGGCGAGCATGCGGCCGGTGTGCTCGTCCACGATCAGGACCTCGCCGTCCATGACGACGTACTCCTTGTCGTTGCGGAACAGCTCCTTGGCCTTGATCGAGTTGTGCAGGAAGGAGATCAGCGGGGTGTTCGCCGACTCGTAGAGGTTCTCGATGCCCAGGTGGTCCTCGACCCTGGTGATGCCGGCCTCGAGGACGGAGATGGTGCGCTTCTTCTCGTCGACCTCGTAGTCGACGTCCTTGGTCAGCTTGGCCGCGATCTTCGCGAACTCGCCGTACCACTTGACCTCGTCCTGGGTCGGGCCGCTGATGATGAGCGGGGTCCGCGCCTCGTCGATGAGGATCGAGTCGACCTCGTCGACGATCGCGAAGTTGTGGCCGCGCTGGACGCACTCCTCGATCGAGGAGGCCATGTTGTCGCGCAGGTAGTCGAAGCCGAGCTCGTTGTTGGTGCCGTAGGTGATGTCGCACGCGTAGGCCTCGCGGCGCTGCGGGGGGCGCATCTCCGGGACGATCACGCCGACCGACAGGCCGAGGAAGTGGTGGATGCGACCCATCATCTCGGACTGGAACTTGGCCAGGTAGTCGTTGACGGTGACGACGTGGACGCCGTTGCCCTCGAGCGCGTTGAGGTACGCCGGGAGGGTCGACACCAGCGTCTTGCCCTCACCGGTCTTCATCTCGGCGATGTTGCCGAGGTGCAGCGCGGCGCCGCCCATGATCTGGACGTCGAAGTGCCGCTGGCCGAGCACCCGCTTGGCCGCCTCACGCACGGTGGCGAAGGCCTCCGGCATGATGTCGTCGAGGGTCTCGCCCTCCTCGAGGCGCTTCCGGAACTCGTCGGTCATCCCTCGCAGCTCGTCGTCGGACATGGCGACGAAGTCGTCCTCGATGGCGTTGACGGCTTTGGCGATGGACTCGAGCTGGCGGAGGATCTTTCCCTCGCCGATGCGCAGGAGCTTGTCGATGATGACGGGCACGGCCGCAACTGTACTTGGGGAGCGGTGCTCGTCCGATTCCTACTGGGATTCCTGCTCGGCCTCGTAGGCGGCGTACGCCGCCGCCCGCTCGCGCTCGATCTTGCGTCCGACGCCGTAGGCGGCACCCCAGAGGACCGCGAAGACGACGCCGAGCACGAACATCATGGGCACCAGGAAGCCCATCGCGATCGCGATCACCTGGACCAGGTGGCCGAGCCAGTAGCCCCAGCGCGCACGGAGCAGCCCCGCCGTCAGCAGCGACAGGGCTGCCGGCCCGAGACCGGCAGCCAGCGCCTGCCCGGTGGCGATGTCGCCCAGGTTGATCATCACCGGGGTGGTCAGGGCGAGCGTGATCGCCTCGAGGGCGAGCACCATCGCGCACATCGCGCGCTTGGGGTCCCTCACTTCCGCCCGCCGAGGAGGGTCCGCGCCTCGCCGACGGTGACGACCGACCCCGTCACCAGGACGGCGCCGGAGCTGAGCGAGTCGCCCGAGCCGGACTCGGCCCGCCCGGCGGCCTCGTCGATGGCGTCGGCGAGACGCGGCACGACCGACACCCGGTCCGCCCCGAACACCTCCCGCGCCACCGCCGCCAGGTCCTCGGCCGGGAGGGCACGCGCGGTGGAGTTCTGGGTGACGACGACGTGCTCGAGGAGCGGCTCGAACGCCGCGAGCAGGCCCTCGTGGTCCTTGTCGGCCATCACGCCGATCACACCGATGAGCGGGCTGAACTGGAAGGAGTCCTCCAGGGCGGCAGCGGTCGCCTCGGCCCCCGCCGGGTTGTGCGCGGCATCGAGGACGATCGTCGGGCTCCGGCGGATGACCTCGAGGCGACCCGGTGAGGTCACCTCCGCGAACGCCGCGCGGACCACCTCGTCGCTGAGCGGCTGGTCGGTGCTCAGGAACGCCTCCACGGCGGCGAGCGCGACGACGGCGTTCTGGGCCTGGTGCGCACCGTAGAGCGGGAGGAACAGGTCGTCGTACCGGCCCCGGAGGCCCTGGAGGGTGACCAGCTGGCCGCCGACGGCGGGCTGGCGGTCGACGACGCCGAACTCGAGACCCTCACGGGCGAGGGTGGCGCCCACCTCGGCGGCGCGCGCGGTCAGGACCGCCATCGCCTCGGCGGGCTGCTGGGCGACCACCGCGATGGCGCCCGGCTTGATGATCCCGGCCTTCTCCTGGGCGATCGCGGCGGGCGTCGTGCCGAGGTAGGCGGTGTGGTCGACGGCGATGGGCGTCACGACCGCGACGTCGGCGTCGATGACGTTGGTCGCGTCCCACGAGCCGCCCATGCCGACCTCGACGACGGCGACGTCGACCGGCGCGTCCGCGAACGCCGCGTAGGCCATCCCGACGATCGCCTCGAAGAAGGAGAGCGGATGCGCCTCCTGGTCGTCGACCAGGTGCGTGTACGGCGCGATGTCGTTGAACGCGCGCACGAAGGCCTCGTCGTCCAGCGGCTCGCCGTCGATGCTGATCCGCTCGCTCATCCGCTCCACGTGCGGGCTCGTGAACCGACCGGTGCGCAGGTCCAGGGCGCGCAGCAGGGTGTCGATCATCCGGGACGTGGAGGTCTTGCCGTTGGTGCCGGTCAGGTGGATCGAGCGGTAGGCGCGCTGTGGATCCCCCAGCAGCTCGGTGAAGGCCCGGATCCGGTCCAGGGACGGCTCCAGGCGCGTCTCGGGCCACCGGGAGAGGAGGGCGTCCTCGGCCTCGGCGAAGGTCTCGGCGGAACGCGCGACAGGCTCACTCATGGCTTGCGAGAGTCTACGGCGACCGGGTCAGCGCGCCGACGCCGCGTAGCGGCCCGGGGGTACGCCGAGCAGCCGCTTGAAGTGGCGGGTGAGGTGCGCCTGGTCGTGGAAGCCGACCGCCACCGCGACGTCGGCGGGGCGCTCGCCGGCGAGCAGCAGCCGCCGCGCGGCGTCGAGGCGCCGGCCGACGACGTACCGGTGCGGCGGGACGCCGGTCTCCCGGCCGAACGCCCGCACCAGGTGGGCAGGGTGCCGGCCGAGCAGCCGCCCCGCCTCCTCGAGGGTGACCCCGTCGACGAGGTGCTCGTCCAGGAGGTCACGGAACCGGCGTGCCAGCCGGGGCTCGGGAGCGGTCGCCACCTCGACCGGGCCGCGGGCGAGGTGCCGGGAGAGCCGGTCGGTGACAAGGGCGAGCCGGCCCTCGACCTCCAGCTCCTCACCGGGGCGGGCCAGCGCGCGGTGCACCAGGTCCAGCTCGTCGCGGAGCGCGCCGTCCCCCCAGTCGGGGTGGTCGACCGCCCGGCCGACGCGGGCCGGGTCGATCCGGTCGGCGTCGAGGTAGAGCACCCGCTTGCGGAAGCCGCCCTCCGCGACCGAGCGTCCGTCGTGGGCGACGCCCGGCGGCAGCAGGGTGACCAACGAGCTGCCGGTCGCGTGCTCGTGCCGGTCGAGGTCGTAGCGCACGGTGCCGGAGTCGACCATCAGCACGGTCCAGGTGTCGTGGACGTGCATCGGGTAGGCGTGCCGGGGGAAGTGCGCGTGCAGCACCTCCGCGACGCCCGGTACCGGAGGTCGCCACGCCCGGACGACCGGGGCAGGCTCCATGTCAGGAACGTACAAGACGTCGGGCCGGCCGTCGGCCGACGATCACCGGGTGACCGACGACGACATCCTGACCCCGCCGTTCGACACCAAGGTCGCGATCGTGGTGCGCGAGGACCTCGAGACCTGGCAGCGGCTCAACGTGACCGCGTTCCTCGCGAGCGGCGTCGCGACCGAGTGGCCCCAGCTGGTCGGCGAGCCCTACGAGGACGCCGACGGGACGGCGTACCTCCGGCTGCTGGGGGTGCCCGTGCTGGTGTTCGAGGGCAGCAAGGAGGCGATCGGCACGGCGCGCGAGCGGGCGCTGCGCAGGGACCTCCCGCTGGCGGTCTACACGCGCGACATGTTCCGCACCGGCCACGACGCCGCCAACCGGGCGACGGTCCGTGCCGTGCACGGCGCCGACCTGGACCTGGTCGGGATCGCGCTGCACGGCCCGAGGAACGCCGTCGACAAGGTGCTCAAGGGCTGCTCGCTCCACCCGTGAGCGGGGGCTGTGCGAGCCGGAGGTCGACGGTGTCGGCGACCGGCGCGTAGCCGAGCGCCTGGTAGATCCGGTTCGAGGTCGGGTTGGCCTGGTCGGTGAACAGGGTGACCCGCGCGCCGCTGTCGCGCAGCAGCCGCGAGACGTCGTGGGTCGCCGCGCTCGCATAGCCGCGCCCACGGTGCTCCGGCGGGGTGTAGACCGGCGCGATCCGGGTGACGCCGAAGGCCGGCGGGTTCGCTCCGACCATGCAGACCGGGACGTCGTCCGCGCCCACCCAGAACCAGAGCGTGCCCTCCCGGATCTTGCGCTCGATGTCGGCCACCGAGGCGGTCTCGGCGTGCCCGGCGCCGCGCTCGCGGCCGGCCTGCTCGTCCGCGTCGCCGAAGAACCGCACCAGCCAGTCGTGGGCGAGGTCCACCTCGTCGGGCCGGGTCGATCGCAGCCGGCCGGGCACCGGGGCGGGCGCAACCAGCTCACCGAGCTCGAACAACCGGGTGTGCATCGCCACCAGAACCGTCGAGCCGGTGCGCTCGGCGACCCGCTCCGCGCACACGTCGGCCGCGGGCCGCAGCCCGTTGACGCCGCCGACCTCCTCGCCGCGGTCGAGGACCCCGTCCGCGAGAGCGGCCGCGGCGTCGTCGGGCATCGCCAGCAGGTAGAGCGGGTACGGCTCGAACGGCGCCGTGCGCATCGCGACGCCCACGAGGTCGCCCCCGTCCGCGACCGTCGCGAACCACCAGTACGGCGCCGACGTGCTCGGGTCGTCACCGAGCTCCGCCAGTCCGCGGGCGCGCTCGGCGATGGTCGACAGGATCGTCGACGTCACCGGCTCGCGCGCGAGCCACTCGCCCGCGCGCTCGAGGAACTCACCGGCATCGCCCGTGAAGCGGACCTCCTAGGAGGCTGCCATCAGCGGCTCCTGCGGATCGTCAGACCGACCAGCCGGGAGACCACGAGGGCGACGTAGAAAACGCCACCGATCTGCTCGAGCACCACGACCGACCGCGCGTGGTCACCGACCGGGCCGAAGTCACCGAGCCCGACGCTGGTGAGCGTCGTGAAGGAGAGGTAGAGCAGCTCGAACCAGGTCCGGTCGGCGCCGAACGAGCCCGGCCAGATGACCTGCACCGCTGCGTAGGCGTAGGCGAACGCCCACGCCACGACCGTGAAGGCGCCCGCGGTCGCAAACAGCTCGTCGCGGGTGACCTCGTCGTCGTTGAAGACGTAACGGATCAGCGCATAGCTGACGAACAGGTAGAACGGAACGTGGCAGCACGCCGAGACGAGGACCACCCAGTCGGTGCCGGGCGAGACCGACTCCCACACGGCGAACACGGTCGCGGGCGCACCGAAGACGAGAGCGACCCACGTGAGCGCCGGCGAGCGGCGGACCGCGGCGACCGCGCTGAGCACGACCAGGAGCTGCACCACGCCCAGGACGGCGCGCCCGAGCGTCGTGTCACCGAGCCCCGGATAGCCGAGCAGCACGAACACCTGCCCACCGAGCAGGAGCGCGTTGGGGTGCTCCGCCATCCACCGGATCGGGCGCATGCCAGTCATCGGGACCGCCTGGCTCAGCCGCCGAGCCGGGCGAGCTCCTCCTCGACGACCGACGGGTCGAGCTTGGTGAAGATGGGGGTCGGCTTGCCGACCGGGGTGCCCGGCTCGATCGGGCGCCGGCGCCACGCGGGGAAGCCGGAGTAGTCGCCCGTGACGACCGGGTAGGCCCGCGACGGGTCGTCGAGGTCGGTGACCTCGTCGATCCGCGGCATCGGCGCGACCGCGCCCTCGCCCCCGAGCGCCTTGTCGACCTCGTTCGCAGAGAACGGCAGGAACGGAGCCAGCACCAGGTTGAGGTCGGCCACGCCCTGGGCGGTGACGTGCAGGATGGTTCCCAGGCGTTCGCGCTGGTCGTCGCCCTTGAGCTTCCACGGCTCGTGGTCCGACACGTACTTGTTCACCTCGGCCACGGCCCGCATCGCCTCGCCGATCGCCTGCTTGAACCGCTTGCGCGAGACCAGGTCGCCCACCACGTCGAAGGCCTGCTCGGTGGTCGCCAGCACGGCCCGGTCCGCGTCGGTCAGCTCGCCCGCCGCCGGGATCTCCCCGAAGTTCTTGTGGATCAGGTTCGCGGTCCGGTTGACCAGGTTGCCCCAGCCCGCGACGAGCTCGTCGTTGGTGCGGCGCACGAACTCGGCGAAGGTGAAGTCGCTGTCCTGGTTCTCCGGGCCCGCGGCCGCCACGAAGTAGCGGAACGCGTCGACCTGGTAGCGGGAGACGAGGTCGCGCACGTAGATGACGACCTTCTTGGAGGAGGAGAACTTCTTGCCCTCCATCGTGAGGTACTCCGAGCTCACGACCTCCGTCGGCAGGTCCAGCTCACCCAGCTCGCGCGGGCTCCCGCCGCGGGCGCCCTGGCCGTTGTAGGCCAGCAGCTCCGCGGGCCAGATCTGGCTGTGGAAGGTGATGTTGTCCTTGCCCATGAAGTAGTAGGACAGCGCCTCGGGGTCGTTCCACCACTCGCGCCACCGCTCCGGCTCGCCGAGCCGGCGGGCCCACTCCACCGTGGCGGAGAGATAGCCGACGACGGCGTCGAACCAGACGTAGAGCTTCTTGGTCGGGTTCTCCCGCCAGCCCTCCAGCGGCACGGCGATGCCCCAGTCGATGTCGCGGGTCATCGCGCGCGGCCTGATCTCGTCGAGGATGTTCTTGGAGAACCGGATCACGTTGGGCCGCCACAGCCCGCTGGCCTCGCGGCCGTCGAGCCACTCGCCGAGGGCGTCGGCGAGGGCCGGCAGGTCGAGGAAGAAGTGCTGGGTCTCGACGAACTCCGGCACCTCGCCGTTGATCCGCGAGCGCGGGTTCTTCAGGTCCTGCGGGTCGAGCTGGTTGCCGCAGTTGTCGCACTGGTCGCCGCGGGCCCCGTCGTAGCCGCAGATCGGGCAGGTGCCCTCGATGTAGCGGTCCGGCAGGGTCCGCCCGGTCGACGGGCTGATGGCGCCGTACGTCGTCTGCTCGACGAAGTAGCCGTTCTCGTAGACGCCGAGGAACAGCTCCTGCACCACCTGGTGGTGGTTGCGCGCCGTCGTACGGGTGTAGAGGTCGTAGGTCATGCCCAGCGCGGCGAAGTCCTCGACGATCAGCCGGTGGTTCTGGTCGGCGAGCTCCTGCGGGGTCAGCCCGGCCTCGTCGGCCGCGATGAGGATCGGCGTCCCGTGCTCGTCGGAGCCGGACAGCATGATGAGGTCGTGCCCCGCCATCCGGGCCTGCCGGGCGAAGATGTCGGCAGGGACGTACACCCCGGCCACGTGGCCGATGTGACGCGGGCCGTTGGCGTACGGCCAGGCGGTGAAGCAGAGGACCTTGCTCATGGGCCCGATCCTATTGACGGGCGCGAGCCGTCATCGCCCCGGCCTCCGGCCGCGGTCAGCTGTGGAACCCCTGGATCCGCCGGTGCACCGCCCGCCGGATGTGCGGGATCTCGGCGTAGAGGTGCCTGCCGGGGCAGGCGGTGTCGTTGGTGTCGCGGTGGCCGTCGATCACCGGCAGCCGCACCCAGGTGCCGGCGGGGTACTTGTCGCTGCCCGACGACTGGCGCATCACGGTGCCGCGCGGTCGCAGGTCGTACTTGTCGATCCGCCAGGCCGCGAGCCGGACGAGCGCACGCAGGATGTCCTTGTTGGGCTTGGCCACCTCGAAGTTGCCGATCACCGAGACACCCATCGACTTGTGGTTGAAACCGAGGGTGTGGGCGCCGCGGACGATCTTGTGGCCGCTGCCCTTCCGACCGATCCAGATCCGGCCGAACCGGTCGACGAGGAAGTTGTAGCCGATGTCGGACCAGCCCAGGGTCTGCGTGTGGTAGCGGTACATCCCGCGGATCAGCGCCGGCACGTCCCTGCGGTGGTAGTCGTTGGCGTTGACGGTGTGGTGGATGTGCACCTGCTTCATCGTCTTGTTGACGACCTGGGTCCCGTCCCGCAGGCGCGGGTCGGCACCCCAGTCGGCCCGGGTCAGCAGGTGCGGGCGCGGTGTGTTGTCGGTGTCGGCCAGCTCGCGCGGGGACTCGTGCTCGATCGCGTCCTCGGGTCGCCGGCCCGGGTCGATCAGCGAGAGCACCGGCTCCCGGGCGTCGCCGGCGACCTCGAGCTGGACGGCATCGGCGTCGCCGTACCAGTGCAGGTCGGTGGCACGCGGCGTGTGTCGTGCCTCCTCGCTGCCGTGGTCCGGCGTGTCGTGCAGCGGCGCGAGCGGCTGCCACTCGGACCAGCGTCCATCGGTGCGGCGCACCCGTGCCCGTACCGAGCCGGTCCCCGACCGCCAGGTGACACCGAGCATCGAGAACCGGTCGGTCTCCAGCACGGGGGTGCGCAGGCCGCCGGCGGTGCGCGCGGTGCCCTCGAGGCCGTCGAGGCGCACGTCGGCCGCCGACACGACGGAGCCACGGTCGGGGCGGAGCCGGACCTTGCGGGTGCCGGGGGCTGCGCCGGCGGGAGCGGGCGCGGCCAGCGCGCCGAGGGTCGGTACGGCGACCGCCGCGGCCGTCAGGCGCGCGAGGTCACGACGGGGAAGAGACGAATCCGAGATACCCATGATCAACGAGGATGCAATTCATGAGCCGCCGAAATCGACTCACCCGGCGGCGCGTCCCGCGAAAGCGGCAAGGGTCTCGTAGGGCCCGGCGTCCGGCGCCGGGGTCTGCTCGGGGCCGAACGCAGGGCCGCGCTTCTCCGGCTCGAGGCTCGCGCGCATGAAGTTCAGGGCAACCTGGGCGACCTCCGGGTCGAGCCGGTCGGTGGGCCGGCCGAGCGCCGAGACCAGGTCCCAGGTGTGCACCGCGATCTCGGCGACCTGCCACGCCGCTGGCGTCGGCGGGTCGCCCTCGAGCTCGTGCCAGGCGTGGCTCAGGTCGTCGGCGTGCACCCGGAACTCCGCACCCCAGCCCTCCCGCACGTGCGGCGGCGGCGCCGCCCAGTCGGGCTGCTCCCCCCGCATCATCGTGAGGAACTTCGCCGGCGCGGCGACCAGGTGGTCGGCGAGCGCGGCCACGTCCCAGTCCCCGCAGGGCGTCGGCCCGGTCAGCTGGTCGGCGTGGACGTGGTCGAGCTCGTCGGCGGCCTGGTCGAGGGCGTGCACCAGCACGCGTACGTCGTCACTTGTGGACATGGCCCCACGTTAGGCGGAGCGCGATGGCGGGTGAACCCTCAGGAGAAGTCCAGCTCGCCCGTCCGCGACCGCTTCAGCTCGTAGAAGTAGGGGAACGACGCGACGGCGACACAACCGTCCCAGAGGCGGCCGGCGTCCTCCCCGCGCGGGATCTTCGAGAGCACCGGGCCGAAGAACGCCGTGCCGTTGACGGCGATGGTCGGCGTACCGACCTCGTTGCCGACCTGGTCCATGCCCTCGTGGTGCGAGCGGGCGACCGCGTCGTCGAGCGACGAGTCGTCCATCGCCTCCACCAGGTCGGTCTCGATACCCACCTCGGCGAGGACCTCCTCGATGAGGGCCCGGCCCCGGTCCTCCTGCTCGTGCAGCGTGCGGCCCTCGAGGTGCAGCCGCTGCCCGAAGGCGTTGTACATCGGCAGCAGGATGTCGTCACCGTGCTTGTGCTGGGCGGCGACGAGGACCCGCACCGGGCCCCAGGCCGGATCCAGCATCGCCCGGTAGTCGTCGGAGATGTCCTTGTCCTGGTTGAGGTAGGCCAGGCTCATCACGTGCCAGGCGACGTCGACGTCGCGGACCTTCTCCACCTCGAGCATCCAGCGCGAGGTGATCCAGGCGAACGGGCACAGCGGGTCGAACCAGAAGTCAGCGCGATTGCGCTCCCGAGCAGAGGTCATGCAGGGTTCAACCACCCACCGCGGAGGACTTGTTCCCGGCGACCGGCGTTTTGCTACGGGCGGCGCAGAACCCGCACCGTCGCCTGGGCCCGGCCGGGCTCGATCGTCGAGGTGCCCGCGTAGCGCACCCACACGGTGCGCTTGCCCGGCGCGACGCCGGTGAGGACCACCCGTGCCCTGCCGTCCACCAGCTGCACCGTCTGCTGCTGCTTGGCCACCGTGACGACGACCTGGCCGTCCGCAGCGTCGACGCCCGGTGCCGTGACGTGCACCTTGACCACGGCCCGCTCGGGCCGGCCGACCGGGACGACGTCCACCGTCGGACGGGTCGTCACGGCGTCGTCGAACGCGAGGTCCTCGGTGTAGGGCAGGTAGTTGCGCCGGGTCAGCGTCACGCGGACCTTCAGGCGGGCGCCGAGGTCGTCGCCGGTGACGGTGTAGGTCGGCGCGGTGGCGCCGGCGATCTCCTCGCCGTCCCGCAGCCACTGGTAGGCCGGCGCCGCGTCCGCCGGCGTGAAGGAGCCGGGCGTGACCCGCAGCTGCTGGCCGACCCGCGTCTGACCGGCGACCGCGTAGGGCTGGTCGACGGTGATCTCGCCGACCGCGACGGGGCCGACTGCCTCCGAGCGGACCGGACGGTTCACGTAGCCCGCGCTGCGTGCGGCGGTGGTGACCTGGATCTTCTTGCCCACCATGTCCTGGGTGAGGGTCAGCGTCGGGCCGTCGGCGCCGTCGAGGACCTGCCCGTCGAGGAGCCAGCGGTAGACCGTCGTGTCCGGGGCGGGCGACCAGGAGGCCGGCGTCGCGGTCAGCGTCTCGTCCACCATCGGGTCGCCGCTCACGGTCGGCGGCGCCTCGACCTGGAACTCGCCGCGGGCCACCTTCTCGGTCGGCGCGGAGGTCGTGGTCGCGGCGGCGTAGTCGCTCTTCTTCGCGGTGACCGCGACGGTGAGGGTCTTGCCCTTGTCGTCCACCGTCGGGGTGTACGTGGACGACGTCGCGCCGCTGATCGGGTCACCGTCGGCGCGCCACTGGTAGGTGAACGAGTCCGGGGCCGGCGACCAGCTGCCCTTCTGGGCGGTCAGCTCGGCGCCGACCTGCGGCGTGCCCTCGATCGAGGGGGCCGCGGTGTTGGAGAGGCTCTTGGCGTCGGTGAAGTGGATGAACCCGGTCGGCCAGTGGCCGCTGTCCTTGGTGATCTGCTGCCAGTGGAAGTCGCCGCCCCAGCTGTCCTCGGAGATGACGATCTCGGTCGAGGAGATCACCTTCTCGACGTACGCGACGTGGCCGGCCGAGCCGACGCCGCCGTCGTAGCGGGCGTACCAGGCGATCGCTCCGACCGCGGGCCGCTGGTCGGTGATCTTCTTCATCTCCAGGCCCCACTCGCTGGCGTTGCCGCCACCGGTCCACGGCCGCACGTTCGGCATGCCGGCCTTGACCATCCGGTACGCCGCGTAGTTCGTGCAGTTGTGGCCGGAGTACATCCGCCAGTACATGGTGCCGCTGTGCGCGCCGTACCCGGCGTCGGAGTAGCCGTCGGCCCGGCAGCCGGCGTAGCCGGTGCACAAGTAGTAGGAGCTCGACGCTGTGGGGTGGGTCGCTTCGGGGGCCTGCTGGTGCGTGACCCCCAGGACCACCAGGAGGGTTCCGACCAGGGCGCTGGTGACCAGCGCACACCCGTATCCGAGGATCCGACTCACTCGACGCATGGACTCCACCTTGGGGCACATCAGTCACATATCGCAACAAAAACCACTAGAAACATCACCCGTATCGGCGTGTCGCGCTTGACTTTCAGTACTTACACCGTTGTGATTCGCGCCCGCTGCAACCGATGTCAGACAATCTGGCGGGCGGTGCAAGGATGATCGGCATGCCCGGAACGAACCTGACGCGCGAAGAGGCCACCGCCCGAGCCGCGCTGATCGACGTGACCTCCTACACCGTCGACCTCGACCTCACCCAGGCCGAGCGCGACGGCGTCGAGACCTTCGGCTCCACCACCACGCTGCGCTTCACCTGCCGCGAGCCGGGGGCCGAGACGTTCGCCGACCTGGTCGACGCGACCATCGAGGAGATCACCCTCAACGGTGTCGCGCTCGACCCGTCCCAGGTCTACGCCGACAGCCGGATCACGCTCGCCGGCCTGGAGGCCGAGAACGAGCTGGTGGTCCGCGCCACCTGCGCCTACTCGCACACCGGTGAGGGGCTGCACCACTTCGTCGACCCGGCCGACGGCCGCGTCTACCTCTACTCGCAGTTCGAGGTGCCGGACGCCCGCCGCGTGTTCACGACGTTCGAGCAGCCCGACCTCAAGTCGGTGTTCACGTTCAACGTCACCGCGCCGGCGCACTGGAAGGTCGTCTCCAACGCCGCCACGCCCGAGCCGGTGCCCGCGGCCGAGACGGGCTTCGCGGTCTGGAGCTTCCCGGAGACCAAGCGGATGTCGACGTACATCACCTGCGTGGTGGCGGGCGACTACTACGAGGTGCAGGACGTCTACCGCGGCAAGCACGGGGACATCCCGCTCGGTCACTACGCGCGGCAGTCGCTCAAGGAGGCGCTCGACGCGCACCGCGAGGAGATCGTGCTGCTGACCCAGCAGGGCTTCGCCTTCTTCGAGGACGCCTTCGACTCGCCCTACCCGTTCGGCAAGTACGACCAGCTCTACGTGCCGGAGTACAATATGGGCGCGATGGAGAACGCCGGGGCGATCACCATCAAGGACGAGTACATCCCGCGCTCGCGGATGGCGAAGTCGATCTATGAGTTCCGCGCCTCGCTGATCCACCACGAGATGGCGCACATGTGGTTCGGCGACCTGGTCACCATGAAGTGGTGGAACGACCTGTGGCTCAACGAGTCGTTCGCCGAGTGGGCCTGCTACCACAGCATCGCCGAGTCGACGTCCTACACCGACGCCTGGACCGGCTTCGCCAACGCGCGCAAGCAGCGCGGCTACCGCGAGGACCAGCTGCCGAGCACCCACCCGATCGCCGCGGAGATCCCCGACCTGCACGCGATCGAGACGAACTTCGACATGGTCACCTACGCCAAGGGCGCGTCGGTCCTCAAGCAGCTCGTCGCGTGGGTGGGCCAGGAGCCGTTCTTCGAGGGCCTGCGGGGCTACTTCCGTGACCACGCGTGGGGCAACACCGTCTTCGACGACCTGCTCGACGCGCTGGAGAAGGCGTCCGGCCGGGAGCTGAGCGGCTGGGCCCAGGAGTGGCTCCGCACCGCCGGCACCAACACGCTGGCGCCGGAGTTCGACGTCGCCGAGGACGGCACCTACGGCGCGTTCGCCGTACGGCAGTCGGCGCCGGCGGAGCACCCGACGCTGCGCCGGCACCGCATCGGCATCGGCCTCTACGACCTGGACGGCGAGGGCCGGCCGGTGCGCCGCGAGTACGTCGAGGTCGACATCGCCGGCGAGCGGACCGAGCTGCCCGAGCTGGTCGGCAAGCGCCGGCCCGACCTGTTGCTGCTCAACGACGGCGACCTGACCTTCGCGAAGATCCGGCTCGACGAGCAGTCCCTGCGGACCGCCGTCGCCAGCCTCTCCCGGCTCGAGGACTCCCTTGCCCGCGCTCTGGTGTGGGGCGCCGCGTGGGACATGACCCGCGACGCCGAGATGTCCGCGACCGAGTACGTCGAGCTGGTGCTGGCGAACTTCGCGGCCGAGACCGACGCCTGGGCGATCAGCATGCTGCCGGCGTTCGCGTTCCAGGCCGTCAACCAGTACAGCGCGCCGGAGCACCGCGCCGCGCTGCGCACCCGCTGGGAGCGCGGCGTGCGCGAGCTGCTGGGCGGTGCCGAGCCGGCGAGCGAGCAGCAGCTGAGCCTCGCCCGGGCCTTCGCGGGCATCGCCCACTCCCCTGAGGCGGTCGCCGACCTGCGCGGGCTCCTCGACGGGACCCTGGAGATCGACGGCCTGGCCGTCGACCAGGACCTCCGGTGGCTGCTGATCAACAACCTCGCGCGCCTCGGCGAGGACGAGGACCGGATCGCGGCCGAGCTCGAGCGCGACAACACGATCATGGGCCAGGAGAAGGCGGCCGGTGCCCGCGCCGCGCGGCCGACCGCGGAGGCGAAGGCCGAGGGCTGGCGACTGGCGATGCTCGACGGCGCGACGCCGAACGAGACGGCGCTCGCCGTGGTGATGTCCTTCCCGCGCATCGGGCAGGAGGACGTGCTGGCGCCGTACGTCGACCGCTACCTCGAGGCCGTCCCCGGCATCTGGGACCGGCTCGGCGCCCACCGGGCGCAGAAGGCCCTCGAGTTCATCTTCCCGCGCGTGCTCGCCACCCAGGAGACGCTGGACAAGGTCGACGCCTGGCTCGCCGCCGGCACCGACGGCCTCAACCCCGGCGCGGTCCGCTACGTCCGCGAGGCCCGCTCCGACGTCGCCCGGGCCCTCGCCGCCCAGCAGAAGGACGCCGAGTAGGCCCCTCCGCCCGACCGAGAAGGGGCCCCGGCCCGGTCGAGAAGGGGGTCCGGCTCGGTTGAGTGGGGCCCACTCGACCGGGCGTCGGGGCCCACTCGACGATGGATCAGGAGCGGGCGTGGTCGGCCAGGAGGCGGATGCCGCGGGTGAGACCGCCCGCGAGGTCGCCGTCGGCGAACGACCGCGACATCTCCTCGACCGCGAGTGACGACTCGTCGTCGGTGAGGTTGCGGCGGACGTAGCCGCCGGTGACGACCTCGAGCGCCTTGCGCTCGGGATCGACCATGATCAGGATGCTGCGCGCAGGCGCGACCAGCGTGTTGTGCAGGCTGGTCGCGAACGCCCGGGTGTCGCCGCCGTCGACGGGGCCGACGTAGACGGAGATCTCGGCGCGACACGCCTGCTCGGCGGCGCGGATCGTCGCGTCCAGGGCGGCGCGGTCCTTCGCGCTCAGGCTCATCGCCACGCCTGCTCCCCTCCGGCCTGACTACCAGGTGCCGCCGGCGCCGCCGGCCTG
This sequence comes from Nocardioides panacisoli, assembly GCF_039537325.1. GTDB lineage: Bacteria > Actinomycetota > Actinomycetes > Propionibacteriales > Nocardioidaceae > Nocardioides > Nocardioides panacisoli. The sequence goes on from NZ_BAABAH010000011.1 coordinate 98,099, forward strand.
GGAGCCCTCGGAGTCGGGCGCAGCCAGCTCGCCGGCCGCCTTGCGGGGGCCGCCCAGCCACTGGGCCTCCTCCTCGGCGCCGTGCGGCGACAGCGACTCGCCGCGGGCGAGGGACGGACCCATCACCATCGCGCCGATCACGATCATCATCAGCACCGGGATGCCGACGAACAGCAGCAGCACCTGCAGGAAGTCGACCGACGGGGCCGTCGGCCAGCTGGTGGGCGGGTCGGCGGAGGCCGGCCCGGCAAGCAGCACGGGGACCACGAGGCCGGCCGAGATGGCACTGACAGCGGCGATTGCGCGGCGAACGGCGTGACTGGTCACGGGGCAAAGGCTATCGGTCCCGCGCGCCGTCCGGCACCTCGGCCCGTCCCCGCGTCCGCGGCGACCGCTTTGGTTCACTGGGGCCGTGCCGACGACCCTGCTGTCCCTCCCCCTGACCTCGACCTGTGCCGAAGGCCAGCGTGTCTGCAGGCTCTTCTACGACTGGACCGGCAACGCAGACCTCGCGGACTGGGCCGACGTCCTGATCGGGAAGCCGCTGGCGATCCTGGCGCTGGTCCTGCTGGGCCTGCTGATCCGCTGGGTCCTGCAGCGCATCGTGGACCGGATCGCCCGCCGCGCGGAGCACGGCGTACTGCCGGAGCGCTCGGACAGCCCGGCGACCGCACGGCGCCGGCAGCGGGCGAAGACGATGGCCGGGGTGCTGAACAGCATCATCACGGTCGTGCTGCTCGCGGTGATCGGCACGATGATCCTCGACCAGCTGGGCGTGAACATCGCGCCGATCATCGCCAGTGCCGGCATCATCGGCCTGGCCCTCGGCTTCGGCGCCCAGTCGCTCGTGAAGGACTTCCTCGCCGGCATCTTCATCTTCCTCGAGGACCAGTACGGCGTCGGTGACGTCGTCGACGTCGGAGAGGCGTCCGGCACGGTCGAGGTGGTGACCCTGCGGATGACCCGGCTGCGCGACCTCGACGGCACGGTCTGGTACGTCCCGAACGGCGAGATCCTGCGGGTCGGCAACAAGAGCCAGAACTGGGCGCGCGCCGTCGTGGACGTCGGCGTCGGGTACGGCGCCGACCTGGTGCGCGTGCAACGGGTACTGCGCGAGATCGCCCACGACCTGTGGGAGGACGAGGACTACCGCGACGTGATCATCGAGGAGCCGGAGGTGACCGGCGTGGAGACGATGTCCCCCGACGGCATCACGGTGCGGGTGCTGGTCAAGACCGCACCGCTGCAGCAGTGGGCGGTCGCCCGCGCGCTGCGCCAGCGGATCAAGTCCCGGTTCGACCACGAGGGCATCGAGGTGCCGTTCACCCAGCGGGTGATCTGGCAGCGGGACGACAGCGGGGGTGCCGAGGCCGAGGCCACCACCGACCCGGGATGATGGACCGGTGACCGGGGAGCAGACGTTCTACGAGGAGATCGGCGGCTTCGAGACCTTCCGGCGGATCGTCGCGAGGTTCTACGAGGGCGTGGCCGAGGACGAGGTGCTGCGACCCCTCTACCCCGAGGAGGACCTCGGCCCGGCGGAGGAGCGGTTCCTGCACTTCCTCGTGCAGTACTGGGGTGGCCCGACGACGTACTCCGAGCGGCGCGGGCACCCGCGCCTGCGGATGCGGCACGCTCCGTTCGCGGTGGACAGCAAGGCGCGGGAGCACTGGCTGATGCACTTCCGCGAGGCGCTCGACTCGGTCGGGCTGACCCCGGAGCAGGACGCCCAGTTCTGGGAGTACGTCACGCACGCCGCGACCTTCATGGTGAACACGCCGGGTTGAGCACGGTCCCGGCTTCCCGGGACGGCGGTCTAGACCGCTCGGCGAATCTGCGAGCGCAGGTAACGACCGCCCCGCCCCGCGACAGGTAGCAGGTGTGAGGCGCCGGACACCCCACATTCCGACGCCTCCCCTGCGTCCGGCGACCCCCCTGTCCCCGGGGTCGCCGGACGCCACGAAGGACCGGTGGTGCTCAGGGTCGCCCGGCGGGTGCTGACGAGGCTTCCCCGGCCCCGGGCACCGCGCTGAGCAGCCGCTCCCGGTACGCCGCCGGCGGCTCGACGGCCCGCTGGCTGGCACCGTCGAAGAAGACCAGCGCCACCCGCGCCCGCGCGAGCACCCGCTCGTCGTCGAGGATCTCCGACTCCACCGTGAGCGAGCGGTTGCCCACCCGGGCGATCTGGGTCCAGCAGTCGTAGGGCTCGGCACGGAGCAGGATCGGCGCGAGGTAGTCCACGTCGGCCTGCGCGACGACCACCTGGATGGGCGGCACGTCGGTCAGGCCCCGGCCGAGGGCGCTGAACAGCCGGATCCGCGCCTCCTGGAAGTACTCGAAGTACACGACGTTGTTGACGTGCCGGTAGACGTCGACGTCGGAGAACCGCACGTGCACCGGGTAGTGGCCCTCGGGTGTGCGTGCCACCCGGAACGGCTCCGGCCGCTCGACCGGGTCGGCCGGCTCGACGTACGCCGACAGCGCCGCGCGCTCCTCCTCGCTGAGCCGTCGTGGCCGCTCCTCGTCGAGGCGGTAGGGCGCCAGCAGCGTCGTCGCCCGCAGGTAGACGGTGCGGGTGCCGTCGGCGGCCTCGTGGAACACCTCGTAGGACATCGAGAAGGACCCGTGGCGGACCCGGGTGACCCAGCACTCGATCAGCACCGGGCGCAGGCGGAAGCCGAGCGGGGCCAGGTAGGTGACCTCGTGCCGGATCACGATGATGCCGTCCGCGGGGTCGTCGCCCGGCCCGGTGGCGCCGCTCGCCTCGCGGTGGGCACGGAGGAGGTCGAGCCGCGCCTCCTGCAGGTAGTCGACGTACCGGACGTTGTTGACGTGGCCGAGCAGGTCCAGATCGGCCCAGCGCAGGGGGCAGACATAACGGTGCCGCACGCGAGGCATGGTGTCAGACACCTCACGTGGACCGGCCACTGCAACCGGTTCCACTGCCACTAGGCTGACCGCCGTCCGCCTCCGCGATCGCAAGGAGCTCCTCATGCCCGAGGCCGTCATCGTCGCCGCCGCCCGGTCCGCCATCGGACGCGCCAACAAGGGCTCGTTGAAGGACTTCCGGCCCGACGACCTCGCAGCGACGATCGTGAGGGCCGCGCTGGACAAGGTCCCGGCGCTCGACCCCAACAGCGTCGACGACCTCTACCTCGGCTGCGGCCTGCCGGGCGGCGAGTCCGGCAACAACATGGCCAAGATCGTCAACACGATCAACGACATGGACCTGGTGCCGGGCGCGACGATCACCCGCTACTGCGCCTCCTCGGTCCAGACCACGCGGATGGCGTTCCACGCCATCAAGGCAGGCGAGGGCGACGTCTTCATCAGCGCCGGGGTGGAGACGGTCTCGCGGTTCGCCAAGGGCACCTCCGACCACTGGCCGGACACCCACAACCACCTCTTCGACGAGGCCAAGGCGCGCACCGAGAAGACGGCCGAGACCAACGAGAAGTGGCACGACCCGCGCGAGGACGGGGTCCTCCCTGACGCCTACATCGCCATGGGCCAGACCGCCGAGAACGTCGCCACGATGCGCGGTCTGGACCGCAAGGAGCTCGACGAGTTCGCCGTCCGGTCACAGAACCTCGCCGAGAAGGCCATCGCGGACGGCTTCTGGGCCCGCGAGATCACGCCGGTCACCGCCCCCGACGGCACGGTCGTCTCCGCCGACGACGGCCCCCGCGCCGGCGTCACCTACGAGAAGATCGCCGGGCTCGACCCGGTGTTCCGCCCGGGTGGCGTGGTCACCGCCGGCAACTGCTGCCCGCTCAACGACGGCGCCGCGGCGGTCGTGATCATGTCCGACACCAAGGCCGCCGAGCTCGGCCTCACCCCGCTCGCCCGGATCGTCTCCACGGGCGTCAGCGGCCTGTCCCCCGAGATCATGGGTCTCGGTCCGGTCGAGGCCACCAAGCGTGCGCTGGCCCACGCCGGCATGAGCATCGGCGACATCGACCTGGTCGAGATCAACGAGGCCTTCGCTGCGCAGGTGGTGCCGTCCTACCAGGACCTCGGCATCGACCTCGACCGGCTCAACGTCAACGGCGGCGCGATCGCGGTGGGCCACCCGTTCGGCATGACCGGCGCCCGGCTCCAGAACACGATGCTCAACTCGCTGGACTGGCACGACAAGACCACCGGGCTGATCACGATGTGCGTCGGCGGCGGGCAGGGCATGGCGCTGATCCTGGAGCGGCTCGGCTGAGTCGTACACTGCCCGGATGGACGGGCAGGCTCGGGAGTCGACACGCGACGCCTGGACGGAGCGCGAGCCGCGCTGGCTCGATGCCGAGCAGCAGCACTGCTGGCGCGCCCTCCTGCTCGGCACGACCCTGCTGCTCGACCGGCTCGACGAGGACCTGCGCCGTCAGCACGGCATCTCGATGGCCGAGTACGAGATCCTGGTCCGCCTCTCGGAGTCCGGCGGCGAGCTCCGGATGGCGCGCCTCGCCGACTCGCTTGCCCACAGCCGCAGCCGGGTCACCCACACCGTGAAGCGGATGGAGGCCAGCGGCCTCGTGTCGCGCTGCGACTCCCCCGACGACGGCCGCGGCGTCCTCTGCCAGCTGACCGACCGTGGCGACCTGCTGCTCCGCAACGTGGCCCCCAGCCACGTCGCCAGCGTGCGCGCCTACCTGGTGGACCTCGTCGACCCCGACGACTTCGCCGCCGTCGGCCGCGTCATGGACGCCGTGAGCGACCACCTCATCGGCGACCACCCCGAGCGCGAGCTGCGCTAGCGATCAGTCTCTGGTCAGGCGCCGGTGGGTGACCCGGTGCGGGCGGGCCGCGTCGGCACCGAGCCGCTCGACCTTGTTCTCCTCGTAGGACGCGAAGTTCCCCTCGAACCAGAACCACTTCGCCTCGTTCTCGTCGTCGCCCTCCCACGCGAGGATGTGGGTCGCGACCCGGTCGAGGAACCACCGGTCGTGCGAGGTGACCACCGCACAGCCCGGGAAGTCGAGCAGCGCGTCCTCGAGCGAGGACAGGGTCTCGACGTCGAGGTCGTTGGTGGGCTCGTCGAGGATCAGCATGTTGCCGCCCTGCTTGAGCGTGAGCGCGAGGTTCAGACGGTTGCGCTCACCGCCCGACAGCACGCCGGCCTTCTTCTGCTGGTCCGGCCCCTTGAACCCGAACGACGCGACGTAGGCGCGTGAGTTCATCTCGAAGTTCGCGACCTTGATGTGGTCGAGCCCGTCGGAGACGACCTCCCAGACGTTCTTGTTGGGGTCGATGCCGCCGCGGCTCTGGTCGACGTAGGAGATCTTGACCGTCTGGCCGACGTTGAGCTCGCCCGAGTCCGGCTCCTCGCTGCCGGTGATCATCCGGAACAGCGTGGTCTTGCCGACGCCGTTGGGGCCGATGATGCCGACGATGCCGGCGCGCGGCAGCGTGAACGACACGTCGTCCCACAGCGTGCGGCCCTCGAAGCCCTTGGTGAGCCCCTTCACCTCGAGGACGACGTCACCGAGACGCGGGCCGGGCGGGATGTTGATGTCGGCGGTGTCGATCTTGCGGGCGCGGTCGGCCTCGGCGGCGAGCTCCTCGTAGCGCGCGAGGCGGGAGCGGCTCTTGGTCTGCCGCGCCTTGGCGTTGGAGCGGACCCACTCCAGCTCCTTCTCGAGCATCTTGGCGCGCTTGGCGTCCTTCTGCCCCTCGATCTTCAGGCGGTCCTTCTTGGTCTCCAGGTAGGTGGAGTAGTTGCCCTCGTAGCCGTGGATCTGGCCGCGGTCGACCTCGGCGATCCACTCGGCGACGTTGTCGAGGAAGTAGCGGTCGTGGGTGACGGCGAGCACGGCGCCGGGGTAGGACTTGAGGTGGCCCTCGAGCCACTGCACCGACTCGGCGTCGAGGTGGTTGGTGGGCTCGTCGAGGAGCAGCAGGTCGGGCTGCTGGAGCAGCAGCTTGCAGAGCGCGACCCGGCGGCGCTCGCCACCGGAGAGGTTGTCGACCAGCGCGTCCGACGGCGGGCAGCGCAGCGCGTCCATCGCCTGCTCGAGCCGGCTGTCGATGTCCCAGGCGTTGGAGTTGTCGAGGAAGGTCTGCAGCTCGCCGGTCTCCGCCATCAGGGCGTCCTGGTCGGCGTCGGGCTCGCCCATCTCCATGTAGGCGTCCTCGAGCCGCTTCATCTTCGACTTGATCTCGCCGACGGCCTCCTCGACGTTCTCGAGCACCGTCTTGCCCTCGGTCAGCGGCGGCTCCTGCTGGAGCATGCCGACCGTCGCGCCGGGGTCGAGGATGGCGTCGCCGTTGTTGGGCTGGTCGAGCCCGGCCATGATCTTGAGCAGCGAGGACTTGCCCGCCCCGTTGGGTCCGACGACACCGATCTTCGCCCCGTGCAGGAACGAGAGGGTCACGTTGTCGAGGACGACCTTGTCGCCATGGGCCTTGCGCACGTTGCGCAGGGTGAACACGTACTCAGCCATGCCCACGAGCCTAGTGGCGGGCGGCCGGTTCCCCCGCTTCGGGGATGACCGCCCACCCGGCCACGGACCTCAGGCGGCAGGCTCCTCGCGCTGCCGCTCCGGCTCCGGCTCGCTGCCCGCCCGTTCCGCGCCCGGAACTCCCCACGACGACGGGATGTCGGCCTCGCTCGGCTCCTCCCGGCGCGACTCGTTGCGCGGCTGGACCGCCCCGACGGTCCGGCTGAACGAGGTGATGCCGAGGTTGAGGTCGTGACCGACGGCGAAGGCCTCCAGCTCCAGCGACGTCACCTCGATCCCGTCGCGGTTGGTGAACGTGCGCTGGCTGAGCCGGCCGTGGACCAGGACCGGGTCGCCCTTGTGGACCGAGCGCTGGCAGTGCGCGCCCAGCTGCCGCCAGGCGGACACCCCGAACCACTGGGACTCACCGTCGATCCACTCCCCGGTCGCTCGCTTGTAGCGGCGGGGCGTGTGGGCCACCCGGAACCGGGTGACCGAGCCGTCGCCGGCCGGGTAGGTCTGCGGGTCGGTGCCGACCCAACCCTGGATGGTGACGATCGCGTCGCTGGACATGTGGACTCCTCTCGCTGCGGTCGCGGGCGCGACCGGTCGCCGAGGAGTCCACTGCGGGAGTCCGACACTGCGGAGCCGGCCGCGGCCGGCCCTGTGGAGAACGTGCTCGCGGGCGCCACCTGTGGACGGTTGGTGGCTCCGTCGGTGCCCGGGGAGGTGCGGGTCAGCGCAGCGCGGCGCCGACGCCGGTCCGGAAGGCGGTGTAGGCCCGCAGCTCCTGGTCGACCGGCCGGACGACCGTCGGCTCGAGGGCCTTCGACACCACGTCCTGGAGCCGGTCGGCGGCCTCCGCGGAGCGGGCGTGGGCCAGGCGCGTGACCAGCAGCCGCGCGACGAGGGCGAGCAGCAGCCCCAGCAGGAGGGCGGCCGCGAACGCGAAGCCGGGCAGCGGGACGCCCGCGACGTCGGGCGGGGAGCCGAGATCGCCCGAGAGCTCGACGAGGTCGAGCCCGGTCACCGCCCACCACGCGCCGGCGACGACGGCGACGAGCAGCAGCACCCACTGGACCACCCGCAGCAGCGGCACCCAGGCCGGCACGCGGTCGAGCCCGAGGTCGACGCCGGACAGGCTGGCGTCGAGCTGGTCGCCGAGCTCGGGGAGCCGCGCGGTCGCGGCCCCGGTCACCGCGTGCGCCCACGGTGCGGTGAGCCCCTCGCTGACCTCGTCGGCGAGGCTGCGCACCTCGGTGTCGACGACGGACCGCTGCACACCCTCGACCGACGGCCGGGGCGGCGTGCTCCCCCAGAACGGCGCCAGCGGCGGCCACGTGGTGGCCCGGCCGGCGCGGGCACGGACGTTCCGCTCGACACCCGCGGTCGCGGCCGGCACCCCGGCAGCCTCGCCGACCGATGCCTCGAGCTGCTGCACGCGCCGCGCGCTGAGCTCGCGCGTGGGCGCCGTGCCACCGGCCTCCTCCAGCCGCCGGGCGGCGTTCGCGAGGTCGGCCTCGGCACGCGCCGTCGTGCTCCGCTTGGCGTCGACCCGGGCCACGATCTCGGCGCGCAGGTCCTCGACGCCGAGGCCGGCGCGGGCGCTGATCGGGATCACCTTCACGTCCGGGAGCCCGTCGGCCGCGAGCAGGCGGCGTACGTCGTCGACCATCGCCTGCCGCCGGTCCTCCGGGACGGTGTCGATGTGGTTGAGGACGACCAGCATGACGTCCTGATGGGTGGTGAACGGCGCGAAGTAGCGGTCGTGGATCGCCGCGTCGGCGTACTTCTGCGGGTCCAGGATCCAGACGAGCAGGTCCGCGAGGACGACCAGCCGGTCCACCTCGAGGTGGTGGGAGAGCTCGGTGGAGTCGTGGTCGGGCAGGTCCATGAGGACCACGCCGTCGAGCACCCGGTCGTCCTGCCGGGTGTCGAGCATCGAGTCGCGCATCGTCTGGTGCCGCGGCGGGATGCCGAGCCAGTCGAGGACCTCCTGCGCTCCCTCGGTGCCGAACACGCACGCGGTCGCCCACGAGGTCGTGGGCCGCCGAACGCCGGTCGACGACAGCTCGAGGCCGGTGAGCGCGTTGTACGTCGACGACTTGCCCGAACCGGTCGCGCCCGCGATGGCGACGACGGTGTGCCGCGCCGAGAGCCGCAGCCGGTCGGCCGCGCGGGTGGAGCCGGTCTCGATGTCGTCGAGCAGCGCCGGGTCCAGGCGGCCGCGGGCGGCGGCGAGCGCCGACTCCAGCCCGCTGATCCGGTTGCCGATGACGGTGCCCGCGGTCGCCATCCGGCGCACCTGCGTCTGCTCCTGGGCCGCCACGTCGGCGTCGGCTCCAGGCACGCTGGTACTGCTCACAGATGTCCTCCAGGACCGGTTCGCCTCGCAGCAGCGAACCGCAGGTCGTCGACGCGGCGGGCCGCCTCGCGTAGGTTCTCGCCGGCCTCGGGCTTCAGCTCCCACTGGTCGGCAGGGGCAAGGTATCGAGCGCGCTCCCCCGCGAGCAAAGCCTCGAGCCGCGGCCGCAGCCGGTCGCGGGCGGTCGCCACCAGCTCGCTGGTCGCCTGCTGGCCCACGAGCGTCGCCAGGATCTCGCGACCCCGGCGCACCGAGTCCTCGGCCGGGTCGTCTCCCGCCAGCGCCAGGACGGCGACCGTCACGCCCAGCCCACGCACGCCGAAGGCCAGGAACCGCGCGGTGTTCCGCACGTCGCCGCTCGCGACCCGGACCAGCTCCTGCAGCTCCTCGACCCAGGCGGTCACCTCCAGGGAGGTACGGCGACGCAGGTCCCGCGAGGCGCGGGTGAGCTGCGCGCACGGTCCGCCCGGCGCGACGAGCGCAGCGCCGTAGTCGGTCGTCTCCCAGGCCTTCGCGGCCGCCGCGGCGGCGCGCTCGGCGCGCTCGACGATCAGCGTCTCCAGCCCGGTCTCGACCGCGACCGCGACCCGCTCGGCCTGCTGCGGCTTGCCCTTGATGGCGTTGACCAGCCGGTCGCGCACGAAGCCGACCTTGGCCTCCAGGGAGCTGAGCAGCTCGCCGCTGCCGACGTACTCCCTCCAGCGCACCAGCAGGTCGCCGTTGAGGAGGGTGCCGTCGGTGGTCGCGTGGGCGAGCTCGCGGACGGCGACGTCGTACTGCTCGTCGGCCAGGCGCAGCAGTCCGCCGACGGCCCCGACCTGCTCGGTCGCCGCGTCGGCGATCGGGTAGACCCGGTAGGTGATGGTGCGGATCGCGCCCTCGACCGTCTGGTTCACGATCGCCTGCCGCGCCGCGGCGTCGTGGGCGAGCGCCTCGAGCCAGGTCCGGATCTCGGCGACGTGGCCGGCCGGCAGCAGGCCGTCGTCGTCGACCGGGCCCTCCGCGACGCCGAACAGGGGCGAGTCCTTGAGGCCGCGCGCCGACATCATCCGCGCCAGGTGCGTGGAGACGGTCTGCACGGCGTCCGCGGGCGTCCGGTCGAGCACCATCGCCACGGCGGTCGACCGCTCGGCCGCCTGCTTGAGGTACTCCCACGGGACCTGGTCGGAGTAGCGCGCGGCCGAGGTGACGAACAGCCAGAGGTCGGCGGCGGCGAGCAGCTGCCCGGCCAGGATCCGGTTCCGCTCCTCCACCGAGTCGACGTCGGGCGCGTCGAGGATGGCGAGCCCGGCAGGGATGGCGTCGGTCGCCACCAGCTGGATCGAGTCGGGGTCGTCGGTCGCGTGGTCGACGCGCTTGAGCTCGGGCAGCAGCCGGTCGGGGCCGAACCACGCGCCGTCGTCGGGGTGGTGCACGAGCACGGGCGATCGCGTCGTCGGGCGGAGCACGCCGGGCGCGGTCACGCGGTGGCCCACGAGCGAGTTGACCAGCGTCGACTTGCCGGCTCCGGTCGAGCCGCCCACGACCGCCAGCAGCGGCGCCTCCAGCGACATCAGCCGCGGGATCACGTAGTCCTCGAGCTGGTCGATGATCATCGCCCGCGCCTCTCGCAGCGGTGCGGCCCCCGGGAGGTCGAGCGGCAGCGGCGCGGCCTGGAGGGCGCCGCGCAGCCGCACCGTCTCGGTGAGCATCTTCCCGTCGGAGAGGACGTCCTTGGTGTGCTTCATCGCTGCGGCACCACCTGTCCGGGGAAGGCGAACCGCGGCCGGACCGCGGCGATGCGCGCCACGAAGTCCTGGCCTCGTGCCTGCCAGTCGCGCGGCGCGGTCCCGCGCAGCAGCCGGCTGTGCAGGAACCCGAGCTCGACCGCCGCCTGCTGGTAGTCCGCCACGGCGCGCTCCGCGTCGCGGCCGCCCGCGCCCCGAGCGTGTCGCCGGGCGAGCCGGCGAGCACGCAGGTCGACGACCCACCCGATGTCGGTGGCCGGGATCAGACCGCGGGCCGCTGCGTCCTGCAGGCTCTCGGTGAGCATCCGCCGCTCCCAGTTGCGCGCCCAGATCGCCATCGACACCAAGCCGACGAAGACGGGCAGCATGAGGACGAGGTAGACGAGCACGAAGCTCCCGAAGCCGTAGATCGTGGACGAGTTCCAGACGCCGTGCGCGAGTGCCGCGCACAGGTAGCCGCCGAGCGGCGCGAGCACCCTGACCGCCGGCCTCCGCGAGCCGATGGCGATGCCGATGCCGATCCCGGTGAACGAGGTGAACAGGGGGTGCGCGAACGGGCTGAACAGGCAGCGGATGACGAAGGTCCCGGTCACGCCCGCGAGACCGCCGGGCGCCGTGCCGTCCGTCCCGTTGTACGCCGCCGCGAGGTAGAGGATGTTCTCGGTGAACGCGAAGCCGATGCCGACCATCCCGGCGTAGACGAGGCCGTCGAGGATGCCGTCGACCTCTGCGCGTCGCCACCACAGCAGGAGGAACAGGAACAGACCCTTGGTCGCCTCCTCGGTCAGCGGGGCGACGACCGCGAGCGACGCGTTGTCGCTCAGGCCCGCGAGGACGCCACCGACGCCGTCGATCACCACGGCCGTGGCGGTCGCGACGAACGCCCCCCAGAGCAGCGCCATGACCAGCAGCGACTTCGGCTCTGGCTCGTAGCGGTCGAGCCACATGTACGCCGCCACCACCGGCCCGACGGGTACCGCGGCGAAGCCCGTGGCGAGGAGCACGGTCCCGGGCGCGCCCGCGAACCCGAGCAGGAACAGCATCACGGCAGCGCAGAGCACCACCGTCACGGTCACCACGACCGTGAAGGCAACGCTGTCGCGGCGTACCGGGGGCATGGCCGAAGCCTATCGGGACGCTCTCCTTTGCCCGGTTCTGCCCGCTGCCCGCGGAAGTTAGAGTGATGTGGTGAACGAGAACTCGCCCTCGAACCAGCCCAAGACCGAGGTCCACGACCCCTCGGTGCCCGAGGCGTACGCCGCGTTCATGCGCACCGGCTGGGCGGAGCGCACGAGGGACGTCCCGCGGCACCCGATCGCGCCCCGCGCGGCCGAGCGCCGCGCCCGGCTGGCGGCCACCTTCCCGGGCGAGCGGCTGGTGCTCCCGGCAGGCGGCTTCAAGGTCCGGGCCGCCGACACCGACTACCGGTTCCGCCCCGACACCGCGCACACCTACTTCAGCGGCAACCAGACCAGCGACGCCGTGCTCGTCGTCGAGCCCGACGGCGAGGCCGCGCTGTACGCCCGCCCGCGTGCCGGCCGCGACAGCGACGAGTTCTTCCGCGACCGGCAGTACGGCGCCCTGTGGGTCGGCCCCCGGCCGTCCCTGGAGGAGCTCGAGGCCGCGCTCGGCCTGCCCGTGCACCACGTCGACGAGCTCGCCGCCGTCCTGGAGACCACGGCGAAGACCCGGGTCCACCGCGGCCTGTCGGCCGAGGTCGACCGGATGGTGGCCGAGGACGAGAACCGCGACGAGGAGCTGGCCCGGGTCGCCTCGGAGATGCGGCTGGTCAAGGACGAGTGGGAGCTGGCCGAGCTGCAGGCCGCGTGCGACGCGACCACGCTCGGCTTCGAGGACTCGGTCCGCGAGTGGGACCGCGTCCTCGAGTACGGCGAGCGCTGGCTCGAGGGCACCTTCTTCCGTCGGGCACGGGCCATGGGCAACGACCTCGGCTACGACTCGATCGTCGCCGGCGGCGCCCACGCCACCACCCTGCACTGGATCGACAACACCGGCCCGATCACGCCCGGCGAGCTGGTGCTGCTCGACATGGGTGTCGAGGGCCGCAACCTCTACACCGCCGACGTCACCCGGACGCTCCCCGTGAGCGGCACCTACACGCCGGTCCAGCGCGACCTCTACTCCCTCGTCCTGCGGGCCCAGGAGGCCGGGATGGCCGCCCTCGGCCCCGGCGAGCGGTTCCTCGCCGGCCACGACGCTGCCATGGCGGTCCTTGCCGAGGGCCTGTCCGACCTGGGCCTGCTGCCGGTCTCGGTCGACGAGGCGCTCTCCCCCGACTCCAAGGTCTACGCCCGCTGGACCCTGCACGGCACCAGCCACATGCTCGGCATGGACGTCCACGACTGCGGCCGCGCCGCGCCGGCCTCCTACCGCGACGGCACCCTCGCCGAGGGCATGGTGCTCACCGTCGAGCCGGGCCTCTACTTCCAGGAGGACGACCTGCTCGTCCCCGAGGAGCTGCGCGGCATCGGCATCAGGATCGAGGACGACGTCGTCGTCACCGCCGACGGCGTGCGCAACCTCTCCGCCGGACTCCCCCGCTCGCCGGAGGACGTCGAGGAGTGGATGGCCCGCCTGAGATGATGCGGGCGCACCATGCCCAGCACCAGGCCCCCGTGGCGCAACGGATAGCGCAGCGAGCTTCTACCTCGTAGGTTGCAGGTTCGAATCCTGCCGGGGGTGCTTCCGGCTTCGGCGCGCCTCCGCGCCCCGGCGGACCGCAGAGCCCAGAATCGCAACTGGCCCTGCGGTGTATGAGTCCGCAGGGCCTCATGCTTTTTGGTGGGGTCCCCTGCGCGAGGTGTTGCGCACGTCACGCGGTATGACGCGAGCGGTGTCCGGGTAGTTCCGGGTCGGCAGTAGACGCGAGCCGGAATCTCGGGACGGCGGAGTCGACTACGACCAGCTCCCTCCCTCCCTCGAGAAAGACCCCGTCATGAAGAAGAGGCTTCTTGCTGCCCTCGTGGTCATGGGGACCACCGCAGCGCTCACCCAGACCGTCGCCAGCCCCGCGCAGGCCGCGCCCGACAAGCCGAAGAAGCTCGTCTGCGACAACACGATGGACGACCCCTACACCGGGACCTACGCCAGCGTCCGGGTGCCCAAGGGCGCCTCGTGCTACCTCGACGGCGCGACCGTCAACGGCAACCTGATGGCCCTCCACGGAGCCGTGGACGTCTACGTGATCAACACCGACGTCAAGCGCAACATCAAGGTGCGCGGCGCGACCCGCGACGTGAAGGTGGGCCCCGAGGACTGCCGGTTCGACCCGCCGGTGGGCAACAACATCATGGTCACCCGCTCCCACAACGTGGCGATCTGCCTGACGACCGTCGACAACAACCTCACGCTCAGCCGCAACGACGGCCGCCTGATGCTGCGCGGCAACGTCGTGGGCAACAACATCCGGGTCACCAAGAACCTGCCCTACAACCGGCAGCCCGGCGACGGCCAGCACCCGAACATCGCCACCATCCGGGTCTACCGGAACACCGCCGAGAGCCACATCGTGGTCCGGGACAACTCCGACCGGCCGCTCCGTCTGCTCAACAACACCCCCGAGCCGCGCACCTGACGGACCGGTGGGGCCGAGCGCATCTCAGGGGCGCTCGGCCCCACCGGCGGGCGCGACGACGTAGGCGTCGATCTCGCTCAGCAGCCGCGTCCGTACGTCGTCCGGCGCCCACGAGGCCCGCACGCCCGCCCGCGCCAGCTCTGCGATGCCGGCCTCGTCGAGGTCGAGCAGCCGGGCGGCGACGTCGTACTCCTGGTTCAGCGTCGTGTTGAACATCGGCGGGTCGTCGGAGTTGATCGTGACGGTCACGCCGGCGTCGACGAACAGCGGCAGCGGGTGCTCGTCGAGCGAGGCGACGGCGCGGGTGGCGACGTTGGAGGACGGGCAGACCTCGAGCGGGATGCCGGCGTCGGCGAGGTGGGCGAGCAGCTCCGGGTCCTGGGCGGCGGAGGTGCCGTGCCCGATCCGCTCGGCACCGAGGTCGCGCAGCGCGGCCCAGATCGTCTCCGGTCCGGTGGTCTCGCCGGCGTGCGGCACCGACCGGAGGCCGGCGGCGCGGGCGGCGTCGAAGTACGGCTTGAACTGCGCGCGGTCGACGCCGATCTCCGGCCCGCCGAGCCCGAAGCCGATCAGCCCGTCGCCGCCGTGGTCGAGCGCGAACCGCAGGGTCTCCTCGGCCGCCGGCACGCCCGCCTCGCCCGGGATGTCGTAGATCCAGCGCATCACGATCCCGAGCTCACGCTCGGCGGCGAGCCGGGCGTCCTCGATCGCCTCCGTGTAGGCCTCGATCGTCATCCCACGGTCCGGGTCGTGCGGCAGCACCGACGTGTACGGCGTGCAGGTCAGCTCGACGTACCGCACCATCTGCGTGGTTGCGAGCTCGCGGGCGACCTCGTAGGTCAGGTAGCGGATGTCGTCGGGCGTGCGGATCAGGTCGACGACCGCGAGGTAGACCTCGATGAAGTGCGCGAAGTCGTGGAACTCGAAGAACCGGCGCAGCTCGTCCGGGTCGCTCGGCACCGTGCCCGGGTGCCGGGCGGCGAGCTCGCTGACCATCCGCGGCGACGCGGACCCGACGTGGTGGACGTGCAGCTCGGCCTTGGGCAGGCCCGCGACGAAGTCGCTCACCCCACCTCCTGGAGCAGCTGGGTCGCGAGGTCGTCGACGGTCGAGAACCCGGTCTGGAGCTTGCCGTCGACCAGCACCGTCGGCGTCGACTTCACGCCGGCCTTCTGCGCCGCCGCGGTGGCCTGGTCGACGAAGTCCTGCTGACCGCCGTTCTCGATGTCGTCCTTCACCTGGCTCTCGGATGCGCCGGCCTGGACGGCCAGCGCGAGGAGGTCGTCGTCCGACGGGAACGGGCCGGACTCCGACGGCTGGTTCTCGTAGAGCAGGTCGTGCATCTTCTTGGCGGCCTCGGGCCCTGCACTGTCGAGCACGGCCGCGAACGCGTTGAGGCTGCGCTCGGAGTAGGACTCGGGGTTGCCGCCGCCGAGCAGGTCGAACGGGCGGTACTCCACCTGCACCTTCCCGTCGGCCGCGAGCTCGGCGAGCTTCGCGTGCGTCTGGTGCTCCAGCTCGCCGCAGAACGGGCAGAGGAAGTCCTCGTAGATCACGACGGTGTGCGGCGCGCTGTCCGGCCCGATCGTGACGCCGTTGGCACTGCTGCCGGCGGGCGGGACCGCGGACTCCAGGTCGCTCTGCTGCTTGTCGCTCTGCAGCTTCGACACCAGGATCGCGCCGCCGACGATCAGCACCATCGCGGCGAGCACCGCGCCGATGGTGATCAGGCGCCGGCGGTTCTCCCGCCGCTGCTGCTCCTCGCGGAGAGCCGCGGCCGTGGCGGCGCGCTTCTGGGACTTGGACATGCCGTCGCTCATGCGTGCGACCTTTCCGGGAAGAGGATCCTGTCCACGGCCACGCGCGTGCGCGGGACCAGGACGACGTACGCCGAGAGCAGGAGCAGGCCCGAGTCACGGGCGATCTCCCACGGGTACTTCGCCGACGCGTCGGGGTCGAACCCGCCACCCCCGAAGCAACCGCAGTCGATCTCGATACCGCGCGACCAGACCGACACGATGCCGATGATGAACGCGACGAACAGCAGGCCGGACACGACGGCGGCGCCACGGGTGAGCACCCCCAGGATCAGCGCCAGTCCGACGACCAGCTCGAGCGCGGGCAGCGTGAGGGCGACCGGCTCGACGAGCGAGCCGGGCAGCAGCTCGTAGGCGCGGACGGCGGCGATGCTCGTGTCGGGACTGGTGACCTTGAGCGCACCGGCGACCAGCCAGACCGCGCCGGTCACCAGCCGGGCGACCAGTCCCGCCCACTCGTGCACCGCTCCCTTCATGGACGGTGAGCGTAGGCGACGGCCCTGAGCGAAGACTGAGGGGGCAAGGCGGTCCGGGGTTCGGCGTAGGGTGCCGCTCGTGAGTGAGCGACTGGTCTGGATCGACTGTGAGATGACCGGCCTCGACCTCGGCGCGGACGCGCTGATCGAGGTCGCGGCGCTGGTGACCGACTTCGACCTCAACGTGCTCGGCGACGGCGTCGACATCATCATCAAGCCGCCGGCCGAGGCCCTGGACCAGATGATCGACTTCGTCCGCAACATGCACGAGAGCTCGGGCCTGCTCGAGGAGCTCTCCGCCGGTATCACGCTCGAGGAGGCCGAGCAGCAGGTCCTCGCCTACATCCAGGAGCACTGCTCCTCCGAGAGCCGGCCGCCGCTGGCCGGCAACACCGTCGGCACCGACCGGGGGTTCCTGGCCAGGGACATGCCGAACCTGGACGCGTTCCTGCACTACCGGATCGTCGACGTCTCCTCGATCAAGGAGCTGGCCCGCCGCTGGTATCCGCGCGCCTACTTCGGCTCGCCCACCAAGCGCGGCAACCACCGTGCGCTCGTCGACATCCAGGAGAGCATCGAGGAGCTGCGCTACTACCGGGACACGATCTTCGTGCCGCTCCCGGGACCGGACTCCGAGACCGCCCGGCTCGCCGCGGAGCGCCACGGCGGGTCGATCACGGGGCTGACCGGGGACACCGATTCTGCCGCCGGGTCCTGATCCGTCTACACTCTTGCCCGGCCCGAGCGCTCGCGCGCGACGGGTTCATGGTGGGCGTAGCTCAGCTGGTAGAGCATCGCGTTGTGGTCGCGAGGGTCGCGGGTTCAAGCCCCGTCGCTCACCCCAGTTCAGACAGCCGGATCCGCGAGGGTCCGGCTGTCGGCGTTTTACAACTGGTCTTCCTCACCGCGAATTCTCTGACTAAGGTCAGAGGATGACCACGACCGAGGTGCTCCGGCGCTTCAACCGCACCTACACGCAGCGGATCGGGGTGCTCGACGAGTCCTTCCTCGGCACCGGCCGGCCGCTCGGCGTCAGCCGCCTGCTGTTCGAGATCGGCGCGAACCCGGACGGTACGACGATCCGCGACCTGCGCGAGCGGCTCGACCTCGACAGCGGCCACCTCTCCCGCATGCTCCGGCGCCTCGAGCAGGACGGCCTGGTCGCGACCGAGCCCGACCCTGCCGACCAGCGGCGCCGGCTGGTGCGGCTCACCGCGGCGGGCAGCGCTGCCCGCCGAGACCTGGACAGCCGCTCCGAGGAGCTCGCCGCGCGGCTGGTCGCGCCGCTCACGGACCGGCAGCGGAAGCGGCTCACCGAGGCACTCGCGACCGCCGACCTGCTCGTGCGGGCGGCCACGATCCGTCTGCGCGTGGTCCCGCCGGGCGACCCGGTGGGCCGCGAGGCGCTCGGGCGCTACCTCGCCGAGATCGACGAGCGGTTCCCGACCGGCTACCGCGCCGACGGCCCGGTCGGCGAGGAGCCCGGGTCGACCTACGTGCTGGCGACCAGCGACGGCGGGCCGGTGGCCTACGGCGGCATCCGGCCGACCGGCCAGGACGCCGTCTGGGAGATCAAGCGAATGTGGGTCCACCGCGACTGGCGCGGCGCCGGGCTCGGCTCCCGGATGCTGCGGCACCTCGAGGGGCTCGCCCGCGAGCGCGGGTGCACCCGACTGGTGCTGGACACCAACGAGGTGCTCGCCGAGGCGATCGCGATGTACGAGCGCTCCGGCTACGACGCGATCCCCCGCTACCCGGGCAGCGACCCGCACGCCACACACTTCTTCGCGAGGTCGCTCGCCTGAGCATCAGCCGCCCAGGACGGGCAGGGTGACCGGACCGGTCGGTCCGAAGCCCTTGTCCTCCTCGACGGTGAAGGTGACCTCCTTGGTGCCCGCAGGGAACGCGGTCGGGAAGGCCAGCTCGCCGGTCCGCTCCTCCTGCATCGCGAACGGCACTGTGCCGAGCGCTTTGCCGCCCGCGGTCGCGGTGACCGTGCCCGAGCACCCACCGTCGCCGGTGCCACAGCCGATCTGGATGGTCGCGGCGCCGTGCGGGTCCGGCTTGACGCTGGTGCTGAGCACGCTCAGCACCGACTCGAAGCTGTGACCGGTGGGCGCGTCGTCACCGTTGGGGTCGAAGCAGCCGTCGAACTCGTAGGCCGGGTTGTAGACCTCGTCACCCTTCGCGTCGGTGATGGTCTGGTACCCCAGCAGCTTGCTCGAGCCGCTCGCCGTGTAGCAGCCGTTGCTGTGGATGTTGAGCTCGAACTTCCCGTAGCCCTCGGGCGGCATCGGGACGTTGGGGTCCGTCCAGCTCATCAGGCAGATCCAGTCGCCACCGGGGCCTACGTCGGGGTGGTCCGGGCCGCCCTTGTCGCACATCGCCGTCGCGTCGAGCGACGCGGCCGTCAGGCCGGTGTGGCCGAGCAGGTCGGCCTGCTGGAGGTAGATGTTGGAGAACACCTGTGGCAGGGAGCGCTCGACGCGCGCCTTGGTGACGATGCTGTCGCCGCCCGTGGCGACGACGGCCGACCCGATGCCGAGGACGACGGCCAGGACGGCCACTGACGTGATGACGATGCGGCGCATGTCAGCCTCCCGTGATGTCGCGACGGCGGAGCAGGACGAAGGCGGCGGCGAGCGTGGCGACGCACCACAGGCCGCACGTGAGCAGCCCCTCCTTCATCGGGCCGATGAACTGCGGGGCGGTCATCAGGCCGTGCCATGCCTCGTAGGGCGTGGTGAGCAGGAACGGGCGGATCGCCTCGACACCACCGAGGGACCCGACCATCTGCATGACCATGCCGAGCACGACCGGGGCCGCGATGCCCACGGCGGCGTTCCGGCTCCACACCGAGAGCAGGATCGCCAAGCAGGTGAACCCGAGCGTCGCCGGCAGCATGCTGAGCCAGCTCTCGGAGACCAGCCGGAGGGCGGCGCTGGACGGGATCACCTGGCCGGTCAGGCCGGTCAGCGGCTGGTGGCCGACGACCAGCACGCTCGCTGCCGTCGTCGAGACGGCCACGACGGCGAGCGTGAGCACCGCGAAGCCGAGCGCGGCGACGACCTTCGCACCGAACAGGCGGCTACGGCTCGCCGACCGCGTGAGCACGGTCTTCCATGTTCCCTGCTGGTCCTCGCTTGCGAAGATGTCGCCCGCGACGATCGCCGTCAGGAGCGGGAGCACCCACTGCGACGCGAAGCCGAGGATCAGCAGCGCGAGCGCGAACCCGTTGTCGAGCGCGTAGCGCCCGAACAAGGAGTCCTTCGGCGGCCGGCTCTGGCCGCGCATGACGAAGACCACGACGACGGGCGCGATCGCCCCCGCGAGCAGGACGGAACGGGTGCGCCACTGGGCAACGAGCTTGCGGACCTCCCAGCGCAGCACGCCGAGCGCGGGCCGGCGACGGGAGGCCGCCCGAGCATCCGCGGCGATCGGTTCGGCCAGGTGCGCGGTCATGCCGTCACCGCCTCGGGCGAGGCATCGGCGTCGGTCAGCATGAAGAAGAGCGCCTCGAGAGGGGTGCGGGTCGGCGTGAGGGCGAGCAGTCCGAGCTCGTTGCGCACCAGGTCGGCGACGTACGACGACACCGCGAGCTGCTGGCCGGTGGCGACCAGGCCGCCTTCGGCGTGGTCGCGCTCGACCCGGACCGCGGGGTGTGCAGCGGCCACGGCCATCGCCCGCTCGTCGTCGGTCGTCCGCAGGACGTGGCCGGGATCGGGCGCCATCGCACGCAGGTCGGCGATCGTCCCGTGGAAGGCGACCGTCCCCCGCCGCATGATCGTGACGTTGTCGCAGATCTCCTCGACCTCGTCCATGTGGTGCGAGCTGAGCAGCACGGTGAGGCCGCTCTCCGCCAGTCGCTTGACCAGCGCCCGCATGTCTCGGATGCCCGCGGGGTCCAGGCCGTTGGCGGGCTCGTCGAGGATCAGCAGGCGCGGTCGCCGCAGCAGGCTGGCGGCCACGCCGAGCCGCTGCCGCATGCCGTAGGAGTAGCCCCGCACCTTCTCGTGGGCCCGGTCGGCGAGGTCGACGACCTCGAGCACCTCGTCGACCAGGCCGCGCGGAGCACCGCCGTCGAGAAGCGCCAGGCCCTCGAGGTTCTGACGACCGGTGAGGTACCCGTAG
This sequence comes from Nocardioides panacisoli, assembly GCF_039537325.1. Taxonomy (GTDB): domain Bacteria; phylum Actinomycetota; class Actinomycetes; order Propionibacteriales; family Nocardioidaceae; genus Nocardioides; species Nocardioides panacisoli. The sequence continues at coordinate 118,638 of NZ_BAABAH010000011.1, forward strand.
AAACCCGGGCTCTCGATGAAGCCGGCGACGCCGTCCAGTGCATGGACCCCGTCCGCGGCCCAGGTGCGGCCGAAGATGCTGATGCTCCCGGCGTCCGGGCGGATCAGCCCGAAGAGCATCCGGAGGAAGGTGGTCTTCCCGGCCCCGTTGGGCCCCAGGACGCCGTAGACCTCCCCCGGCGCGACCTGCAGCGTGATGCTGTCGACGGCGCGCAGCGACCCGAACGACTTGGTGACGCCGCGCGCGTCGACGGCGAGCTCATCGGTCATGGTCGGGGACCGTAGGCGGACGTCCATGAAGAGACCGTGAAGCTGCGCTCAGCGCCCCTCGTCGAGGTGGTAGACGTGCCAGTCGTCGATGACCCGCACCTGGCGGTAGCGCTCGTCGATGGCCTCGTCGGCGGTCGTGCCGTCGACGCCCCAGGTCGTCGTGCTGTCGCCCATGACGACCACCCAGGTCGGCGCGTCCGGGCCGCGCAGGATCCTCGTCAGCCGCGCGAGCTCCGGGTCGCGCACGCGGACCGGCAGGCTCCAGAGGTGGGGGTAAGGGCTGCTGAGGCCCGCGTCGTGCAGCAGCGTCGCGTAGCCGAAGGCGACCACACCGGTGTCGCCGGGATCGGCCCGCCTCTCGAGGAAGTCGCCCACCTGGGTGCTCGGGGTGGGGTCGCCGACGACGGGCGCGACCACCGCGGTGCCGGCGACCGCGAGCACGGCTGCGTAGGCCAGGACGTTGCCGGTGAGGCGCAGTCGGCCGGGTCGGTAGCGGATCGACACCGCGGCGACGAGGACGAGGCCCGGGACCGTGCCGATCAGGTAGTGCAGCCAGTAGCTGCCCCCGGCGATCACGGAGAACGCCTCCCAGGCCGCCACAGCCGCGGCCAGGACGACGAGGTCCGCGTGCGGGTGGTCGGGGTGGTCCAGGAGCACGTGCCGCCCGTTGCGCCTCCGCAGCGACGGCAGCACCGCGACGAGGAGGATGCCCAGGGCGCCGCTGAGGAGGAACGCCGCGACCAGGCCCTGGGCGCGGAACTCGTTGGTGCCGGTGGCGGAGGAGGCGATCACCCGTGCCGCGGCGGCGCGGAACTTGACGACCGCGTCCCAGAGCCCGGGGACCGTGGTCCCGTGCAACGCGGCCCAGCCGAGCACCGTCCCGAGCATGACCGCGGCCCCGGCGGCGAAGGCCGCCGCGGCGACGCCGGCGGCGCGCCAGTGCCGGTTCCACAGCATCCAGCCGACCGCGGCGGCGACGGCGACACCCACGTCGAACATGTTCTGCTTGATGCTGACGGCGGCCACGGCCGCCAGCCCCGCGAGCGCCCAGGCGCGTGGGCCGCCGTGGCCGCTCGTCGCGCTCAGCACCGCGAGCATGCCGGCGAGGAGGAACGGCACGGCCAGCAGCTCGCCGTCGACCTCGCGGGCGCCGTACAAGGGGCTGGTGAGGAAGATCGCGGCCGCGGCCGCCGCCACCAGTGGCGCCCGCCGGTCGGCCGGCGCGGCGAGCCGGCCGACGCCCGCCGCGAGGACGACGGAGACGCCGACGGCGACGATGCCGATCAGTCGCAGCGCGATGCCGCCGCCGAGCAGGTCCGCCAGCTGGTAGATCGTGATCAGCAGGGGCGGACGGTCGACCCAGTAGTCGCCGTAGAGCGAGGTTCCGGGCGACCACTGGCCGCCGACCATCAGGAACCCGCCCTCGTCCGAGGACAGCGGGGCGCCGAGGAACGGGAGGCGCAGGAGCGCCGCGGCGACGACCAGCGCGGGCACGCCGTACCGGTCGACCCGTCCGGTCCACGCCGTCCGCCACACGCTGACATGATCCCCCGTGGTGGAGGCTTGCCGGTGACAGCCCCGCTGAGGAGGTACGGAACGGTGCGGATCCTGGTGGCCGAGGACGACGTCCGCCTCGCCGACCTGCTCGCCCAGTCCCTCGCCGAGGCCGGCTGGGCCGTCGACCTCGTGCACGACGGCACCGACGCCTACGGTCGCGCGCTGGAGGAAGGCAACGGCTTCGACGTGCTGCTGCTCGACCGGATGCTCCCCGGCACCGACGGGGCCACGGTCTGCCGCCGGCTGCGCCACGCCGGCGTCACCACCCCTGTGCTGATGCTGACCGCGCGTGGTGAGGTCCGCGACCGGATCAGCGGTCTCGACGCCGGAGCCGACGACTACCTGCCGAAGCCGTTCGACCTCGACGAGCTCCTCGCCCGGCTGCGCGCCCTGCACCGGCGCTCGTCCTACGACGAGGAGGGCGTGCTCACCGTCGGCGACCTGGTCGTCGACGCCGACGCCCACCGGGTCCGCCGCGGCGGCACCGAGATCGAGCTCTCCGCACGCGAGTTCGCGATCCTGCGCCTGCTCGTGGCGAACGCCGGCAAGGTCGTCTCGCGCTACTCGATCCTCGACGAGGTGTGGGACGGCGAGACCGACCTGCGCTCCAACGTGATCGACGTCCACCTCGCGACGATCCGCGCCAAGATCGACAAGCCGTTCGGCACGAGCACGATCACCACCGTGCGCGGTGCGGGCTACCGGGTCGAGACCGGGCGATGAGCCGGCTGCCGCTGCGGTTCCGGCTGGTGGCGGGGTTCGTCGCCGCGATGCTGGTGCTGCTCAGCTGCGCCGGGACGTTCGTCTACTGGCGGGTGCAGTACGCGCTCGACCGGCAGCTGGACACCGAGCTGACCCAGGCGACGGCGACCCTGGCACCACTGGTCCGCAACGACGGCGGCGTGTCCGACACCGAGGCCGCCGACGCGACCGGAGCGGCGTGGCAGGTGCTCGACAGCGACGGAGAGGTGCTCGACCGGGGCGGGAAGGCGCCCTTCGACCCGTTGATCACGACGGGACGGCTCAGCGACACCTCGTCGGTGACCCTCGACACCGGCAGCCTGCTCCCGGGGTCGCACGATCCCTATCGGCTGCGGATCACGCCGTTCGGCGGCGGGGACGGACAGGCGGCGTACCTGGTCGTCGGGCTGCGCCGCGACCACCGCGACGAGGCGCTGCGCGAGCTGCTGGTCCAGCTGGTGCTCGCGGGCACGGGGTCGCTGCTGATCGCCGCCCTCGTCGGAGACGTCCTGGCCCGGCTCGCGCTGCGGCCGGTGGAGCGGTACCGGCGCCGCGCCGCCGAGATCACCGCCGGCGCCGGCGGGCTCCGGCTCGAGGTCCCGCCGGGCCGGAACGACGAGGTCACGCGGCTCGGGCACACCCTCAACGACATGCTGGCCGCGCTCGAGGAGGCCCTGGACCGCGAGCGCCGGTTCATCGACGACGCCAGCCACGAGCTGCGCACCCCGCTCACGCTGCTCAAGTCCCGCATCCAGCTGGCGCGGCGCCGCGAGCGCGACATCGAGCAGCACGAGCAGGTCCTCGACGAGCTGTTCGTCGACGTGACCCGGCTGATCGACCTCGCGGAGCAGCTGCTCGAGGTCGGCGCGGCGCGCCGGCCGGCCGGCGGCAGCACCGATGTCGGCAACGTGGTGAGCGCCGTGATCCAGCGCCGGCGGCTCGCCCGCCCCGAGCAGGTCTCCGAGCTCACCGCGGAGCTGCCCGTCACGCCGGTGCACGCCGCCATCGACGAGCACGGGCTGCAGCGCATCGTCACGAACCTCGTCGAGAACGCGTTCGTCCACGGCACGCCGCCCGTGCGCGTGGTGGTCGCGGAGCAGGACGGGTACGTCGCCGTACGCGTGTCGGACGCCGGCCCCGGCATCCCGGGCGACCTCCTCGGCCGGGCCACCGCCCGGTTCACCCGGGCTCCGGACGCGCGGGCGCGGCCGGGCTCGGGCCTCGGCCTGGCCCTCGTCGAGCAGCTCGTCTCCGAGGCCGGCGGGGAGCTCCGCCTGTGCCACGACGGGCAGCACGCGACCTGGGGGACCCCGGCCCCGCTGGAGTGCGGGCACGGCCCGGAGATGACCGCGACCGTGCTGGTCCCTGCGGCTACTCCACCGGCGTGAGCAGCTCCCAGTCGGTGACGATCGGCGCGAGCCGGCCCTCGGCCCACAGCGGGAGCTGGTCGTGGTGGTGCGGGTCCAGAGGTACGCCGACCGCGCCCGTGGGCACCACCCAGCCGCCAGCGGTGCGGTCCGCGAGGTCCCAGACGTAGCGGGCCACCGAGCCGCGGCTGCACTCGTCGGCGAGTGCCGGGTAGGAGACGCAGCAGCGCACGCAGTCGGCGTCACCGGAGACCGGCAGCGCCGGGATCTCGCCCTCGTCGAGCACGTGGACCGGCTCCACGACGTGCGTGTCCCCCCAGAGGGCCCCGCCGGTGTCGGCCTCCGCGAGCGCGGCCCGCGCGTGCGCGACCAGGTCGATGCCGAGTGGCGCGTTGCCCGCGAGCGTCTCGTTCGCCAGCCGCGGCAGGGCCGAGCCGATCCGGTAGGTCGCGTTGAGCCAGGGCGCGAAGACCTCCTCGTGCTCGTGGCCGGCCGGCGGCGCGACCAGCTTCGCGAGGGCCGGGTCCGCCGCGAGGCGGCGGACCAGCGCGGACCGGAACGCGGCGTACCGCGCGGCGTCGCGGGAGCCGGCGTCCATCCGGCCGTCCCAGCCGTCGAACGCTCCCGGCACCAGCGCGGTGACCATCGGCACCGTCTGCAGCAGCGTGTCGTTGTGGATCGCGACGTAGGCGTCACGGTCGAGCCCGGCACGCCCGTCGAGCAGGGCGTGGATCCGGGCGGCGCGGTAGGGCGCCGCGAACACCGACCCGATCGCGGCGCTCTCCGGGCCGCGCCGCTCGTTGGCCGTCACGACGTGACCGGCGGCCGGGACCTCGGCGCGGTTCGGCTCCTCGAGCCAACCGGTCCAGCCACCCGCGGCGTCGCGCACCGGCACCCGCCCGGCGATCCGGTAGCGCACCGCACCCGTCCGGTCGGCGATCACGGCGTTGTTCACGGGCTCGGCCCAGGCGTCCAGCGCCCGGTCGACGTCGTCGACGCTGCGGGCCCGCAGCAGCGGCAGGATCGCGTCGAACCCGAGGTCGCCGAGCACCCAGGACGGGGTGCGGACGGAGAACCCGTCCTCGAAGACCATCCCCCACGGGGTCGTCGTCACGTCGAACGTCACCGGCTCGGCGCCCCGGACCTGGATCGTCTCGGAACGCGTCGAGACGACCTCCGCCGGGGGTTCGGCCTCCTCCCGGACGTCCTGGTAGTCCGCGCAGGCGTTGGTGATCGCCCAGGCGACCTCGCCCGCGTGCGCGAAGTGCTGGACGCCCGGCACGCCCACGAACGTGAAGCCGACGACGTCGAAGGAGTCCGCCGGGTCCTCGCAGCACAGCCGGACCTGCTGGTAGACGCCCGGCTGCTCGATGATCCGGTGCGGGTCGCCGCCGATGAGCGGCAGGCCGCTCGCCGTACGGGCACCTCCTGCGGCCCACGCGTTGCTGCCCGACGCGGTCGGGTCCTGCGCGGAGAGGAACCGCTCGTCCTCGCCGAGGACCGCCGTCGCGAGGCGCTTCCAGAGGATGCCGCCGAGGTTCGCGAACAGCAGGTGCTGGGCGAGGAACGTCGCCAGCGGCATCCACTCCGGCCACTCCTCCGGCACCGCGCCGGTTCGATCCAGCTCGGGCACGGACGCCGGGTCCACCTGCGCGAGCCCGGCGCGCACGCCCTCGGCGTACGCCGCCACGAAGCCCCGCGTCTCCTCCGAGCACGTCGCGAAGGCGCGCTGCGCGGTCTCGACGGTCCGCATCCGCCGGGAGAAGCGGTCCCACGACACGCCGTCGGCGCCGACCAGCTCGGCGGTCGTGCCGGTCGCCCGGCGCCGGAGCCACTCGAGCTGCCAGGTCCGGTCGCGGGCCGTCACCTCGCCCTGGAGCCGCGCGAGCTCGAGCACCGAGGCCGCGCGGAGGTGGGGCACGCCGTACGCGTCGCGGTAGAGCCGAGCCATGCCCGGACAGTAAGGGGTCACGCCGGGATGTGCCCGAAGCGACCCTTCTGGAAGTCGGTGTAGGCCTCCATCACCTCGGCCTTGGTGTTCATGACGAACGGCCCGGCCCAGGCGACGGGCTCGCGGATCGGCCGGCCGCCGAGCACCAGCACGTCGAGCCTGGGCGCTCGGCTCTCCTGGCTCTCGTCCGCCTCGAGGGTGAGGTAGTCGCCCGCGCCGAACAGCGCGGTCTGTCCCATCCGGACAGGCTGCTTGTCGAGGCCGACGGAGCCCCTGCCGGACAGCACGTAGGCGATCGCGTTGTAGTCGGCCTGCCAGGGCAGCTCGAGCCGGGCACCGGGCTCGAGCGTGGCGTGCACCAGCGTCATCGGCGTGTACGTCGATCCGGGGCCGGCGTGGCCGGCGACGTCACCGGCGATCACCCGGACCAGCGCGCCGGCGTCGTCGCTGGTGAGCAGTGCGACCTCGCCGCGGTGGATGTCCTGGTACTTCGGCTGGTTCATCTTCGCGTCGCGCGGCAGGTTCACCCAGAGCTGGATGCCGTGGAAGAGGCCGCCCTTCTGGACCAGCCACTCCGGCGGCGTCTCGATGTGCAGGATCCCCGAGCCGGCGGTCATCCACTGGGTGTCGCCGTTGGTGATCGACCCGCCGCCACCGTGGCTGTCCTGGTGGTCCATGACCCCGTCGATCATGTAGGTGACCGTCTCGAAGCCGCGGTGCGGGTGCCACGGAGTGCCCTTGGGCTCACCCGGCGCGTACTCCACCTCACCCATCTGGTCCATGTGCACGAACGGGTCGAGGTCGGCCATGTCGATGCCGGCGAACGCCCTCCGGACGGGAAAGCCCTCGCCCTCGTAGCCCTGCGGCGCGGTGGTCACCTGCCGCACGGGGCGCGGCTGGTCGCCCAGCCCCGGGCCGGTGATCCGCTGCAGCACGGTGAGGTCGTCGACGGTGATCGCGGGCATGTTGCCCACCTCCTGGTAGTAGGTAGTTGATCATTCAACCACGGTGTCGGTCCGCGGCATTCCCGATCGCTAGGGTCGAGCCGTGACTTCCCGGACCGAGTACGACGCCGTGGTGGTCGGGGCAGGCCACAACGGACTGACCGCGGCGGCCTACCTCGCGCGGGCCGGGCTCTCCGTGCTCGTGCTGGAGCGGCTCGACCACGTCGGCGGCGCCGCGGTGTCGACCGAGCCGTTCCCGGGCCTTCCGGCGCGGCTGTCGCGCTACTCCTACCTGGTCTCCCTGCTGCCGGACGTGATCCAGCGCGACCTGGGCCTGGACCTCCGGCTGGAGAGCAGGCCGACGGCGTCGTACACACCGGTGACGAGGGACGGCAAGCCAGGCGGCCTGCTCGTGGAGCGGCTCGAGCGCGAGGCCACCCGGCAGAGCTTCGAGGAGCTGACCGGCTCCGACGACGCCTACCGGGCGTGGCAGACGTTCTACACCGACATGCTGCGGCTGGCGTGGGTCGTCTCGCCGACCCTGCTGAAGCCGCTCCCCCGCACGGACACGATCCGCGCCCAGGTCGACCGCACGACGTGGACCGACGTCGTCGAGCGCCCGCTCGGCGAGGCGATCGAGCGGCGGTTCACCGACGACACCGTGCGCGGTGTCGTCGCGACGGACGCCCTGATCGGGACCTTCGCGTCCCTGCACGACCCCAGCCTGGTCCAGAACCGCTGCTTCCTCTACCACCTGATCGGCAACGGCTCCGGCGAGTGGCGGGTGCCGGTCGGCGGGATGGGCGCCGTGACGGGCGCGCTCGCCCGGGCAGCGACCGACGCGGGCGCCGAGATCGTCACCAGCGCCGGCGTCAGCGCGATCCACACCGGCGCCACGGCCGAGGACGGCGCCGAGGTGGTCTGGGACGACGGCTCCACCCGGCACAGCGTCCGCGCACGGCACGTGCTCGCGAACGTCGCCCCGTGGGTGCTCGGCATCCTGCTCGGCGGCGAGGAGGACCCCGCCACCAAGCCCCAGGGCTCGCAGCTCAAGATCAACCTGCTGCTCGACCGGCTGCCCCGGCTCGAGTCGGGCGTCGACCCGGCCGTCGCGTTCGCCGGGACGCTGCACCTCGCCGAGGACTACAGCAACCTCGAGACGGCGTACGCCACCGCCGCCGCCGGCAGGCTTCCCGACCCGCTGCCCGGCGAGGTCTACTGCCACACGCTGACCGACCCCTCGATCGTCGAGGGGATGCCCGAGGGCACCCACACCCTGACCTACTTCGGCCTGCACACGCCCGCCTCGCTGTTCGCCGGCGACCCGGGTGCCGCCAAGCAGGAGGCCGTACGCCGAGCACTGGCCTCCCTCGACGCCCACCTGGTCGACCCGATCGAGTCCTGCCTCGCCACCGACGCCAACGGCGATCCCTGCATCGAGGCCAAGATCCCGCAGGACGTCGAGGCCGACGTCGCGATGCCCGGCGGCCACATCTTCCACGGCGACCTCGACTGGCCGTGGGTCCCCAAGCGCGCCCGGCTCGAGACCCCCGCCGAGCGCTGGGGCGTGCAGACCGGCGTCGACGCCGTCGTCCTCTGCGGCGCCGGCGCCCGCCGCGGCGGCGCCGTCTCCGGCATCGGCGGCCACAACGCCGCCCAGGCCGTCCTCGAGTCGCGCTGACCGCTCGGGAGGGCCTCCCGATTTTCTCCGCACCGTCGCCCGCTGGTAACGTCTGACCTCGCGTTCATCGCGAGCACCCCTAGCTCAATTGGCAGAGCAGCTGACTCTTAATCAGCGGGTTCTCGGTTCGAGTCCGAGGGGGTGTACCAGAGCTTCACCCCGCCTCGGCCCGTCGGGCCAGGACGGCCCGCGAGTAGCCCAGCTCGAAACCGGCCCGGCGCATGTTCGCCTGCGACGTCGAGCCGGGCTGCGTCGTGACCACGGCGTGCTCGCAGCCGGCGGCCCGCGCGTCGGCCAGGCGGACCCGCACCAGCTCGGCCTGGACACCGCGGCGCCGATAGGTCGGAAGCGTCCCGGCGCCGGTGAGCTGCGCGAGCGGGCCGGAGATCCGAAGTCCGCCGGCACCCGCGGGCCGGCCGCCGACGGTCGCCAGGTAGGCGCGAGCGCCGGCGTCGATCCCGATCTGCTCGGCCGTCTCCAGGGCCTGCCGCGGGAAGGCGTCAAGCTGAGGGACACCGTGGTCGTCCGGGGTCAGCGCGGACTCGACGGCCACGTCCATCCAGACCGCGATCCGGTCCTCGGCCCGCGTGACTGCGATCTCGCGGTCGGGCGGTGCCGCGGCCCTCGGGCGCGGGCTCAGGGCACGTACCAGCACGTCCTCGAAGCCGACGAGCAGGTAGTCACGGCCCGTCAGCATCTCGAAGAGGGCCGGCTCGGCGAGCGTCGAGATCTCGAATCCGACCGGGCTGCGGTGCTCCGCGTACCGCCGCTCCACGTCGTCGAGGGTGGCGCCCGTCGGCACGCCGCCGAACCCGGTGCCGGCGACCTTGTTGAACGGCGAGTCGTCGCCTGCATAGGTCGCGAAGCCGCCGGCGATCGGGACGCGGAACGTAGGCACGCCGTACCGCGTCGCCGCCGCGCGGCTGCAGGCGGCCATGAACTCTGCCTCGGCACGCTCGATCCGAGCCGCCAGCTCGAGGTCGACGATCACCATCGGCTCCTCTCGGCGAGCACGGCGTCGGGCGTGACGCCGGGGACCGGGTCCACCTCGGCCCGCGCCAGGACGACGATCGCCGCCACCACCAGCACGCCGCCGAGCAGCTGGATCGCGCTCGGGCGCTCCTGCAGGACCAGCACCGCGGCGAGCAGCCCGGCGACGGGCGTCAGGTTCTGCAGCTGCGACGCCCGCACACCCGGGACCCGGCTGATCCCCCAGTTGAAGCAGACCGACGCGACCGCGGTGCAGACGAGCACGGCGCCGCACAGCGCCCAGCCCGAAGGACCGGCGTACGACAACCGACTGCCGTCGTGAAGCCAGCCGAACGCGACGAACGGGGTCGTGCCGACCGCGGCACCGACCGTCTGCCAGGTCGAGGCGTTCAGGCCGTCGTCCGCGTTGTGCTTCCGGGTGACGACGAGGAAGGCCGCGGCGGCGGCCACCGAGGCGACCACGAGCAGGTTCCCCAGCAGGGTGGACATCTCGTCCCCGTGATGGCCGGCGCCGAACGCGACCACCGCGCTCCCCGACAGGCCGAGCCCGACGGCGAGCACACCGCGCAGGTCGAGCACCTCACGGAGGAACAGGACGGACAGCAGGACCGACATCGGCAGCTCGACGGCGAGCAGCAGGCTGCCGGCCGTCGCGCTGGTCATGCTCAGTCCCAGGTCGCCGAGGACGAAGGACAGTCCGGGGGCGAGCAGGCCGAGCAGGAAGTTCCGGCGTGCGCCGGCCCGAGCCAGTCGGCGGCGGGCGACGGCGACGGCCACCAGCAGCGCCGCTCCGCCGGTCAGCTCGACCGCGACCAGGTCGGGAGCCCCCACCCGGTCGAGCGCGGCGACCGAGATCGTCGTGCTCAGCCCCCAGCCGGCCGCGGCGGCGAGTATCGCCGCGTCTCCTGCCCGCGCGCTCGTGTGCATGCCGTGTCCTTCACCCGTCTCGTGGCCCGCGCGCCGTCTGCACGCATAACCGTCAAACAGCGTACGATGGTTAGCATGGTCGCGCATCCGGATTTCGGCGCCCCCGACGACGAGGACTTCCTGGTCGCGCTCGCCAACACGGGACACGTCCCCGGCTCACCCGACGAGCTGCGGGACGCGGCGAGCGTGCAGGCCTGGTGGGAAGCCGTCTCCGGGGCGCCGGTGCCAGGACGTCCGGGAGGCACGGAGGAGGTCGCGCTCCTGCGAGCGGCACGTGACGTGGTCCGCCGCCTGGGGTTGCGCAACAACGGCGTCGAGGTCGACATCGATGCCGGCCCCTTGGCCGCGCTGCCGCTGCGGCTCGACCTCGCCGGTAGACCCGGACTCACCGCACCCGGACGCGGGTCGCTCGCGCGAGATCTCGCCGCTCGCGCGGCCGTGGCGCTGATCCGCCTGCCGGCGATGCCGACGGCGTCCCGGTTCAAGGCGTGCCCCGGCCCCGGGTGCGCCTGGGTGTTCGTCGACACCACCCGCAACGGGTCGCGGCGCTGGTGCCACATGGCGGCGTGCGGCAACCGGGCGAAGGCGGCCGCGTTCCGCGCACGGTCACGCTGACTTTCTCCGATCCCCCGGTGCGCCCGCGCTGGTGGGCCTAGCCTCCGTCCATGCGCGCCGGCCGGCTCCTCGTCCTCGTTCTCGCGGCCCTGCTCGCCGCCACCCTGGGCTCGGGGGACCCGGCACACGCCGGGGCATCCCCGGGACGGGCGGCCGGGATCGGCAAGGCGCCCGCCGCCGCCCCGGCGTCGCCGGCGTCAGGCGGCAAGCACCGCGTGCGGGTCATGGACGTGCGTCTCCAGCGCAACGGCGCTGCGAAGGTCCTCGCCGAGCGGGTCGCGAGCCGGGCTCCGGCCACCACGCCGCTCCGCCGGGGCACCGGCCGGGCGCGGGTCGTCGTACGCACCGCCGGCGGGGCGGTCCTGCACACCCGGGCCGGGTTCGACACGACGGTCCGCGGGGAGTTCCCCGACCAGCCCGGGAGCCGGGTGCTCGGCCACGACCACCTCACCGCTCGCGAGCCGGTCGCGCAGGTGGTCGTCCCCGCGTCGGCGAGGCCGCGCGCGCTGACGGTGCGGTGGTCCGGCCGGACGTTCCGGGCGACCGACGTACGCCGATCCGTCGCCAGGGCCGCACGGTCGGCCCGGGCCGCGACGGTGGTGCCGATCCCGGGCTGGACGAACGGCCCGGCCGCGAACCGGCTGAACCTGGTGATCCTCGGTGACGGCTACACCGCGGGCCAGCAGGACGACTTCGCCGACGACGCCAAGGACGTGGCCGACGGCATCTTCGACGTGCAGCCCTACAAGAGCTACCGGGACTTCGTGAACGTCGTCGGCGTGTTCGCGCCGTCGGCGCAGCAGGGAGCGGACCAGCCGGCTTACTCCTCGAGCTGCGTCGACCGCTCGGTCGCGCCCGCGTGCTGCCCGGACGCCGACGCGCCCGCCACGTCGACCTTCGTGACGACCCGCTACGACTCGACCTTCTGCAGCTTCGGGATCCAGCGGCTGCTGGTGCCGGCGAACGTGGACGCGGTCTACGCCGACGCGGCGGCCTACCCCGACTGGGACCAGCTGATGGTCGTCGTCGACGACGGGACCTACGGCGGCTCCGGCGGCGGCATCGCCACGACCTCGAAGAACCTCTCCGGCGTCAGCGTGATGACCCACGAGCTCGGCCACTCGTTGATGCAGCTCGACGACGAGTACACCACCAGCACCCCCGGGTACCCCCCGTGCTCGGACCGCGGCCGGAACGGCGTCACCGACCTGTGCGCACCGAACATCACCGACGTCACCGTTCGAGCTTCGCTCAAGTGGCGGCGCTGGGTGGACGCGGGCACGCCCATCCCCACCCCCTCCCCGCAGCCGGCATCGGTGGTCGGGGACTTCGAGGGCGGTCACTACGACCCGCACACCTACTACCGACCCTGCGACGCGTGCCTGATGCAGTACCTCGACACGCCCATGGGCGACGTCGAGAGCGAGCAGCTGCCGCTGCGCATGTTCGACGGCACCGCAGCCGGGTTCGGGATCGACCTGATCGAGCCGTCCTCGGAGCAACCGGCGACCGGGGCGCCCGTGACGGTCAGCCCGGGCCAGCACCAGACGTTCGCGATGGACGTGCTCAGCACCCACCCGTCGCCCGGCACGCACGTCACCTGGACCGTCGACGGCACGACCGTCCAGCAGGGCGACGTCGGCACCGGTACGGCGTCCTACGAGCTCGTCGGCGACGGCGACCCCCACACCGTGGTCGCCACCGCCCAGGCGCTGCCGGGCATCCTGCACCCGTCCGACGTCGGGATCACGAGCACCTCGACGACCTGGACCGTGCAGGGCGGCGCCCCGGAGCCGTTCGAGGCGCTGAGCAACGGCGGCTTCGAGCAGCGCCTCGGCACCGCGTGGCACGCCGCGTCCGGGGCGAGCCGGCTCTGCAGCAGCCGCGCCCGCACCGGCAGCTGCGCCGCGAAGCTCGTCGCCGCACGGCACGGCGTGAGCCTCACCCAGGACATCGACGTGGCCGGCTTCACGATCGGCGGCACGGTCACCCTCGAGGGTGCGCTCGACTCGATCGACCTCGCCTCGGGCGGCCAGGCGGTGCTCAAGCTCACCGGCGCCGACGGCAGCCAGTCGCTGCGGCTCACCTGGTCGAACCGCGACCGGCACGACCGGGCTCGCTACGTCCTGCGCAGCGCCGACCTGACGCTTGCCGCCGCGCCGACGTCGGCGCGGCTGACGGTCAAGCTCCCCGCGGGCACCGGCAGCGCGCTCGTCGACGACCTCTCGGTGCACGTCACGCCCTGATTGCAACCTTCTCGGCCGAAGGTGCATCTCCATGGCATGAACAAGATCATCGCCACCACCGCAGTCGCCCTGTCGGCCGCTGCCCTCAGCGTCGGCCTCGCCGGCGCCGCCTCGGCCGACCTCTACGGAATCGACGACCCCCAGGACACCTTCCACGGATCGGACGTCCTGGCCCTCTCGGTCCGCAACGGGGCCGACAACGTCCACGTCACGACCTACCACGACAACCTCGTGCGCAAGGCAGCCAGCGGCTCGGGTGAGGCCGTCTACATCGACACCGACCCGGGCGACCGCGGTCCGGAGTACGTCCTCGCGGCCGGGCTGTTCGCCGGGACCGACTACGTGCTCTCCGAGACCGAGGGCTTCGGCGTCGCGAAGTGGGGCGACCCCGTCGAGCACGGCGACTACGTGCTGCACATCAACTACCGCAAGGACCGTGCGCACGCGATCATCTCGCGCGCCGCGCTCGGGAACCCCGATGCCATCCGGGTCGCCGTGCGCGCCTCGGGCACCCGCACCGACGGCACCCACCACGGCCTCGTCGACTGGGTCGGCAAGGAGCGCCGGTTCGCCACGCCCTGGATCGACCAGGGCTGAGCCGCTCCACCGAGCCCGGCGTCCTCAGGCCCGCTGCGGGACCTCCTCGGGGACGCCGGGCGGTCGCGATCCACCGAGGTTCGCGACGGCGACCGCAGGGAAGACCAGCACGGACACCAGTCCGGCACACACCAGGGCGGTGGCGGTCGTGCCGGGGATCCGTCCGGTGATCACACCGATCTGCGTGGCCGCCACCAGGAACGGGAGACTCGTCGCCTGCAGCAGGGCCGCGGCGACGGTCTCCCGACGGCCGAAGGTGCGGAGGAAGAGCAGGGCCGGGACGCCGCGGGCCAGCAGCAGCGCGACGACGTACACCGGCAGCCGCAGCAGCTGCGCGGGATCGTCGACCAGGCCCGAGACGTCCAGCCGGAGACCGCTCGCCACGAAGAAGACGGGGATCAGGAAGCCGTAGCCGACGGCGTCGAGCTTGACCCGGAACTGCGGGTGCGTGGACTGGTCGCGATCGATCGCACCGACCGCGGCCCCGGCGAGGAACGCGCCCAGGATGCTCTCGAGGCCGAGGTGCTCGGCGAAGACCGCCAGCGCGACCATCAGCAGCACGGCGGCACGGACCCGGATCTCGGCGGTCGAGTCCTGGAGACGTACGACGACGTCGGCGACACGCATCCGGCGACCGGATGCCGCGACGAGCATCGCGACCGCGGCCACGGCCAGCCCGAACAGGAGGAAGAGCCCGACCCGGGCGCCGCCGCTCCCGCCGTCGGTCGAGAACAGGACCGAGAGCAGGAGGACCGCCGCGAAGTCGGCGAAGGAGGCCGAGGCCACGACCGTCCGGGCCACCGGTGTCTCGAGGAGACGCGCGTCCTTCAGCACGGCGACCACGAGACCGAGCGACGTCGCCGAGAGGGCGACCCCGACCAGGAGTGCGTCGTCGAGCCACCCCAGTCCCTCCAGCGCAGCGCCGATCCCCCACCCGACCAGGAGCGACAGCGCGTAGCCGGCCGCTGCCAGGGGGAGCAGCGCGCCCCGCAGCGCGCGGGCGTCCACCTCGAGACCGGCGAGGAACAACAACATCGCCAGGCCGAGAAGAGAGACCGTCTGCACCGCGAGGTCCGGCTCGAGCCAGCCGAGGCCGGACGGGCCGACCGGGCACCTGTTCTCGAGCGCCCCGATCAGCCCGTCGCACCGGGTCAGCGCCACCGGCCGCCCGTCGACGACGGTGCTGCGTACCCGCCCCTCGTCCGGCACGTCGTCGCCCGTGACGCGGTGCCACGATGTTCTTGATTCGGTCATCTCCGTCACGGTGTAACGCCTTCCGGGGTCGCGAGACTGTGCTCATACCGTCCCCGCTGCACCCGGATCGTTACGGAGAGAATCCATGACCGACCTCGTCACCACCCGGCGCTCGCTGCACGGCGTGGCCGAGCTGCTGCTGGCCGGGCCGCAGCACGAGGAGAGCGGCACGATCCGGCTGACCGTCGCCGGGGCCGGGTTCGAGACCGTCGCGCCACCCCGGGTGCACGTGGCCGAGGGCATGGTCGCGCACGGCGGGGAGACAGTCGCCATCGACGGGCGCACGGCCCGGGAGCTCGGCCGGCTGCTCGGCGTCGAGCCCTCTTCTCTCGAGGGCCTCTACAGCGACGGCAGCGGGATCGGGCCCGACGAGGTCCTGCTCGTGGACGCCGCGCACGCGCGGCACGTGCTCGCCGCGCTCTCCCGCGGCGCCGCGGCGCTCCGCTCCTTCCGCCCTGACGTGGAGCCCGTCCTGTGGCCCGAGCACTTCGACGTCGGCATCACGGTGGACGAGGTCAACTTCGGGGTGTCGGCCGGGGACGGGTTCCTCCCGGTCCCCTACGCGTACGTCGGCCCGCACGGCGCGTTCTCCGGCCCCTTCTGGAACGCGCCGTTCGGCGCGGCACGTCCCCTCGACGAGCTGCCCGACCTGGCCGGCTGGTTCGCCGAGGGTGCCGCTGTCGGTGCGGGTCTGTAAGCCTGTCCGTGTACGTGACGACGACGTCGACCCAGGAGAATTCGATGACCACCGCCGATGCGCTGCTGGACCGGTACGACGAGGTCCGCGCCTACACCGAACGACTGGCCGCTCCGCTGTCGCCCGAGGACCAGACCGTGCAGTCCATGCCGGACGTCTCCCCCACCAAGTGGCACCGCGCTCACGTGACCTGGTTCTTCGAGTCCTTCGTGCTCGCCG
The DNA here is from genome assembly GCF_039537325.1 of Nocardioides panacisoli. Classification (GTDB taxonomy): domain Bacteria; phylum Actinomycetota; class Actinomycetes; order Propionibacteriales; family Nocardioidaceae; genus Nocardioides; species Nocardioides panacisoli. Next base: position 134,693 of record NZ_BAABAH010000011.1, read on the forward strand.
AGAACGAGTCGTCCTTCCGCCAGTTCCAGGACCAGTACTGGTTCCTCTTCAACAGCTACTACGAGGCGGTCGGCCCGCGCTACAGCCGTCCGCTGCGCGGGGTGATCAGCCGGCCCGGCGCCCACGACGTGGGCCGCTACCGCTCGAACGTGGACGACCGGATGCGCGACCTGGTCTCCGGGATCGACGAGGGCACCCTGGGCAAGCTCGCGCCGACCATCGAGCTCGGCTTCCACCACGAGCAGCAGCACCAGGAGCTGCTGCTGATGGACATCAAGCACGTGCTGTCCCTCAACCCCCTTCAGCCGGTCTACGCCGGCGCACCGCTGCGCAGCGCCGACCCGGGCCGGCTCGGGTGGAAGCACTACGACGGCGGCCTGGTCGAGATCGGCCACGACGCGACGACGGAGGGGACCTTCTGCTTCGACAACGAGCTGCCCCGGCACCAGCAGTGGCTGGAGCCCTACCGGCTCGCGGACCGGCTGGTCACCAACGGGGAGTGGCTGGACTTCATGGCCGACGGCGGCTACCGGCGCGCGGAGCTGTGGCTCAGCGACGGCTGGGCGAAGGTCCAGGGCGAGCAGTGGCGAGCCCCGTTCTACTGGACCGAGCACGACGGCGTCTGGCTGGAGCACACCCTGCACGGGACCTTCCCGGTCGACCCGGCGCTGCCGGTCTGCCACGTGAGCCACTACGAGGCCGACGCCTACGCGACCTGGGCAGGCAAGCGGCTGCCGACCGAGGCGGAGTGGGAGCACGCCGCCTCGCTCGAGGACCGCTCGCAGCCGGCCAATCTCGCCGACGGCGAGACCTGGCACCCGCGCGCTGCCGGACCCGGGACGGGCGGGCTGCGTCAGCTCTTCGGCGACTGCTGGGAGTGGACGTCCTCGGCCTACCTGCCCTATCCGGGGTTCCACCCGGCGGCCGGCGCGATCGGTGAGTACAACGGCAAGTTCATGTCCAACCAGATGGTGCTGCGCGGCGGCTGCGCGCTGACGCCGCCGGGTCACGCGCGGGCGTCCTACCGCAACTTCTTCCCACCCGGCGCCCGCTGGCCCGTGACCGGCCTCCGCCTCGCCGACGGGGCGGCCGCGTGAGCGCGCCGAAGGTGTCGGTGCTGCTGGACGCCGACCACGCGGCCGGGAGCCTGGCCTCCGACGTGCGCCGCGGGCTCGGGTCCGCTCCCCGGACGCTGCCGCCGAAGTGGCTCTACGACGACGAGGGCGCTCGGCTGTTCGACGAGATCACCCGGCTTCCGGAGTACTACCCGACCGAGAGCGAGCGCCGGATCCTCCTCGACGCGGCGGCGGACGTCGTACGCCGGTCGCGGGCGACGACCGTGGTCGAGCTCGGCTCGGGCACGAGCGACAAGACCCGGGTGCTGCTCGACGCCTTCGCGGCCGCGGGCCGACTCGAGCGGTTCGTCCCGGTCGACGTGGCGGAGGAGACGCTGCGGGAGGCCGCCGACATGCTGGCGACGCGTTACCCGAGCGCCGCGATCGAGGCCGTCGTCGCCGACTTCACGCTGCACCTGGGCCACCTGGCCGGCTACCGGCGGAAGCTCGTCGCCTTCCTGGGAGGCACCATCGGCAACTTCTACGTCGAGGAGCGTGGCGCCTTCCTCGGCGCCCTCGCGGACTCGATGGACGAGGGCGACGAGCTGCTGCTCGGCACCGACCTGGTCAAGGACGCCGACCGGCTGATCACGGCCTACGACGATCCCGGTGGGGTCACCGAGGCGTTCGTGAAGAACAGCCTGCGCGTGCTCAACCGCGAGCTCGACGCCGACTTCGACCTCGACGCCTACTCCTACGTGCCGTTCTGGGACCGGCGGATGCAGCGGATGGACCTGCGCCTGCGCGCGGAGATGCCGCAGCACGTCCGGGTCCCCGGTGCGGACCTCGAGCTCGACCTCGCGTCGGGCGAGGAGATCCGGATCGAGATCTCCACCAAGTTCACGGAGGAACGCCTCCGCGCAGAGCTCGGGGCCGTCGGCCTCACCATCACCGGGTGGTGGACCGACGGCGACTACGCCCTCACCCTGGCACGCAAGGAGACGTGATGCCCGAGACCGACGACGCCACCTGGGACTTCAGCGGGTTGCGCGCGATGTTCATCAACTGCACCCTCAAACGCAGTCCGGAGCCGAGCCACACCCAGGGCCTCGTCGACGCGTCCGCGGAGATCATGCGCAAGCACGGTGTCGAGGTCGAGGTGCTCCGCGCCATCGACCACGACATCGCGACCGGCGTCTATCCCGACATGCGCGAGCACGGCTGGGAGTCCGACGGGTGGCCCGAGATCTATCCGCGGATCCTGGACAGCGACATCCTCGTCGTCGCCGGCCCGATCTGGCTGGGCGACAACTCCTCGGTGACCAAGCAGGTCATCGAGCGCATCTACTCGCTGAGCAGCCTGCTCAACGACAAGGGCCAGTACCTCTTCTACGGCCGGGTGGCCGGCTGCCTGATCACGGGCAACGAGGACGGCATCAAGCACTGCGCGCAGAACGTCCTCTACTCCCTGCAGCACGTCGGCTACACGATCCCGCCGAACGCCGACGCCGGATGGATCGGCGAGGCGGGCCCCGGCCCGTCCTACCTCGATCCGGGCAGCGGTGGGCCCGAGAACGACTTCACCAACCGCAACACCACCTTCATGACGTGGAACCTGATGCACCTGGCGAAGATGCTCAAGGACGCCGGCGGCGTCCCGGGCTACGGCAACCAGCGCTCGGAGTGGAACGCCGGCACGCGGTTCGACTGGGAGAACCCGGAGTACCGCTGACGCGCTGTGGATGAGGTCCCGGTCCTGTCGGACGGACCGGGCAGACTGCTGGCATGACCTCGGACCCCGACCAGCTGGCGGTGTACGCCGCCGAGGACCAGCTCGCCGCGTGGCTCGACACGACGTCGCCCGAGCAGCCGGCGATCTCGGTCGACGGCGTTTCCTACCGACCGGAGACCGAGCCGCGGTTCACCGACCCGGGCTCCGTCGGGCGCTACGTCGCGCAGGTGCTCGCCCACCTCCGGAAGCACGACCGGGGCTACGACGGCCGCGAGCTGGTCGACGTGACGGTGCGGGCCCGGCGGGGCCGGACCCGGGCGGAGTACCTCATCGACGAGCAGGCGATCGCCGTGCCTCCGTTCGAGGTCGGCGGCCGGTGGGCCCTGCGCGGCACCGTGGCGCTCCACGAGATCGCCCACCACCTGGCCGGCGAGCCCGGCCACGGACCGGGCTTCCGGGCCACGCTGCTGCGGCTGCTCGAGGACATCGGCTGCCCGGTGCAGGCCGAGCTGCTTCACCTCGCCTACGCTTCCGAGGGCCTCGAGCAGGTCGGCCACGACCTCGACGACGGCACCCTCGCCCGGATCGCGAAGCTGCTGCGGCAGGCCGAGGGCACCCGCAACGAGCACGAGCGTGACGCCTTCCTCGCCAAGGCGCAGGGCCTCGCCACCCGGCACTCGATCGCCCTCGCGGTCGCGCGGGCGCACACCGCCCGCCAGGAGCGCCGCTCCCAGCCGGTCTCGGAGCACTACCGGATCGGCGACCGCGGCAAGCGCGGCCTCGCCCGCTACGTGCGGCTGCTGATCAACGTCGCCCACGCCAACGACCTGCGCTGCACGATCAACAGCGACTCCACCGCGGTGACGATGTACGGCTTCGCCGAGGACGTCGCGGTGACCAAGGCTCTCTACGAGTCGCTCCTGGTGCAGATGGTGAGCGACTGCGAGCGCTACCTCGCCTCCGACGACCGCGACCAGGTGCTGCGCTGGGACCGCTCGAGGCGGCGCTACGTGCACAAGCCGGTCGCGACGATCACCGCCCGCCTCGCGTTCTACGAGGCCTACGGCAACCGGATCGGCGAGCGGCTGCAGGCGGCCCGGCAGGCGACCCTCGCCGCGGCCGGGATCTCGCCGGACGGGCCGGAGGAGCGGTCCTCCGAGACCGCGCTCGCGCTCCGCCAGAAGGAGCTCGACGTGCACGACTACTTCGCCGAGGCGCTGAAGCGCAACAACATCCGCGGCACCTGGTCCGGCGACCGGCGCTCGGCGATGGACTCCGCGCCGACCGCCGCCCACGAGGGCGACCGCGCGGCCCTCCGCGCCCGGCTCGGCGACGGCGAGAACGAGCTCGGCGCGGCCGGCTGAGCCTGCTTGACCTGGAGCGCACTCCAGGAGTCAGACTGGGCCGGTGACCGGACTCTCCATCGCCGAGGCCGCCGAGCGGCTCGGCCTCACCGTCGACACCCTGCGCTACTACGAGAAGGACGACCTGCTGCTGCGGGCGGTGCCGCGCGCGAGCAGCGGCCACCGGCGCTACCAGGAGGACGACCTGCGGTGGATCGAGCTGGTGACCCGGCTGCGGGCGACCGGGATGCCGATCCGCGACGTCCGCAGGTAGCCGCCCTGGTGCGCGCAGGCGACGGCAACGAGGCCGCGCGCCTCGAGCTGCTCCGGGCGCACCGCGAGCTGGTGCTCCAGGAGCTGGCTCAGGTGCGCGCCCACCTGAGCGCGATCGACTACAAGATCGACCTCTACGAGGAGCTCGTGAACAGGCCGGCCGAGATCTCCGCTTGACCTGGAGCGCGCTCCAGGGGGTTACCTGGGAGCCATGACGACAACGACGACCGGTCACCGCACCCTCGGCACCACCGCCCCGCTCACCGTCTCCGCCCTCGGCCTGGGCTGCATGGGGATGTCGGAGTTCTACGGCGCGCCCGACGAGCAGAGCGGCATCGCGACCATCCACCGCGCGCTCGAGCTCGGCGTGACGTTCCTCGACACCGCCGACATGTACGGCCCGTTCACCAACGAGCAGCTGGTCGGCAAGGCGATCGCGACCAGCGGCCGCGACCGCGACGAGGTCCAGCTCGCGACGAAGTTCGGCAACGAGCGGCGGCCCGACGGCACCCGGGTCGGCGTCAACGGCAGGCCCGACTACGTGCGCCAGGCCTGCGACGCCTCCCTGCAGCGTCTCGGCGTCGACCACATCGACCTCTACTACCAGCACCGGGTCGACAAGACCGTCCCGATCGAGGAGACGGTCGGCGCGATGAAGGAGCTCGTCGAGGCCGGCAAGGTCCGCCAGCTCGGTCTCTCCGAGGCCTCCCCCGAGACCATCCGCCGCGCGCACGCCGTGCACCCGATCACCGCGCTGCAGACCGAGTACTCGCTCTTCACCCGAGACGTCGAGGACGAGATCCTGCCGACGATCCGCGAGCTCGGCATCGGGCTGGTCCCCTACTCCCCGCTCGGCCGCGGCCTCCTCACCGGAGCCGTCACCGAGGGCACCATCGCGGAGGGCGACAGCCGCGGATCGGCGTACTTCCCCCGCTTCCAGGGCGACAACCTCGCCAGCAACCTCCAGCTCGTCGACCGGGTCCGGCAGATCGCGTCCGCGAAGGGCTGCACGCTCGGTCAGCTCGCGCTCGCCTGGGTGCTCGCGCAGGGCGACGACGACCTCGGCGTCGTGCCGATCCCGGGCACGAAGCGGGTGCGCTACCTCGAGGAGAACGTCGGCGCGCTCGACGTGGACCTCACCGCCGACGACCTGGCCGCGCTCGACCGGGCCGTGCCCCGTGACGCGGTCGCCGGGGCGCGCTACGGCGACATGAGCACGATCGACGAGTGAGCCCCGCGACCGGGCGTCGCTAGGGTGCGTCGCATGAGTACGCCCGACGCCGACGTCCTGCTCACGCGCGCCCGGTCATGGCTCAACGAGGATCCCGATCCGCGCACCCGCGAGGAGCTCACCCAGCTCCTCGAGCGGGTCGAGGACGGGGACGCCGAGGCGACGGCGGAGCTGGCGGACCGCTTCCGCGGCACCCTGGCATTCGGCACCGCGGGGCTCCGCGGCGCGCTCGGAGCCGGGCCGAACCGGATGAACCGGGTCGTGGTGATCCGCGCGGCGGCCGGGCTGGCGGCGTACCTCCACGACCAGGGCACCGTCGGGCCGGTCGTGATCGGGTACGACGCCCGGCACAACTCCGACGTCTTCGCGAGGGACACCGCCGAGGTGATGGCCGGCGCCGGGCTGACGCCGTACCTCCTCCCCCGGCCGCTCCCCACGCCGGTGCTCGCCTACGCGATCCGCGAGCTCGGGTGCGTCGCGGGCGTGATGGTGACCGCGAGCCACAACCCGCCGAAGGACAACGGCTACAAGGTGTACCTCGGCGACGGCAGCCAGATCGTCCCCCCGGCGGACACCGACATCGCGTCCCGGATCGCAGCGATCGGCTCGCTCGCGTCGGTGCGGCGGACCCCGATCGAGGAGGGCGGTGGCCGCGTCCTCGGTGAGGAGCTGCTCGACTCCTACCTGGACACCGTCGCCGCGATCGTGCCCGACGGGCCACGGGACCTCGACGTGGTCTACACGCCGCTGCACGGCGTCGGCGGGACCTCGGTCCAGCAGGTGCTCGAGACGGCCGGGTTCGCCGCCCCGCGCGTGGTCGAGCAGCAGGAGCAGCCGGACGCCGACTTCCCGACCGTCGCATTCCCGAACCCCGAGGAGCCCGGCGCGATCGACCTGGCGCTCGAGCTCGCGAGGCAGTCCGACGCCGACCTGGTCGTCGCGAACGATCCCGACGCTGACCGGTGCGCCGCCGCGGTGCCGACACCGGCCGGCTGGCGGATGCTGCGCGGCGACGAGGTGGGCGCGCTGCTCGCCCAGCACCTGCTCGACTCCGGCCGGAAGGGCACCTACGCGACCTCGATCGTGTCCTCCAGCCTGCTGGGCAAGCAGGCCGCCGCGCACGGGCAGCACTACGAGGAGACGCTCACCGGCTTCAAGTGGATCGGCCGGCTGCCCGGCCTGGCCTTCGGCTACGAGGAGGCACTCGGCTACTGCGTCGACCCCGAGCACGTCGCCGACAAGGACGGCGTGTCCGCGGCGCTGCTGCTGTGCGAGCTCGCGGCGCGCGCCAAGGCGGACGGGCGCACGCTGCTCGACCTGCTCGACGACATCGCCCGCGAGCACGGCGTGCACGCCACCGACCAGGTCTCGGTGCGGGTCACCGACGTCGCCGAGATCGCGGCAGCCATGGACCGGCTGCGAGCGGCGCCGCCGGAGCAGCTCGGCGGACTCGTCGTCGAGCGCTGCGACGACCTGAGCACCGGTGTCGGCGGCCTCCCGCCGACCGACGGGCTGCGCTACCACCTCGCCGACGGCGCCCGGGTGATCGTCCGGCCGAGCGGCACCGAGCCGAAGCTCAAGTGCTACCTCGAGGCCGTCGTGCCCGTCGATGGCGAGCTCGACGCCGCGCGGGCCGCCGCCGCGGACCGCCTGGCGGCCCTTCGCACCGACATCGGCGCGGCCATCGGCCTCTGACCCGGCGCCGAGTCGGCTCAAGCTTGAGCCGACTCGCCGAGTCGGCTCAAGCTTGAGCCGACTCGGCGAGGATCACACGACGAGAGC
>NZ_BAABAH010000012.1:0-141567 GCF_039537325.1 Nocardioides panacisoli
GTTCCTCTTCTTGGAGGCGCTGGGCGTCGGCCTGGTTGCCGGTGTCGGGGTCGACGACGGCCAGGATCCGTTTGCCCAGGGCGCGCAGCTCGTGGGGGGTGAACCGGGTGCACCAGGCGACCAGCTGGCCCTCCGCCTTCTCGACCAGGGAGGGATCGACCTCTGCGGGGAGCGCGTCGAGTGCTTCGACGATGACCTTGGCCTGTGCCGGTGAGACCAGTCCCTCGGCCATCGCGGCCGCGACCTGGTGCCAGCGCCGGTCCAGCGCCTCGGCGAGCGCGGTCTCGGCGCGGGCGGTGCGCAGGTCGGTGCGGGTGTGCCCGCAGAGCCAGGAGCCGAGGTCGCGGGCGCCCTCGGTCTCGGCCAGGTCACCCGCAGCCGCCAGGACCCGCAGCTTCAGCTCGACCAGCTGGGCCTGCGCCGAGGCGATCCCCAGCAGCGCCAGCTCCTTCTGTCCGGTGGTCATGAACGTCGGCTGCACATCGCGGACGGCCTTCAGCTCGGCCTCGAGGTTCTCCACGCAGGCCAGCACCGGGTGCGGCTGGTGCTGTGCCGGCTGGTCCATCGCGAGCCTCCTCCAGCGCGCGTAGTCATCTGACGCCGCGCTGCCGAGGGGCCGCTCTGAGGATCTCCCTAGCCGGTAGCACTGGCCCGATTCTCCAGCCTGTGGCGGGGCATCGTGTCCGGACCTGAGAACATTAGATCATGTGTTCGATTGCAGCGCAAGAGGGGATGGCGCCCGATCTTGAGCGCCATCCCCTCTCGCAACAGTCAGCTAGCCGCTTGCGGGTCAGACCCCTCCCCGGCCTCCGCGAACGCGGCTGAAGATGAAGAGGGCCAACGCGACGATGACCAGAATGACGAGGATGGTCCACAACATGGTGAAGCTCCGTTCACTGAAGAGTGGCTCTCCGAGGAGAGGCGGTCGACAACCGCTGGGGGACACCGACTCGTCACCCGTCCATGGGTGATGGTTCCCACTCAGCACAGGTTTCAAACCCTGCCTGCTGAGTGCTGGGAAACGCGCCCGCGGCTGCCGCTCAGGCGGGACCAGGATCCGCCGGGTCGTCCATCGTGAGGGTCAGCGTCGAGTGATAGGCGGCGGACGGGCCGTGGGTCTCCGTCGCTCCGCGGAAGGGCTCCTGCTCCGCCGGCCAGACCTCGACGGCTCGGAAGGCGTAGCCGTCCTGCTCGGCTGGCTCGAACTCCAGCGACACGGCCTCGTCGACCTGCAACTCCCGGTGACCGGGGACGAGGACGGACGAGAAATGTGCCCAGCAACCACCCGGGGTGGCGGGGGAGTCGATCACTCCCCATCCTGCGTCGGGATGCCAGGTGCGAACCACTCCGCTGACGACCATGGCTCGAGTATCGACGGCTCAGCGAGTGATCCGCTCGCGAAGCACGACGACCCCCGGACCCGTCAGGTCGTCGAGGGCGGCGGTCCGTCCCGAGACCGTCATCGCCAGCGCCTCGCTCGGTCCCGCGACCTCCGTGCCGTCGCCCCAGGACCAGTCCTGGTCGGTCGCACGCAGTGCGAGGCCGGGGAGCGTGCGCCGGTCCACGAAGCCAGAAGCCCGGCTCGCGGTGAACCAGTCGAGCACGGCACGCCAGTCGGCGAGGTCGGCGTCGGTGGCCAGGCCCAGCGGGCGCGCGCAGTCGCGGAGGTGGAGGCAGGTGTCGGCCAGCTGGCCCATCGGGCGCGGCACCTTCAGGTCGGCGTGCTCGCGCAGCAGCCCGGTCAGCTCCGCCACCGGGCGCTCGGCGAGTCGGGCGGCGAGGGCTTCGCTGGCGCGATCGATCGAGCCCCTGGCCCGCACGATCTGCACGACGAAGCCGCCGAGGCCGACCGTCACCGGCATGACCAGGTGGCCCAGCACCTCGCGCACGGACCACGCGTCACAGAGGCTGCGGGCGTCGAGCTGGTCCTCCTCGAGACCGTCGAAGAAGTCGGCGAGCAGGCGACGGTTGGCTGCGGTCCTCGAGACGACGTCCATGCGCGCCATGCTCGCACCCGAGCACAGCGGACCGGCCGTGCTAGAACCGCTCGAGCAGCTCGCCGAGGGCGGCGATGTCGCCGGACGAGGTGAACCGGTCGATCAGCACGGCGTCGATGCCGACCGAGGCGGCGCCCTCGCAGTAGGACCGCTGGTCATCGACGAAGACGGTCTCCGACGCCTGTACGCCGAGCGCGTCCAACGCGGTCCGGTAGATCGCCGGCTCCGGCTTGGCGGCACCGACCTCGCAGGAGAGCACGAGCTCGTCCACGAGGTCCGCGAGGCCGAGGGCGATGAGGAGGGGCCGGGTGTTGGACGAGCAGTTGCTGACGAACGCCGTACGCACCCCGGCGGCACGCAGCGACTCCAGGAACGGCACCGCGTCGTCGTGCAGCACGTGCAGGTCGTGGAGCAGCTGCTCGTCGGCTCGCACCAGGGCCGCGAGGGCGTCCTGCTCGATCGGGCTCCCGACCTCGTGGAGCGCGCCGGCCAGGGCGTCCTCGGTGGAGACCCGGCCGTCCATCACCAGGTGCAGCCAGTCGGCGACGAGGACGGCGGCGAACCTCTCCGGGTCGACGCCGGCGTGACGCGCCAGGCCGGCGTTGTGCTGCTCGAAGTCGACGCTCAGCACGGTGTCGAAGACGTCGACCAGGCAGGCGCGGTAGGTCACGGCCGCGACCCTACGTCGGGGCGAGGACACTCCGTCGATCGGGGAACGCGGCACGCACCTCGTCCTCGGTGAGCCCGTAGTCCGCGAGGTCGTAGCGGTGCGAGGGGCGACGCGGGCCGTTCCGCGACTCCTCGTCGAGCCGGCGTACGGCGTCCTGCGCGGCCTGGCTCCACTCCAGCCCGAACGCGTCGTAGATCGCACCCACGGTCCCGACCGGGTCCTGGACGAACGACCGGTAGTCGACGTCGAAGAACTGCGACTGGTCGTAGGCCGGCCGCGCTGTCCAGAAGGCGTCCCACTGCCGGCTCAGGTGGCCGAGCTGGTCGCGGCCGAGCGTCTCGCCGACGAACGTCGTCGAGTGACCGGCCGTCGCCTCCGCCGAGAGCGAGCAGGCGGACGCGACCGAGGTCACCGGGTCGCGCTGGGTCATGACGACGAGCGCATCGGGGTAGGTCGCCATCAGCGCGTCGAGCGCGATCAGGTGCGAGGGGTTCTTCAGCACCCAGCGCTTGTCCTGGTCGTTGAGCCCGATCAGCTGCAGGTTCTGCTTGTGCCGGGCGTAGGCGTCCGACCACTCCTGCTCGGCCAGCCAGGCGGAGTACGTCGGCACGTGCGCGAGCGACTCGAAGCCGAGCGACTTCCCCGTCTGGCGCAGCACCCGCCAGCACTCCTCGGGCTCGGCCGCGTCGGAGTAGTGGATACCCATGAACTCCGGGTTGGAGACATGGTGCTCGCGGAACGCCGCCTGGATGCCCGAGAAGACAGGGTCGGCGTCCCAGGTCTCGCGGGGCGGCCGCGGCTGCGGGAACAGCGTCAGCCACATCTCGAGTCCCTGGTGGCCCGGGTCCGCGCACAGCAGCCGGCTCAGCGCCGTGGTCCCGGTGCGGGGGAGGCCGACCACGAAGATCGGCCGCTCGATCCGCACGTCCGCGTGCTCCGGGAACTCGGCGAACCGCGCCTGGGTCATCAGCCGCGCGACGAGCGCGCTCTTGACCTCCGACCGCATGAAGTAGTTGCCGGCGCCGGTCAGCCCGGCCGCGTCGGAGCCCAGGTCGTCGACGAGGATGCGGAAGGCCTCCTCGTGCGCGGTGCCGCCGAAGTCGCTGAGCCCGGTGGTCCGAACCGCCGCGGCTGCGATGTCGTCGTACGAGCCGACGTCCGGGCGCTCCCGCGGCGCTGTCTCCTCAGCCACCGGTGTGGAACTCTCCGCAGTCGATGTTGAGAAGCTGACCGGTCACCGCGCCGGCCAGGTCGGACGCCAGGAACAGCGCGGCCTGTGCCACCTCCTCGGGCGTCGCCAGTCGCTTGAGGTCCGTGGGCGCGGCCTTCTCGGCGTACACCTCCTCGTGCGTCCGTCCGGACTCCTGGGCGAGCCAGTCGAAGTACGCCTTGTTGACGTCCTCGTAGATGTAGGACGGGGCGACGCTGTTGACCCGGATCCCGCGCGGGCCGAGCTCGGTGGCCAGCGACGAGGACATGTGGGCGAGTGTGCCCTTGGAGAGCTTGTAGCCCGCGAACTCCGGCTGGCTCTGGTAGAGCACGCAGGAGTTGATCATCAGGATCGACCCCTTGGACTCCGCCAGCGCGTCCGCGAAGAGCGCCGAGAGCCGCAGCGGGGCGAAGACGTTGGTCTCCTGCGCGGCCCGCAGGCCGTCGAGGCCGAGCGTGGTGAGCGGATCCATCGGCGGGATGCCGAAGGCGTTGTTGATCAGGCAGTCGACGCGGCCGAACTCCTCCAGTGCCGCCTCGACGAGGTGGGCGCGGGCGCCCTCGTCGGTGATGTCGGTCGGTACGACGAGTGCGCGCCTGCCGTGCTCGCGGACCACGGCGGCCATCTTCTCGAGCCGCTTCTCGGTGCGGCTCGCCAGCACGAGGTCCGCACCCATCAACGATGCCTGCTCGCCGAGCGCGCGGCCGAGGCCGGGGCCGACGCCGGAGAGGACGACGACCTTGTCTTCCAGGAGGGGGATCACCCGCACAGACTAGAACGTGTTCCAGTTCTGGTCGAGTGTTCTCAGGACGGGAGGTGCGGCAGCAGCTCCTCGACCATCCGGTCGAACGCGCCGACCAGGATCGACAGGTGCCCCTCGCCCTCGACGAGGTGGGGGACGACGGCGGGCACGTGGGCGGCCAGCCACTCGCCGTGGTGGAACGGCACCATCAGGTCTTCGGCGCCCTGCCAGAGGTACGTCGGCACCGCGACCCGGTCGAGGTCGAAGCCCCAGTCCTTGGTGAACGCCAGGTCGTCGTCGATCCAGCCGTCGAGCACCTCGACGCCGCCCTGGACGTTGCGGATGATGTCCTCGCCGATCTCGCCCGTCAGTACCGCGCGGTCGACGTCGGGCAGCAGGCTGTCGAGGGTCTGGATGATGCCTGCCGCGTCGGCGTCGATGATGCCCGGGCGCTCGCGCTCGCAGAACGGGCGCAACGCCTCCTCGCCCTGCAGTGCGAGCGTGAACTCCTCGACGTTGTCGGCGCCCATCCCGTCGAGGAAGTCCGCCTCCTGCCCGACGTAGGGCATCACGCAGCACACGGCCAGCGCCGCGAGCACCCGGTCGGGCAGCCCCGCCGCCGTGGCGAGGGCGTGCGGGCCGCCGCCCGACCCGCCGCCGGTGAGGATCTTCGCGGCGCCCAGGTGGTCGGCGATCGCGGCGACGTCGGCGGCGATGTCGGCGACCGCCCGTCCCGGCTTGCGGGTCGACCCGGCGGCACCCGCGCGGGTGTAGGTGACCAGCCGCAGGCCGTGCCCGTGCAGCACGCGCTGGTGGGTGGCCTCCTGGTGGCTGCACCCGGGTGTGCCGTGGTGCCACACGAACGGCACCCCGTCCGCGGGGCCGGAGACCTGCACGTCGAGGACGCGTCCGTCGGGGAGGTCCAGCGCGATCCGGTCGACCGAGTCCGTCATACCGGCGAGCATGGCACGGACCCCGAGCCGGCGTCCGCGATCATGAGGGCCGTGGCCCCTCGTCGCGTCGTCCTCGTCGGTCTCGGCACCATCGCGCGCACGCACCTCGCCGTGCTCGCCCGCCGCGACGACGTCGAGGTGGTCGGGGCCGTCGACCCGCGGGCACCCGCGGACCACTCGTTCCCGGTCTTCCCCGACCTGCCGGCAGCCCTCGCCGCGGACCTGCGGCCGGACCTCGTCGTCGTCGCGACGCCCACCGCGACCCACGCGGACGTCGTCGCCTCGGTCCTGGGCGCGACCGACGCCCGGGTGCTCTGCGAGAAGCCGCTCGTGGCGTCGTACGCCGAGCTGGAGGAGCTCGAGGAGCGCATCGGCAGCGCCCTCGGCCGGGTCGCCGTCGCGCACCACTTCGCGTTCTCGCCCGAGGTCGAGTGGGCGCGCGGGGTCGTCGCAGCCAGGCCCGAGCTCGGCCCGCCGACCCGGATCCTGTCCGTGTTCAACGACGCGTACGGCGACCGGCTCGACGACCGGACCGCGAGCCTGGTCTCGACCTGGGTCGACTCGGGACCCAACCAGCTGAGCCTGCTCGCGGCGTTCACGACCGGCTGGGAGGTCCTCGCCCACGACGACCGCACCCACCGCGCCGTCACGGACCTCCGTCACGAGGGCGGCTCCACGGTCCTGACGTCGAGCTGGCTCGCCGCCGACTCCAGCAAGCAGACGACGGTGGAGCTGGCCGGCGGCGCCGTCCAGGTCCGGATGGACCACACCTCCATGACGGGACTGCTGCTCGAGGACGGCCGGGTCGTCGAGCACGCCGGCTACACCGGCGGCCTCGGGCGCAAGGAGGCCCACTACGCGGGCCTGTACGACGCACTGCTGACCGACGCGGGCGACCCGCGGCTCGGCGTACCTCTCGCCGCCGAGATCGCGCGGGTGCTCGAGGACGCGGCCGGCGCCCACGGCGGCGGTGCGCTCTTCTCGGAGGTCGGGTGGTCGGAATAGCTGTCGGGCTGTCTTGTTGGAGCCTCCTATGACCACCACACCTCGGATCACCCTCAACGACGGAACGACCATCCCCCAGCTCGGGCTCGGTGTCTGGCAGGTACCGGCCGACGAGACCGAGCGGGTCGTCTCCGAAGCGCTGGAGGTCGGCTACCGGCACGTCGACACGGCGCAGATGTACGGCAACGAGGCCGGCGTCGGCGCCGCGATCGCGAGCTCCGGCCTCGCTCGCAGCGACGTCTACGTCACGACGAAGCTCAACAACAACCGGCACGACCGGGCCGACGCCAAGGACTCCCTCAAGGAGTCGCTGGACCGGCTCGGCTTGGACCGCGTCGACCTGTTCCTCATCCACTGGCCGCTCCCGACGAGGTACGGCGGCGACTTCGTGTCCACCTGGGAGGCGTTGCTCGAGCTCCGTGAGGAGGGGCTGACCAGGTCGGTCGGCGTCTCCAACTTCCAGGTCGCCCATCTCGACCGCGTGGTGGAGGCGACCGGAGAGGTGCCGGCGGTGAACCAGGTCGAGGCGCACCCCTACTTCGCCAACGACGAGGTGCGCACCGCGACGGTCCGGCGGGGAGCCCACGTCGAGGCGTGGTCGCCGCTCGGGCAGGGCGGCGGCGAGCTGGACGACCCCGTCGTGACCGCGCTCGCGGAGCGCCACGGCAAGACCCCGGCCCAGGTGCTCCTGCGCTGGGCGCTCGACCGCGGCGACATCGTCTTCCCGAAGTCGATGCGCAAGGAGCGGCTCGCCCAGAACTTCGACGCCCTCGACTTCGGCCTCGACCCCGACGAGGTCGCGTCCCTCGCGGCGCTCGACAAGGGCGAGGCGGGCCGCCAGGGACCGAACCCCGACACCTTCGACTGGATCCCCTGAGCCGGCGCCACGCCGGGTCCCGCTCGCGCTGTGCAAGCATCAGCCGTGGCCCGGCGCAGCTTCGACGACGGCTCCTCAGCCGTACCGCCTGCTCTTCCCGGTGAGGTCGAGCGCGTGGTCGTCGTCGGTGCCGGCATCGCCGGCCTGACGGTGGCCAACGCGCTCACCTCCGCGGGCGTCGACTGCGTCGTCGTGGAGGCCCGCGACCGGATCGGCGGCCGGCTCCACACGGTCGAGGTCGGCGGCCACGTCGCCGACCTGGGAGGGGCGTGGATCCACCACCCGGAGGACGGCAACGTCCTGGCCGGCTGGGTCGACCTCGCGGGCGTGCCTTGGATCGTCGATCCCACGGGGACGCGGTTCACGGGAGCGGACCTCGGCGAGCACCGCCGGTTGAGTGACGCGGAGCTCGAGCACGTGGGCTACGGGGTCTTCGACCCTCTGGGGCAGGCGTTTGCTGCGGAGCTCGCCGCCGGCGGCCGCGACCGGTCGGTGGCCGCGGTGGTCGACGAGTACCTGGCGACCTATGGCCCGGAGGACGGCGAGCGGGAGCGGCTGCGGCAGCTGATGGCGGCTGCGGTGGAGCAGGACGGCGCCGGCCCCCTCGACGGGATCTCGGCGCGCTGGGCGCTGACCGAGGACATGTTCGTCGGCGACGTGGTCGACAACGTGCCGATCGGCGGCTACCGCACCGTGCTCGCCCCCCTCGCGGGTGCGAGCGAGGTCCGGCTGCGTCGTCCCGTGCGGCGGATCACCCAGACCGCGACCGGGGTGCAGGTGGACGGTGACGACTGGTCGGAGTCCGGGTCGCACGTGGTCGTCACGGTGCCGCTGGGAGTGCTCAAGGCCGGAGCCATCGCCTTCTCGCCACCGCTTCCCGCCGAGCGGTCGGAGGTCATCGACCGCACCGGGTTCGGCACCATGGAGAAGGTCTTCCTCGCCTTCGAGGAGCCGTTCTGGCGCGCTGCGGACCCCGGGCTCTCGCACGCCGTGATCTACCCGGCCGACCGCGCCCAGGCGGCGACGTGGACGTGGGACTTCGGCCTGGCTCCCGTGATGATGTTCCTGGTCGCGCACAGCGCGGTGGAGGCCATGCGGCGCGACCCGCGAGCCTGGGCCGTCGAGCAGCTCGAGGCGCTGTACGGCGGACCGCTGCCGGCCGGCCCGGTCGACGTGCGCGCCACGGACTGGGCGCACGACGAGCGCGCTCTCGGTGCCTATGCCCACGTCCGGCCGGGGGAGAGCTCCGCCGACTTCGCGCTCCTCGGGGAGCCGGTCGGGCGGATCGCCTTCGCCGGCGAGCACACGACCGTGGGCCGGGCCGGCTACGCCGACGGCGCGATGGAGACCGGCCTCCGGGAGGCGAAGCGGCTGCTCCGCCGGGGCTCGGTCGAGCTGACCGCTCCGGACGTCGTCAGCTGATCATCCGCCGCGCGACCGCCCGCTGCCGGGCGGTGATGCGGGCGGCGTACTCCTCGTCGCTCAGCGGCTTGGTCTCCGGCAGCCGGCCCGGCACGTCGGCCAGGGGCACGACCTCGACCTGCGGGCCGTCGGCCTCGGTGAGGTCCCGCTCGAGCCGCTGCCAGCGCAGCATCATCGACCCGGTGGGGTGGTGGGTCGTCTCGAGCCAGTTGGCGATCGGCTGACCGTCGTACGGCGCCCGCGAGCTCACGACGAACCGCATCATCCCGTCGGCGTCGCACTCCGCCTGGGCCTTGGTCAGGGACGTCTGGTGCGTCTCGTACTCCGTCGAGGCGTACCAGTCCGACCCGACCTGGATCGCCTGGTAGGAGCAGTCGTCGCAGTGCGGGACGGTGACGATCAGCGCCTGGTCGTCGGTCAGCTCGTAGTGACCGATGGAGGAGAACTGCGAGGAGAGGCCGCCCGGCGTCGCCTTCGGGACGGTCAGGGTGTTGACCGGCTCCTTGTACTGGAAGAACTGCGGGAACGCGAACCAGGTCTGGATCGAGCCGACGAGCGAGCGGGCGGCGACGTCGTACTTCTTCTGGAGCAGCTCGCGGGTCAGCGGCTTCTTCGGCTGCCCAAGGGTGTCGGGGCGCTCGATGGTGATGGTGCCGCGCTCCTCGCGCTCCCAGTCGTTGAAGACCTCGCGCACGATCAGCGTCTTCGCGCCGGGCTCGGCGACGTAGCTGAACTCGAACCGCCCGTCCGGCCCGATGTCGAGCTTCCGGTCGTCGAAGGCCATCAGGCTGGTCGCCGCCGAGTCCGCCGTGTAGGCGCCGCCCATCACCTGGAAGGACAGGTCGGCCGACGTCCCACGGCGACCGCGGACGACGTACTCCACACCCTCGCGGAGGTAGGCGCTGAGGTAGATGGCGTCCGGGTTGTCGAGCCCCTGCCGGGAGAACTGATGGGTCGGGTTGACGAAGAGCGGGTGGTCGAGGTCGTAGTCGAACGCCGTCTGCATCGCCATCCGGATCCGGCCCGACAGGTAGTCGTAGCCCTCGAGCCGGTCCGCCTCGGACTTGATGAACGGCGCGTTGGCGATCAGCTCCTCGGCCTCGGCGATCGCCTCCTGCAGGGCCTTGGTGAGCCCGTAGGACTCGGTCATGAGACCTTCGCGATCACGGTCTCGGCGTACTGCTCGAGGTGCTTGATCTTGGTCTCGAGCGGCTCGGTGTCCGGTCCCTTGATGTAGGGGATCCGGAAGCCGACGATGCAGTCGGTCACGCCCTTGTCCTCGAGCCGCTTGACGCCGTCCGGGGTGTAGGCGTCGTAGGAGATCACGTGCACTTCAAACTCCGAGGAGTCGCGGGTGTCACCTTCTTCTCTCCGGATCTCGGCGAGCCGGACGAGCAGCCGGTCGAGCTCCTCGCCGTCGCCGCCGGCGTGCATCCACCCGTCGCCCTTGCGGACGGCGCGCCGCAGCGCCGCGTCGGAGTGACCGCCGACGAGCAGCGGGATCTGCTCCGTGGGGGCGGGGCACTGCTGCAGCGGCTGGATGTCGAAGAACTCGCCCTGGTAGCCGAAGAACGTCGGCTCCTCGCCGGGCTGGGTGAGCCCGCGCAGGATGTCCATGCACTCGTCCATCCGCTTGCCGCGCTTCTCCCACGGGACGCCGAGCGCCGCGAAGTCCTCGGGCCACGGCGACAGTCCGACGCCGAGCCCGAGCCGGTTGCCGGAGAGGAACGCGAGCGACGAGGCCTGCTTGGCGACGAGCACCGGGGGGCGCACCGGCAGCTTGAGCACGAACGGCGTCAGCCGCAGCGTCGAGGTCACCGCGAACAGGTGCGCGCAGAGGATGAAGGTCTCGATGAACTCCTTGCCGAGCAGGAACTCGCGGTCCCCGGTGTCGGTGTAGGGGTACTTGGAGTCCGACTCCTGGGGGTAGATGAGGCTGTCCGCCACCGTCATCGACGTGTAGCCGGCCGCCTCCGCAGCCTGGGCCAGGGGAGCGTAGTAGGCCGCTTGGGTCATGCCCTCGGCGAAGCTGAACCGCATCTCGTTCTCCGGTCACTGAGGTGCGCTCGTGAGGGACGAGCGAGGGCCTCGAAGTGTAGAACGTGTTCTAGATTTCTGCCAGAGTGGTCCCGTGGACCTCCAGGAGCTCAGCGACCGCGCCGACATCACCGACGCCCTGCACCGCTACACGATCGCCGTCGACACCGGCGAGTGGGACCGGCTGGACCAGGTGTTCACGCCCGACGCGCAGATCGACTACTCCGAGTCCGGCGGACTGGTCGGGGCGTTCCCGGAGGTGAAGGGCTGGCTCGCCGAGAACCTCCCCGCGTTCTCCGCGAAGCGCATGCACACGCTCGGGCAGGTCGTGATCGCGTTCGCCAACACGCGCGACGAGGCCCGCGTGACGGCGTACTTCCACAACCCGATGCTCATCGCCGACGGAAGCGGCGGGGAGCGGCTGGTCGAGGTCGGCGGGCTCTACCACCACACGATGACGCGGACGCGGGACGGCTGGCGCTCGCGCCGGCTGCACGAGCAGGTCGTCTGGACCCGCGGGTTCTGACCGGCGGATCCTGACCGGCGGACGCGGTTTTGTGCGGTGTGGGCCGCTCACCGACAATGGCCGGGTGACCGACGACCAGGAGCGCGACCGCGAGTCCACGCTGCGACCCGTGCTCAACGGGCTGCTCGCGCTGGTCGCCGTCGCGCTCGCCGTCGGCATGGTCCTCGGCGGAGCGGCACTGATCGGGACGCAGGCCCTCGGCCTCTCGGGCGGCGACGACGGCTCGAGCGGGGACTCCCTGGAGGGCGAGTCGCTCTACCTGCCGCCGTTCCACAAGACCTCCGAGGGCGGCCCGGCCATCACCCTCGACACCCAGGGCTCCGACCGGGCGGGGAACGGCGGTCCGACCCAGCCCACCGACGAGCCGAGCGACAGCAAGTCGCCGAAGAGCGGCCAGATCTCGCTGCAGACCGTGGAGACCTCGGTCGGCAACTTCGAGCACATCGACCTGACCGGCGTCTACCCGGGCGGCGAGGGCGCGATCCTGCAGGTGCAGCGCTTCGAGAACGGCGCCTGGGCCGACTTCGAGGCGACCATCCCGGTCAGCAACGAGACCTTCTCGACCTACATCCAGACCGGCGTCGCCGGACTGAACCGGTTCCGCGTGATCGACAACGCGACCGGAGTCTCCTCCAACGAGGTGCGCGTCCGGGTCGAGTGACCCGTGGAAATACCTCCGCGTCGTCGGGAACAACCCCGGGTCGCGGGCGGTTGGCTGCTGTGTAAGACTTGAGTCGAAGCGACTCAACTAATCTGCTCCGGCGCCGCTGCGGCTGCCGGGTCCAGCATCGGGAGGAACACAACATGGCACGAGCTGTCGGCATCGACCTCGGTACGACGAACAGCGTCGTCGCGGTCCTCGAGGGCGGCGAGCCCACGGTCATCGCCAACGCGGAGGGTGCACGGACCACGCCGTCCGTGGTCGCCTTCGCCAAGAGCGGTGAGGTGCTCGTCGGCGAGGTCGCCAAGCGTCAGGCGGTCACCAACGTCGACCGCACCATCCGGTCGGTCAAGCGCCACATGGGCACCGACTGGGACGTCAAGATCGACGACAAGAGCTTCACCCCCCAGCAGATCAGCGCCTTCATCCTGCAGAAGCTGAAGCGGGACGCGGAGGCCTACCTCGGGGAGACCGTCACCAACGCGGTCATCACCGTCCCGGCGTACTTCTCCGACGCCCAGCGCCAGGCCACCAAGGAGGCCGGCGAGATCGCGGGCCTCACGGTCGACCGGATCGTCAACGAGCCGACCGCGGCCGCGCTGGCCTACGGCCTGGACAAGGGCGACGACCAGACCATCCTGGTCTTCGACCTCGGTGGCGGCACGTTCGACGTGTCACTGCTCGAGATCGGCGAGGGCGTCGTCGAGGTGAAGGCCACCAGCGGTGACAACCACCTCGGCGGTGACGACTGGGACAACCGCGTCGTCGAGTGGATGATCAAGAAGTTCAAGGACAACAACGGCGTCGACCTCGGCGCGGACAAGATCGCCAAGCAGCGCCTCCAGGAGGCCGCGGAGAAGGCGAAGATCGAGCTCTCCTCCTCGAGCGAGACGCACATCAACCTGCCCTACATCACCCACGGTGAGAACGGCCCGCTGCACTTCGAGGAGCGGCTCACCCGCTCGGAGTTCCAGCGGATGACCGCCGACCTGCTCGACCGCACCAAGAAGCCGTTCGAGTCGGTCCTCAAGGACGGTGGGGTCAGCGTCGCCAACATCGACCACGTCGTGCTCGTCGGTGGCTCCACCCGGATGCCCGCCGTGACCGACCTGGTCAAGGAGCTGCTCGGCGGCAAGGAGCCCAACAAGGGCGTGAACCCCGACGAGGTCGTCGCCGTCGGCGCCTCGCTCCAGGCCGGCGTGCTCGCCGGTGAGGTCAAGGACGTGCTGCTTCTCGACGTGACGCCGCTGAGCCTCGGCATCGAGACCAAGGGCGGCGTGATGACCACGCTGATCGAGCGCAACACCACGATCCCGACCAAGCGGAGCGAGATCTTCACGACCGCCGACGACAACCAGCCGTCGGTCGAGATCAAGGTCGCGCAGGGCGAGCGCCAGATGTGGGCGCAGAACCAGCCGCTCGGCAACTTCGAGCTGACCGGCCTCCCGCCGGCCCCGCGCGGCGTGCCGAAGATCGAGGTCACCTTCGACATCGACGCCAACGGCATCGTCCACGTGTCGGCGAAGGACCAGGCGTCCGGCCGCGAGCAGTCGATGACGATCTCGGGCGGCAGCGCGCTGTCCAAGGACGACATCGACCGGATGGTCAAGGAGGCGGAGCAGTACGCCGCCGAGGACGCCGCCCGTCGCGAGGTCGTCGAGGTGCGCAACCAGGGCGACCAGCTCGTCTACACGACCGAGAAGTTCCTCGCGGACAACGGCGACAAGATCCCGGAGGACGTGAAGACCGAGGTCACCGCCGACGTCGAGGCGCTCAAGAAGGTCCTCGAGAACGCGGAGTCCGACAAGGACGAGCTCACGGCCGCGATCACCAAGCTGGGTGAGTCCAGCCAGAAGATGGGCGCCGCGATGTACGCCGCCGCCGACGCGGACGCCGCGGCGGCCGGGGGTAGCACCGGTGCCACGGGTGAGTCCGACGAGGACGTCGTCGAGGCCGAGATCGTGGACGACGAGGACGCGGCGCCGGGCGAGGACAAGTGACCGAGCGCCGGCCCGAGGAGACGACAGAGGCGCGACCGGCCGAGCCGTCGGGGCCCTCCGGGGCCGAGGACGTCGTCATGCAGTCGTCCCGGGACTTCGACCCGCCCTCCGCTCCGGCGGAGGGCGGGCCCGAGGCCCCAGCTGCCGAGGACGAGGCGGCGATGGACGACGAGCTGGCCGGCGCGCAGCAGGCGGTCGGCGCGCTGACCGCCGACCTGCAGCGGCTCCAGGCCGAGTACGTCAACTACAAGCGCCGGGTCGAGCGGGATCGTGAGCTCGTACGCCAGAACGCGACCTACGCCGCGCTCGCGCCGATCATCGAGGTGCTCGACACCATCGACCGGGCGCGGGAGCATGAGCCGCTCGAAGGCGGCTTCAAGGCGGTCGCCGAGCAGCTCGAGCGGATCGTCACCGGGCTCGGCCTGGTGAAGTTCGGCGAGCCCGGCGACCCGTTCGACCCGACCGTCCACGAGGCGCTGTCGCACATCGGCACCGACGCCGAGGTCGAGGTGACCACCTGCAAGGTCGTCGCCAAGGCCGGCTACAAGATCGGTGACCGCGTGGTGCGTGCGGCTCAGGTGCTGGTGGTCGATCCCGAGGAGAAGTGAGGCGATGAAGGACAGGGAGGAGGTGAGCTGGCATGGCTGACCCTGGCAGTGATGGGGGCGGCATCCGCGCGGACTGGGCGACGAAGGACTTCTACAAGGAGCTCGGCGTCGCGAAGACGGCGACGGCGGACGAGATCAAGAAGGCCTACCGCAAGCTCGCGCGCGCCAACCACCCCGACTCCCACCCCGACGACAAGGCCAAGCACGACAAGTTCAAGGCCGTCGCCGAGGCCTACGACGTCATCGGCGACCCCGAGAAGCGGAAGAAGTACGACGAGGCGCGCCGGCTGTTCGCGAGCGGCGGGTTCCCGGCGGGCGGCTTCGGTGGCGGTGGCGGCGCGGGGTTCGACGTCGACGACCTGCTGCGCCAGCAGCACTCCGGAGGCGGCGGAGGCTTCGGCGACCTGTTCGGCGACCTGTTCGGCGGCGGCTTCGGCCGCCGCCAGCAACGGGCCGCCCGTGGCGCCGACCTCGAGACCACGGCGACCATCGGCTTCGCCGAGGCGCTCGAGGGCGTCACGGTCAGCCTCCGGATCGCCGCGGAGGGCGCCTGCCCGACCTGCGCCGGAACGGGCGGCAAGCCCGGCACCACGCCGCACCGCTGCCCGACCTGCGACGGCACCGGGTTCGTGGTCGCCTCCGTCGGCGGCGCGTTCTCGATGAACGAGACGTGCCCCGGCTGCGGCGGCCGGCAACTGGTCTACGACGACCCGTGCCCGACGTGTCACGGCACCGGCCGCGGCAGCTCGGTGCGCACCATCCAGGCCAAGATCCCCGCGGGCGTCAAGGACGGCCAGCGGATCAGGCTGCGCGGCAAGGGTGCGCCCGGCGAGCGGGGCGGCCCGGCGGGCGACCTGTTCGTCACCGTGAAGGTCACCGGCCACCGGATCTTCGGCCGCAAGGGCGACGACCTGACGCTCGAGGTGCCGATCTCGTTCACCGAGGCGGCGCTCGGCGCCGAGGTCAAGGTCCCGACCCTCGGGGGCGCGCCGGTGACGCTGAAGGTCCCGGCGGGCACGCCCAACGGCCGCACGTTCCGGATCCGCGGCCGTGGCGCCCGGAAGAAGGACGGCAGCCACGGCGACCTGCTCGCCACGGTCGAGGTCCAAGTCCCCGCGACGCTCAGCGACGAGGCCCGGCAGGCGCTCCAGGCCTACGCCGCCGCGACGGGGTCGACCCCGCTGC
Source organism: Nocardioides panacisoli (assembly GCF_039537325.1). Taxonomy (GTDB): domain Bacteria; phylum Actinomycetota; class Actinomycetes; order Propionibacteriales; family Nocardioidaceae; genus Nocardioides; species Nocardioides panacisoli. Next base: position 15,894 of record NZ_BAABAH010000012.1, read on the forward strand.
GCGCCAACCTGTTCCCGGACGGTGAGTGAGATGGCGACGCGACGTACCCCCGGCCCGGAGACCCCGCCGCCGGACGCCGCCGTCTTCGTGATCAGCGTCGCCGCCGAGCTCAGCGGGCTGCACCCGCAGACGCTGCGCACCTACGAGCGGATGGGGCTGATCACGCCCGGCCGTACGGCGGGCGGCGGGCGGCGCTACTCCTTCCTCGACATCGAGCGGTTGCGCGAGATCGCGCAGCTGACCTCGTCCGGCATCGGGATCGAGGGCGTGCGCCGCATCCTCGACCTCGAGAACACCGTCGCCGCGCTGCGGGCCCGCAACGCCGAGCTGAGCGCGGAGCTGGAGGCGGCGCTCGAGGCGCTGCGCCAGGCGGTCGGCGCGCGGCAGGAGCGCTCGGGCAACCTCCCGGTGCTCCGCCAGTCGCAGCCGGGGCAGTCGGTCGTCGTCTGGCGCCGGCCCCGCTAGCGCCGCTCGCCGCAGCGTCCGCAGCCCGGATGTCTGTGCCGGTTGTCACGAGAACCACTAGCCTCAAGGCTTCCAGGGCCATGGGGCGGCCTGATCACCGGCGAGGGGTGCGCGTGGACGCAGTGATGGACTGGCTGTCCGACTGGGCCGCCGGCGTCAACTGGTTCGAGTTCGTGTCGATCCCGTTCTTCACCGGGATCATCGGCTGGCTGATCAATTGGTCCGGGCTCTGGATGCTCTTCAGCCCGGTGAAGTTCTACGGCTTCAAGGTGCCGGGCCTGCGCGAGATCGCGACGGTCATCCCGCGCAAGCTGCAGGAGGTCCCGGGCATCCCGGACGGCGGCATCGGCTGGCAGGGCATCGTGCCCGCCCGGGCCGCGAAGATGGGCAGCATCGCGGTCGACAAGGTGATCGCCAAGCTCGGCACGCCGGCGGAGTTCTACGCCCAGCTGGAGCCCGAGGAGATCGCGGCCCACATCGTCCGCGTCTTCGAGCCCGACCTGCCGCAGATGGTGGACGAGATCCTCTCCCGCGAGCACCCGCGCATGTGGCGCGACCTGCCCGCGCCGCTCAAGCAGGGCGTCATCAACCGGGTCCAGGCGCAGCTGCCGAACGTCGTCACCACGATCACCGACGAGATCGGCGTGCACATCAACCAGCTGCTCGACCCGAAGATCATGGTGATCGACCACTTCCGGAAGAACCCCGCGCTCGTGGTCCGCGTCTTCCGCGACGTCGGCCAGCGCGAGCTGAACCTGATGGTCGCGTTCGGCTTCATCTTCGGCTTCCTGCTCGGGATCCCGGTCGCGATCGTCGACCAGACCTGGCACCTCGCGTGGCTGCTGCCGATCATGGGCGTGATCGTCGGGTGGACCACCAACGCGCTCGGCATGTGGCTGATCTTCGAGCCGCCGGAGCCCCGGCGGATCCTCGGCATCAAGGTGCAGGGCCTGTTCCTGCGCCGCCAGGCCGAGTGCGCCGAGGTCTACGCCGGGATCATCGCCGACGACGTGATCACGCTCGAGCGGATCGGCGACTTCCTGATGGACGGCCCGCGCGGCGACCGCACCCGGCACATGATCGCCACCGCGATGAAGCCCGCGATCGACAAGGCCGCCGGTCCGCTGCGCGGCGCGGCGCGGGTGGTCGTGGGCGCGGAGAAGTTCGACAACATCCGCGAGTCCTTCGCGCGGGAGGCGGTGGGCCGCACGATCACCCCGTTCCGCGACCCCGAGTTCAGCCGGCGCCAGTCGGCGAAGATCCGTGTGCTGATCGCCCGCCGTACCAAGGAGCTACCGCCTCGGGACTTCGTGGAGATGATGCGGTCCGCCATCAAGGAGGACGAGTGGATGCTCTACGCTCACGGCGCGATCATGGGGGCGGCGGGCGGCTTCATCCACCTCGGCTTCTTCACCTGGGGCTGGATCCCCGGGTTCCCGCCCGGATGATGGAGGGCACTGATGACTGACGATCTCGACAGGGACGGGCTGCCCCGGCTGCCGGCCGTGGCGGTCAACGGGACCGTGGTCGAGTCGCTCCCGGGCCTCGCGCGGGTCGCAGCGGTCGCCGCGGTGAACACCACCGGCTGGGGACTGCGCGCGACCGCCCGCAACTGGCGCCGGGTCGGTCGTGCCGCCACCAACCGCGCCGAGGCGGCCGAGCTGATCCGCGAGGTCGGGGCCGTCGTCAACGCGGTCGGCGACATCGCGCGGCAGGTGGCGGACGGCGTACCGGTGGGCACGGTCCTGCTCAGGGCCGGCGAGTCGCTCGGCGGGGCGCCCGAGCGGCCGCGTGCCGAGGCCGTCGGCGAGGTGATCTCCACCCGCCAGACCAGCCTCCGCGAGCGCGGGCACGAGCTCCTGGAGCGGTCCCGCGACGTGTGGGCGACCGACAACCGGCACCCTGCCTTCGACCGGATCCTCGACGAGCTCGCGCCGGACGAGGCGCGGATCCTGGTGATGCTGCTCAAGGACGGCCCGCAGCCCAGCGTGGACATCCGCACCGGCGGGCCGATCGGCATGGTGAGCAGCCAGCTGATCGCCCCGGGCCTCAACATGGTCGGGGCGCGAGCCGGGCTGCGCTACCTGGACCAGGTGCCGTCCTACCTCAACAACCTGTTCCGGCTCGGCCTGGTCTGGTTCTCGCGGGAGCCGCTGCGCGAGCACATGGAGTACCAGGTGCTCGAGGCGCAGCCGGACGTGCTCAAGGCGCTGCACTCGGTGAAGTTCACCAAGGTCGTCCGCAGATCCATCCACCTCACGCCGTTCGGCGAGGAGTTCGTGAAGGACGCCCTGGTCGACGAGCGGACCGCTGCCAGCACCGACCTGCCGGAGCACGAGACGCCGCCGGACCTGGATGTCGACTGAGTGAGCGCCAGCGCCGCGCGAGGTCGAAAATCTCAGAGTTGAGTGGAACAGACTCAACTTTGGATGAGTTGTGATCTATGACGTCCGACCCTGGCAATCCCGGGACGGGCACGACACGATCAGAGCAACTCACGTCCAGGAGCCCGCGCATGAGCACGTTCGGTGCCGACAAGTTCACCACCCGCAGCCGCGAGGCGATCGAGGCTGCCCAGCTGTCCGCCACGACGGCGGGCCACTCCACCACCGAGCCGATCCACCTGCTCGTCGCGCTGCTGCTGCAGCAGGAGGGGACGGCCGCCAACCTGGTCGCCAAGGCCGGCGTGGACGTCTCGACCCTCGTGCACGCCGCTGCCGCCGCGCGCGACGCGCTGGCGTCGGCCTCCGGTGCGACCGTGCAGCAGCCCGCCGCGTCCGCCGCGCTGACCCGGGTGCTCGCCCAGGCGCTGGACCTGGCGCGGTCGATGAAGGACGAGTACGTCGCCAGCGAGCACCTGCTGATCGCGCTGGCCACCGTGGAGAGCTCGGCGCAGAAGGTCCTCCACGACGCCGGCCTGAGCGCCGACGGGCTGCGCGAGTCGCTGACCGCGGTCCGCGGCAACCGGCGGGTGACGTCGCAGGACGCGGAGTCGACCTACGAGGCGCTGGAGAAGTACTCCGTCGACCTGACCACCGCCGCCGAGGAGGGTCGCCTCGACCCGGTCATCGGGCGCGACGCGGAGATCCGGCGGGTCATCCAGGTGCTCTCGCGCCGTACCAAGAACAACCCCGTCCTCATCGGCGAGCCCGGCGTCGGCAAGACCGCCGTCGTCGAGGGCCTCGCGCAGCGCGTGGTCGACGGCGACGTGCCCGACAGCCTCAAGGGCCGGCGGGTGCTGAGCCTGGACCTCGCCGCGATGGTCGCCGGAGCGAAGTACCGCGGTGAGTTCGAGGAGCGGCTCAAGGCCGTGCTCGAGGAGATCAAGAGCGCCGGCGGGCAGATCATCACGTTCATCGACGAGCTGCACACGGTCGTCGGCGCGGGTGCCGGCGGCGACTCGGCGATGGACGCGGGCAACATGCTCAAGCCGATGCTGGCGCGCGGTGAGCTGCACATGATCGGCGCCACCACGCTCGACGAGTACCGCGAGCGGATCGAGAAGGACCCCGCCCTGGAGCGGCGGTTCCAGCAGGTCTTCGTCGGCGAGCCCTCCGTGGAGGACACGATCCAGATCCTGCGCGGCATCCAGGAGAAGTACGAGGCCCACCACGGCGTCCGGATCACCGACGCCGCGCTGGTCGCCGCTGCGACCCTGTCCGACCGCTACATCTCCGGGCGACAGCTGCCCGACAAGGCGATCGACCTCGTCGACGAGGCGGCGTCCCGGCTGCGGATGGAGATCGAGTCCTCCCCGGAGGAGATCGACCAGCTGCGGCGCCACGTCGACCGGCTCAAGATGGAGGAGTTCGCGCTCGCCAAGGAGTCCGACGACGCGTCGGTCGAGCGGCTCGAGGCGCTGCGGCAGGACCTCGCCGACAAGCAGGAGGAGCTGCGGGGGCTCGAGGCGCGCTGGGAGCGCGAGAAGTCCTCGCTCGAGGGCGAGGGTGAGCTGCGCCGCCAGCTCGACCAGCTGCGCAGTGAGGCCGAGCGGCTGCAGCGCGAGGGCGACCTCGGCAGCGCCAGCGAGATCCTCTACGGCCGGATCCCGGCGCTCGAGGAGCAGATCAAGGCGGTCGAGGCGGTCGAGGTGTCGGCCACCGAGAAGCTGGTCGGCGAGGAGGTCGGCGCCGAGCAGGTGGCCGAGGTCGTCGAGGCGTGGACCGGCATCCCGACCGGCCGGATGCTGCAGGGCGAGACCGCGAAGCTGCTCGAGATGGAGCAGGTGATCGGTGCCCGGCTGATCGGCCAGGCCGACGCGGTGCGTGCGGTCTCGGACGCCGTACGCCGGGCGCGGGCGGGGATCTCCGACCCGGACCGGCCGACCGGGTCGTTCCTGTTCCTCGGTCCGACGGGTGTCGGCAAGACCGAGCTCGCGAAGGCGCTCGCCGACTTCCTGTTCGACGACGAGCGGGCGATCGTGCGGATCGACATGAGCGAGTACGCCGAGAAGCACGCGGTCGCGCGGCTGGTCGGTGCGCCTCCGGGCTACGTCGGCTACGAGGAGGGCGGTCAGCTCACCGAGGCGGTGCGGCGCCGGCCCTACTCGGTCGTGCTGCTCGACGAGGTCGAGAAGGCGCACCCCGAGGTGTTCGACGTGCTGCTGCAGGTGCTCGACGACGGCCGGCTCACCGACGGCCAGGGCCGGACCGTGGACTTCCGGAACACGATCCTGATCCTGACCTCCAACCTCGGCTCGCACTTCCTCGTCGACCCGACGCTGGACCCCGAGAAGAAGAAGGAGTCGGTGCTCGCGGTCGTGCGGCAGAGCTTCAAGCCGGAGTTCCTCAACCGGCTCGACGAGATCGTCACCTTCGACGCGCTGTCCAAGGACGACCTGACGCACATCGTGGACCTGCAGCTCGCGTCGCTGGAGAAGCGGCTGTCCGTGCGCCGGATCAACATCCAGGTCACCGACGCCGCGAAGCAGTGGCTGGCCGAGACGGGCTACGACCCCGCCTACGGCGCCCGCCCGCTGCGCCGGCTGGTGCAGACGGCCATCGGCGACCGGCTCGCCAAGGCGATCCTCGCCGGCACCGTCACCGACGGCGGCACCGTCACCGTCGACCGCGCCCCCGACTCCGTCGACGGCCTGGAGCTGCGTGTTGAATCCTGAGTTCGAGCACGTCGAACCCTGACTTCGAGCACGTTGAACCGTCAGTTCGAGCACGTTGAACCCTGAGTTCGAGCGCGTCGAACCCTGGCTTCGAGCACGTTGAGTCAGCAGTTCCAACCGTCCCGAACTGAAGGTTCGACACGCTCGAACTGACGGTTCGACGTGCTCCAACACGGGGTTCGACGAGGGTTCAGGCGGGGCGGGGGAGGCGATCGAGGCGGCGTCGGTACGCCGCGATGGCGGCTCCGGTGGCGTCGGCGCCGAGCTTGGTCCGGGCGGCCGCGAGGCGGCGGTCGGCGGACCGGCGGGACAGGTGCAGGGCGTCGGCGGCGGCGCCGAGCGTCGAGCCGCCGGCGAGGAGGTCCATGAGCACCCGTTCCTCGGCAGTGAGCATCGGGCCACCGCCCGAGACCCGGTGGTCGAGGTGCCCGAGCCGGCGCAGGTCGTCGCAGAGTCGGTCGACGACCGGACGGGGCGCGGAGGCGGCGTCGACGAGGAGCCCGACGCCCTCGATGGCCGTGAACAGTGCCACGGCGGCGTCGTCGGCGCTCGCGACCGGCAGCGCGTACACCAGCCCGCCCTCCCGGTGACCGATGTCGAGGTGGTCGACGACGCGCCAGCCCCGGGAGCCGAGCTCGCCGCGCGCCTCGGCGAGGGCGTCCGGCCCGGCCTCGACGACCACGTAGGGCAGGGTCATCCGCCGCTCACCAGACTGATCAGGTGGCGGCGGTTCTCGGCGCCGACCTTGCGGCGCGCGTTGGCGACCAGCGTCTGCACCGTGCGGTGCGCGATCCCCAGCCGCGCGGCGATCGCCTTGTCGGTGAGGCCCTCGGCCGCGAGCATCACGATCTCGAGCTCGCGGGCCGTCAGCGGAGAGCTGTCCGTGCGCGTCGTCGCCGCGGACCGGCGTACGCCGAGCGCCCGGAGCGAGCGCTCGCAGCGGCTCACCACGTGCACGAGCCGGAGCCCGCGCGCGTGGGCCTCGGCGTCGACCAGGGCGGCCGCGGCGGCCGGGTCGCCGGCGAGCCTCAGCGCCTCACCGTGCGCCCAGCGGCAGCGGGCGCCGGCTCGCTGGTGGGTCCCCTCGTAGGCCGCCGCGGCGTTCGCGAACGCGACGGCCGCCGCTTCGTACTCCTCCTCGCGCAGCAGGGCGATGGCGTCCACCTCGCGGAGCGCTCCGCCGAGGAGGCCGCGCGGGCGCACGTCCGGGGCGGTGGGGTGCGGCGCGCCCGTCTCCCGGGCGGCCCACGCGAAAACCGGCGTGGCGAAGGCGATCCGCGCGAGGTCGTGCTCGTACTCCCGGAAGGCCTTCTCCTCGACGAGCACGTCGTCGTGGCGCCGCAGCTCGAGGAACGCCCACGACCGCACCAGGTGGTAGTTGCTGTGGCCGCGCTCGCTTCCGAGCGACTCGATCCGCTCGGTGGTCTCGAGCCCGAGATCGACCAGCCCGAGGTCCACCTGGGCGATCGCGAGGGTGAACAGCAGGTCGGTGCGGTCGAGCACGCCGAGCCCCGTCGGGGCGGCGGCCAGGGTGGACGCCTCCGCGAGCACGACGTCGTACTCGCACGCGTGCGCCGCCAGGTTGACCCTGCGGAAGTCGAAGGTGCGCTGCAGGCCGAGCAGCTTGGCGTCGGCGCAGCGCAGCGCCATCGTCCGCGCGAGCTCGCGGGCCACGGACTGGGGTCCGTAGGTCTCGGTCGCCGAGATGTAGTTGTTGGCGATGCGGCACTCGCGGGCGAAGTCGCCCTCCTCCTGGGCGCGCTGCAGAGCCGCCGGGTAGGCGTCGCGCCAGCGCGGGTCGGAGCCCAGGTAGTAGGCGTCCGCGACGGCCTTCAGCGCGGCCACGTGACCCTCGTCGATCCGCTCGGCGAGAGCGAGCGCCTGCTCGGCGAGGACGGCAGCGGCAGGTACGTCGCTGTCGACGACGAGCTTCAGGAAGCTTCGCTCGACGAGGGTGAGCAGCTCCTCGATGGTGCCGGGCGTCGCCGCCTCGACCTGGGCGGCGAGCGCGGCGCGGTGCGCCTCGGCGTCGCCACGGAAGTACGCGATGTCGGTGCGCTGGCGGGCGATCCGGAACCGCAGGTCCGCCCGGTCCGGGAGGCCGTCCAGGAGCGCCGCCGCGGTGTCGCACTCGCCGATCTCGTTCGCGGCCTCCGCGGCCTGCAGCCGGAACTCCGCGCCGCTCTCGGTGCCGACGCACCGTGCCGCGGTCTGCAGGTGCGCCACCCGCTCCCCGGTGGTCGCGGCCTCCTCGACCGCCCGCATCGCCGCGTCGTACGCCGCCCCGCAGTCACCGGCCGCCTGCAGGTGGACCGCCTGCTCGCCGGGGTGGGTGAGCACCTCCGCGAGCCGTTGGTGGCAGCGGATCCGCCGCTCCTCGGAGATCAGCTCTCCCACCACCTCGCGGACCAGCGCGTGCCGCATCGCGACGTAGCCGTCCGTCGACCGGGCCAGCCCGCTCTCGATGAGCCCCTCGGCGCCCGGGATCGCCCGCTCGGGCAGCGGCCGGCCGGCCAGCGTCATGAGCGCCAGCCCCTCGAGCTGCTGCTCGGGCAGGTCGCGGCAGCGGGCGAGCATCGCCCGGTGCAGGCTCTCGGTGCCGCGGTCGGCGTCAGCGAGCTCCTCGATCAGCAGCGGGTTGCCGCCGGAGCGGTCGACGACCTCGGCGACCTCGCTCGGCGTGAGCCGCGGCCGGAGGGTGCGGACCAGCTCGGCGGCGTCCTCCCCGTCGAGCGGCTCGAGGTCGATCCGCGCGCCGGCGGCGATCCGGGCGAGCAGCGCGGCCGCCCCCTGGTCGCCGCGGCGGACGGTCAGCACCAGCGGCACGGTCGCAGCGAGCAGCTCGAGCACCCGGACCGTGTCCTGGTCCGCCCACTGCGCGTCGTCGACGAACAGGATGTCCTCGCCGAGCGCAGCGGTGACGGCCTCGGCGACGTACTCCGCGTCACCGTCCCAGGTCTCGGGGTCCAGGTCGGGGCCGAACGCGCGTCGCAGCGGCAGGTACGGCGACCACGACAGCGTCGCGAGGCAGCCGCCCTCGCGGTAGCCGCGCCCGCCGAGCGCGGCGCGGACCAGCGCGGTCTTGCCGACGCCGGCCTCGCCGTACAGGACGACCGGCCAGGCCCGCTCGGCGAGCTGGTCGACCAGCGCCCGGGCGGGCTCGGAGCGCCCTACCAGCAGTTCCCCCACCCGGCTAAAGGTAAAAGGGAAAATTCATCCTTGCGGGGGAATTCGCGCATCCGTCGGGGGGAGGTTGGCGCATTTGCACGATGCCGCGCACCGACCGCGACCGCGAGCCTTGGGGCATTCGAAGCCACTTGTGTTTCTGGAGGAACCCCTCATGTCAACTGCTACTGCCACCCCCCTCGCCCCCGCGCCGGTCGCGCCGGTCGCGCCGATAGCCCCGCGCCGCGGGCCGCGGCTGACCCGGCGCGAGGTCGACGTGCTCACCCTGCTCGCGCTGGGCCGCTCGAACGCCGAGATCGCCGAGGAGCTGTTCGTGAGCGTCTCGACGGTGAAGAGCCACGTACGCCGGCTGCTCACCAAGCTGAATCGGCGCGACCGGCTGCAGCTGGTCGTGCTGGCCTACACCAGCGGGTTCATGGGCGAGCGCACGGCGCAGCGCGACCGCTGCTCCTGCCGCACGAACCACCCCGCGCAGGGGCTGCGCGCGCTCGCCTGACCACCGGGTGCTCCGGCGGCCGTCCCGCCTCGGGCCGGCCGCCGGGCGTCTGGTGCAATGGAGGCCATGACCGAGCAGGCGCCGCGACCGGGGCAGACGACGTTCGCCGGGTGGCTGATCATCGGCGGCTCGGTCGTACTCGTCGTCGCCGCATGGCAGCGGATCGCCGGCCTGCACACGCTCGAGGTCCAGGACGAGCTGCGCAAGCTCCTCTCGGAGCCGCCCATCGACGGCTCCGGCCTGACGGTCAACATGCTGTCGGACGTCATCCGGGTCCTGGCGATGATCGCGGCTGGAGCCGCGACCGCGTCGGCGATCCTCGGCTTCCACGCTCTGCGCCGCTCGACGAGCGCTCGGCTCGCGCTGACCTGCCTGGCACCGCTGGTCCTCGTCGGCGGCCTCGCCACCGCAGGATTCCTGGCCCCGATGGTCGCGGCCGGCGTCGCCATGCTCTGGGTGCAGCCGACCCGCGACTGGTTCCGAGGTACCTCGGCCGCCCCGGTCGCCACCAAGCCGGTGCCGCAGCCGCAGCCCGGCCCGCCGGTCGCGCCCCCGCCGCTCGCGCCTCCCCAGCAGCCGTTCGCGTACGCCGCCCCGCCGGTCGCGGTGCGGCCGGCCCGGCCGCCCGCGATCGTCGCGGCCTGCATCGTCACCTGGGTCTGCACCGCGCTGGTCGCGGGCGGGATGCTGCTGGCCGAGGTCGCGATCATGCTGATGCCGGACGACACCTTCGACGAGATGGTCAAGCAGGCCGAGCAGTCCGGGCCGTACGTCGCAGACCTCAGCCGCAGTGAGATCGTCGCGGCCACGCTGGTGCTGGCGGTCGTCGTCGTCGTCTGGTGCATCGCGGGGGCCGTGCTCGCGGTGCTGGCGTTCCGCCGGGTGATGTGGGCGTGGATCGCGCTGATCGTGTCCGCAGCGGCGGCAGGCCTGCTGCTGCTCGTGACGAGCTTGGCGGCTCCCTACCTGGTCGTGCTCGTCGCTGCGGCGGCGGTGACCTGCTCGCTGCTGCTCCGGGCGGACGCGCGCGCCTGGATCAGGCGCTGAGGTCGGCGGCGGCCAGCCGGCGGACCGCCTCGTCGATGACCGGCTCGTCCTTGCAGAACGCCCAGCGCACCAGGTGCCGCCCGTCGCCGTCCGGGTGGTCGTAGAACGCGGCCATCGGCACGGCGACGACCCCGGCCCGCTCGGGCAGGGCCAGGCAGAACTCGCGGCCGTTGGCCCAACCGAGGTCGGTGATGTCGGTGGTCGTGAAGTAGGTCCCCTCCGGGGTGTACGGCGACAGGCCGGCCGCCGTGAGGCCGGCGGCCAGGCGGTCCCGCCGCTCCTCGAGGCTGCGCGCGAGCTTCGCGGGGAAGTCCGGGCACTCGTCGAGCGCGGCCGCGACCGCGGGCTGCAGCGGCGCGCCCGAGGTGAACGTGAGCCACTGCTTGGCGCCGACCAGGGCCGCGACCAGGTCGGCGGGCCCGGTCGCCCAGCCGACCTTCCAGCCGGTGAACGAGTAGGACTTGCCAGCGCTGGACAGGGTCAGCGTGCGCTCGAACATGCCGGGCAGGGTGGCGATCGGGACGTGCCGGCGCCCGTCGAAGGTGAGGTGCTCATAGACCTCGTCGGTCACCACGATCAGGTCGTTCTCCTGCGCGACGGCGGCGACCGCCTCGAGCTCCTCGCGGGTCAGCACCGAGCCGGTCGGGTTGTGCGGGGAGTTCAGCAGGATCAGGCTCGTGCGCGGACCGACGGCCGCGCGCAGCTCGTCGGGGTCCAGCCGGAAGCTCGGCGCTCGCAGCGGGACGGGCCGGCGTACTCCGCCGGCGAAGCCGATCATCGCGAGGTAGGAGTCGTAGTAGGGCTCGAGCACGACGACCTCGTCGCCCGGGTCGACCAGGCCGAGCAGCGCGGCAGCGATGCCCTCGGTGCACCCGGTGGTCACGGCGACCTGGCGGTCGGGGTCGAGCTCGATGCCGTAGTGCCGCTGCTGGTGGCGGGCGATGGCGGTCCGGAGCTCGGGGACGCCGATCCCGGGTGCGTACTGGTTGCGCCCGCCGCGGAGGGCCGCGATCGCCTCCTCGATCACCTCGGGCGGGCCGTCGCTGTCCGGGAACCCCTGGCCGAGGTTGACCGAGCCGGTCCGCACGGCCAGCGCGGACATCTCGGCGAAGATCGTCGGCGGGATGCCGTCGAGGCGTCGGGCGTGGCGCATGTGCCCATGTAACCGCACGTCGCGGGCCGCCGATGCGCGCGGGATCACCCCGTGTCGGATTGCGGTTCCTTTACCTACACTCGACTCGGATGTCTCGGGTCCACCGGTTTGGGACGGGGGAACGACATGGTCGCGCCCGAGGTCGAGGTGCGGGAGCTGGGCCGCGCGCCGCGAACGGTTCCGGTCGACCGCGGGCTCGAGGTGGGCCGCGGCGCCGACGGGCTGCGGATCGACGACGACGGTGTCTCGCGGCGTCACCTCAAGCTGCTCCCGAGCCCTCTCGGGCTGTCGGTCGTGGACCTCGGCAGCCGCAACGGCACGCTCGTCAACGGAAGGCCGGTGACCTCGCGGACCGCGCTCGCCGACGGTGACGTGATCCGGCTCGGCCGCACCGAGCTGGTGGTGCGGCTCCCGGTGCCGCGATCGACCCCGACTCCCGGCCCGCGCGTGCTCCCGGCGGACTCGGTTCCGCTCCCCGCGCCGCCGGTGCTCGTGGCGCCGGCTGCGACCACGCCCCTCCGGGCGGCGGTCGTGTGGCTCAGGGCCGGGCCGGACACCCACGCGGCGTTCCGTACCTACCAGGAGCTGCCCCGGCGGATCCCGGTGCGGGCCTGGCGCGTCGTGCGGGTCGGGTCGGTGGCGGCCTACCTCGCTCTCGTCGTCACGCTCGTCGTCCGGCCGACGACCGGGCTCGCCCTGTTCTTCGGCGTCGTGGTGCCGGTCCTGCCGATCCTGTTCTTCGTCGCGCCCGGCGTCTGGCGCAACATCTGCCCGCTCTCCTCCGCGAACCAGTCGGCTCGGGTGCTCGGGTTCACCCTCGGCCGCACCGCGCCGCGGTGGTGGAGCGAGCGGGGCTACGTCGTCGCGATCACCCTGTTCTTCGGGATCGCCGGGGCGCGGCTCGCGCTCTTCAACAGCAGCGGTACGGCGACCGCGGCGCTGCTCGCCGTGATCATCCTGTCGGCCTTCGCGATGGGGGTGGTGTTCAAGGGCAAGAGCGGGTGGTGCAGCAGCATCTGCCCGTTGCTGCCCGTGCAACGGCTCTACGGCCAGACGCCGTTCGTGCTCTCGCCCAACAGCCACTGCCAGCCCTGCCTGGCGTGTACCCGCAACTGCTACGACTTCCAGCCGCAGCTGGCGCAGCAGGCCGACCTCCACGACCTCGACAGCCGCTGGTCCCAGCCGCGCCGCTTGTTCGCGAGCGCTCTGCCGGGATTCGTGGCGGGCTTCTTCACGCTGCTGGGCGAGCCCGCCCTCACTACGCCCCAGACCTATGGCCGGCTCGCTCTGTTCGTCGCCGCGAGCGTCGCATGCTTCCTCGTGCTCGAGGTGTTCCTCGGCGTCTCCGCCGGGATGGTGACCGCACTGGCCGGCGCGGCCGCGCTCAACCTCTTCTACTACTACGGCACTCCGCGCGCCGGCTCCGCGCTGAGCACCCTGCTGGGGACCGCGAATCCCGGCTGGCTGCGCTGGCCGGTCCTCGCCGTGGTCGCTCCGCTGACGCTGGTGTGGCTGCTGCGGACGCACTGGGCCGAGCGCCGCTACCTCGCCGAGACCGGGCAGGACGAGGTCACCGACCTGGGGATGCCGGTCGTGCCGACGGTCGCGGAGGCGCCCGCAGCAGAGGTCGCCTTCGTCGGTGGGCCGACTGCCTCGGCGACGACCGGCCAGAGCGTGCTCGAGCTGGCCGAGAGCTGCGGCCTGCAGATCGAGGCCGGCTGCCGGATGGGCGTGTGCGGCGCCGACCCGGTCGCCGTGGTCGGAGGTGCCGAGCACCTGTCGGTGGCCGAGGAGGAGGAGCTGAGCACCCTCCGGCGGCTCGGCCTCGCGCCGAACACCCGGCTGGCGTGCTGCGCCCGCGCGACCGGCGGCCCGGTCACCGTCGGTCTCACACCGGATCGGGGAGCATCCGTCGAGACGCCGCCGCCCTCGTTCGACCGCTCGATCACCAGCGTCGTGGTGATCGGCACCGGTGTCGGCGGGGTCACCGCGGCCGACTTCGTGCGCCGTGGGCACCCCGACTGCGAGATCCACCTCGTGGGCCAGGAGCCGCACCTGCTCTACAACCGGATGGGCATCTCGCGGATCGTCTACGGCCGCTCCGCGATGAGCGGTCTGTCCCTCCTGCCGGAGGAGTGGTACGACGACCACCGGGTCACGACCTGGCTGAACACCCTGGCGACGGACGTCGACACCGCGGGGCGCTCGGTGCGGCTCGGCACGGGTGAACACCTCTTCTACGACAGGTTGATCCTCGCGACCGGTGCGCAGGGCACGGTGCCGCCCCTTCGCGGTTTCGGTGGCCCCGGCACCTTCGTGCTCCGGACCGCGGAGGACGCCGGCCGGATCCGGGCGTACGCCCAGCAGCACGGTGTCACGCGCGCCGTGGTGGCCGGCGGCGGGCTGCTGGGGCTCGAGGGAGCCTGGGCGCTGCGGCGGCTGGGCCTGACCGTCACCGTCCTCGAGCGCAACACGCGGCTGCTGCCGCGCAACATCGACGCCCGCGCGAGCGAGCTCGTGCACGAGCACCTCACCCGCGCGGGCATCGCGGTCCGCTACCGCGCTTCCGCGGCCGCCCTCGAGGGTGGCAGCGTGCTCGAGCAGGTCCGGCTGGACGACGGCTCCCTGCTCCCCGCCGGGATCTTCCTCGCCGCGATCGGCATCACGCCGAACGTCGACCTCGCCCGGCGGGCCGGCCTCGCCGTCGACCGCGGGATCGTCGTCGACGACCGGATGCGCACCAGCGCCCCGGACGTCTACGCCGTCGGCGACGCGGCCGAGCACGACGCGCGAGTCCTCGGGCTGTGGCCGGTCGCCACGAAGCAGGCCGAGGTTGCCGCTGCCAACGCCCTGGGCGGCGACGAGTCGATCGAGGCGGACCTCCCGGCGATGATCCTCAAGGGCGTCGACCTCGACCTCTCGGCCGTCGGCCGGGTCGAGCCGGAGCCGGGGGACGTGGTGCTGACCGAGGACCTCCCCGCCGTCCCGCTCTACCGCCGACTGCTGCTCGCCGGCGACGTCGTGGCTGGCGTGCTGGTCCTCGGTGCGGCTCCGGAGTTCCTCTCGGCGGCGACAACGGCCGTCAAGAGGGGGACGAGGCTCGGCCCGGAGGCGCTGGCGCGGCTGCGTGCCGGTGACTGGATGGCTGTCAGGGCCGCCCCTCAGCCGGAGTCCTTGCCCACGACGGTGTAGACCTGCCGGCCGATCCGGATGCTCCAGCCGAGAGCGAGCTGCACGGGCTCCCGGCCGATCCTGGTCCACTCCCGGTCGCCGGGCCGCGCGAAGAAGGTGCCGTTCGCCGAGGCGCTGTCGCGGACGACGACCGCGTCGCCGCGGACGTCGACGAACGCGTGCACCCGCGAGACCAGGTTGTCGTCCTCGGGCACCCGCACGGGCGAGGCCGACCCCGCCGTCACCGACGGGTCCTGACGAGGGTTCCGGCCGATCACGTAGTCGCGGTCGAGCGGGATCCGGCGCCCGTCCGCGGACTCCAGCGCGAGCAGGTCGGCCGCGAGGACGACCGTGTCACCCGGGACCACCTCCGAGATCGGAGGGGCGGGCACGGGCGCCCCCCTGCCGAGCGCAGGAGTGGGCTCGTCCAGCGGGTGCGCGGGCGTCACCGGCGCGAAGCCGGCCTGGCTGGCCACGGGTTGAGCGCCGGGCGAGCGGGGCGGCGCCGGCTTGGTGGGCGGTGTGGGAACCCGCGGTCCGCCGCCGTCGACCTGCAGCACCAGACCGGTGCCGCGGGAGGTGCCGTCGCGCAGGTTGGTGTGCGGGTGCGGGGTCACCGGACCGTCGACGACCGTGAGCGCGACGGTGTGGGTCCCGGCCGGGACGGGGTCCTCGCGCCAGGTCCACACGTCGCCGGACCCGGGCTCGGCGCCGTCGAACAGGACGCGCGCGGTGCCGTACCGCACGACCCGGCGATCCTCGCGGTCGCCGACCAGCAGCACGAACGGCGGTACGTCGGGTCGGCGGCTCGCCACGAGTGCCGCGACCGACCAGAGCAGCTCGACAGGCGCCGCAGGCTCCGCGAGCAGGTCGAGGAGGGGATCGGTGAACGCGTCGGGCCCGGGCCCGATCGCCGCTGCCACCGCACCGAACCGGGCGACGATCCCCTCGCCCGGCTGCACCCCGGTCCTGTCGTGCCCGATCACCGCGGACCCCCTTCTCGACTCATGAACAGCGTGCCACGACCATCGCGACGCACCTGACGAATCCGTCGTGCACCGAGGGAAATCGCGACCGAGGAGTCAGGTACGTTCGCCCCGTGACGTCTACCGACACCGAGCTCGCTGCCGACATCGACGCCACCTGCCGGCTGACCGGGGAGTTCACGCTCCGGTCCGGCCAGGTGAGCAGCGAGTACTTCGACAAGTACCTCTTCGAGGCCGACCCGCTGCTCCTCGCCCGGGTGGCCCGGGAGATGTCTCAGCTGCTGCCGGCCGACACCGAGGTGCTCGGTGGGCTGGAGATGGGCGGCATCCCGATCGCGACCGCCGTCAGCCAGCTGCTCGGCATGCCGGCGCTGTTCGTGCGCAAGAAGGCGAAGGAGTACGGCACCGCCAAGCTCGCCGAGGGACCGGACTTCGCCGGCAAGCGGGTCACGCTCATCGAGGACGTGATCACGACCGGAGGCGCCGTGCGCGACGCGACCAACGCGCTGCGCGCGGCCGGTGCGGTCGTCGAGACCGTCGTGTGCGCCATCGACCGCAGCCCGGCGGGGGAGAACCCGCTGGCCGACGTCGGTCTGGAGGTGCGCGCGGTGCTCACCAAGGCCGAGCTCGACGCGGCGCGTGCCGCGGCCGGCGCCTGACCGCACCTCAAGGCCGAGCAGCCGGCCTATGACCCGCTCTCGAGGCCGGAGAGGTCGATCTGCGCGAGTCCGGCCCGGGAGGAGATGCCGAGCTTCCCGTAGGCGCTCGCCAGCTGCTTCTCCACCGTCTTGCGCGAGACGAAGAGGGTCTGGGCGATCACCGTGTTCGTGGTCCCTTTGGCCGCGAGTCGCACGACCCTGCTCTCCGCGGGCGTCAGCGCGGCAACGCCGGTGACCCGGGTACGACGCGGCCGGCCGCCGGCGAGAGCGATCTCCTCCCGGGCCGACGCGGCCAGCGCCGTGCCGCCACAGCGGTCGGCGAGGTCGAGCGCCGCGGCGAGGTGGCGGCGCGCATCCGTGGGCCGCCCGGTGCGGCGCAGGGCCGCGCCGAGCTCGTAGGCGACCAGCGCCCGCTCGAGCAGTGCCGGGCCTCCGGCGACCAGCCCGTCGGCTTCGGCGAGCAGCTCGACCGCCTCAGGCCCCGGCACGAGAGCCGCCAGGGCGCGCAGCGACCCGGCCTGGACGGCAGGACCACTCATGGACCGGGCCAGTCCGAGCTCCTCCTCGGCGAGCTCCGTCGCCCGACGCTGCTCGCCGAGGACGCGCAGGGCCGCGGACGCCGTCCGCCGCCACGCGGTGATGGCGGGGTTGCGCACAGCGAGCTGTTCCAGGCAGGCGCCGGCGGCGGTGGCGTCGCCGAGCGCGGCCCGCGGGTCGTGCCGCCGGAGGGCGACCTCGCCGCGGGTGTGGAGCAGCATCGCCACCGGCACGGTGGTCGGGTTCGCCAGGTCGAACGGAACGTCGGCCACGACGTCGGCAGCACCCGCAACGTCGCCGATCCACAGCCGGGCGGCGACCTGGACGGCCGGCAGCTCGGCGGATCCCATGGGCCAGCCGGCCTCGGTCGCGAGCGCCATGGCGTCCGAGACCTCCGTCGCGGCGGCCCCGACCTGCCCAAGACGCGGCAGCTCGATCCCGCGGTAGATCGTGGCCAGCACGTGCGCGACCCAGTTGCCGGTGCGCCCGGCCTTCTCCAGCACCTCGGTCGTGAGCGCGTCGTGGTCGGCGTGCCGCTCGCCCACCGTCAGGGCGAACAGCGCGCCGGCAAGAGCGGCGGAGTCGATGCTGATGTGCGCGAGAAGGCCCGGCGGGGCCAGCGCCAGGTCGAGGTAGCGGTGCAGGTCCGTGAGCGGCCCTGCCACCGCCGCCTCGGTCGCGAGGTGGCAGGCTGCGACGCGGCTGACCTCGGCGTCGGGGTGAGCCAGCGCCCGGTCCAGGTCACCGCGCTGGCCCCGGACCCGGGCGTACGTCGTCGTGCTGGTCCGGCCGATCCAGTAGCGGTCGGCGGCCGCGAGCGAACGGAGCCTGGTGCTCCGGGTGGACGCGAGGACCGTGTCGAGCGCGTCGACCGCCAGAGGCACGAGCGACGCCTTGCGTGCCAGCTCGGCGAACAGGAGTGCTCGCTCCGTCGCCGTGTCGGGGTCGTCCGCAAGCCGGATGCCGGTGACCAGGTGCTCGATCGCTGCGAGGTCCCCGACCTGGGCCTCGGCCACCCCCAACCGGAACTCCACGTCGCCGACCGCCGCGGGGGACGGCGGCTCGTCGCGTGCGCGCCGGAGCAGCGCGACGGCCGCGTGTGGGCTGCCCGCGCCGAGGGCCTGCTCGCCCGCCTGCAGGAGCAGGTCGGCCGTCTCCGGGTCGCCTGCGGGCTCGGTCGCCTTGAGGTGGGTGGCGACCACCCCCACCGGAGCTCCGCGGGAGCGGAGCACGGCGGCTGCCCGGGCGTGCCACCGTGCCCGCTCGTGGCGCCCGACGTCTCCCAGCACCGACGCACGCAAGATCGGGTGGGCGAGCCGGAGGCCACCTGCGTCGTCGACGAGCACGCCGGATGCGACCAGAGCGTCGGCGGCCGTCGCCGCCTCGTCGATCGGGACCTCCGCGAGCTGTGCCGCGTGGTCGAGCCGGCACCCGTCCCCCAGCACCGCGCAGGCGTGCGCCAAGCGAGGCGCCGCCGGGGCGAGGACGGCCATCTGGAGCAGCACGCTGCGCACGATCGCGGGTGGGGCGATGGTGTCGGCATGGGGCAGCTGGTCACCGGACGGGTCGATGCCGCGGCGCTCCAGGTCGCGGGCGAGCTCGGTCAGGTAGAACGGGTTCCCGCCGGTAGCCCGTACGCAGGTCTCGATGAATCCTCGCGACACCGGCCCATTCATGAGGCGCCCCAGCAGGACGGCTGCCGCCCCATCGGTCAGCGGCGGCAGCTGCAGCTCGCCGACGTCGCGGTGCAGGGCCTCGAGCGCGGGCGACCACGCGACCTGCGCGGCCGGCCGCAGCGCGGCCACGATGATGACCGGCAAGTCGGTCACCCGGCGAGCCAGGTACCCCAGGAAGTCGATGGAGGCGTCGTCGCACTCGTGGGCGTCGTCCACGAGCAGCGCGAGCGGACCGTGCGCGGCGAGGTTCGCCACCGTCCAGTACAGCGAGTGTTGCAGCGGACCCGGTGCGGCGGCGCCGCCAAGGATCGCCGCGGCCGGGACCGCCGCGTCCCGCAGCACGTCGGCGCGGAGGCCGGGATCGGTCAGCGCCGGCTCGAGCAGCGACCGGGTCGTGGCGTGCGGGAGCGAGCGTTCGCGGTCGGTGCCGCTCGCCGACAGGACGAGGTGTCCGCGCGCCACCAGCCGGTCACGAATGGCCGCGAGCAGGGACGTCTTCCCTACGCCCGCCGGTGCAACGATCGCGAGCGCCTGGCCCTCCCCGGCCCGCGCCGCGCCGGCGAGCTCGTCCACGCGGGCGAGGGCGGCGTCCCGCTCGAGCAGGTCGACGACAGCGGACACGGATCCCCCTGAAGCGCGGTGCGCGGCCGGTCGGCCGGCTCCATCGGGCAAAAGGTAGGGCACCCGCCCCCCTGTTCGCGCGCGTTCGTGGCGACAGGCTCGTGGACATGACAACCAGCTCGCACCGCGTGCGGCTCGTCCTCGAGATCGACGCCGCCGAGGCCATCGCCGGGCGGATCCGCAGGGACGGCCAATGGCTCGCGTTCGCCGGCTGGACCGAGCTCGGCGAGTCGATCGTGCGGCTCGCCGGTCACACCGACAAGGAGCTGTGATGGACGACGGATCGATCTTCCTGGTCACGGGCGCGTCGACCGGCATCGGCTGCGCGGCGGCCGAGCACCTCGCGGGGCGGGGGCACCGGGTGCTCGCCGGAGTGCGCAGCGATGCGGCGGCCGCCGAGCTCGGCCGCACGGACCGGATCCGACCGGTCCTGCTCGACGTACGCGAGAGCGGATCGGTGAAGGCGGCGGCGGAGATGATCGCCGACGCGGTCGGCAGTCATGGGCTCGACGGACTCGTGAACAATGCGGGGATCCAGGTCGCCGGGCCGCTCGAGCACCTCCCGCTCGACGCTGTCCGCGACGTGCTCGAGACCAACGTGCTCGGCCAGGTGGCCGTGACGCAGGCGGTGCTGCCACTGCTGCGCTCGGCCCCGGGCGGGCGGGTGGTCCTCATCAGCTCGATGAGCGGCCGGGTGGCGCTGCCGTTTCTCGGGCCCTATGCCGCGTCGAAGCACGCACTCGAGGCGATCGGTGACTCCTGGCGGCGCGAGCTCGCCCCGTCGGGTATCAGGGTGTCGGTCGTGGAGCCCGGCAACACCGCGACGCCCATGTGGGACAAGGCGCTCGGCACCGAGGGACTGAGTCGGTTCGGGCTCGAGGCGGAGCAGCGCTACGGCGCGATGGAGGCGTGGGTCCGAGCCCAGGCGCAGCGCTCGGCGGACGCGGCGATCCCGACCGACTGCGTGGTGCGGGCGATCGAGCACGCGCTGACGGCGCGCCGGCCGCGTCAGCGGTACGTGGTTGGCATCGACGCGCACGTCGGCACCCGACTGGCCCGCCACGCCCCTCGGTTGCTGGACCGCGCGATCGCCGTGGCGATGGCCCGGGACGCCCGGCGCCGCACCGGCGGCAGCTAGTCGGCGAGCTGCTTCTCGTCCTCCGGGGCGGCGTCCTCGTGGCGCGCCTTGCGGCGTACCTCGATGAAGATCGGGATCACCGTCAGCAGCAGCAGGCCGATCGTCACGAAGTCGATGTTGTTGCCGAGCCAGGGGAACGAGCGGCCGAGCAGGTCACCCGCGAGGGTGATCGTGACGACCCAGAGAGCCGCGCCGACGCCGCTCCAGACCAGGAACCGACTGCGGTCCATCCGGGTCACGCCCGCGACAAGGGTGATGTAGGTCCGCACGAACGGCACGAACCGGCCGATGACGAGCGCCTTCGGGCCGTGCTTCTCGAAGAACGTGGAGGTCCGGTCGAGGTACTCCCGCTTGATGATCCGGCCGTCGCGCTGGTAGATCCGCGGGCCGATCCGCCGGCCTATCTCGTAGCCCGCGACGTTGCCGGCGAACGCCGCCAGGCCGAACAGCAGGATGGCGACAGTCAGGTCCACCTGGTGCGGGCCAGGGACGATGTCCACGCGCGGCTCGCCGTGCTTGTTGACGGTGCCGATGAACAGCCCCATCGCGAAGAGCAGCGTGTCGCCTGGCAGGAACGGGAAGAACAGGCCGCACTCGATGAAGACGATGAGGAGGCTCAGCCAGAACAGGGCCGAGCCGAAGGTCTGCAGAAGCCAGTCCGGCTCCATCCACTTCATCCCGAGCAGCATCGGCTCGGCGACGAGGGGGGCGAGCACGCTCACGTCGTACACGCTACCGGCCACTGCCCAGCGCCACCGACGGTCCCATGCTTTATGGTCCGCCCGTGGACGACGAGGAGCCGCGGGCGCCGTACGACCCGATGCCCCACGGCCGTCCGGAGGTCGGCGTCGGCCCCTGGGAGGGCCCTCGGCCCGAGGGTGAGCAGTACGACGAGCGGCTGCTCGCGGAGGGCGATCGGCGCAACGTGGTCGACCGCTACCGGTACTGGTCGATGGAGGCCATCGTCGCCGACCTCGACGCCCGGCGGCACGACTTCCACGTCGCGATCGAGAACTGGCAGCACGACTTCAACATCGGCACGATCGTCCGCTCGGCGAACGCGTTCCTCGCGCGCGAGGTGCACATCGTCGGCAGCCGCCGCTGGAACCGCCGGGGCGCCATGGTGACCGACCGCTACCAGCACGTGCGGCACCACCCGACGGTCGAGGACCTGGCGGCCTACCTCGACACGCTCGACGGGGGACCGGTGCCGCTGCTCGGCGTCGACAACCTGCCCGGCTCGCAGCACCTGGAGACGATGCGCATCCCGCGGCGGGTCTGCTTCCTCTTCGGCCAGGAGGGCCCGGGTCTCTCCGACGCCGCCCGCCACGCCTGCGCCGGCACGTTCTCCATCGCCCAGTTCGGCTCGACGCGGTCGATCAACGCCTCGGCCGCCGCCGCCATCGCGATGCACTCGTGGGTGGTGCAGCACGCCGACCTGTCGTCGGACGACGCCTGGCGCGGCTAGGACCTGGTCTTCCGGAAGCAGGTGGAGAAGCGCAGCCCGTGGCGCCACATCGGCTTGGTCGGCCACTCGTACACCCCGAGCGAACGACCGAGCTTCGCGTGGCAGCGCTGATAGGTCCACGCGTGCATGCGCTTCGTTCCCGGATAGGTCCCACCAGGACGCTTGATGAGGGGCGCCGCACCCTGGGTGTGCGGGCCTGAGCAGGCGACGACGAGGAACCCCAGCGGCTTCCCGGCCCGGCAGCGGGCCAGGCTGTCGTCGAGCGGGAGCGGCCCGAGCTGCGGTGGCCCGTCGGTGGGCAGGGGCTGCAGCGTCTTGCCCTCGGCAAGTGCGATGTCGCACCGCACCCACTTCGCGCCCGCGTCGCGCTGTGCCTTGGACGGGACGAAGAGCCACTCCGAGTAGGCGGACGACTGGAGCGCCTTGGGCTCGGCGCCGAAGACCAGGATCTCGCCGCGGACGCACTTCTCCTGCGACCGGCGGTAGAGCGCTCCCACATCGCTCCAGTCCGGCGCCTTGGCGAACTTCACGACCGCCAGGGTCACCGAGGTGTGTGCCTCGGTGCAGTCGACGGCAGGGTCGGGATCGGCCGCGTTGAGACCCTCGGCGTAGGTCAGGTCGTGGCAGCTCCCCTCGGCCGGAGGAGCTGTGTCCACCCCGCGGCGAGGGGCGTCGGCGGACGCAGTGCTGCTCACCGGGGCGATCAGCGCAACGGACAGGGCAGCCGCCACGAGGGCGGTAGCGCGGAGCGGGCGGCGCATGGAGCTCTCCTCGGCCTAGGAGCGGGTCTCGGGCAGACAGACGGCGTACCGGAAGCCGAGGTTCCAGGAGAACTTCGACGGCACCGACTCGTAGTAGAACGCCCCGTCGAGGTGCGCCCGGCAGTGGCGGAGCGCCCAGTGCAGCGCTGCCTTCTTGCCGGGGTAGGTGTCGCCGGGGTAATTCAGCGCGAGCGTCGCGCGGTAGGCGTGGCGCCTGGAGCAGGAGAGCACCTGATAGTCGGCGCGCTTGCCGGCACGGCACTCCGCGAGCTTGTTGCCGAGCGGCAGCGACCCGAGCGAGATATCCGTCCCCGCGGGGAGCGGAACGAACTTGCCGCCGCCGAGCACCACGGCGTCACAGCGGACCCAGGAAGCTCCTGCGTCACGCTCGGCCTTCGTCGGGCCGAACCAGTAGAACGTGTAGGCGGACAGCTGGATCTTCTTGGTGTTGCCGCCCAGCGCGTCGATCAGACCGAGGTAGCACGGCTTCGAGAGCTTCTTCCAGAGCGCGTCCGCGGCCGACCAGTCCGGGTTCGACAGCTGGACCACCTCGATGGTGATCGAGGTGTGCCTGTTGGTGCACGGCACCGTCGGGTCCGGGTCGGAGAACTTCGCGCCCTCGTCCACGGTCAGGGTGTGGCAGTCGCCGACGACGGGGGTGGCGACGGCGCCGCGCTCGGCGGACGCGCTCCCGGGCGCGACGAGCAGGGTGGACAGGGCGGCGGCCAGGACGGCTGCGGAGCGCAGGGCGCGCATCGACGTACTTCCTCACCGGGATGACTCCCGAGTAGATCCGATCAGGTGCCCGCAGTTTCCCTGTTGTTGCAGCTCTGACGCAGGACTTCAAAGAAATCCGTGGCCCGTCGAGCGCGGCTAGCGTGAGGCGATGCTGAGAGCGCTTCTCGTCGTGGTGGTGACCCTGGGTGCGCTGGTCGCCCCCGCGAGTGCGGACGACCCGGGGTCGTCGAAGGAGCTGATCCAGCGCTGGAGCATCGGGTACTACGCAGGTTACGAGGCGGACGCCTACCCGGTCGACGCGATCGACTGGTCGGGGATGACGGACCTGGCGGTGTCGTTCTACCTCGTCGACGGCAGCGGGACGCTCGACCACCGGCTCTACCAGGGCACCGCCGGGCAGGGCAACGACCTCGCGACCAGTCTGATCACGGCCGGTCACTCCAACGGCGCGCGGGTGGTCGCCTCGGTCGGTGGTGCCGGTTCCGGACCGGCGTTCCACGACGCGATGACGAACCACCCCGCCACGCTCGTGCAGTCGATCGTCGCCCTCCAGGGCCTGGGCTACGACGGCGTCGACGTGGACTGGGAGCCGTTGGAGCCTGGCGACCAGGCCCTGCTCGCCCAGCTCGGCACCGCCATCCGGGCGGGATGGCCGGGAGCCGTGCTGAGCGTCCCGGTGGAGCCGATCAACGCCAACTTCCCGCCGGATCTCTCGGGCCTGGACGGTGTCGCGGCCGCGTTCGACCGCGTGGACGTGATGGCCTACGGCATGGCCTACACCTACCAGGGTTGGAAGTCGTGGCACTCCTCAGCGCTGAAGGGGGAGTCCGGCTCCACGCCGACGTCGGTGGAGTCCAGCGTGCAGGCCTACCTCGACGCGGGCGTGCCCGCGTCCCAGCTGGGCGTGGGGATCGGCGCCTACGGGCTCTGCTTCTCCGCGCCGGTCACCGGACCGCGCCAGAAGCTCAGGGGGTCCACGATCCTCAGGGACGACTACCACCTGCAGTACCGGCAGATCAGGACGACCTACCAGCCGGCGATGAGGAGCCACTACGACAGCGCGGCCGAGGCGCCGTACCTCTCGGGGAACAAGAAGCACTGCACCTACATCACCTACGAGACCCCGCGGTCCATCAAGGCCAAGATCGCCTGGGAGGCCGATCAGGGGCTGGGTGGCGTGATCATGTGGACCGTCAACCAGCAGTACCTCCCGTCGTCGGGCGGCAACCCGCTGTTGGCGACCGTCGGGCAGGAGTGGCTGCACTGAGCAGGCGGTTCCTCAGCCGGCCGACGACTCGGCCAGCGCGGACCTGAGCGCGTCGAGGCCGCGGGAGGTGTGGCTCTTGACCGTTCCCTCGGAGATGCCCATCTCCTTGGCGGTCTCGGCGACGGACAGACCCAGCCAGTGCCGCAGCACCACGGCCGCGCGCTGCTGCGGCGGCAGGTCCTCGAGCGCGGCGAGCAGGGCGGGCCGCTCGCCGAGCGCGTCCGACTGTCGCGCCGCCAGCTCCGGCAGCTCGTCGGTGGGCAGCTCTCGGCGTCGCCAGGGCCGCCGGGCCTCGTCGATGCTCGCGCGGACCAGGATGGTGCGGACGTAGGCCTCCTCGGCCCCGTTGCGCCGGACGCGCGGCCAGGCGACGTACAGCTTGACCAGCGCGATCTGGAGGAGGTCGTCGGCGCGGTGCCAGTCGCTGCACAGCGCGTACGCCACGCGGCGCAGGTGGTCGCGCCGCGCCGCCACGAAGTCGACGTAGGAGGCCTCGCGGTCGGCGCCGATCACCGGACGCCCTCGCCCGACGCGTACTGGGCGCGCAGGTAGTCGACGTAGGAGTCCAGCGTGGTCCCGGCCTTGGGGGTGTCGACCGGGGGCGCGAGCTCCCAGCCGCCGCGGACGTGGTTGCGGGCGGCGACGAACCACGTCTGCCCGTCGAAGCGGAGCTGCGCGACGGTCGTGTCCGCCGGCGCCCACTCGGCACGGCCGATGTCGTCGCCCACGCGCTGGGCGACGATCCGGATGGCCTCGTTGGACGAGGTGAGCCGTCCGTCGGCACCGAGGTCGAGCGCCTCGCCGATCGGGTCGGGTCGGTTGGCGCCGACCTGGTCGTCGACCCACTCCTGGAACGTCGCGAACCCCTTCTGCGCCTCGTCCGAGGTCGAGCCGCTGCCGTCGGCGTCCCGCCGGACGAGGTACCAGTAGCGGTCCGTGCCGTCGGTCAGCTCGAGGGCGACGGAGGCTGCCGGAGGCCGGTAGCCCATCGGGTTGGGGATCCGCTGCGTCACGTGCCAGCCGTCCCTGATCACCAGAGCGCCGTCCGGTGAGTACGCCGCAAGCAGGCCGCCCTCGAGGACGGGATCGGCCGTCGGCGTCGACTGGCCGGCGACCGGCGGGCGATCGGTCGCGACGTCGGAGCCGCCCGCCCCCAGCGTCCACCCGGCGCCGCCGATGACGAGCGCCGCGGCGACGACTCCCGCCCCCACGGCGGCGCGCCGGCGGGTGCGGGCGCGGCGCCCGTCGCGGAGCAGGGCGTCGATGTCCAGCGGGGCGGCGGGCGCCGGTGCGGCATCGAGCTGGGCGCCCAGCAGGTCGGTCACGTCGGTCATGGCTCCTCCAGTGTGGTGCGAGTACCTCACCTGCGAATACGGAACGGGACCGCGGCCGGTTGTCACGAGCGCGGCGGATAGTGTGAGAGGAACCGGATCCACTCGTGAGCAGGAGCTGCGCCGTCATGCCCATCGCCACCCCCGAGAAGTACGCCGAGATGCTGGACGCCGCGAAGGCCGGCTCCTACGCGTTCCCGGCGATCAACGTGTCGTCCTCGCAGACGCTGAACGCCGCTCTCCAGGGCTTCGCCGACGCCGGCTCCGACGGCATCATCCAGATCTCCACGGGTGGCGCGGAGTACCTCTCCGGCCCGTCGGTGAAGAACATGGTCACCGGGTCGGTCGCGTTCGCGGCGTACGCCGCCGAGGTGGCCAAGAGCTACCCCGTCAACATCGCGCTGCACACCGACCACTGCCCGAAGGACAAGCTCGACGGCTTCGTGCGGCCGCTGATCGACATCTCCGCGGAGCGCGTCGCCAAGGGCGAGGCGCCGCTGTTCCAGTCCCACATGTGGGACGGCTCCGCCGTACCGCTCGCCGAGAACCTCGAGATCGCCGAGGACCTGCTCGAGCGCTGCGCGAAGGCGCACATCATCCTCGAGATCGAGGTCGGCGTCGTCGGCGGCGAGGAGGACGGCATCGTCGGCGCGATCGACGAGAAGCTCTACACGACACCGGAGGACGCGCTGGCCACGGTGCGGGCGCTCGGCACCGGCGAGAAGGGCCGCTACATGACGGCGCTGACCTTCGGCAACGTGCACGGCGTCTACAAGCCCGGCAACGTGAAGCTCCGCCCGGAGATCCTCAAGGCCGCCCAGGAGGCCGTGGTCAAGGAGCTCGGACTCGCCGCGGACGCGCGGCCCTTCGACCTGGTCTTCCACGGTGGCTCCGGCTCGACCGCCGAGGAGATCAGCGCGGCCGTCGACTACGGCGTCGTGAAGATGAACGTCGACACCGACACCCAGTACGCCTTCACCCGCCCGGTCGCGGCGCACATGTTCCAGAACTACGACGGCGTGCTCAAGGTCGACGGCGAGGTCGGCAACAAGAAGGTCTACGACCCGCGCTCGTGGGGCAAGGCCGCCGAGGCCGGGATGGCCGCCCGCGTCGGCGAGGCGTGCGAGAACCTGCGGGCCGCCGGCAAGTCGGTCGGCTGAGACCGACCGCCGGCCGGCCCTCGGTCAGTCGCTCGCCGGCGCGGCGGGTACGGCGGCGGCCGCCGGCCCGTGCAGGTGCTTCGGCATCTCGAACAGCAGGCTCGCCACCGCACCGAGCGCGAGGACCGCTGCCGGGAGCAGGGTGGCCTGGGACATCGCGTCGCTGAACGGCTCCCAGATCTGGGCGGGCAGCGTGCTCTGGCCCGAGGAGGCGGCGCCGCCGGTGGGCAGGCCGTGGGCGACGAGCCGGCTGTCGATCA
Source organism: Nocardioides panacisoli (assembly GCF_039537325.1). Classification (GTDB taxonomy): domain Bacteria; phylum Actinomycetota; class Actinomycetes; order Propionibacteriales; family Nocardioidaceae; genus Nocardioides; species Nocardioides panacisoli. The sequence goes on from NZ_BAABAH010000012.1 coordinate 43,130, forward strand.
GCACGGCGATGCCGGCGGACCCGATCACGGAGCCGACCAGCCGGGTCGCGTTGTAGACGCCGGCGCCGGCGCCGGCCTGGTGCATCGGCAGGTTGCGGGTCGCGGTCGCCGCCAACGGCGCCCAGACGCCGGACATGCCGAGCCCCAGCACGCCCATGGGCACGAGGATCCGCCACCAGGCGGCGTCGGGGTCGATGCCCTGGGCGACGAAGAAGATCGCGATCGCGCACAGCGAGAACCCACCCGTGGTCAGGATCCGCGGGTGCACCTTGTCGGTGAACCTGCCGACCACCGGCGCCATGAAGAGCGAGATGACCGCCATCGGGACGAACAGCAGCGACGCCTCGAGCGCCGACAGGCCGCGCACCAGCTGGGCGAACAGCATCAGCGGGAAGCCCATGGCCACGGCCGCGAAGCCCATGCAGGTGATCCCGACGTTGGAGACGGAGAAGTTGCGGTCGGAGAAGATCGAGAGCGGGACCAGCGGCTCCTTGCGGTTGCGCGCCTCCCAGAGGATGAAGAGCGCCATCACCACGAGGCCGCCGACGATGAGGGCCCACACCACGGAGTCCCAGTCGCGCTGCTCGCCGTTCTGGATGCCGAAGACCAGCGCGAACATGCCCACCGCGCTGAGCACGACGCCCCACCAGTCGAAGGTGTGCTCGTGCGTCGCGAGCACCGGCACGAGGCGCCAGTTGAGGTAGAACGCGACGAGGCCGACCGGGACGTTGATGAAGAAGATCCACTCCCAGCCCAGGGCGTCGACCAGCACACCGCCGAGGATCGGGCCGACCAGGGTGGCCACGCCGGCGGTCGCGCCCCAGAGCGCCATCGCCTGGCCTCGCTTGTCGGCGGGGAAGATCCGCGTGATCACCGCCATCGTCTGCGGGGTGATCATCGCGGCGCCGATGCCCTGCACGACCCGCGCGGCGATCAGCATCTCGATCGTGCCGCTCAGGCCGCACCAGAGCGACGCGGCGGTGAAGACGGCGAGTCCGGTGAGGTACATCCACTTCGGCCCGATCCGGTCACCGAGCCGGCCCGCGATGAGCACGGGAGCGGCGTACGCCAGCAGGTAGGCGCTGGTCACCCACAGCACCGAGTTGGTGGTCGCGTCGAGGTCTTCCTGGATCGTCGGCGTCGCCACGGTCACGATCGTCATGTCGACGAGGATCATGAAGAAGCCGATGCACAGGGCGCCGAGAGCGGGCCACGGACGCACGTCGGCAGGGACGTCGGTCTGCGGAGGCGAGGTCTGGGTCACGAACATGAGTCAACCACTGGCCACCGACAACCATTCCGGGTCTGGCAACCTGATCGCATGAGCCACGTCGACCTGATGGCGGGACCCCCGCCGACGCACCTGCCCGAGGACCCGGCGACCGAGGCGGTCGCCTCCGGTGAGGAGCCGGTCGACGTCGTACGCCGCTTCCCGGCCTCCCCGCTGGCCTGGGCGACGCTCGCGCATGCCGCCGTCGACGCCGACCTCGACGCGGTGACGGTCTATGCCTACGCCCGGGTGGGCTACCACCGGTCCCTCGACCTGCTCCGGCGCAACGGCTGGAAGGGGCACGGCCCCGTGCCGTGGGAGCACGAGCCCAACCGAGGCTTCCTCACCTGCCTCGCGCTGCTGGCCAAGGCCGCCCGGGCGATCGGCGAGACGGACGAGTGGGAGAGGTGCTCGACGTTCCTACGTGATTCCAGTCAGACTGGTGCCAACCAGCTGCTGGGCTGACTGGAGGTCGTGCGGGTGAGCGAGGTGACCGGGTCGCCCTCACCCGCACGACCTGACCTCCCGCGGCTCGGTCCCCGGACCTGGTGGGTCTACCTGGCGCTCGCTCAGCCCAAGACTCTTGCCGAGCTCGCCGCCGAGGCCGGCATCGTCGAGGACTCCGTCCGCACCCACCTGCGCAAGCTCGAGCGCGCCGAGCTCGTCGCCCGCGTCGTCGCGCCGGACGCCGACACGCAGTGGCACCGCATCGTCGAGCTGGACACCCCGACCGTCTACGGCCTGGTCGGACGCGTCCGGCGCGCCCGCCTCAAGCGTCCGCGCTCGGACGCCCTGCCGGAGTACCCGCGGCCCTTCCCCGCCGTCGCCGTCGCCCTCGCCGGCCTCGCCGGCGTGCTGGCGACCGCGGTCGTGGTGCTGGTGCTGGTCCTCGGGCGGTAGCTCAGGCGGGCGGCGTGAGCAGGGTGCGGATCCGCTCGGCGCCCAGCGCCGCGAACAGGGTGGGCAGCCGGGGGCCGCGCTCGGCGGCGACGAGGAGCTCGTAGAGCAGCCTGAAGAACGCCTTCTGGTCGGCCTTCACCTCGTCGGTGGGAGCGTCGTCGAGGGCGAGGCCGCGGCCGAGCTTGGGGACGCCGTAGATCAGGCCGGTCAGCTCGTCGGCCATGTCCTCGCGGTCGAAGGAGTCGGGCAGCCGGTCCAGCAGGATCCGCAGCCAGGTCTCCTCGTCCTCGGAGAGGTCGCTGAGGCGAGTCGCGTCGGGCTCGACCCGCACGGTCGTGCGTTCCTCGGCGTCGACGTACTCACCGACCCACGTCATCGCCCGCGAGAGCCGCGGCTCGAGGTCGGCGACCGAGTCGTGCGCGAAGCCGACCTTCCGGACCGTCGCCGAGACGAGGTCGGCCGAGCCGGCGGTCACGTCGGCGATCGACGACAGCATCCGGAACGGTACGACGACCGCCGGCGCCGGCAGCCGGCCGGCGGAGGAGGTCGACGAGGCCCGCTCCCACGCCAGCACCGCGGCGTCGCGCTTCTCGGGGATCGCTGCCTTCTTCGCCAGCGCGTCCCACTCGTCGTAGAGCCGCAGCACCTCCTGCCCGAAGTCGACGTTGAACGCCTGCTTCGGCTGCCGGCGGACATAGAGCCACCGCAGGATCGGCGCCTCGAGGATCCGCAGCGCCTCGGCCGCGGTCGGCACGCCGCCCTTGGACGACGACATCTTCGGCATCCCGGCCACGCCCACGAACGAGTAGCCCACGAACGACGGCGCGCTGCCGCCGAAGACCGGGCCGACGATCTCCTTGCCGACGGTGTACGACGACCCGGGGCTGGCGTGGTCGACGCCGCCCGGCTCGAAGTGCACCTGCTCGAAGGTCCAGCGCATCGGCCAGTCGACCTTCCAGACCAGCTTGCCCTCGTCCTGCGTCGCGAGGTTGGTGACGAAGGAGTCGCCGCACACGTCGCACGTGTAGGCCAGGTCGGTCGTCTCGTCGTCGTAGGACGTCAGCGTCACCGTGTCCCGGCCACAGCCGCGGCAGTAGGGCTTGAACGGGAACCGGGCCAGGTCCTCGCTCGCGCCGTGGCCGGCGTCGTCCGCCTCCGCGCTCGACTCCTCGGCGCCCTCCGGGTCATCCGCGCCGTCGGCGGCCTTCTTGGTCCGGTACCGGGAGAGGACCGCCTCGATCTCGCCCCGCTTCCGCACGGCGGTCAGCACCTGCTCGCGGTAGGCGCCGGAGCGGTACATCCGCGTCTGGTCGACCTCGACCATGTCGCAGCCCATCTCGGCGAGCGCGGCCCGCAGCGGTGCCTTGTAGAGCTCGGCCCAGTTGTCGTACTGCCCGGTCGGGTCGGGCACGGCCGTCAGCGGCCGGCCGATGTGCTCGTTCCAGGACTGGTCGACGCCCGCCGGCACCTTGCGGAACCGGTCGTAGTCGTCCCAGCTGTGCAGGTGGCGCACGGCGATGCCGCGCCGGCGGATCTCCTCGGTGACGAAGTGCACCGTCAGGAACTCGCGCAGGTTGCCCAGGTGGATCGGCCCGGACGGGCTGATGCCGGAGGCGCAGGTGACCAGGTCGGGCAGGGTGCCGCCGTTGACCGACTCGGCGTGCCGGAGCGCCAGGTCGGCGGTCCGGGTCACCCAGTCGCTGATCTCGCTGCCCTGCTGTCCTCGTGCCACGGCGGGTCAGCCTAGCCAGGTCAGGCCGTCGCGCCCGATTCGCCGCCCGGAGGCAGGATCATGGAGTAGGCGCCCGCCTCCACGCGCCAGGTGCGGTGCCGCTCGGGGCCGTAGAGCTCCCCGTCCGCGCTGCACCAGAACTCCGAGCCGCTCACCGAGACCGTGCGACCGCGGACGGTGATGACCTCGCCGTGCGTGCGGTGCGCGCCGAACGGCAGCCGGACGGCGTACGACAGCTGTGAGAGCCGGCCGGCGGGCGAGGCGACCAGTACGTCGATCAGCCCGTCGAAGGGGTTCGCGTCCGGGACCAGCTCGGTGCCGCCGCCGACCGAGGCCCCGTTGCCGAGCGCGACCTGGAGCACCGGGCTGTCCACGTCGGTGACCAGCTCGTCGTCCACCGTGACCCGGACCCGCAGCGTCGGCGGGTCGATGGCGGCCATCAGAGCGCCGAGGGGATAGCCGAGCCGGCCCAGGTTGACCTTGCCCACCCCGACGGAGCCGAGGCGCTCCTTCCAGACCGCGCCGTGCCGCGCCGCCTCCGCACCCGCGCCGAGGTGCACGTTGTTGACGACGACGTTGCCGACCTCGTCGACCAGCAGGTCCGTCGGCTTCGGCTCGCCGTCGAGGATGGCCCGTGCCGCCTCCTCGAGGTCGAGCGGGATCTCGAGCATCCGGGCGAGGTCGTTGCCGGTGCCGGCCGGCAGGATGCCGAGCACCCGGCCCTCGAGCTCGTGGCGCCGGTGCAGCGCCGCGATCACCGCGTGGATGCTGCCGTCCCCGCCCGCCACGATGATCGGCCGGGACCCGGCCCGGTGGAGCACGCCGTCCAGCTCGCCCGGCCCGTCCGTGGCCTGCACCTCGACGGAGCAGCGCTCGCGGAGGACGCCGAGGGCGGCCTCGAGCTCGGGGTCGTCGCTGCGACCCGCGCCGGTGTGGGTCACGACGAGCAGTGGTTCCGAGACGGGCATCGGCCCAGCCTAGGCAGGTGGTTGGATTCCGCCCCATGGGGACCCCGGGGACACCGTCGCACGCGCGTCGCTGGACCGCACGCGAGCTGGTCGAGCTCGTGCTGGACGCCGGCAGCTACGAGTCGTGGGACGAGCCTGTCGACATCTCCGGGCACTCCGAGGCCTACCAGGCCGAGCTGCGGTCCGCCGCCGAGAAGGCCGGCACCGACGAGTCCGTGCTGACCGGGCGCGGGACGGTGCGCGGCCGGCCGGTCGCCTTCGTGGTCAACGAGTTCCGGTTCCTGGCCGGCTCGATCGGCATCGCCGCGGCGCAGCGGATCGCGCACGCCGTACGCCGGGCCACCCGGGAGGGCCTCCCCGTCCTGGCGAGCACCGCCTCCGGTGGTACCCGGATGCAGGAGGGCACCCGCGCCTTCGTGCAGATGGTCGAGATCTCGCGCGCCCTGATGGAGCACCGCGCGGCGGGGCTGCCCTACCTCGTGCACCTGCGGCACCCCACCACCGGCGGCGTGTACGCCTCCTGGGGATCGCTCGGCCACGTGACCACCGCCGAGCCGGGCGCGCTGGTCGGCTTCCTCGGCCCGAAGGTCTACGAGGCGCTCCACGGCGAGCCGTTCCCCGAGGGCGTCCAGGTCGCCGAGAACCTCGCCGCGAAGGGGGTCCTCGACGCCGTCGTGCCCGCCGAGGACCTGCCGGCTCTCGTCGACACCGCGCTCGGCGTGCTGGTCGACCCACCCTCGGACCCGGAGCTCGTACGCCGCCCGCCGGTCCCACGCGGCACGACGTCGGACCACGACGTCTGGGTCGACGTCGAGCACACCCGCGACGCCGAGCGGACCGGCGTCCGCGAGCTGCTTCGGTACGGCGCCACGGGCACCCTGCGCCTGCGCGGCACCGACGAGGGTGAGCGCGACGACACCGTGCTGATCGCGCTGACCCGGCTGGACGGGCGGCCGTGCGTGCTGGTCGGCCAGGACCGGTCCCGACAGACCCCGGCAACGCCGATGGGACCGGGCGCGCTCCGGGAGGCGCGGCGGGCGATGGCGCTCGCCGAGGAGCTCCGGCTGCCGCTGGTCACCGTCGTCGACACTCCCGGGGCCGAGCTGTCCCGGGAGGCCGAGGAGGGCGCGATCGCGGGCGAGATCGCGCGCTGCATCGCGACCCTGGTGACGATGACGGTCCCGACGGTCTCGGTGATCCTCGGCCAGGGCTGCGGCGGCGGTGCGCTCGCGCTGCTGCCCGCACGCACCGTGCTCGCGGCGCAGCGCGGCTGGCTCTCGCCGCTGCCACCGGAGGGTGCCAGCGTCATCGTGCACGGCGACGTCGACCACGCTCCGGAGATGGCCGCGGCCCAGGGCATCGGCGCGCTCAGCCTGCTCGCGGGCGGCGACGTGCACGGCGTCGTGCCCGAGCTCGACGAGGACACCCCCGAGACCCTCGCCCGCGCGGTCGCAGCCGAGATCGCCCACCACCTCGCCGAGTCGGCACAAGCTTGAGCCGACTCGGCATTCCTTATCCTCGGCGCATGACCACCAGCAGGCTCGAGGCGTTCAGCGACGGCGTGCTCGCCATCGTCATCACGGTCATGGTGCTGGAGCTGAAGCCACCAAGCCCCGAGGACGCGACGTGGCACTCGCTGATCCACACGTCCGGCGTGGGCCTGCTGACCTACGTGCTCAGCTTCGTCTACATCGGCATCTACTGGAGCAACCACCATCACCTGTTCCAGCTGGTCGACGACGTCGACGGCACGGTGCTCTGGGCGAACCTGCACCTGCTCTTCTGGCTCAGCATCGTCCCGTTCACCAACGGCTGGCTCGACGAGAGCAACGTCGACGAGGTGCCGACGGTCGTCTACGGCCTCAACCTGCTGGCCGCCGCGATCGCCTACTACCTGCTCCAGCTCGCCATCTTCCGCACACCCTCCGGCGACCGCGCCCGGGCGGCTCTGGGCTCCGACCTCAAGGGGAAGCTGTCGCCGGTGCTCTACGTCGTGGGCATCCTGCTCGCGCTCGTGAACCCGTACGCCGGCCTGGTGCCCGCGGTGATCGTCGCGCTGACGTGGCTGGTGCCCGACCGCCGGGTCGAGCGGTTCCTGGCCGCGGAGCGCGGCTAGCTGACGACCATGTCCTCGCCGCTCCAGAACGCCCGCATGCTGGTGATCCGGGCGTCGTCGTCGAAGGTCATCACGTCGATCGGCGCCAGCGTGTAGGTCTGGTCCCCGGCCTTCGTGACCAGCTCGAACTGGAACGCCGCCTCGTTGCCGGCGACCCGTGCGGAGACCAGGGTGCCCTGCTGCTCGAGCGCCTCGAGCCCGCTGTAGAACTCGGTGATCGACTCCCGGGTGGTGCGCACCTCGGTGCCGACCGGGTCCTCGACCGTCGCGCCCTCCGCGTACAGCGCGACCACCTCGGCCGTGGTGCCGCCGGCCACCAGGTCGACGTACTTCTGGATGGTCGCGAGGATCTGGTCGCGCGCTGCCGGCATTCGAGGCCTCCGGGTAACTAGAACAGGTTCTACCGCGGCACGTTAGCCGATCGGAGGCCCTTTGGTAACGTTCCTCCGGCGTTGAGCAGCCGGCCCCGCAGACATCCCTGGGGCGCGGAGGGACTCCGTATCCCTGGGTCTCACCGAAGGAGCAACCGCATGCCAGCCATCGTGATCGTCGGTGCCCAGTGGGGCGACGAGGGCAAGGGGAAGGCCACCGACCACCTCGGCGACCGCGTCGACTACGTCGTGAAGTTCAACGGCGGCAACAACGCCGGCCACACCGTGGTCATCGGGGACGAGAAGTACGCCCTGCACCTGCTGCCCAGCGGCATCCTGACCGCGGGCTGCACGCCGGTGATCGGCAACGGCGTCGTCGTCGACCTCGACGTGCTGTTCCAGGAGATCGACGGCCTCGAGGCGCGCGGCATCGACACCTCGGCTCTCAAGCTGTCGGCCAACGCGCACGTGATCGCCGACTACAACCGCACCCTGGACAAGGTCACCGAGCGCTTCCTCGGCAGCCGCCGGATCGGCACGACCGGCCGCGGCATCGGGCCGACGTACGCCGACAAGATGAACCGGATCGGCATCCGGGTCCAGGACCTGTTCGACGAGAAGATCCTCACCGCCAAGGTCGAGGGCGCCCTCGACCTCAAGGGCCAGGTCCTCACGAAGATCTACAACCGCCGCGCGCCGTCGGTCGAGCAGACCGTCGAGGAGCTGCTCGGACACACCGAGCGGCTGGCGCCGTACGTCTGCGACACCACGCTGCTGCTCGGCGACGCGCTCGACCGCGGCGAGACCGTGCTGCTCGAGGCCGGGCAGGCGACCCTGCTCGACGTCGACCACGGCACCTACCCGTTCGTGACCTCCTCCTCGGCCACGGCCGGCGGCGCGTGCACCGGGTCGGGCATCCCGCCGACCCGGATCGACCAGGTGATCGGCATCGTCAAGGCCTACACGACCCGCGTCGGCGAAGGCCCGTTCCCGACCGAGCTGCACGACGACTCGGGTGAGTTCCTGCGCAAGCAGGGCTGGGAGTACGGCACCACCACCGGCCGCCCGCGACGCTGCGGCTGGTTCGACACCGTGATCGCCCGGTACGCCGCCCGCATCAACGGCGTCACCGACTTCGTGCTGACCAAGCTCGACGTGCTGACCGGCCTCGAGCAGGTGCCGGTCTGCGTGGCCTACGAGATCGACGGCAAGCGGTACGACGAGATGCCGGTCAACCAGACCGACTTCCACCACGCGGTCCCGGTCTACGAGTACCTCCCCGGCTGGTGGGAGGACATCGCCGAGGCGCGCAGCTTCGAGGACCTCCCCGCCGCCGCCCAGCGCTACGTGGAGTACGTCGAGGAGCGCGCCGGCGCCCGGATCTCGCTCGTCGGTGTCGGACCCGCCCGCGACGAGGTCGTCGTCCGGCACCCGCTCCGCTGAGAGGAACCGCGTTGAGCCTGACCTGCCTCGTCGTCGGCACCGGTGGCCGCGAGCACGCGATCGCCCTGGCGCTCGCCGCGGACCCCGACGTCGGCGCCGTCCACGCCGCGCCGGGCAACCCCGGCATCGGTGCCGTCGCCACCCTGCACGCGCTCGATCCGATGGACGGCTCCGCCGTGGCGGACCTCGCCGAGGAGATCGGCGCCGACCTGGTCGTCGTGGGCCCGGAGGCGCCGCTCGTCGCCGGCGTCGCCGACGCGGTCCGTGAGCGCGGGATCGCCGTCTTCGGGCCGAGCCGCGCGGCCGCGCGGCTCGAGGGCTCCAAGGCGTTCTCCAAGGAGGTCATGGCCATGGCCGGCGTACCGACCGCCGGCTCACGCACCTGCGCGACGGCCGAGGAGGTCGCCGCGGCGCTCGACGCCTTCGGGGCGCCGTACGTCGTCAAGGACGACGCGCTCGCCGCCGGCAAGGGCGTCGTCGTGACTCGCGACCGGGCCGAGGCGCTGGCGCACGCGGCCGGGTGCGAGCGGGTCGTGGTCGAGGAGTTCCTCGACGGGCCCGAGGTCTCGCTGTTCGCGGTCTGCGACGGCGCGACGGCGTACCCGCTCCAGCCCGCGCAGGACTTCAAGCGGATCTTCGACGGCGGCCGCGGCCCCAACACCGGCGGCATGGGCTCCTACTCGCCGCTGCCCTGGGCGCCGCCGGGCCTCGCCGACGTGGTGATGGAGACCGTCGTGCGCCCGACCCTCGACGAGATGGCGCGTCGCGGCGCGCCCTTCGTCGGCTGCCTGTACGTCGGCCTGGCCCTCACCGCCGCCGGACCCAAGGTCATCGAGTTCAACTGCCGCTTCGGCGACCCCGACATCCAGCCGGTGCTCGCGCTGCTCGAGTCGCCGTTCGGGCAGCTGCTGCACGCGGCGGCCGAGGGCCGCCTGGCCGACGTCCCGGCGCCGACCTTCGGCGCCGACGCCGCCGTGACGGTCGTGCTCGCTTCCGCCGGCTACCCGGAGTCGTCCTCGAAGGGCAACGTCATCACCGGCGTCGGTGCCGCGAACGGCGTCAACGACGTCGACGTCATCCACGCCGGCACCGCGCTGGTGGACGCACCGGAGCCGGGCGATCCGGACCACCGGCACCTGGTCACCGCCGGCGGCCGGGTGCTCGCGGTCCGCGCCGTCGGCTACGACATCGACGACGCCCGGACCCGCGCTTACGCCGCCGCCGACCTGATCAGCTTCGAAGGCATGCAGCGGCGCTCCGACATCGCCGCCGAGCCGCTCGGCGTCGTCGAGGGCGCGTCGGTCGCGGACTGACCGGGGCGCGTCGCTGCCGAATCATCACGGTATGCAGGTGATTCCCCACTTCCCCCGGGGAGCTCCACCCGGGAAGCATCCGCTCGCCTGCATACCGTGATGATTCGTCGCAGGCCGAGCAACCGTCCAGCAGCGATCCCGTCATGGGAGAATCGGGCACCGTGACAGTCCCGAACGTGCTCGCCACCCGCTACGCAGCGCCCGACCTCGCCGAGATCTGGTCGCCCGAGCACAAGATCGTGCTCGAGCGGCGGCTGTGGATCGCCGTGCTCGAGGCGCAGCGCGACCTCGGCATCGACGTACCGGACGGCGTCGTGGAGGCCTACGAGAGCGTCGTCGAGAAGGTCGACCTCGACTCGATCGCAGCCCGGGAGCGGATCACCCGGCACGACGTGAAGGCGCGGATCGAGGAATTCTCCGCGCTCGCCGGGCACGAGCACATCCACAAGGGGATGACCTCGCGCGACCTCACCGAGAACGTCGAGCAGCTCCAGGTCCGGCAGTCGCTCGCGCTGCTGCGCGACCGCGCGATCGCCACCCTGGCCCGGCTCGCCCGCCTCGCTGCCGAGCACGAGACCACCGTGATGGCCGGCCGCTCGCACAACGTCGCCGCCCAGGCGACCACGCTCGGCAAGCGGTTCGCGACGATCGCCGACGAGCTGATGATCGCGGTCGAGCGCGTCGAGGAGCTGCTGGCGCGCTACCCGCTGCGCGGCATCAAGGGCCCGATGGGCACCGCCCAGGACATGCTCGACCTCCTCGGCGGCGACGAGACGAAGCTCGAGGAGCTCGAGCAGCGGGTGGCGCACCACCTCGGCTTCGAGCGGGTCCTGACGTCGGTGGGCCAGGTCTACCCGCGCAGCCTCGACTTCGACGTGCTGTCCGCGCTGGTGCAGCTGGTCGCGGCGCCGTCGAACCTCGCCACGACGATCCGGCTGATGGCCGGCAACGAGCTGGTGACCGAGGGCTTCAAGGAGGGGCAGGTCGGCTCCTCGGCGATGCCGCACAAGATGAACACTCGCTCCTGCGAGCGGGTCAACGGGCTGGCGGTCGTCACCCGCGGCTACCTGTCGATGGTCGGCGAGCTCGCCGGCGACCAGTGGAACGAGGGCGACGTGTCCTGCTCGGTGGTGCGCCGCGTCGCGCTGCCGGACGCGTTCTTCGCCGTCGACGGCCTGTTCCAGACCTTCCTCACGGTGCTCGACGAGTTCGGTGCCTTCCCCGCAGTGATCCAGCGGGAGCTCGACCGCTACCTGCCGTTCCTCTCGACCACGAAGGTCCTCATGGCGGCCGTGCGCAACGGCGTCGGCCGGGAGACCGCGCACGAGGCGATCAAGGAGGCCGCGGTCGGCACCGCGCTGTCGATGCGCAAGGGCCAGGCCGAGAACGACGTCTTCGCCAAGCTCGCCGCCGACGACCGGCTCGGCCTCACCTCCGAGCAGCTGGCCTCGCTGGTCGCCGACCCGATCACGTTCACCGGCGCGGCCGTCGCCCAGACCCAGGCGGTGTGCCGCGCGGTCGCCGTACTCGTGGAGAAGCACCCGGACGCCGCGGCCTACCGTCCGGGCGAGATCCTCTAGGCCGGTGACGCGCGGTGGCGAGCCGGACATGGAGGGACATGACGGGGTTCGCCGCGCCCGGTGACGCAGACGCCGAGGAGGGCTTCCGCGCGCTCTACGACGGCAACTTCACGGCCGTCCTCGGCTACGCGCTGCGCCGGGTCGACCAGCCCGCCGACGCGGCGGACGTGGTCAGCGAGGTCTTCCTCGTCGCGTGGCGGCGGTACGACGAGGCGCCGCCCGGCGACGGGCGCCCGTGGCTGTTCGGGATCGCGCGCAACGTGCTGTCGAACTACCACCGCTCCGCGCGGCGGCGCCAGCGGCTCGGCGGCCGGCTCCGGGACACCCTGCAGCGCGAGGTCGAGCCCGACCCGGCCGTCGGCGTCGCGGAGTGGGACCGGGTGCGGCGGGTGCTCCTGCGGCTCGGGCCCGACGACCGCGAGCTGCTCATGCTCGTGGGCTGGGACGGCCTGACGCCGAGCGACGCGGCCGGCGTCATCGGGATCCCTCCGAGCACCGCGCGGATGCGGCTGTCCCGTGCCCGGGCGAGGTTCCGGACGCTCTGGGGTGACGCGCAGAGACCGGCCGGACATGTGCTCGACGTCCTGCCCCCACTCGTGACTGGCGAGCCCCGATGACCGATCCCGACGACCCGCTCCGCGGGCTCGATCCCTATCCACGGGAGCGGATCGAGGGGCTGCACCAGGAGCGGGCCCAGCTCCTGGAGGAGATCGTGTCCACACCCGGCCCCGGCAAGCAGCCGGCGTCCACGCCCAGCAAGGTCCTGCTCGCCGTCGGTGTCGCGGCCGCCCTCGTCGTCGTCGGAGGCGGCGGCTGGCTCCTCGCCAGCAACGACAGCGACGACTCCGCCGGCGACCAGGTCGCCGCCGCGACCTCGGCGTCGGCGCCGGCCCCCGCGTCCAGCGAGCCGACGTCGACCACCCCGTCGTCCGCACCGTCCTCCCGCGCCGAGTCGCCGACCCGGCCGCAGCACGCCGTCAAGGTCACCGGGCACCGGTGCGACCAGCTCCGGACCCGGGACCTCCAGCACGTGCTCAAGGCGCGCAGCGGGCAGCTCAGGAGCCTCGAGGAGGTGCGGAAGGGCCGCTACTACGTCGTCCTGAAGCGGCACGGCTGCGTGCTCCAGCTGGGCCCGCGCCACCACCGCTGACCCGGGTCAGCAGCCGACGCCGGTCCAGTCCAGGTCCTCCTGGTGGCTCTCGCCGCTCCCCAGCGAGTACGCCGAGCAGTACCTCCCGCTCAGCAGCGGGTCCCGTCGCAGCGTGATCGGCTGCCAGCGGCCGTGGCCGCGCGGCTCGAGGTAGCGGAGCGAGCTCGCGAGCAGCGCACCCTGCGAGCCGTCCCGCAGGTAGCGGTCCAGCCACCGCTGGACGTAGACCGAGGCCAGGTCCTGGCCGTAGCGGCTGGCCGGCAGCACCAGCGGGATGTCGGTGTACTCCAGGTGCGTGGAGGCCCGCGGCACCACCAGCATCGAGTCCTCGCCGGAGGCCCGCCACGCGTCGAAGCCGGTCTCCCGCTCGCGCATCGGGTCCGGGGCACCTCCGCCGGGGACGATCGACGACCCGCCGGAGAGCTGCCACGGAGTCACCGTGAAGCCGTACTCCGACTGCACCCCGAGCGCAGGCACCTCCGGCTCGATCGTGCCCTGGTCGTAGGGCGCCATGCCCTTCGGTGCGGCGAGCTTGTCGAGCGCGACGACCGTCGCGACCCGGTCGTCGTACTCCTGCACCTGGGAGACCGCGAACGCGCCCATCGAGTGGCCGATGATCGCCAGCTTGGTGGTGCGTCCCGGCGCCGTGGGGTGGTCGAGCGGGCTCTGGTCCCACAGGTCGAGCCACGGGTTCGCGGCGCCGGTGAAGAAGTCGACCGCGTCCTCGGTGCCGGTCGTGAAGTTCGACAGCTGCTGGAAGGGAACGCCCGGGCAGCCGGTCATCTGCTGGGTGCCCAGCTCCGGGTCGCCGGCCGGCGGCGCGAACGGGTTGCAGTAGGGGAACGCCGAGCCGGACATGTGCGGCAGGGTCTCCGAGGTGCCCTCGCCCTGGACGTCGTAGAGCAGCACCAGGTAGCCGCGCTCGGCGAGGTCCTCGGCGAGCCACTGGTACATCCCCTGGGAACCGCCGACGGAGCCCGGCGTGATGACGACCCCGGGGTACGGCGCCGAGAGCCGCGCACCCGTGTAGGGGTCCCGCGCGTCCGGGAGCGGGGCGTAGAGGGTGCCGCGCAGCTGCGCCCCGAACCGGTTGAGGAACGCGACCTGCTTCGTGCGGCCGCGGGTGCCGTCCCAGCCGGCGCGGAGCGGGTTGCCGACGTTCCACCCAGGGACCAGGACCGCCGGCGTCAGGGCCAGCCGGTTGGGCTCGGCGGCCTGCTGGAGCAGCTGGGCGGTGGTCACCTTGTTGCTCTGCTGCACCAGGGCGGGCAGGTAGGCGGGGTTGCGCAGCTGCCCGCCGGGCCCGACGATCCGCCCGTACGCGGCGGTCATGTTCGCGAGGTCCGCGACCGGGCTGTAGGGCCGCGGTGCGGGGTCGGCGGCGTGGCCGGCCGGCGCGTGCGTCAGGGACAGCGCCAGGGTCAGGAGCAGAGCCGAGAGGGTCTTCACGCCCGGTAGAACGAGTTCTGCTGCCGGGGGTTAGGCGCGGGCGTTGCCGCCCCAGTTGGCGAGCTTCGTGGCGACCGTGTGCAGGTCGACGGGGTCCTTGCTGTCCTGGGCGTACGGCGCGAAGAACCAGACGTGGAAGTGCCCGCGGTGCGCGCCGTAGCGGCTGACGTCGACGTACTCCGCCTCCGGGAGGTTCTCGATGATCCGGACCAGCCGGTTCGAGATGCGGCCGAACTGGGTCGCGAGGTCGTCGTCGAGCTGGCCGACCCGCGTGTGCTCACGGGTCTGGAGCAGCAACGCGGTCGACAGCTCGGCCGGACCGTCGGAGTAGGAGAGGATCCAGCTGTCGTCCTCCCAGACGATCCGTTCGGGCGTGACGCTGGCGCACTCGGGGCACTCGCCGTCGACCGCCCGGCGGGAGGCGCCGACGATCCGTGCCCAGACATCTTCTGCTGACTCCGGCATGGCTTCACTCTGCCAAACGCGTGCGCCCCCGATTCCAGCGGCCCCCGTCTGCAACGATCCCCTCACTGTCGGACACGGGAGAGTCATGGAGCTCGCAGCAACGGCACCCGAGGACACCTTCCGCGGCCTCTACGCCGCGCACTTCGACGCGGTCCTCGGCTACGCGCTGCGCCGGACCGACCGTCCCGAGGACGCGGCCGACGTGGCGGCCGAGACGTTCGTCGTCGCCTGGCGACGGCTGCGGCACGTCCCGCACGGGGAGTCCGCCCGGCCCTGGCTGTACGGCGTCGCGCGGCGGGTCCTGGCCAACCACCGCCGCGGCGAGTCCCGGCGGGCGGCACTCGGTGCCCGGCTGCGGATCCAGCTGGTGTCCGCCGTCCGCGACTCTGCCGGCTGGGCCGACGAGACCGTGCACCGCGCCGACGTCACCGCGGCGATGGCCCGGCTGAGCGCCCGCGACGAGGAGGTCCTCCAGCTGCACCTGTGGGAGGGCCTCGAGTCGCGCGAGATCGGCGAGGTGCTGGGCCTGCCGGCGACGGTGGTCCGGCCGCGGCTGTCGCGGGCCAAGGCCCGCCTGCGCGCGCTCCTCGGCGACGACCCGGGCGCGGACTGCAACGACGCCGGCCCCGGCGGACATCCACCCTCCCGTAACCGAGAGCTCGCCGCGAAGGAGGAGCAGTCATGAGCAGCCCGAAGCTGACCGACGAAGCCGTGTCGCGGCTGCCGATCCAGGAGGGGCGGGCCGACCTGCTGGAGGAGATCATGGCCATCCCGACCGAGACCCCTGTCACCACCGACGACCTGGCGGAGCGGCGCGAGAGCCGGCGCCGGCGCTGGCTCCCGGCCCTCGGCGCCGCGGCTGCGGTCGCGGCGATCGCAGCCGCGGTCGCCGTGCCGAGGCTGCTGGACGGCGGCACCACCGCCGCACACCTGCCCGTCGCCGCACCGGGCGGCGGCGAGATCGCGGTGCTCCAGGCGCCCGGCTGGCAGCTGGTCAACGCCGACTCCGTCGACGAGGGCGGCGGCGAGATCTCCTACCAGTCCGGCGACGAGACCCTCGACATCGACTGGCGGCCGGCCGACCAGTACGACTCCTACCTCACCGACCGGCAGGACATCGGCAAGGCCGAGAAGGTCACCGTGCTCGGGAAGCCGTCCCTGCTCTGGGCCTACTCCGCGGAGGACCACACGGTGATCCGGCCGGTGGTCGGGGACTTCATGCTCGAGTTCCGGGGCAGCGGCATGGACGAGGCGGCCTACCGCAGCCTGCTCGGTCACCTGCTCGCGATCGACCCCGCCGACCTCGACTCCTACCTGCCGGACAGCTTCGTCACCGACGACGAGCGTCCGGACGTGATCGCGCAGATGCTGGCGCCGATCCCGGTGCCGGACGGCTTCGACAAGGACATCCAGTCCGACGAGATCGAGCGCTACCAGCTCGGCGCCCAGGTGACCGGAGCCGTCACGTGTGCCTGGCTCGACGAGTACGTCGCCGCGAAGCAGGACGGCGACAAGGCGGCGATGCAGCAGGCGGTCGACGCGATGGCCACCAGCCGCGACTGGCCGATCCTGAAGGAGATGCGACCGGAGGGTGGCTGGTCGCAGGTGATCTGGCAGTTCGCGGACGAGCTCGCGGCGGGCACCGTCCCCGAGGACTACGCCGGGCAGATCGGGTGCGGGAACTAAAGCCTAGTAAGTTGGTGTAGTAACATCACCACATGACGCTCGCGCCCTCCTTCCCCACCTACGACGACGCCGAGCTGGTCGTCCCCGCCCCCGCTGCCGGTCCCGGCAACTGGGCGGGGGCGGCCAGCGCGGTGCTGGTCGACGGCACCTTCTGGCTCACCTACCGCGTCCGCCGGCCGCTGACCGACGGCCGCGGCGTCGCGGTCGTGCTGGCCCGCGGCGAGGACGGCGTCCACTTCGAGCCGGTGTGCGAGATCCCGCGCGAGGCGTTCGGGTGCGAGTCCTTCGAGCGGCCCGCGCTGGTGCTGCTCCCGGACGGCCGGTGGCGCCTCTACCTGTCCTGCGCGACGCCCAACTCCAAGCACTGGTGGGTCGACAGCCTCACCGCCGACACCCCGGACGAGCTGCCGTTCGGTGAGCGCAGGGCGGTGCACCGCGGCAACCTCGGCGTCGGTGTGAAGGACCCGGTGGTGGTGCAGACCGAGAGCGGCTGGGAGATGTGGCTGTGCCACCACCCGCTGACCGAGATCGGCCACGAGGACCGGATGTCGACGCACCGCCTGGTCTCGAAGGACGGGCTGCGCTGGATGGACCTCGGCGAGGTCCTCGTCGGCCGCCCGGGGCGGTGGGACGCGCGCGGCGCCCGCGTGACCACGGTGCTGCCGTCCGGGCCGGGGGAGCCGCGGACGGTGCTGTACGACGGCCGTCCCGACGCTGCCTCCAACTGGCACGAGACCACGGGCATCGCCCGCTGGACCGGCACCCGGCTGATGGCCGTCGACGACCAGCCGATCTCCTCACCGCACTCCGACGGCGCCTGGCGCTACGCGACCGCGGTCGAGCTGCCGGACGGTCGCACGCGGCTCTACGTCGAGGTCGCGCGCCCGGACGGGGCTCACGACCTGGTGACCGTCCTCCTCGGCGAGCGGTTCCCCGCCGCCTGACGCTCGAGGAACGAGCCGCGGTCGGCGGTGGACAGCCAGTCGGAGAAGTCCTGCCCGGTGAGCTGGGACAGCCGCGCGATGTCGTCGGCGAACGCCGGGATCAGCCGCTCGCGCTGGGCGGCGGTCAGCGAGGGGCGGCGCGCCGACTTGTCCCCGGCGAGCATCGACACCAGCGGGACGCTGGCCCGGCGCCAGTAGCGCGGCGGCGCGAACTGGCCGAGCCGGGCGCCGGTCCGCACGACCGGGCCGAGGACCGTCGGTCGCCAGCCCGGCGTGACGTAGGGCTTGGCGTTGTCGCGGGGCACCTCGCCCACGATGCCCTCGGTGATGCCGAGGAACCCGCACACCCGGTTGAACGTCGAGCCCGGCTCGTCGACGATCTCCCGGTAGCGCAGCACGAGCACGCGCTGCGGGTCGACGTAGGCATAGAGGTGCGCGAGCTGCTCGCCGTAGCGGCCGAGCTCGCGGTAGCGCCAGAACGGCGCCCAGCCGGCCTCGATGCGTGCGGTCTCGCGCGCGAGCGCCTCCTCGAAGTCCGGCACCGGCTCGAGACCGTCGGACCACAGGTGCATCCAGTTGCTGTAGGCGCGGTCGATCGGGTCGCGGACGACCGCGATGATCCGTACGTCGGGGAGCGCCTCGGCGATCCGCCGGTGGGCGCCCCGGCTCCAGAGGTAGAACGGTGTCGACTCGCCGCGCACCTGCTCCGGGCGGGCCGCTCGGAACAGGTCGGCGTACTCCTGCGGACGCCAGACCCACTCCTGCTGCGAGTGCTTGTCGCCCGGGCCGCGCCAGTGCGGGGGTGGCGCGCCGTCGCACAGCCAGAACTTCGGCTCCTTCGGGTTGCTCACGAACACCTCGGGGTGCTGCGCGAGCGCCGCGTGCAGCGCGGTCGTGCCCGCCTTCGGGGCGCCGGCGAGGAGGAAGTCCGGTCGCGGCGGACGGGTCATCGGCGGGCCTCCCAAAGTAAGAACACTGACTTAGTGTAAATACATCACGAAGCGGGGCCCTCCGCCACCCCTAGGCTGAGTCCCGTGACGATCGCGAACATCCCGCCCGCCCCGGAGCTGCCCGGCGCCCGCCACGTCCACTCCGGCAAGGTGCGCGACCTCTACGAGCTGACCGAGGGCCCGCACGCCGGCAAGCTGCTGATGGTCGCGAGCGACCGGCTCTCGATCTTCGACTTCGTGCTCGAGACCACGATCCCCGGCAAGGGCGAGATCCTGACCCGGATGTCGCTGTGGTGGTTCGAGCAGCTGGCGGACCTGGTGCCCAACCACGTCGTCAGCACCGACGTCCCCGAGCAGGTCGCCGGCCGCGCGGTGATCTGCGAGCGGCTCGACATGCTCCCCGTCGAGTGCGTCGCGCGCGGCTACCTCACCGGCTCGGGGCTGCTCGACTACAAGGACACCGGCGAGGTGTGCGGGATCCCGCTCCCGGCCGGCCTGGTCGACGGCAGCCGGCTCCCCGAGCCGATCTTCACCCCCGCTCGCAAGGCCGAACTCGGCGACCACGACGAGAACGTCGACTACGACGCCGTGGCGGGCACCGTCGGTGCGGAGACGGCTGCTGCTCTCCGGGACCTCACGCTCCGCATCTACGGCCGCGCGGAGGGCATCGCCCGCGAGCGCGGCATCCTCCTGGCCGACACCAAGTTCGAGTTCGGGGTTCCAAGGCTCGCTGGCGCTCGCACCCCGACCACCGAGGCGGATCGCCTCGTCCTCGCCGACGAGGTGCTCACGCCGGACTCCTCGCGCTACTGGCCGGCGGCCGAGTGGGAGCCGGGCCACGCCCAGCCGTCCTACGACAAGCAGATCGTGCGCAACTGGGCCCTCTCGCCGGCGTCGGGCTGGGACCGCTCCTCCGGTGCGGCGCCGCCCGCTCTCCCGCCCGAGGTCGTCGAGCGCACGCGGAGCCGCTACATCGAGGCCTACGAGCTGCTCACCGGCGAACGGTTCTAGCGAGCACGGCACACTGGGGTCATGAGCACACCGTTCGCAGGCGCAGGCGGGCACTCGCCCCTCAAGCTCGAGTTCCCGCAGTCGCTGGCGGTCTACGACGAGTACGCCGCCGCGCAGCGCACGGTGGACTACCTCGCGGACAACAAGTTCCCGGTCGAGCAGTGCATGATCGTCGGCACCGACCTGAAGCGGGTCGAGCGGATCACCGGTCGGCTGACGACCGGGCGGGTCGCGCTCGGCGGTGCCCTCTCCGGTGTCTGGATCGGGCTGTTCGTCGGGCTGGTGCTGTCGATCTTCGCGGACGAGGGAGCCTTCGCGACCATCGTGTCGACGATGATCATCGGCGCCGCGTTCGGCGTGGTCATGGCGCTGGTCGGCTACGGGATGACGCGCGGCCAGCGGGACTTCTCGTCGATCACCCAGGTGGTCGCGACCAAGTACGAGGTGCTCGTCGAGCACAAGGGCGCAGCGCAGGCGCGGGAGATGCTCGTCGGCCTTCCGGGCGCGCTCCCGGACCCGTTCGCCTGAACCCTGCTCTAATCGACGCATGAGCGCGCCGCGCCTCGTGCGTCCGTGGCACGTGGTCCTGCTCCAGTGGCTCGCGAACACCTTCGGGGTGGTCGTGACCATCGTCGACTACGTGTTCCTGCTCCCGGCTCCGGCCGAGGCGCGGGTCCCGGGTGTGGTGCGCGAGAACGTGGCGCTGGGCCTGCTGGCCGTGGCCGCCAGCTACGTCGTGGTCGCCACGGTGGTCGCGCCGCGGACGCACCGGGCGCTGGACTGGACGGTGCGGGGCGACGACCCGCGGCCCGAGGAGTGCGCGCGGACGCTGGCGCTCCCGTGGTTCCTGTTCCGGGTCTCCGCCACCCTCTGGCTGGTGCCGGCCGTCGCCCTCGCGCTGTTCGACCTGCACGTGTCGCTGCTGACCGCCCTGCTCGTGTTCGGCGTGATCGCCACCAGCGGCGTGGCGACGGCGGCGTCGTCGTACCTCCTCACCGTCCGGCTGCTGCGCGAGCCGACCGCCCGGGTCCTGGAGATCGCCCCGCCCGCGCCCGGCGACACCGCCGGGGTGGGGGAGCGTGCGGTGTTCATCTGGGTGCTGACCACGGGCGTCCCCGGCCTCGGTCTGGTGCTGATGGTCGTGTTCGCGCCCTGGACGGAGCCCTCGCTGGCGCGGCTCGCGACCGCGGCCGCCGTGATCGGCGGTACGGCGATCGTGGTCGGCTTCGCAGGAACCGTCCTCTTCGCCAAGTCGGTCGGGGAGCCCGTCTGTGAGCTGACCACCGCGCTCGCCGCCGTCGAGGCCGGCGACCTCGACACCCACGTGGAGGTCAACGAGTGGGGGGAGATCGGCGTCCTCCAGGCCGGCCTGAACCGGATGGTGCTCGCGCTGCGGGAGCGGGAGCAGCTGCGCGACCTCTTCGGCCGCCACGTCGGCGCCGACGTCGCCCGCCGCGCGCTGCGGCACGGTGTGGAGCTCGGTGGTGAGGAGATCGAGGCCGCCGCCCTGTTCGTCGACGTGATCGGCAGCACCACGTTCGCCGCGAGCCGGCCACCCGCCGAGGTCGTCGCGGCCCTCAACCGGTTCTTCGAGGTCGTCGTCGACGTCGTGGACGCGCACGGCGGCCTGGTCAACAAGTTCGAGGGCGACGCCGCGCTGTGCATCTTCGGCGCGCCCCTCCGGCTCGACGACCCCGCCGGGCATGCGCTCGCCGCGGCGCGGGCCATGGGCGCCCGGCTGCGTGAGCAGGTGCCCGAGCTGGACGCCGGCATCGGCGTCTCCCAGGGCCTGGTGATCGCCGGCAACATCGGCGCGACCAGCCGGCTGGAGTACACGGTGATCGGCGACCCGGTCAACGAGGCCGCCCGCCTCACCGAGCAGGCCAAGGAGCGCCCGGAGCGGGTGGTCGCGTCGCAGCGGATCGTGGAGTCGGCGGCCACGGACGAGCGCAGCCACTGGCGGCTGCTCGACCCGCTGCTGCTGCGCGGCCGGCTCGAGCCGACGGTCCTCGCCGTGCCTTCCGGCTGACCGCTAGGTTGACGCCATGTACAACCTGTCGGTCTTCCTCGAGGACAGCGCCCGCCGTTACCCCGACCGCGACGCCCTGGTGCTGGGCGACGTACGGCTGACCTACGGGCAGGTCGACGCCGCCGCCAACCAGGTCGCGAACCTGCTGGTGTCGCGCGGGATCGAGCCCGGCGACAAGGTCGCGCTCACCTGCCCGAACCTGCCGTACTTCCCGATCGTCTACTACGGCGCGCTCAAGGCCGGCGCGGTCGTCGTGCCGATGAACGTCCTGAACAAGGGTCGCGAGGTCGCCTACTACCTGACCGACTCCGGCGCGAAGGCCTACTTCTGCTTCGAGGGCACGGCCGAGCTCGCGATGGGTGCGGAGGGCTGGGAGGGCTTCGGCCAGGTGGACACCTGCACGGACTTCTTCCTGATCACGGCGGACCCCGCAGCGGAGTCGTCGATCGACGGCGCGACCACGTTCGGGCAGGCACTGTCCGGCCAGTCCGCGGCGTTCGAGTCCGTGTCGACGACCGAGACCGACACGGCGGTGATCCTCTACACGAGCGGCACGACGGGCCAGCCCAAGGGCGCCGAGCTGAGCCACTCCAACCTGGTGCTCAACGCGCTCACCTGCAACCGGCTGTTCCAGAGCGCGCCCGCCCAGGACAGCCACATCGTCGCGCTGCCGCTGTTCCACAGCTTCGGCTCGACCGTGCAGATGAATGCCGGCTTCTCGATGGCGGCGACGCTCTACCTCGTGCCGCGCTTCGACGCCGAGCAGGTCGTCGGGCTGATGCAGCGCGAGAAGATCACGTTCTTCGCCGGCGTCCCCACGATGTGGTGGGGCATCCTGCACGCCCTGAGCGACGACGTGGACGTCGCGAGGATCGCGGGCAACCTGCGGCGCGGGGTCTCCGGCGGCGCCAGTCTTCCGGTCGAGATCATCAAGCAGACCCAGGAGAAGCTCGGCGTCACGATCCTGGAGGGCTACGGGCTCTCGGAGACCTCGCCCGTCGCGACCTTCTCCGACCCCGACCACGACCCGCGGCCGGGATCGATCGGCATCCCGATCTGGGGCGTCGAGGTCAAGCTCGTCGACGAGGACTGGAAGACCGTCGAGGGCGCCGACGAGGTCGGCGAGATCGCGATCCGTGGCCACGTGGTCATGAAGGGCTACCTCAACCGCCCCGACGCCACGGCCGAGGTGATGAAGGACGGCTGGTTCCGGACCGGCGACCTCGCGCGGCGCGACGAGGACGGGTTCTACTACATCGTCGACCGCTCCAAGGACATGATCATCCGCGGCGGCTTCAACGTGTACCCGCGCGAGGTCGAGGAGGTGCTGATGACGCACCCTGCCGTCTCGCTCGCGGCAGTGGTCGGCGTGGCCCACGACAGCCACGGCGAGGAGATCAAGGCGTTCGTGATCCTCGACGAGGGTGCCAGCATCACGCCCGATGAGCTGGTGGCGTGGGGCAAGGAGCAGATGGCTGCCTACAAGTACCCGCGGATGGTGGAGATCGTCGCCAATCTGCCGATGACGGCGACCGGGAAGATCCTGAAGCGCGAGCTCTCCTGAGGCCTCAGCGCTTCTCGGCGATCGCCTTCAGCCTCTCGAGGCTGGTGGCCATGCCCTGCTCGAGCTCGTCGGCGTGACCCTCGCCGCCGCCGAGCAGCACCGCGGCGAACGCCTTGCTGAGCCCGGTGAGCTTGTTCGGGACGGGGCGGCGCTGGACCAGCCGGGTGCCGCTGTCGGCCGGCTCGATCTCGAAGATCCAGCGGGCGCCGCTCGACCTGGTGTCCCACGCGAGCCGGTGCGGGGGGTCGGCCTCGACGACCACGCTGCGGGTCGGCCAGACGACCAGCTTGCGGCGGTTCCAGCCGACGTACTGCTGACCCTTGCGGAACCCGCCGCGGCGCAGCGGCATCATGGTCAGAAGCTCGGGGCTGGCCTCGGCCAGCGCGCGGGTGTCGGTGATGACCTCCCAGATCCTCTCGGCCGGGGCGTCGACGACGACCTCGGCGCGCAGCTCGCGGGCGGCGTTGCTCATCGGGTGCCTCCTGGTCGGCCCTCCTGCGGGAGAGTCAGAGTCTAGGGTCACTAGACTCCTGACCGTGGCCCGCGTCGTCGTCTCTGTCATGCCGAAGCCCGAGATTCTCGACCCGCAGGGGAAGGCGGTGCTGGGGGCCCTGCCCCGGCTCGGTTTCACCGGCGTCGAGGACGTCCGTCAGGGCAAGCGGTTCGAGCTCGAGTTCGACGGCGAGGTGACCGACGCCGTGCTCGCCGAGGTGGACAAGATGGCCGAGACGCTGCTGTCCAACCCCGTCATCGAGAACTACAAGGTGACGGTCGAGTGAAGATCGGCGTCGTCACCTTCCCCGGCTCGCTCGACGACGGCGACGCCCGTCGCGCCGTGCGGATCGGCGGCAACGAGGCAGTCGCGCTCTGGCACGCCGACGCCGACCTCAGGGGCGTGGACGCGGTGGTGCTGCCGGGCGGGTTCTCCTACGGCGACTACCTCCGCTGCGGTGCGATCTCGCGGTTCGCGCCGGTCATGGGCGAGGTCGTCCGGGCGGCCCAGGACGGCCTGCCGGTGCTCGGCATCTGCAACGGCTTCCAGATCCTCTGCGAGTCCCATCTGCTGCCGGGCGCGCTGATCCGCAACGACCACCGCAAGTTCGTCTGCCGCGACCAGCGGCTGCGGATCGAGAACAACCGCACCGCCTGGACCTCCGCCTACGCCGACGGCGCCGAGATCACCATTGCCCTCAAGAACGGCGAGGGCGGCTTCGTCGCCGACGCGCCGACGCTCGAGCGGATCGAGGGCGAGGGCCAGGTCGTGGCGCGCTACCTCGAGGACAACCCGAACGGCTCGCTCAACGCGATCGCCGGCATCACCAACGAGCGCGGCAACGTGGTCGGCCTGATGCCGCACCCCGAGCACGCCGTCGAGGAGCTGACCGGCACCGGCACTGACGGGCTCGGCTTCTTCACGTCGCTGGCCGAGTCCGCTCTCGCCTGATCGCGAGGGTCAGAGCACGCCGCGGTCGAGCCGGTCGTTGGTCCGCGGGTTCACGATGCCGGTCTGCTTGAGGCCGACCAGGGCCTGGTAGGCCTTGACGGCGGTCGCGGTCGCTGCACCGTAGACGCCGGTGACCTTGAGCGACGTGGTGACGCCGGAGGCGTGCAGGGCGCGCTGCAGTCGACGTACGACCGGACCGGCGGAGCCGACCTTGAGCACGGAGTCGGGAGCGTCCATGTGCATCGCGATCCAGTCGCGTGGGCCGAACATGGTGCGCGGGGTGAACCCGTGCGCCTGCTGCCAGGCGCCGACGGCGGCGATGGTGGCGTCGTTGTAGACGCCGTTCAGCTTGCCCTCGTAGCGGCCGCGCTCGGTCAGCAGGCACTGGACCGCACGGACCTGGCCCTCGGGCGGCGTGTAGGTCTTGGTCGGCGGGAACAGCCGGCCGTAGGTCTTGAAGTTGATGTTCACGCCGTTGCAGTGGTCCTCCTCCGGCGCGAAGCTGCCCTTGCCGAGATCGAGGTAGTCGCGGTCGATGTTGATCGTGACGCCGCCCCAGGTCTCGTTGTGGCCGCCCTCGTACTGCTTCATCCGGCCGCCCGGCCGCCATCCGTCGTCGCGGAGGTACGACGTCGACGTGTTCGCGACCCCGTCCCAGCGCGCGATCCAGATCGCGTCGGGGAAGTCGTAGGCGTCCGGGGTGTTGACCCGCGCGTCGTCGAGCATCTTCAGGCCGGAGCCCGCGCTGGAGTAGACGCCCGACTCGTAGCCCAGCGTGTTGATGCCGGTGGTCCACGCGCTCAGGAAGGCGAGCGCGGACTTCCGGCAGCGGGTGTTGCCGATGTCGAACGCCTCGAGGTCGTACCAGAGGGTGCTGCCCGCCGTGATCCCCAGCCGCTGGGCGACATCGACGGTGGTGCGTGCCTCGGCGCGGCCCTGCTTGCGGGCCTTGCCGTAGAGCCCCTCCGGCCCGGGCGCCGCGTTGATGGTCGGGTCGTCGCCGTACCGCGGGTAGCGCGGACTGCAGGACGCCTGCGGGCCGAGCGTGATCGGCAGCAGCTTCCAGCCGGCCTGCAGCTGGTGCTGGATCCACGCCGGGGTCAGGTTCGGCTGGTCCCGGCAGGCCCGGGACTTGCCGGAGATGTAGATGCCGGCCGCGAGGAACGGCGACGAGCTCATCCACCGGTTCATCGCCTTCTGGGACGGCGCGAGGCACTGGTCGAACCCGTAACCGGTGAAGTCGCCCGGCGTGACCGGGTTCGGGGTGTCCGCCCTCAGGTCCACCGGCGTCGCGCCGATCGGGGCCTTGGGTGCCGGGTGCTCGTACGTCGCCACCAGCACGCCGCACGCGAGCAGCACGCCGAGCGCGGCGGAGATCAGGCGGACGGTGGAAACGGCCAGGGGCTGCCGGGTGGGCATCGCAGGTGACTCCAGGAGATCGGCGGCGTTTTCGGCGGGAGCGGCGTCACGATAACCACAGAAGTAACACCTGTAACAGGGGTAACGGATAACTACAGCCGTGTAATTCGAAATGGGCGAGCGCGCAGGGTCAGCACAGTCCCTAACCTGGGGACCGGACGGCACCGCGCGGGGCATGGGGCTCTGAGCGCAGCGTCGGCCCGGTGCGGCCGGCCGTGCCACGACCCGGAGGAACAGCCGTGGACCTTTATCGCGCGCTCCGCGAGCTGATCGCGACCTACGGCCCGGAGATCCTGGCCAACCCGGACGGCTTCCGCGGCATCCTCGACGACTACTTCGAAGAGACCGCGGTGCCGCGGGGCGAGATCAACCTGTTGGTCGACGCCGTCCGCTTCGGCGCGGTCGACGCGCTCCGTGCCCTCCTGGACGGGGGTGCAAGTCCCGAGCGCGCGGTGCGTGAGGCGGGTGGCAGGCTGGCCCGCGATCGGGGTGGTGCCGACGTGACCGCTGCGACCTGGGCCGTCGGGATGCTCGGTTTCGCGACCGGGTTGGTGCCGGAGGCCGTGGTCAGGGGCCTGCGGTCGGTGGACGCACCACCGGCAGCTGCCGAGACCGTGGTCGGCGACCCGTCGGCCGCGCTCACCGTGGGCGCCGTGCCGGGCGCCCCGACCGTTGCGCGCCGCGCGGGCGACGACTCCGGGCCTGTGCGGCCGGCCAGCGGCGACGGCAGGTCCCGTCGTCGGCCGGTGCTGGTCGTCCTGGCAGTAGCCGTGGCCGTCGCGATCGGTGTCGTCGGCGCTGTGGTCGTCATGCACCAGGTCGACGATGGTGGCGGCGCCGTGGCAGCCGATCAGGGATCGGTCGCAGGGTCCGCGGTCGGCAACGGACGAGAGCGCAAGAACGCGACGCGGCGGTCCGACGGACCGAGCCGTTCCGTCGCGCCGCCGACCACAGCGTCCACCTCGCAAGCAGGGGACTGGACGTGCTGGGACGGATCCCTACGACCGACCAAGACGGACTGCGGCACACCGCCGCCCAATCTCCGGGGCGCACACTGGCTGTTCGCAGGCCCGTTCGCGTCCTGCATCTCCAAGAGGGTTCCGGATCGCGCGCTGCACCTCGAGTGCGCGGGGACTCCCTCGTCGGGCCTGGAGTCGTACGTGAAGGTCTCGTACTGGAACGACTTCAAGACGGCCTACGACCATTACTCGTCCGAGGGCGGCGCCGAGGAGCACTACCGGCCGAGCTGGCCCGCCTACGCGCGAAGTGCCGCTCCCATGCTGCTCTGGCGGGTCGATGATGCCGTCGAGGAGCCTTGCTGCCCCTTCAAGGCATCGGTGATGTACCCGAGTGTCGGGTGGTCCCTCACGATCTATGCGCAGACGAGCACCGACCGGCTCGAGCTCCTGAACGGCCTCACGATCGAGCCACCTGGGTTCCTCGACGGGCACCCGGTCTAGAAGTGCGCCGATCCACGGGCTGGGGTGCGGCGTCCGGCCCCCGCGCCTCTCCCTAGACTTGCGTCGTGGCCGACACCGCCCCCGCCGAGACCATCGCCCGCCTGGACACCGTGGCGGTGGCGGGCGCCGACCCCGATCACGAGCAGCCGTGGGCCGAGCTGGGGCTGAAGGAGGACGAGTACCAGCGGATCCGCGAGATCCTCGGCCGTCGGCCGACCAGCTCGGAGCTGGCGATGTACTCGGTCATGTGGAGCGAGCACTGCTCCTACAAGTCCTCCAAGGTGCACCTCAAGCAGTTCGGTGAGATCCCGCAGGAGACGCCGGTCGGCAAGATGCTCGCGGGCATCGGTGAGAACGCCGGGGTCATCGACATCGGCCAGGGCTACGCGGTCACCTTCAAGGTCGAGAGCCATAACCATCCGTCGTACGTCGAGCCCTACCAGGGTGCGGCCACCGGCGTCGGGGGCATCGTCCGCGACATCCTGGCGATGGGCGCCCGGCCGGTCGCGGTGATGGACCCGCTCCGGTTCGGACCGCTGGACGCCGACGACACCCACCGGGTGCTGCCCGGGATCGTGGCCGGCGTGGGCGGCTACGGCAACTGCCTGGGTCTGCCGAACATCGGCGGTGAGGCCGTCTTCGACGAGACCTACCTCGGCAACCCGCTGGTCAACGCGCTCTGCGTCGGCGTCCTCAAGCACGAGGACCTGCACCTGGCCAAGGCGTCCGGCAACGGCAACCAGGTGATCCTCTACGGCGCTCGGACCGGCGGCGACGGCATCGGCGGCGTCTCCGTGCTCGCGTCGGAGACCTTCGACGCCGACGGGCCCGCGAAGCGACCGAGCGTCCAGGTCGGCGACCCGTTCATGGAGAAGCTGCTCATCGAGTGCACCCTCGAGCTGTTCCGGGCCGGCGTCGTCGCCGGCATCCAGGACCTCGGCGGCGCGGGTCTCTCCTGCGCGACCTCCGAGCTCGCCTCCGCCGGCGACGGCGGCATGCGCTGCGAGCTCGACCGGGTTCCGCTCCGCGACTCCACGCTCGCTCCCGAGGAGATCCTCATGAGCGAGAGCCAGGAGCGGATGATGGCCGTGGTCGAGCCCGGCGACGTGGACGCGTTCATGGAGATCTGCGCGAAGTGGGACGTCGAGGCGGTCGTCATCGGCGAGGTCACCGACACCGGCCGCCTCGAGATCACCTGGCACGGCGAGACCGTGGTCGACGTACCTCCGCGCACCGTCGCCCACGACGGCCCGGTCTACGAGCGGCCCTACCGGCGGCCGGACTGGCAGGACGCGCTCCAGGAGGACCGGGCCGAGTCGCTGCCGCGTCCGAGCACCGGTGAGGAGCTCCGGGCGGCGCTGCTGAAGCTCGTCGCCAGCCCGAACCTGTGCGACAAGTCCTGGATCACCGACCAGTACGACCGCTACGTCCTCGGCAACACCGTGCTCGCGCAGCCCGCCGACAGCGGGATGGTGCGGGTCGACGAGGAGACCCACCTCGGCGTCTCCGTGGCCACCGACTGCAACGGCCGGTTCGCCAAGCTCGACCCCTATGCCGGCGCGCAGCTCGCGCTCGCCGAGGCCTACCGCAACGTCGCGACCGGTGGCGCCCGGCCGCTCGCGGTCAGCGACTGCCTCAACTTCGGCTCGCCGGAGGACCCGGCCGTCATGTGGCAGTTCGCCGAGGCCTGCCGCGGCCTCAAGGACGCCTGCGTCGAGCTCGGCATCCCCGTCACCGGCGGCAACGTCAGCCTCTACAACCAGACCGGCGAGACGGCGATCCTGCCGACGCCGGTGGTCGCGGTGCTCGGCGTGATCGACGACGTACGTCGGCGCACGCCCTCGGCCTTCGGCGCGGAGGGCGAGGCCATCGTGCTGCTCGGCACCACCCGCGAGGAGCTGTCCGGCTCGGAGTGGGCGCACGTCGAGCACGGCCACCTCGGCGGCCGCCCGCCCGTCGTCGACCTCGGCGCCGAGCGGGCGCTGGCGGAGCTGCTCGCCGACGTGGTCGGCGTCGCGACCAGCGCGCACGACCTGTCCGACGGCGGCCTCGCGCAGGCGCTCGCGGAGGCGGCCCTGCAGAGCGGGATCGGAGCGACGGTGCAGCTCGCGGACGTCGCGGCCGACCCCTTCATCGGCCTCTTCGCCGAGTCGGCCGGTCGCGCGATCCTCACCGTGCCGGCGGACCGGCTGGCCGAGGTCGAGCGGCTCGCGGCGAGCCGCGGCGTGCCCGCACACTCGATCGGCACGACCGGCGGCGATGCGCTGACGGTCGACGGCGCGTTCGGCGTACCGCTCAGCGAGCTGCGCGCTGCCTGGACCGGGACGCTGCCGGCGGCGCTGGGGCGCTGACCGCGGGTCAGGACTGCGGCACGGTCATCTGCACCGTGCCCTTGACCTCCTTGGTCATCTTGTTCACCGGATGACCGCTGCCGTAGCTGTTGCGCAGCTGGAGCCGGTAGGTCTCGTCCACGTCCAGCTGGTCGGGGATCTTGTCGGCGTCGACGTCGAAGACGAAGAAGGCGTCGGCGAGGCATGCCCCGGTCCGGAGGTCCGGGCAGGTCTTGCTGACGTCCTTCGTGGTGTCGACCGGCTTCTGGTCGTCGATCGTCGCCTTCAGGCGGGCATCGGTCCCGACGTACAGCGCCCCGCCGCCCGACCCGTCGGCGATCCCCCAGGTGCGCAGCTCCGTGCTCAGCCCGACGGCGAGGAACACGTGGCCCTCCTTGGCCCAGGCCCCGTTGGCGTAGGGCAGGACCAGCGGGCCGGTGACCTCGCAGGCGTAGTCGATGGCCGTGAGCGGCTCGTCGACCCACGAGTCGGAGTCGCAGTCCTTCCCCGAGAGCCGGTTGGCCTGGAGCGAGTAGAGCGGCTCGGCGCGGCCCGCCTGACGTCGCCCCGTGCGCAGGTCGACGGTCTGCGAGACGCCGTCGAAGGTGACCTTGAGCGTGGTCTTCTTCGCCTCGCCGTCGACGACCACGAAGAAGGACTCGCCGTTCTCGTCGGAGGTGTCCGGCGTCGGCAGCCGGTAGGTCTCGCCGTCGCTCACCAGGTCGACGACGGGCTGCGCGTCGGTGTTGACGAACGTCTGCGCCGCAGCGAAATCGTCGGAGTACTGCCAGGAGATCGGCACCAGCCGCGCCCCGTCCGGAGCCTTCAGGGCCTCCAGCTGGCGGGTGTCGTCGCTGGAGGCCGTGTCGGTCGCCTTCTCGGTCCAGATCCGCAGCCGGCCGACGGGCAGCGCGACCATCGACCGCTTGCCGCTGGAGAACTGGTTGTCCTGACGCGCCGGCACGATGTCGCCGACCTTGAGGGCGCTGCCGCCGTCGTCGTCGCCACAGGCCGCGAGCACGGGGAGGCACAGGGCGAGGCAGGCGGAGACGGCGAGCGTCCGGGCCGATCGGAGGCGCATGGCGGACATTGTGACGGACCGGGTACGCCGACCGGGGGACCGGTCCAGTCCGGGGCCACGGGTCGCGGCACAATCGGCCTCGTGCCCGCCCGTCTCCGGCCCGCCGATCCCGAGGTCGTCGCCGACGCGCTCGCCCGGCTCGCGGCCGGCGAGCCGGCCCGCGCGGACCTGCGCGTGCTCACCAAGCACTTCCTCGCGCTGCTCGAGCAGCGCGCGCCCGGCAGGTCGGTCGAGGTGCGGGTCCCGCCCTACGCCGCCGCGCAGGTCGTCGAGGGCGTCCGGCACACCCGCGGCACCCCGCCGGCCGTCGTCGAGACCGACGCCGCGACCTGGATCGCGCTCGCGACCGGCGACCTGACCTGGCCGGCCGCGGTCGAGGCGGGCCGCGTCGCGGCGAGCGGGGAGCGCACCGACCTGTCGCCGTACCTGCCCCTGGGCGAACCGGGTCCGTGACCTGAGGCTCACCGGGCCTGGCCGGCGCTCTCCAGGGCGGTCGGCTCCTCGCCCTCGGACTCGGTCTCCCGCCGCCCCTCGACCGCCTTCCAGGCCGCCATCACCCCGGCGACGAGCAGAAGGCCGGCGATCCCGTCGACGACGTAGTGCTCGCCGTAGTAGACGAGCATGAACGCCATGGCGAGCGGATAGAGGACGAGCAGCCAGCGCCAGCCGGTGCGCAGGCGGCCGATCGTCCACCACGCGACCAGCACCGACAGCGCGACGTGCAGCGACGGCATCGCGGCGACCTGGTTGCCCACGGCGGAGATGTGCTGCTGGGCGGTCGCGTGGCCGTGGGAGGACCCCAGGTCGAACCAGCCGCGGCCGGTGATCCGCTCGATGTCGGTGCTGATGTAGCCGTCGCGCGACGCCATCCACGGCGGCGCCATCGGGTAGACGACGTAGCAGACGACGCCGATCGAGATCACCGACAGGTAGCGGCGCATGTAGCGGATCCAGTCGGGTCGGTTGCGCCGCCAGAGGTACGCCGCGATGCCGATCGCCGCGAAGAAGTGCGAGTAGTAGACGGTGGTGAGCACCACGTCGTACCACCGCGGAGGCAGCGACTTCTCGCACGGGACCCCGCAGAGGTGCTCCTGGAGGTAGGTCGTGGGGAGATGGCCACCGAAGAGCCACTCATCGGCCTTGATCGGCTCGGTGAAGTGGACGCTGAAGATGCCGAGGTCGTCGGACAGCCCGCGGCTGTAGAGGTAGAGCGTCAGGACGACGAACGGCGGCCACCAGTCGCGCAGGAACGCCATGTGGTCGCCGACCGGACGGCGGACGTCCCACGCGATGGTCGCCAGCCAGACCCAGCCGACCACCTCGACGCTCTGCTTGGGAAGTCCGAAGAAGTACACATAGGCGACCAGCGCCACGACGAAGCCGAGGCAGCCCAGGATCCTGAGCTCGTCGATCGTCCGCTTGTCCGCCACTCTGGTCCTTTCCCGAAGCCCCAGAGCCGCAGACTAGGTCGCCGAGCGGTCCTCGTCGCTCGATTTCGACGTGTGCCGGGCGCGTGACTTTCACCGCGTCCTCGCGCACGGTGGACACATGACTCTCGCCGAGCCCGACCTCGACCGGATCGACCGGTGGTTCCGCGCCGCCAACTACCTCTCGGTCGGGCAGATCTACCTCCTGGACAACCCGCTGCTCGAGCGGGCGCTCGAGCCCGAGGACATCAAGCCGCGGCTGCTGGGCCACTGGGGTACGACGCCGGGCCTCAACCTCGTCTACGCCCACCTCAACCGGCTGATCCGCGAGCGCGACGTCGACGCGATCTTCCTGGCGGGCCCGGGCCACGGTGGGCCGGCCGCGGTCGCGAACGCCTGGCTGGAGGGCACCTACTCCGAGGTGTACCCGCACATCAGCCGCGACGCCGAGGGGATGCAGCGGCTGTTCCGGCAGTTCTCCTTCCCCGGTGGCATCCCGAGCCACGTCGCGCCGGAGACGCCGGGATCGATCCACGAGGGCGGCGAGCTCGGCTACGTGCTGTCGCACGCCTACGGTGCCGCCTTCGACAACCCCGACCTGCTCGTGACCGCCGTGGTGGGGGACGGCGAGTTCGAGACCGGCCCGCTGGCGGCGTCCTGGCACGCGAACAAGTTCGTCGACCCCGTCCGCGACGGTGCCGTGCTCCCCGTGCTCCACCTCAACGGCTACAAGATCGCCAATCCCACCGTCCCCGCGCGGATCCCCCGCGAGGAGCTGCTGAGCCTGCTGCGTGGCTACGGCCACGAGGTGCTGACCGTCGAGGGCGACGACGTACGCGACGTGCACCGGCAGCTGGCCGACGCGATGGAGACCGCGCACGACCGGATCAGGTCGATCCAGGCGGCGGCGCGGGAGAGCGGGACCTACGACTGGCAGCCGTGGCCGATGATCCTGCTGGTCACGCCGAAGGGCTGGACCGGTCCGCGCGAGGTCGACGGCGTCCGGGTGGAGGGCACCTGGAGGGCGCACCAGGTGCCGCTCGGCGCGACCCGCGACAACGACGCGCACCGCGCGCAGCTTCAGGAGTGGATGGAGTCCTACCGGCCCGAGGAGCTCTTCGACGAGCAGGGCGCGCCGCGCCCCGACGTGCTCGAGCTCGCGCCCCGGGGCGTACGACGGATGAGCGCCAACCCGCACGCGAACGGCGGCCTGCTGCGCCGGCCGCTGCGGCTGCCGGACTTCCGCGACCACGCCGTCGAGGTCAAGGAGCCCGGAGGTTCGATCCACGAGCCGACGCGGGTGTTCGGCCAGTACCTCGTCGACGTCGTGCGGGACAACCCCACGAACTTCCGGATCTTCGGGCCCGACGAGACGGCGTCGAACCGTCTCGACCCGGTGTACGAGGTGACCGACAAGGCCTTCGCCGGCGAGATCCGCGAGGTCGACGAGCACCTCGCGCGCCACGGCAGGGTGCTGGAGATCCTCTCCGAGCACACCTGCCAGGGCTGGGCCGAGGGCTACCTCCTGACCGGGCGGCACGCCCTCTTCAGCTGCTACGAGGCGTTCATCCACATCATCGACTCGATGCTCAACCAGCACGCGAAGTGGCTCAAGACGACGCGCGACATCGGCTGGCGACCGCCCGTGTCGAGCCTCAACTACCTGCTGACCAGCCACGTGTGGCGCCAGGACCACAACGGCTTCAGCCACCAGGACCCCGGGTTCATCGACCACGTCGTGAACAAGAAGTCCTCGGTCGTGCGCGTCTACCTGCCACCGGACACCAACACGCTGCTGTCGACCATGCAGCACTGCCTGGCCTCCCAGCACTACGTGAACGTCGTGGTCTCCGGCAAGCAACCGGGCTTCGACTGGCTCGGCGCGGACGAGGCCGACCTGCACTGCGCCCGCGGGGCAGGCATCTGGGACTGGGCCTCCAACGACGACGGCGACCCCGACGTGGTGATCGCGGCGGCCGGCGACGTACCCACCCTCGAGGCGCTGGCCGCCGTGTCGCTGATCCGCGAGCACCTGCCCGAGCTCAGGGTGCGGTTCGTCAACGTCGTCGACCTGATGAAGCTGCAGTCGGAGTCCGAGCACCCGCACGGGATGCCGGACCGGGAGTTCGACGGGCTCTTCACGACGGACAAGCCGGTCGTCTTCGCCTACCACGGCTACCCGTGGCTGATCCACCGCCTGATCTACCGCCGCACCGGCGAGGACAACTTCCACGTCCGCGGCTACAAGGAGGAGGGGACGACCACCACGCCGTTCGACATGGCGATGATGAACGACCTCGACCGCTACCACCTGGTGATGGACGTCATCGACCGCGTGCCCTCGCTGGGCCGTGCGGCCGCGGGCACGCGGCAGCTGATGGTCGACACCCGCCGGCGAGCACGCCAGTGGACCCGTGACCACGGGGAGGACCTGCCCGAGGTCCGCGACTGGCGGTGGACGGAGTCCGGCGAGCCGCGGAAGGGATGGTCGCCCTCCGTCGACGTCGCGGTCGGCACCGACACCTCCGCCGATTCCTGAGGTCTCAGGCGACCTTCAGCACGCCCGGGTAGCCTGTGCGCCTCGTAGGTGGGACTCGGGGAGGGGTCTGCGCATGGGGCGCGAACGACGAGCGGTGGTGGGCGCCGCGGTGGCGCTTGCCGTCGCGGTCGTCGCCACGCTGCTGATCGTGTCGTCCGACGCCGGCGGAACCACCTCCGCGGGCAGCGGCGCCGTCGCGGGCACGTCGACGACACGCCCCCTGCAGCCACCGCCCGCGACCGGGCGACCGACGTCGTTCCGCTTCCTGTCCTCGCCGGACTTCTTCAACGCGGACATCGGCGACCTGAGCACCCTGTCGGGGTGGTCGGCCTTCGTCGCCGGCTGGCACCAGCGGTTCCCCGGCGTGCCGGTCCCGAACTCGTGGAACGACCACCAGGCCGCGCTCGTCGACCAGATCCTCGGGCAGTTCGCCGCCGAGAAGCCCGACGACGTCCTCGTCGCCGGCGACACCGTGGCCGGGCACTGGGGCGAGGACAAGTGGTACGTCCACGGCCACAAGGTCCGGACCGACATCTTCGGGCCGACCTCCGACCGGGCCGAGCGGATGGCGGCGCTCGACCGGGCGGCCGACTTCTACTTCGGCGCCTACGAGGATTTCTTCGCCGACCGTGGGCTGCGGCTGTGGCCGGCGATCGGCGACCACGAGTACGGCGACAACCCCTGGTCCGGCTCGAACCCGTCGCACCGGCTCAAGCGCGCCGCGTTCCCGACGATCCGCAAGCGGTTCGACGAGAACCTGGTCCGACCCCGGATCGCGAACGGCGCGGACGTGAGCCGGCCCGCGGGGCCGGCGAGCAGGACGGCGTACGCCACCTATCTGGACCCCGAGGTGCTGCTCGTCTCGCTCGACGACTTCCACCCGACGGGGAAGGCCGTGACCCCGCGGATCGACCGGCGGCAGCTGGCCTGGGTGCGCTCGGTGCTCGCCGCCGCCGACCGCGCCGGCACCGACTGGATCATCGTCCAGGGCCACCTGCCGATCGTGCCGACCGTGCGGGTCTCGCACTCGTCGGCGATCTGCTACCGCGGGGGCACGCGCTCGCCGCTGTGGCGGACCATGGTGAGGCACCACGTGGACCTCTACCTGAACGGCGAGGTGCACGACAACTCGGTCAACACCGTCGACGGGATCACCCAGATCAGCCACGGCGGCCTGTTCGCCAAGGCCTACACCAAGGGCAGCACGGCGTACCTCGTCGGCGACATCACCGGCGGGAAGCTCTCGCTCACCCTCAAGCGCTGGGACATCACCGCCGCGCAGAGCACGCCGCGGGTCTGGCAGACCACGCCGAAGACACCGGTGCTGTGGGCCAAGACGCTGTCCGCGAAGCCCCGGACGATCGGGACGATGACCGTCACCAAGAACCGGCGGATCCTGTCCCAGCGCGGCCTGCTCCGGGAGTACCGCGGCGCTCAGCGCTGCGGGTTCAGGGACGGTCGGCCGCACGTCAACCTGTAGGGCCGCTCCCCGGCGGCCGCTCCAGCGTGGCGACCACCTCGCGCGCGATCTCCCACTCCTCGTCGGTCGGCACGACCAGCACCGTCGTCGGCGCGCCGTCCGGCGAGATGATCCGCGGGCCGTCCGCCTCGGCGTCGTTGCGGGCCGGCTCGACCTCGAT
This sequence comes from Nocardioides panacisoli, assembly GCF_039537325.1. Lineage (GTDB taxonomy): Bacteria > Actinomycetota > Actinomycetes > Propionibacteriales > Nocardioidaceae > Nocardioides > Nocardioides panacisoli. The sequence goes on from NZ_BAABAH010000012.1 coordinate 79,411, forward strand.
GCCGAGCCGCGCGAGGCCGGTGAGAGCCGCCGCCCGGACGAGAGGGGCGTGCTCGCCGACCCCGCCGGTGAACGTCACCACGTCGGCGCCGCCGAGGACCGCGAGGTAGGCGCCGACGTACTTCCGCAACCGGTGCACGTAGACGTCGAAGGCGAGGCCCGCCGCGGCGTCGCCCGCCGCGCGGCGCTCGAGCAGGTCGCGGAAGTCGCTGACGCCCGCGAGGCCGAGGAGGCCGGAGCGGTGGTTGAGCAGCTCGTCGACCTCGGCCACCGAGCGGCCGTCGTGGAGCAGGTGCAGCACCAGGCCCGGGTCCAGGTCGCCGGCGCGGGTTCCCATGACCAGGCCCTCCAGCGGGGTCAGGCCCATCGACGTGTCGACGGGGCGGCCACCACGGATCGCCGCGGCCGACGCGCCGTTGCCGAGGTGCAGCACGATCTGGTCGACGTCGGTGACGTCGCGGCCGAGGAAGGACGCCGCCGCTCGGCTCACGAACGCGTGGGAGGTGCCGTGGGCGCCGTACCGGCGCAGCCGGGCGCGCTGCGCCAGGTCCCGGTCGATGGCGTAGGTCGCCGCCTCCGCGGGCAGGTCGGCGAAGAATCCGGTGTCGAAGACCGCCACGTGCGGGAGCCCCGGGTAGGCGGCGCGGGCGGCGCGGATCCCCGCCACCGCCGCCGGGTTGTGCAGCGGGGCCAGCTCGCTGGTGCGTTCGAGCTCGTCGACCACCCCGTCGTCGAGGACGGTCGGCCGGGTGAATGCCGAGCCGCCGTGGACCACCCGGTGGCCGACGGCGAGCAGGTCGGGGGCGTCCTCGACCTGCTCGGTCACCGAGCGGAGTGCCGCGTCGTACCCGTCCTCGTCGACGCGCTCGACCTCGCCCTTCGTGCGGGCCTCGCCGGTTGCGGGGTCGACCACCTGGAACTTCACGCTCGACGAGCCCGCGTTGATCACCAGGACCGTGGTCATGCGCCGACATTAGGGGGAGTCCGGGTGCCCTCATAAGGTGTCGTCATGACTGCGCGCCTCTCGACCGACGACCTTCGTTCCCGGATCTCCGAGCTGCTGCCGGGCGTCCGGAAGGACCTCGAGGACCTGGTGCGGATCCAGTCCGTCAGCGCCGACCCGGCGCGGCTCGGTGAGGTCGAGAAGAGCGCCGAGCTGACCCGCAGCCTGTTCGCCGCCGAGGGCTTCGACGCCGAGATCGTGCGGGCCTACGACGGCGCGCCGCCGGCGGTCGTCGGGGAGAAGAAGGCAGGGCGCGACGGTGCTCCTGTCGTGCTGCTCTACGCCCACCACGACGTCCAGCCCGAGAACGACCCGGCCGACTGGGACAGCGCGCCGTTCGAGCCCACCGAGCGGGGCGACCGGCTCTACGGCCGCGGCGCCGCCGACGACAAGGCCGGGATCGCCACCCACCTCGCGGCCGTCCGCGCGTTCGGCGACGACCTTCCGGTGACGCTGCGGCTGTTCATCGAGGGCGAGGAGGAGGTCGCATCGGCGACCCTGCCCGAGCTGCTCGGGAAGTTCCACGAGCGGCTCGCGGCCGACGTGATCATCATCGCCGACTCCGGCAACTGGGACATCGGCGTACCGGCGCTCACGACCAGCCTGCGCGGCCTGATCCGCGTCGACGTCGAGGTCCGCACCCTCGACCACGCGGTCCACTCCGGCATGTGGGGCGGCCTGGCTCCCGACGCGATCATGGCGATGGTGCGGCTGCTCGACTCGCTGTGGAAGGAGGACGGGTCGCCCGCGGTCGAAGGCCTGGTCAGCGGACCGGCCGCGGAGGTCGACTACCCCGAGGAGCGGCTGCGCGCCGAGTCCGGCGCCGTCACCGGCCTCGAGTGGGTCGGCACGGGTTCCAAGGTCGAGCGGATGTGGACCCAGCCGGCGATCACCGTGACCGGCTTCGACGCACCCAAGGTCGCGGGTGCCTCGAACACCCTGGTGCCCTCGGCCCGCGCGCGCGTCACGGTCCGCACGGCTCCCGGTGACAGCAGCAAGAACGCGCTGGACCGGCTGCAGGCGCACCTCGAGAAGCACGTTCCCTGGGGCGCCGAGCTGAGCACGACCGTGGTCGACACCGGCGAGCCGATCGCGCTCGACGCGACGGGTCCTGCCTACGACGCCGCGCGCGAGGCGTTCACCGAGGCGTGGGACGGCACCTCCCCGGTCGACATGGGCGTGGGTGGCTCCATCCCGTTCATCGCCGAGTTCCTCGAGGCGATGCCGGGGGCGTCGGTGCTGGTCACCGGCGTCGAGGACCCCGACACCCGGGCCCACGGGCCCAACGAGGGCCTGCACCTCGCCGAGTGGGAGCGGGTGCTGCTCGCCGAGGCCCTGTTGCTGCGAAATCTGGGCTGACGCACAGTCAGTCTCGGAATCTTCGTGCGTGTGACCGTTGCCACGCCGTCTTGACAGGTGTCAAGGTGGCCGGCACCGGGTGCTGCTCCCCACCCCGCCCGGCGTGAGGTACTCACATGCGCATCTCGGAACCGCAGCCGGTCAGCGGCGTCGGTCGCCGTAGCTTCCTGGGCTACGTCGTCGGCGCCACCACCCTGGTCACCGCCGCCGACCTCGCGCTCGGCGGACCCGCGGCCGCCGACGTCGCCGCGGTGACGCCGAGCCTGCCGAGCATCCCCGAGCTCTACGACCTCAACGACTTCCTCACCGAGTGCGCGATGCCGACCTCGTCGCTGATCGCGATCGCGGTGCACCCCGACGGCACGGCCTCGTTCGCGCTGCCGCGGGCCGAGGTCGGCCAGGGCGTCACCACGTCGACGGCGATGATCATCGCCGAAGAGCTCGAGCTGCCGGTCGAGAAGGTCGTGGTGACCCTGGCCCCCGCGCGTCCGGAGCTCCTCTTCAACCAGCTCACCGGCGGGTCCAACACCACGATCTCCACCTACACGCCGCTCCGGGTGGCCGCCGCCGTCGCCAAGAAGGCGCTGCTCGAAGCCGCCGCGGTCCTGCTGGGGGACACGGTCGACCAGCTGGTGGCGCGGGCGGGTGTCGTGTCCGGGCCGAGCGGCTCGGCGACGTACGGCGAGCTCGCCTCGCGCGCCGCGTCGCCGACCGGTCGCAAGGTGGACGTCACCCTCAAGGACGAGGCGACCTTCCGCGTCGTCGGCACCGCCCGCTCCCGGATCGACGCCCGCGACGCGGTCACCGGCCGCAAGCAGTTCGCGACCGACCTGCAGGTCGCCGGCGCGCTGCCGACCATGGTCTGTCGGGCACCCACGCTCAACGGCACCCCCAGGGCGCTGCGCAACACGGCCGCGATCCTGGCGATGCCGGGGGTCACCGACGTCGCGGTGGTCGACACCGGCGTCGCCGTACGGGCGGAGACCTTCGGGCAGTGCATCGACGCCGTGCGGGCGATGGACGTCGACTGGAAGGACGGGCCGGTCGCCGGCATGTCCGACGACGACGTCCTCGCCGAGCTGCGCCGCGCGCAGAACCCGATCAAGCTGCCGAACCTGCCCAGGAACCCGCTGCTGCGGACGGTCTCCCGCGACTTCGTCTTCTACTTCCGCAGCAACTCGGCGATGGACACCAACTCGGCGGTCGCCGACGTCCGCAGCGACGGTGCCGAGGTGTGGTCCGCGCTGAAGTCACCGATCGTGGCGCAGCAGGAGATCGCCAAGGCGGTCGGGCTGCCGGTCAGCAAGGTCAAGGTGAACGTGGTCTCCGGCGGCGGCTCGTTCGGCCGGCGGCTGTTCTTCGACGGGGCGCTCGAGGCGGCGAAGGTCTCCAAGGCGATGGGCAAGCCGGTCAAGCTGATGTGGCACCGAGCAGACGACGCCCGGGTCGGCCGGACCCACCCGATGTCGACCAGCCGGATCACGGCCGCCGTGCTGGGCAAGAACGTCCTGGCGTTCACCCAGGCGCACACGAGCATCTCGACCGACTTCACCCACGGCCTCGGCGAGATGATCTCCGCCAACCTCGCGAAGCTCCCGACCGGGCTCGGCAACCTCGGTTTCTCCGAGACCGTGTTCACGCTGACCCAGGAGCTGCCCTACAACGTCGGGCTCGCGTCGCAGACCCTCACCGAGACCGACCTGCGCTTCAACACCGGCAGCATGCGGAACATCTACTCCCCGGACGTGCGCACGGCCAACGAGCTGATGATGGACGTGCTCGCCAAGCAGATGGGCCTCGACCCGCTCGCGTTCCGCCGGAAGTTCCTGCGCAACGCCCGGGTCAAGGCGTGCCTGGAGAAGGTCGCCGCCGTCGGCCAGTGGGGGCGCTTCATGCCTGCCGGGACCGCGCAGGGCATCGCCATCCACAAGGAGTACAAGGGCGCCAGCGCCTGCCTGGTCGAGATCGACTGCCGGCCCGCGACCGTCAACCGCACGGTGCCGGGCGGGGACGCGAGCGTGACCGGTCCTCGGGTCACCAAGGTCGTCTACGCCATCGACGTCGGCCTCGCGATCAACCCGCGCGGCCTGGAGGCCCAGATGCAGGGCGGCATCAACGACGGCATCGCGCTCGCGCTGACGTCGAGCATGCACCTGAAGGACGGGCACTTCCTCGAGGCGAGCTGGGACAACTACTTCTACACGCGCCAGTGGAACACCCCGCCGGACGTGCAGGTGATCGTGATGCCCTCGGACAGCACCCAGCCCGGCGGCGCCGGCGAGGCGGGTGTCGCCGCCACCATGGCGGCCACGGCGTGTGCCTACGCACGCGCGATGCGCGCCATGCCGGCGTACTTCCCGGTCAACCACAAGGCGCCGCTCGCGTTCACGCCGAAGCCCTACATCCCGCCCATCCCGCAGTCGCCCACCAACGGGCTCGACCTCACGATCTAAGGAGCGCCGATGCCCCAGCAGACCTTCGTCCTCAACGGCGAGCAGGTGACGGTGGACGCCCCCGACGACGTGCGCGTGCTGTGGGTGCTGCGCGACCTGCTCGGGGTCACCGGCCCGAAGTACGGCTGCGGGATCAACGTGTGCAAGGCGTGCACGTCCCACATCAACGGCCGAGGCTTCAACCCGTGCAGCGTCCAGGTCGGTGACCTCGAGCCGACCGACGAGGTCACCACGATCGAGGGCCTCCCCGCCACCGTCGGTGCTGACGGGGCCGAGCTGCACCCCATGCAGCAGGCCTGGCTGGACCGCGACGTCGCCCAGTGCGGCTACTGCCAGCCCGGCCAGATCATGGCCGCCGTCGCCCTGGTGAAGAAGGTTCGCCGGGAGGGCCGTTCGATCACCCAGCAGGACCTCGACGAGATCCGCAACATCTGCCGCTGCGGCACCTACACCCGGATCCGCGAGGCGATCCAGGACGGGGCGGCTCGCATGTAGGTCGAATCTTCTCTCGTGCTGCTTCGAATCGTCCCTCGTGGTCGTTCGAATCCCCTCTTGTGGTTGGGTGCCGGGTCAGATGCAGCGCACCTGCGAGCACCACAAGGGGGGTTTCGAGGGACCACGGCGGTCGATTCGACCCGACACGAAGGAGGATTCGACCCGACACGAAGGAAGATTCGCCGCACCACGGCGGACGATTCGGGATGAGCGTGGTCGGATCGGTACGCTGGGAGCTGTGTGCGGAGTCTTCGGCGTGTGGGCACCGGGTGAGGACGTCGCCAAGCTCACCTACTTCGGGCTCTACGCCCTCCAGCACCGCGGCCAGGAGTCGGCGGGCATCTCGGTCAGCAACGGCCGCCAGATCCTCGTCTTCAAGGACATGGGGCTGGTCTCCCAGGTCTTCGACGAGAACACGCTCGAGTCGTTCACGGGCCACGTCGCCATCGGCCACTGCCGCTACTCCACGACCGGCGCCAGCACCTGGCACAACGCGCAGCCGACGTTCCGGCCCACGGGGCACGGCTCGATCGCGCTCGGCCACAACGGCAACCTGATCAACACCCACGAGCTCGCCCGGATGGTCGCGGAGCTGCCGAGCGACGAGGACGAGCTCGACATCCACGCGCACAACCTCGAGACGACCAACGACACCAGCCTGGTCACCGCGCTGCTCGCCTACCACCCCGACGAGTCGCTCGAGGACCGCGCGATCGAGGTGCTGCCGAAGCTGCGGGGCGCCTACTCGTTCGTCTGGATGACCGAGGACACGCTGTACGCCGCCCGCGACCCCGAGGGGATCCGGCCGCTCGTGCTCGGCCGGCTCGACCGCGGCTGGGTGGTCGCGAGCGAGGACGCCGCGCTGGCGACGGTGGGTGCGAGCGTGGTCCGCGAGATCGAGCCGGGCGAGCTCGTCGTCATCGACGAGGGCGGCCTGCGCTCCCACAAGTTCTCCCCGCCCGATCGCAAGGGCTGCGTGTTCGAGTACGTCTACCTCGCCCGCCCCGACGCCACCATCGCCGGCCGCAGCGTGCACGAGGCCCGGGTCGAGATGGGCCGGCGGCTGGCCCGGGAGTTCCCGGTCGACGCGGACCTGGTGATCCCGGTGCCCGAGTCGGGCACGCCCTCGGCGACCGGCTACGCCGAGGAGGCCGGCATCCCGTTCGGGCAGGGCTTCGTCAAGAACGCCTACGTCGGGCGCACCTTCATCCAGCCGAGCCAGACCCTGCGCCAGCTCGGCATCCGGCTCAAGCTCAACGCGCTCGAGCACATGATCCGCGGCAAGCGGATCGTCGTGGTCGACGACTCGATCGTGCGCGGCAACACCCAGCGCGCCCAGGTGCGGATGCTCCGCGAGGCCGGCGCCCTCGAGGTGCACGTCCGGATCTCCTCGCCGCCGGTGAAGTGGCCGTGCTTCTACGGCATCGACTTCGCGACCCGCGCGGAGCTGATCGCCAACGGGCTCGACGTCGACGAGATCGCCTCCAGCATCGGCGCCGACAGCCTGGGCTACATCTCGCTGGACGGGATGGTCGAGGCCACCGGCCAGCCGGTCGGCAGCCTCTGCACCGCCTGCTTCACGGGCGAGTACCCGATCCCGCTGCCCGACGAGAGCCTGCTCGGCAAGCACCTGCTCGAGGTCAGCCTCGCCACGCCGACGATGGGCAAGGCCCTCCCGGTGCTCAACAACCCGTAGGAGACGCGTGACCGAGCCCAACGCCTACGCCATGGCCGGCGTCGACATCCACGCCGCCGACCGCGCGGTCGACCTGATGAAGACCTGGGTCGAGAAGGCGCGCCGTCCGGAGATGGTGGGCGGACTCGGCGGCTTCGCCGGGCTCTTCGACGCGAGCGCGCTGACTGCGTACAAGCGGCCGCTGCTCGCGACGTCCACCGACGGCGTCGGCACCAAGGTCGCCGTCGCCCAGATGATGGACAAGCACGACACGATCGGGTTCGACCTGGTCGGCATGGTCGTCGACGACCTCGTCGTCTGCGGGGCCGAGCCGCTCTTCATGACCGACTACATCGCCACCGGGCAGGTCGTCCCCGAGCGCATCGCCGCGATCGTCAAGGGCATCGCCGAGGCGTGCATCGAGGCCGGCTGCGCGCTGGTCGGCGGCGAGACCGCGGAGCACCCGGGTCTCCTGGCGCCGCACGAGTACGACGTCGCCGGCGCCACGACCGGCGTCGTCGAGGCCGACGACCTGCTCGGCCCCGGCCGGGTCCGTCCGGGAGACGTGGTGGTCGCGATGGCCTCCAGCGGCCTGCACTCCAACGGCTACTCGCTCGCCCGGAACGTCTTCTTCACGCAAGCCGGCTGGACCGTCGACCGGGACGTCCCCGAGCTGGGCCGGACGCTCGGCGAGGAGCTGCTCGAGCCGACCCGGATCTACACCAAGGCCGGCCTGGCGCTGGCCCGCGAGACCGAGACGCACGCGATGGCGCACATCACCGGCGGCGGGCTCGCCAACAACCTCGCGCGGGTGATGCCGGTCGAGCTGGCCGCGACCCTCGACCGGGCGACGTGGACCCCGGGCCCGGTCTTCGACCTCGTCCGGCAGGTCGGCTCGGTCCCGCAGCCCGACCTCGAGGCGACCCTCAACTGCGGCGTCGGCATGGTCGCGCTGGTCGCGCCGGACTCCGTCGACGCGGCCCTCGCGCTCCTCTCCGGGCTCGGCGTCGACGCCTGGGTCGCCGGCGAGGTGGTCGTCGACCCGCGGCAGAAGGGCTCGGTCGAGCTGGTCGGCCAGCACCCCGGCTGGTGACCTCTCGGGGAAACCACGCGCGAGGTGCGTCCCCGGCGTGCGGGAACACCCACCCAACAGGTAGCGTTGCTCCCACGAGACTATGAACCAGTAGTCCGGGGTCTCTCCAAAGGAGCCCCGGCCAAAGTGTGCGAGGGGGCTGGACCCTATGGGCCGCGGCCGAGCGAAAGCCAAGCAGACGAAGGTCGCGCGCGACCTCAAGTACCGCACTCACGAAGTCGACATCGGGGCGCTCGCAAAAGAGCTCCACGGCGAGGCGGACCAGTCCGCCGACCCGGTCGACGAGTCCGACGAGTTCGACCAGTGGTCGGACTACGCGGACCGCGATTGACGCAGCGGTCAGTCGACCGAGCGCATCAGCACCACGTCACCGTGCGTGCCATAGCCCGGTAGCGCGCCCCCGTACGGCGTCCCGTCGAAGGTGACCAGCCACCACGGCTGGTCGTCCGCGGCCGGTGGGACGACCGTCGGCCACGGGATGTTGGTGCCGTACGTCGCCGCCAGCTCGCCGGCCTCGGTCAGGCCCGGCAGCTCCCAGACCGGGTAGCGGCGCCGGCGGCCACGCGGGTTGTTCGGCCCGTCGCTGGCGAGCAGCAGCCAGCGTCCGTCGTGCCGCAGCAGCGTCGTCCCCTCCGTCGCGCGCCGGTCCTCGACCGCGCCCCTCAGCGCCAGCTCGTCGAGGCTCGGCCCGGCCGCGTACGCCGGGTGGAACGAGAAGTACTTCCGCGCGCTCACGAACCCCACCAGCCACTCCTCCCCGGTGTGCACGAGGTGCGGGTCCCACACCCCGACCGACCGCAGTCCGTCGGTGGGCACGTCGAGCGGGCGGGTCGCGAGCAGGTGCCGCCCCTGCAAGAGGTCCGCGTCGGACTCGGCGAGCGTGATCGCGACACCGACCTCGTTGTCGGGATCGCCCGTCCTGAGGAGGTCGCTCTGCGACCGTCTCGATGGGAAGTCGCCCCAGGTGGACGTGGCGACCAGCCACCGCGCGCCGTCGCGAACCAGGTGCGTCGCGTGGTCCCCGTAGCCCCCCGCGCGGTCGGGGCGTTGGAAGAACAGGTCACTGAGGTGACGCAGCTCCGGGGGGTTGGTGTCCATGCCGGTCTCGAGAGACCACACGGACGTGTGTGCCGTGTCGAAGAACCCCGGACCGGCGCTGGTGGCGGTGAACAGGATCCGGCCGTCGGGCCGGTACGGCGAGCCGTCGCGGCCGGTCACCAGCCGCACGTCCCGCAGCCCCAGCCTGCCGAACCCGCCCGCGCGCCAGCCGGCCACGGGTGGGCCGCTCCAGCCGCTCACCAGGCCGGCCAGCCAGTCCGGGTCGCGGGTGTCGAGCCCGGGCGCGTCCTCCTCGAGCGCGATCCGGCCGCGGACGATCCAGCTGCTGTCCTCGAGCGTCAGCGCCGCGAGGTGGGTGCCGGTCAGCGCGAGCCCGAACCGCTCCGGGCGCACCTTCGCCGTGCCGAACCGCCGGCTCCGGCGACGGACCGGCTGGCCCTCGTGGTCGACGCACAGCGAGACCGCGCCGCTCGCGTCTTCGTACGCCACGCTCAGCCGCGCGCCGTCGGGGCCGATGAGTTCGAGCATGACCGTCCCCGAGCCCGCCTCCGGCGCCAGGTCGACCTCGACCGCGGCGTACGGCGCCAGGTGCGGCGTGGCGGCGGTCGCGCCCGCGCCGGCGGGGCGGTCGGCGTACGACTCCCCGACGGTGGGTGTCCCCACGACCGCGACCGGCCGCATCCGGGCCACGACCTCGAAGCTGGGCAGCACCCGCCGACTCTCCCGGCTCGCGCCCACCGCATCAAATCGGCGCGATCGGAGTTTCGTTCACCGTGAACTGAAAGTACACTGAGTTGGTGGGTATAGGTAACTTATGACCGTGACCAAGATGCGTACGGGCCTCCTCGGGCTCGCCGCCGCCGTGCTCTCGCTGACGTTCCTCGTCGGCGCGGTGGTCGCACCCGCCCACGCGGCCGACGTCGACGCCAAGCGGGGCACCCCGCCCGCACGGAGCGCCACCATCAGCACGCCCGACCCGTCGACCCCGCGCACCGCGGACCGGAGCAGCGCCCAGGTGCTGGTCGCCGGCGGGGCGCTCGTCCTGATCGGTGCCGGCATCGGCGCCGGCGTCGTGCGGGCCCGCCGCCACCCGGAGCTCGTCACCTACGGTCACTGACGACCGAGGCGCGCGCGGAACAGCGCGGCGCGGGCCGCGTTGGCGCCGCACGCGCCGTGCACACCGCCGCCGGGGTGGGCCGCGGACGACGCGAGGTACAGGCCCGGGATCCCCGTGCCCGCCCGCCCGAGCATGCCCGCGACCGGCCGGAAGAAGAGCTCCTGGTCGACCTGCGCGGTGCCGCCGCCGAGCGCGCCCCCGATCAGGTTCGCGTCGCGCTGCTCCATCTCGACCGGCCCGAGGACCCGCCGGGCACGGATCCGTGAGCCGAACCCCGGCGCCAGCCGCTCGAGCCGCGCCTGCATCCGGTCGGCGAAGCGCTCCTTGTCGTCGTGGTCCCAGCGTCCGTGGACGGACCCGTCCCCGCCGTCGGTGACGCCCGATCCGGGCTGCGGCACGTGCGCGTAGGCCCAGAGCGCCTCGGTGCCGGCCGGTGACCGGGTCGGGTCGGAGGTGGTCATCTGGCCCGCGAGCATGAACGGCTTCGCGGGGATGACGCCCGCTGCCAGCTGGGTGAGCACCTGGTCCATCTCGGCGAGCGAGTCGGCGATGTGGACGGTGCCGGGGGCGTAGGCCGGCGTGCTGGCCCACGGCACCGGGCCGTCGAGGGCCCAGTCGACCTTGACCGTGCCCGGGTCGAGCCGGAAGCCCGGCATCCCGCGGCGCACCCGCCGCGGCAGGTTCTCGGGCGACACCAGGCGCCCGAACAGGGTCGGGAAGGCGACGTCGGCAAGGACGCGCCGCGCGGGGTAGCGGGCGCCGTCGGCAGTCCGGACTCCCGACACCCGGCCGCCCTCGACGTCGATCCGGACCACCTCCTGGTCGCAGGTGATGGTGCCGCCCCGCTCCTGCAGGCGCCGCGCGAGCGCCTCGCTGAGCCGCCCCGCGCCGCCCTCGGGCACCGGGAAACCGACGGTCTGTCCCAGCATCGCGAGGAGCAGGCCGAACAACGTCGAGCCGGGGGCGGTCAACGGGATGTCGGCGTGGCCGGCGTTGCCGGCGACGAGGAGCCGCGGCAGGTCGCCGGCGAACCGCTCCTGCAGGATCGCCATCGCGGGTGCGACCAGGGTGCGGACGAGGTCCACGCCGCCGGTGCGCAGCACCGCGGTGGCGGCGCGGACGCCGCCGCGGACCGGCGGGAACGGCGTCAGCATCGCCTGCAGGATCGGGTCGCCGATCCGGTCCCACATCTCCACCAGCTCGAGCCACGCCTCGCCGTCGCCCGGGTGCGCCGCGTCGAGGCCCGCGGCCGTGACGTCCCGGTCACGGTGCAGCAGCGCCCAGCGGCCGTCGGGCAGCGCGTGCCCGAGCACCGCGGGCGCATGGCGCCAGCGGACGCCGTACCGCTCGAGGTCCATGGCCTTCATGACGGGCGAGGCCGCACCCAACGGGTAGAACGCGCTGAACGTGTCGTGGACGAAGTCGGGGTCGAGCTCGCGGTCGCTCCGCACGGCGCCGCCGACCTCCGGCTGCGCCTCGAGCACCTGGACCGACCAGCCTGCGTCGGCCAGCACGTTGGCCGCGACCAGGCCGTTCGGCCCGGCGCCGATGACGACCGCGTGGTGCCGTTCCCGCGCCACGGCGGTCAGCGACGCCGCTCGGCGACGTACGCGAACCGGCGCAGCGTCTCGCTGTTGCGCCAGTCGAGCATCGGCACCCGCACCAGGCTGGGGATGAACCGGGCCGGGCCGTGCGAGGCGTCCTCGAGGATGGTCACCTCGGTGCCCTCGGGGTGCTCGGCGAGCTCGAAGGTGACCTCCGCCGCACCGGCGGGCCACACGCGGGCGCGCAGCTTCAGCCGCTTCGGCGGGTCGCACTCCAGGACGGAGGTGGTGTCGTCGACGGTCGCCGGCCAGACGCCGACGGAGTGGTGCAGCCGCGCGCCCGGGGCCGGCCACTCGTCGTCGACGTCGCGCATCCGCGTCGCACCCACCACGAACAGGGGGTAGAGCCAGCCGTCGGAGAGGACGTCCCAGACCTGGTCGGGCGTCGCATGGACGACCCGTCGCATCACCGACGTCACAGCTCGGCCTCGCTCGCGCTGGTTGCGGATCGCATGCTCGTTCCTCCGTGGGTCGCGGTCGACGTGCTCTGGCACGCGGAAGGTACCCGACGGGGCCCGCGGCAGAATGTCGGTCGCGCCACGCAACCGGATGGCCTGGAGCGTGGACGGACATCAGAACGCCCGCGGCGCCGTGTGGGGCGGCACCGCGGGCGTTCAGAACGCTCCGTCAGCGTCTCGGGTCACCGACGGAGCGTGAATCAAATGATGCACCCGCGCGGGACCCGGTGTCCGCCGATTGGCGGAACTTCCGACCGGACGTGAGCCTCGCCACGACGCCTTCGGTAGCCGCGGTCCGGTCGGCACCATGGACCGATGATCGATTGGACCGAGACCCTGACCCGCGTCGCGTCCGCGCTCGGTGTCGGGCTCCTCGTCATCGGCACCGCGCGGCTGGCCTGCCGGCTCGCGGCGCGACGGTGGCCGTCCGTGGAGGAGCTCGAGCAGCGCTCCCGGATCCCGTTCCGGGTGCTGGTGCTGATGACGACGCTGAACCCGGTCGTGGCCACGCTGCGGCCCGCCGAGTCCAACGCGTGGTGGTGGGCGTGGGGCGCCGCCGTCGCGCGCGTCCTCGCCATCGTCGCCGCGGGGTGGTTCGTCACGTCGGTCGCGCTGTTCCTCGAGGACACCGGCCTGCGCCGCGCCCGGACGGACGTCGCCGACAACCGGCTGGCCCGGCGGATGCGCACCCAGGTGCTGGTGCTGCGCCGGCTCACGATCGCTGCCGCCTGCGTCGTGACCGTCGGCGCGGCGCTGCTCACGTTACCCGGCGTCCAGGCGCTCGGGGCGAGCGTCCTCGCCTCGGCCGGGCTGGTCAGTGTCGTCGCCGCGCTCGCCGCGCAGTCGGTGCTGGCCAACGTGTTCGCAGGCATCCAGATCGCCTTCGGCGACTCGGTGCGGCTCGACGACGTGGTGGTCGTCGAGGACGAGTGGGGGTGGATCGAGGAGATCACCCTGACCTATGTCGTCGTCCGCATCTGGGACGACCGGCGCCTGGTCCTGCCGTCGACGTACTTCACGACGACGCCGTTCGAGAACTGGACCCGGCGCAGCGCGGAGCTGCTCGGGACGGTCGAGCTCGACGTCGACTGGGAGGTCGACCCGGAGGCGCTGCGCGAGCAGCTGGACGCCGCGCTGGCGACCACCGACCTGTGGGACGGCCGCACCCGATCGCTCCAGGTGACCGACGCGGTCAACGGCTGGGTGCGCGTGCGCGCCGTCGTGACCGCCGCGGACGCGGGTCAGCTGTTCGACCTGAGGTGCCACGTCCGCGAGCACCTCGCCGGGTGGATCCGCGACCACGGCGCGGGCATGCCGAAGCGGCGGGTCGAGGTCGTGCCCGACGCGACGGCCGGGTCCCGCGACGAGCGTTTCGAGCGCCTGCACGCCGGCTGACCCGTCCGGCCTGGTCAATTCGGACCAGGTCGTCGCGCCCGTGTGTCGGTGCCGGGCGGACCGCGGTCCGTCCTACGGTGAGCGCGTCCTCCGCCGTGCCACTCGAGGAGCCCGCCAGGTGACAGCCAGCCGACGCCAGCCCGCGCGCCGACCCGGCCGACCGGTGCTCACCTACGCCGGCCGGTCGTCGGCGGGGCTCGGCGCTGCCGACAGGCACCTGGTCAAGAGGTTCAGCTGGGGCCTGACGCCGGATCTTGTCGCCCAGGTGCGGCAGGCCGGCGGTGGCCGGGCCTGGTTCGAGAAGCAGCTCAGCCCGGCGCGGGTCGCCGACGCGCCCGGCGCCGAGATCGACGACTGGTTCCCCACGGTGGCGGCCGACGCGAAGCAGGTCTTCGACGATGACCAGAGCGAAGTCCGCGGCGCGTGGGAGGTCGCGACCGACCTCAGCCGCTGGACCATCGCCCGCCGGATCGCGAGCAACCGGCAGCTGCTCGAGGTGATGGTCGACTTCTGGTCCAACCTGCTCAACGTCTCGCTGTTCCACGAGGACTCGATCTTCTGGCGGACCGATTACGACCGGGTGATCCGCGCGAACGCCCTGACCTCCTTCGAGAAGCTCCTCCAGGGCGCGATCACGCACCCCGCGATGGGGCTGTTCCTGGACAACGCCTTCTCCTCGAAGGACTCGCCGAACGAGAACCTCGGGCGGGAGCTGCTGGAGCTGCACACGGTCGGGGTCGACGCCGGCTACACCGAGGACATGGTCAAGGCCTCGGCACGGATGCTGACCGGCTACCGGGTCGACGTCTACTACCCGAAGTTCCAGGCGTTCTACGACACCAGGCGGCACGACACCCAACCGGTCACGGTGCTCGGCTTCCACCACGAGAACAGCGATCCGGACGGGCGGCCCGCGACCCTTGCCTACCTCTCCTACCTCGCCAAGCACCCGGCCACCGCGGAACGGCTGGCCCGGCGGCTGTGCTCGAAGTTCGTGTCCGACCAGCCGAGCGACGACCTCGTGCAGACGGTCGCGACGGCGTACACCACGCACGGCACGGCGATCGCTCCGACGTTGCGGGCGCTCGTCGGCCACCCCGAGTTCGCGGCCGCCGCAGGCCGGAAGGTTCGTACGCCGACCGAGGACTACATCGCCTCGGTGCGCGCGCTAGGGGTCCAGATGCTGCGGCCGGTCAAGGACGAGTCGTTCGCCAACGCGATGTACTGGCAGCTCAGCGAGCTGGGCGAGGCGCCGTACGAGTGGCCGGCTCCGAACGGCTACCCGGCGGTCGACGCCGCGTGGGCGAGCGCGGGCCGGGTGCTGACGAGCTTCACCACGCACCGGTCGCTCGCCGCCCGCTGGTGGCCGGTCGACGAGGTGCGGTTCCCCACGTATGCCTCGCTGCTGCCGCCGATGCCCGCGACCCTCGGCCAGGTCGTCAACACGGTCGCGCTGCGCACGATGGGGGAAAAGCCGACGCCCGCCGTGCGTGCCGGGATCGCCCAACTGCTCGGCATCCCGCTCTCGACCCCGCTGACCCGGAAACAAGCTCTCGGCTACTGGACGATCCGGGGAATCCTCACCTCCCTTCTCGACTCACCCCTGCACATGCACCGCTGAAGGAGCCCCGATGCCCACCCACGAGACGCCGCGCCGGCACTGCGGCTGCCCGGACTACGGGCGGCTACGGCTCTCCCGCCGCCGGCTGTTGGGCGCCGCGGCCGCCGGGACGGCGGGCATGGTCGGCGCGCAGATGCTGGGCGACGCGTTCGTGCAGGTGGCCTACGGCGGCGAGCCCGGCGGCAACGTCGTGGTGGTGCTCAGCATGCGCGGCGGCGCCGACGGGCTGTCGATCGTCGTCCCCCGCGGCGTGGACCACGACCACCTGGTCTCCTACCGGCCGACCATCGCCGTACCGGAGAGCACCCTGCTGGGCGCGGACCCTCGCTTCGGCCTGCACCCGGCGCTCGGCGAGCTGATGCCGATGTGGAACGCGGGCAGGTTCGGGGCCGTGCACGCCGTCGGGCTGCCGGCGCCCAACCGCAGCCACTTCGAGGCGATGGAGGCGATCGAGGACGCCGACGCCGGCTCGCTCGCCCGGATCGGTTGGATCAACCGGATGATCGGGCTCGACGCGGCGGCGACGCCGCTGGACGCCGTGGCCCTGGGCTCGAGCCTGCTGCCGACCTCGCTGGTGGGTCCCTCCGCGGCGCTCGGCGCCTACGAGGTGAGCGACCTCTCGCTGGCCGACCTCAACACCGACGCCGACGTACGTCGTGGCTCGGTGGACACGATGTGGGCCGGGGACTCCTCCGTCCTCGGGGCGGGCGTGCGGCTGGCCATGCGGTCCACGACCGCGCTCGCCCCGCTCGTCGCCTCGGCCGACACCGAGGTCCACCTCTCCGCCTACCCGGAGGGGCCGCTCCAGGAGGTGCTCGCCAACACCGCCGCGCTGATCAGGGCCGACCTCGGGACCCGAGTCGTAACCGTGGACCACGGGGACTGGGACATGCACGAGGGCCTCGGCGCCTCCGACAACGGGTGGATGCACGACCAGCTCACCCACTTCGCCGGCTCGCTGAAGTCGTTCTTCGCCGATCTCGGCCCGGCCGCGTCCCGGGTCACCGTGGTGACCATCAGCGAGTTCGGGCGCCGGGTCGAGGAGAACGGCGACGGCGGGATCGACCACGGCTACGGCAACGCGATGCTGCTGCTCGGAGCCGGTGTTGCGGGCGGCGCCGTGCACGGCCGCTGGCCGGGGCTGGCCGAGGCCGACCTCGAGGACGGCGACCTCGCCGTCGCGCAGGACTACCGCAGCGTGCTGTGGGAGGTCATGTCCAAGCGGTTCCCGTCGGTCTCGGGTAGCCGCGCCACGGTGTTCCCCGGGTTCACTCCTGAGTCGATCGGGTCGATGACCTGAGGGTGTCCGTAGTGGGTACCGCGGACGCATGAGGAAGTCCCTGGTGCTCGCGCCCCTGGCCGCCCTCGGTGCGGTCGCCGCCCGTGACCTGGTCCAGAAGGACCACGCGATCCTGAGGAACTTCCCGCTGGTGGGGCACGCGCGCTACTGGCTGGAGGCGGTCGGCCCCGAGCTGCGGCAGTACATCGTCGCGAGCAACGACGAGGAGCGCCCGTTCAGCCGCGACCAGCGCCGGTGGGTCTATGCGTCGGCGAAGCTGCAGAACAACTACTTCGGGTTCGGCACCGACAACGACTTCGAGAAGTCGCTGGGCAACGTGATCGTGCACCACCGCACGTTCGGCGAGGAGCACCCGACCCACGGCGCGGTCGGGCAGGAGGCGTTGCTGCCGTCCGCGAAGGTCCTCGGTGGCCCGCGTGGTCGCAAGCACGCCTTCCGGCCCGGGTCGGTGGTCAACGTCTCCGGGATGAGCTTCGGCTCGCTCTCCGGACCAGCGATCGAGGCGATCAACCGCGGGGCGGCCGAGGCGGGGTGCCTGCACAACACCGGTGAGGGCGCGGTGTCGCCGTACCACCGCAAGGGCGGGGAGCTGGTCTTCCAGATCGGCACGGCCTACTTCGGCTGCCGTGACGAGAACGGCCGGTTCAGCCTCCCGAAGCTCAAGGAGCTGATCGACGGCGCACCGATCCGTGCGCTCGAGGTCAAGCTGAGCCAGGGGGCGAAGCCCGGCCTCGGGGGCGTGCTCCCCGCCGCCAAGGTGTCGCAGGAGATCGCGGACACCCGCGGCATCCCGGCCGGTCAGGACTGCCTCAGCCCGTCGCGGCACGCCGAGTTCAAGGACACCGACTCCCTGCTCGACTTCGTCGAGATGCTCGCCGCGGAGACCGGCCTCCCGGTCGGCATCAAGTCGGCCGTCGGCGAGCTGGACTTCTGGGAGAACCTCGCGGGCCTGATGGAGCGCGGCGATCGTGGCGTGGACTTCGTGACGATCGACGGCGGCGAGGGCGGGACCGGTGCCTCGCCGATGATCTTCACCGACGCGGTGTCGCTGCCGTTCCGGCTCGGCTTCGCGCGGGTGTACGCCGAGTTCGCGCGCCGCCGCATCCAGGAGGACCTGACCTTCATCGGCTCCGGCAAGCTCGGGCTCCCCGACAACGCGGTGGTGGCGTTCGCCCTGGGCGCCGACATGGTCAACGTCGGGCGGGAGGCGATGCTCGCCGTCGGCTGCATCCAGGCGCAGCGCTGCCACACCGGCGGTTGCCCGACCGGGGTGGCGACCCAGAACCCGTGGCTGACCCGCGGCGTCGACCCGGTGAGCAAGGGCGAGCGGGTCGCCAACTACGTCCGGACGCTGCGACGGGACCTGCTCAAGGTCTCCGAGACGTGCGGGGTCCCGCACCCGGCGCTGATCGGCCCCCGCTCGATCGAGGTCGTCGACACGCTCTCGGCGGGGCACCTGCTCGACACGATCTACGGCTACGAGCCGGAGTGGGGCTATCCCTCCCGTGCCGACCGCGACCGGATCGTCGAGATCATGGAGCGGGTCGACGAGGAGGAGGCCGGGACGGAGGGTCCGCCCGAGACGGCCGAGTACGGCGAGCGCGGCGACGACATGGAGGGCGACGTCCCCTCCGCCGGCGCCTGAGGGTCAGCCGCCCACCTCGGGTGGCGGGCTCGCCCGGAGCGCGGCGTTGCGCCGCCGGGTCGCCCACGCCTTCTTCGCGGCGCGGCTGCGCCGCCGGCGCAGCCGCGCGGCTTCCTCCAGCCGTCGCTGCGCTGCGCGCTCGGCGCGGAGTCGCGCGCTCTCCGCCCGGCGGAGCTCCGCCGCGACCGCCGCCTCAGACCGGACCGGCCAGACGTAGGGGAGGTCGTCGGGGACCCCCGGGAACCGCGGTCCGTAGAAGGCGGGGTCCTTCCGCACGAGCGCTGACCGGTGGCTGCGGTGGAGCTCCTCGTCGCCGAGCCAGGGAGGGAGAGCGTCGGCCTCCGCGAGCTCGGCCTGCGTGCGCACGACCGGGATGCCCGCGGTCCTGAGGTCCGCAGCGATGGTCAGGGCGCAGGTGTCACCGTGCCCGAGCCCCGTCCAGACCTCGCAGCACACCAGCCCGTAGCGGCCGAGTGCCTCCTCGAAGCCCTTCCACATCAGCACCGCCGGATGGTTTCGCCCAGCCGTAGCCCGCGGTGGTCAGCGCCCGGACGACCTGGAGCGCCTCGACGCGCTGCTTGCCGAGCCGCTTGGGGTCGAGCGAGCGTGCGGACCGCGCGAAGTCGGCGTAGGGGAGGAAGGTCTGCATCCGGCTCAGGCCAGCTCGGCGAGGACCGCGGGCACCTGCGCCGGCAGCTCGCGGGCGAGGTAGCCGACCGGGCCGACAGCGGCGGCGAGCCGCTCGCCGCAGCGGGCGTGGACGTAACCCGCCCACGCCGCCGCCTGGGCCGGCCCGGCGCCCCGGGCGAGCAGGCCCGCCAGGATCCCGGCCTGGGCATCGCCGGACCCGGACGCGGCCAGCCCCGGCCCGCCGCCCTCCACCACCCAGGCGTCGCCGTCGGGCGTGACCAGGTACTTGGCCGTGCCGCCGCACAGGACCACGACCTGGCAGCGCGCCGCCACCCGCGCGGCGACGCCGAGCGGGTCGCGTGCGACCTCGTCGTCGGAGGCGTGGGCGGTGCGGGCCAGCTCGTGCGGGTTCGCGGTCAGCACCGCCCGGCCGTCGAGCCGGCGCAGACCGTCCGGGCACGCGGTGAGGTACGCCGAGCCGAGCGCGTCGAGCACGAGCGTCGCGTCCGTGCGCCGCAGGACCCGCTCGAGCAGCGTGACCGCGTGCTCGGCGTCGACCAGGCCCGGCCCCGCCAGCAGCACGTCGACCTGCTGGGCGTGCTCGACGACCGTGCCGGTCTGGGCGACGTCGATCGAGCCGGCGTCGTCGGTCGCGAGGGGGATCATCGCGGCCTCCGGCACGAGCGGCGCGAGGCCCGCGACCACCGTCTCGACGGTCGCCAGCGCCACCTTTCCGGCCCCTGCCCGCAGCGCGGCCTCGCCTGCGAGGCGCACGGCTCCCGGAGATCGGGTCGACCCGCCGAGCACGAGGAGGCGCCCGCTGTCCTGCTTGTCCTCGCCCGGCTCCGGCAGCGGCCAGTCGCGCAGGACGGCCGGCGTGACCACCCGGGCCCGCTCAGGCGACATCGTCGTCCTCCCGGCCGGGCTGCGGCTCCTCGTGGGTGACGTCCGCGTCGC
Organism: Nocardioides panacisoli; assembly: GCF_039537325.1. GTDB lineage: Bacteria > Actinomycetota > Actinomycetes > Propionibacteriales > Nocardioidaceae > Nocardioides > Nocardioides panacisoli. The sequence continues at coordinate 99,274 of NZ_BAABAH010000012.1, forward strand.
CCCGGTCGACCGCGGCGGTGTCCGCGAAGGTGTCCAGCTCGAGGAACGACCCGGACCGGCGGAACGTCGTGACCGAGGCGTTGGGGATCGGCGTGCTGCCGTCCAGCTCCAGGAGCTCCGACTCGTCGACCCCCTCCAGGACGTAGCGGAACGTCATGATCACGGCCTGGTGCGTGAACAGCCAGACCCGCTCGTCGTCGTACCCGAACCGGAGGTCGGCGAGCAGCGAGCGCACCCGCTGGGCCACGTCGGCCCAGCTCTCGCCGCTCGGCGGCTGGTAGTAGAACTTGCCGAGCTTCTTGCGCCGCTCCGCCTCCTCCGGGTGGCGCGCCCGGATCCCGGCGCCGGTGAGCCCGTCGAGGACCCCGAGGTCGCGCTCGCGGAGCCGTTCGTCGTACTCGACCTGCAGGTCGAGGCCCTCCAGCGCGAGCGCGGCCGTCTCGGCGGCCCGTCGGTACGGCGACGCGACGACCACCGTCGGACGGTCGTCGGGCCCGAGCGCGTCCACCCAGGCGCGGAGCGCCCGCGCCTGGTCGCGGCCGGTGTCGGAGAGCTCGACGTCCGCGTCGCGCGCGTCGAGGTCCAGCACCTCCGCTCCGGCGTCGCGGGCGGCCGTGTCGGCCAGGTTCCCGACGCTCTCACCGTGCCGGACCAGCTTGAGCTCGCCCGGTCCGCTGTCCCACCTCGGTCGCATGCCACCTCCAGTCGTCGGGCGGGAGGTACCCGTCCGGACCGAGGCAATGCGCGGGCCGTTCGGCCCGGCGCTCAGGGCAGTCGGTAGCCCGGCAGGTAGCAGGGCAGCAGCACCGCGATGAACAGCCCGACGGCGGAGATCAGGCACGCGGTGAGCCAGCGGTCGACATCGGGTCCGACCCGTGCCTTCCGCCCCCCGGGCGTCGCGACCCGCCACGCGGTCATGCCGACCGACACCGCGAGCAGCAGCCCGACGTAGAGCACTCCTTCTGGGACGTCCATCGTCCAGTCCTCCGTGGGTCGTTGGCCTGTCACAGGGGACAACGACGATCCTCCCGTCGGGCAACGGGGGAGTGTCGGCCGACTCAGGCGGCAGGCAGCCGGAGCGCGAGGATCGCGACGTCGTCGCTGCTCCGCCCCTGTCCGTACGTCGTCACGTCGTCGAGGAGACCGTCGACCACGGCCCGGGGGTCGCCGCCGTGGGCGGCGACGGACGCGTGCAGCCGTTGCTCGCCGAAGAAGTCGGAGCCGCGGCGGGCCTCGGTGACGCCGTCGGTGTAGAGGACCAGCCCGTCTCCCGGCCGCAGCTCGAGGCGCTGCTCGGGGAACCGGGCGTCCCGGAGCACGCCGACGAGCGGTCCGCCCCCGGCGAGCGGGGTGACCTCCCCGTCGCGGACCAGCAGCGGAGGCGGGTGACCCCCGACGCCGAGCTCCAGGTGCCAGGAACGGCCCTCCGGCCGCAGCCGGGCGAAGACCATCGTGCAGAACCGCTCGGTCTCGTGCTGCCGGATGGTCTCGTTGAGCGCCTCCAGGACCCGCTCCGTCCCGGCGGACCCCGCGGCGGTGGCGCGGACGGTCCATCGGACGAGGGCGGTCACCGCTGCGGCCTCGACGTCCTTGCCGCAGACGTCGCCGAGCACCAGCCCCCACTCGTCGCCGCCCAGCGGGAACACGTCGTAGAAGTCGCCGCCGATCAGGAGGTCGCCACCTGCGGGCCGGTTGACGGCGGCGAGCTCGAGGCCCGGGATCCGCGGCTCGGTGGGCGGCACCAGGGTCCGTTGCAGCGTCTGTACCAGGCCGCGTGCGCGTGCCTCGGAGGCCTCGGCGTGCCGCTTCGCCTCCAGCAGCTCCTGCTCGTAGCGCCGGCGGTCGCTCGCATCGAAGATCGCGACCCGGATCCCGCGTGGCCCGCCGGCGGCGTCCCGCACCACGGCAGCGTTGACGAGCACCGGGAGCCGGTGCCCGCCGGGGTGCTGGAGCTCGAGCGCCAGCTCGCGCACCTTGTCGTGCATCTGGAGCATCGGCGCGTAGTGGGTCTCGTGGTAGATCCGGCCGCCGCCGGTCAGCAGGTCGGTGAACGAGGCTCCGACGAGGTCCTCGCGGCGGGTGTCCAGCCACCGGCAGATGGTGGCGTTGACCTTGACGATGATGCCGTCCGGCGTGGTCGACAGGAACCCGCAGGGCGCTTCGTCGTACAGCCGGACCGGGTCGTCGTCGCTGAGCGCGGAGAGGAAGGCCTCGCGGGCGACGTCCGTCATGCGGGCGTCCCCAGGAAGGCGTCGATCGCCCGCACGGTGGGCTCCGGTGCGCTCAGGTGCGGGCAGTGCCCGACGGCGTCGAGCACCACGAGCTCGCTGTCGGGCAGCGCGTCGTGGACGTACTCGCCGACGGCCATCGGGGCGATCACGTCCTGGCGTGACTGCAGGACCAGGGTGGGCGTGCTCACCTTGGCGAGGTCGGCCCGGTTGTCGGAGAGGAAGGTCGCCCGCGCCCACTGCTCGGCGACCGCGGGGTCCATCCGGCAGAAGCTGCCGGTCAGCTCCGCGCCGAGCTCGGGCCGGTCGGGGTTGCCCATGATCGCCGGGGCCATGGCCGCGGACCAGCCGAGGTAGTTGCTCGACAATGACCCGAGCAGCTCCTCGATGTCCTGCCGGCCGAAGCCGCCGACGTACCCCGCACCGGGGTCGTCCACGTACCGCGGCGAGGGTCCCACCATGACGAGCCGGGCGAACCGCTCCGGCTCCGCGGCGACGGCGAGCGCACCGATCATCGCGCTGACCGAGTGGCCGACGAGGACCACGTCCTGCAGCTCGAGCTCGTGGACGAGCCCGAGGACGTCGTCGGCGTAGCCGGCCAGGGAGGCGTAGCGCTCGGCGTCCCAGGCGGAGGAGTCGGAGCCACCGCAACCGACGTAGTCGAAGAGCACCACGCGGAAGCGGTCCTCGAAGGCCGGGGCGACGTAGCGCCACATGTGCTGGTCGCAGCCGAACCCGTGGGCGAACACGATCGGCTGGCCGTCGGGCGCCCCGCTGATCGATACGTTGAGTTCGGCAACCTTCATCGGACGAGCCTAGTCCAGGTCAGGCGACGACGACGAAGCGCGGACCCTCCCGCGCTGTCAAGGCAGGTCGAGGACGAACCACACGGTGGTGCCGTCGCTGTCGACCGTCGTGCCCCACCGGGTGGCGAGCGCGTCGAGGACCTGGAGCCCGCGCCCGTTCGGCTGCAGGGGGTCGTCGACCGCCTCGACCGCGACCTCCTTCGCCCCCAGGTCGCGGACGCTCGTGAGCAGCACGCCGCGGTCGAGGACGACCCGCACCGAGCAGCCGGTCTGCGTGTGGATGACCGCGTTGGTCACCAGCTCCGAGAGGCAGAGCACCGCCGTGTAGACGCAGTCCTCGTCCACCCCCCACTCGCCGAGGATGCTGCGCAGGAACGCGCGGGCCGGCGCGACCGCGGCGACGTCCGGCGTCACCTCGTGGACGGCGACGGCCGCTCCGGGCGGTACGTCGTCCTCGGCGAAGCCCGCCGTCGTACGGCGTACGGCGGCCTGGGCGCGGCGCAGTGTCGAGCCCAGGGCCCGGCCCAGGTCCTCCAGCTCACCGCGCTGGCCGTCATCGAGCGGCTGGGGCTGCTCGAAGAACAGCACGTAGCCGCCGACGGTCTGCGCGTCCGCCACCAGCGGCACGGCGGCGACCGCGACGGTCGAGGTGCCCTCCTGGCGGGCGGCGAACGCGGCATAGCGCTCGTGCAGGCCGGTGACGGTGCCGAGCACCGAGGCGCCCGTGCGCACCGCGGTGTTGAGCGGTACGTCGTCGTACCCGTCGATGTGGCACCACGCCGGCGCGCCATCGGCGAGGCGGTCGCTCGCGGTGAACTTGAGACGCCGGCCGCCGCCCTCGACGAGCGCCAGCCCGACGCGGTGCACCGCGGGCAGCGCCATCCCGCGGCGCAGCGCGTCCTGGGCCCAGGACGCGACCGGCTCCCCGACCGACACGGGACGAGGCGACACGGGCACGTCCGCAGCCTATGCCGGGTGCGGGCGGCGTGCCGGCCACTCCGGCAGCAGGTGCTCCAGGGTCTCGAGCTGCTCCGTCGAGGCCCACGACGGGTTCGCCCCCTGGGGCATCCGCAGGACCTCCAGGTCGGCGAGGCCGGCCGCCCGTACCTCCGCGACCGTGACGGGCTCGGCGAGGACCGGCACCCAGAGGGGGACGGCGAGCCGCACCGACCGCCGGGCGGCCTGGTCGACCCAGTGGCCCCGGTCCTCGTCCTGGCCGTCGAGCCGCCGCACCCCACCCTCGACCCAGCCGACGCCCCAGATCCCTCGCGCCAGCCGCCGTCCGTCGCCGGAGACCCACAGGAGCGCCTTCTGGCCGGCCCGCATCAGGTCGGCGCGGTAGCCGGGGCGAACGCTCCAGCTGTCGACGTGGTCGATGCCGGCCTCGACGGCGGCGCGGAGGTCGTAGACCTCGGGGTTGCACTTCAGCACCCAGGCACCGAGGTTGCCCTCGTCGATCATGGCCACCGGCCCGCGGTACCCCCGTCAGGTCGCGTGAGACGGCGTCAGCCTTGCAGCGCCTTCCGGAAGGACAGCAGCGACCCCGAGGAGGAGTCGAGCCGCCAGTCCCGCTCCTTGCGGGCGTCGAACCAGACCAGGGCGCTCACCCGGGGCATGCCGGTGAACCGGAACATGTCCGAGACCCACTGCGACTTCTTGTGGTGCCGGTCGACCGGCGCCCCGTCGTCCTCGGCGGGCTCCTTCGACCCGGTCTCGCAGATCCACACCGGGAGGGTGGGGTCGAGCGCGGTGATGTTGCGGTACTGCTGGAGTAAGATCTCCGAGAACGTCTGCCAGTGGAAGAACCCGCCGTTGCCCCAGTTGAAGCCGTCGAGCCCGAGCACGTCGACGTACTCACGCCCGGGCCAGATCTGGTCGATCGGCGTCGTACCGGCGTAGGTGTCGGCCGTCGGGTTGAACACCCAGCGGAGGTTCGTCGCGCCCTGGGCCCGCAGGTAGCCGACGACGTGCTGCCAGGCCGCCCGGAACTCGGCGTAGGTGCCACCGGCGGGCAGGCCGCCGTCGGGGGTGGGCTGGAACTCCTGCCAGTCGCCGTTCATCTCCGGCCACGGCCGGACGTAGAGCGGGTAGGGGTAGCTGCGCGCGGCAGCCGCGATCTGGTCGAGGTAGTCGTCGTGGTCGCCGGCGGCCCAGGACCGGAAGGTGCTGTGGCCCATGTTCCAGGCGATCAGGACGTCGCGACGGCCTCCGTTGGCGAGCGCCAGCTCGGTCGGGCCGGGGAAGACGTCGCCGTAGCCGTAGTAGTACGACGCGATGCCCACCGGGACGCCGACGGCCGACTCGACGCGCGTCAGCCGCTGCGGGTCGGACTCCATCCCGGGGACGTAGGCACCGAACTTCACCGAGGCGCTCGTCGCGGCGGGAGACGGCCTCGGTCGCGTCGCCGAGGCGGCCGGCAGACCGGTCCCGGCGACGGCGGCGAGGGTGACGGCGATGACGAGAGGCAGGTAGGCACGGCGCACACCGCGACCATCGGTCCGACCGCGGGCGGACGGAGGAGTAGCACCCCGAGCGCTGCGGGTTGTGGCCGGTCGGCAGCCGTGCGGGTGACCCGATCGGACTACCCCGTCGTGGCCCCGAGGCGCCACGAGTGGAGCACGTCAGGCGACGAGGTCGTCCCAACCGGCGCTGAGGTAGTCGAGGAACGCCGGCCCGACGTGCTCGGCCCGCAGCACCTCGCGCGGGACCGGGCGCTCACGCGTGCGGAAGCCCGCATCGGCGAGCGCCCGTGCGGCGAAGTCGTGGTGCAGGATCGCGCCGGTCCCGACGGTGACCACGTCGGCGCCCTTCGCCAGGCACCACTCGGCGTCCGCGGTCGTGAGCACGCCGCCGGCGACGCCCAGCAGGACCCCGTTGCGCGGCAGGTCGGTGAAGTGGTCGATCAGCAGGCCCTCGTGCCCCTCTCCGCGTGGTCGCATGAAGACGTCCCAGAGCGACATGTCGAGGTAGTCGAGCAGGCCCGAGGAGAGCGCCCGCCGGGCGACCTCGCGGCCCTCGGGCAGGGCGATGCCGTTGCCTTCCGGCGTCAGCCGCAGGCCGAGCTGGAAGCCCGGCCCGGTCGCGGACCGGATGCCCTCCAGCACGGAGAACAGCATCCTCGCGCGACCGTCGAGGGAGTCCCCGTAGCCGTCGGTGCGGTGGTTGGAGCGCGGGTCGAGGAACTGGCCCACCAGGTAGCCGTGGGCGCCGTGCACCTCCACGCCGTCGAAGCCCGCGCGCTCCGCGCGGACGGCGGCAGCGACGAAGTCCTCGACCGCGGCGTCGACCTCCGCGGTGGTCAGGGCCACCACGCCGCGCGCGGGGTCGTCCCACGGCGCGCGGGCCGGCAGCCCGGTGACCCCGGGGTCGGCGCGCCGCCCGCCGTGGTGGAGCTGGACCGCTGACCGGGTGCCGGTCGCGCGCAGGCTCTCGGCGAGCCGGGCCAGACCGGGGAGTTGGTCGTCGGAGGCGATGCCGAGCTGTCCGCGCCAGGCCTTCCCTGCCGGTGCGACGTACGCCGCGCAGGTCATCGTGAGGCCGAAGCCGCCGCGTCCTCGCGCCACGAGCCAGTCGTGCTCGTCGTCGGAGAGGGTCCCGTCGTCGTTGCTCTGCGTGTTCGTCAGCGGCGCCAGCGCGAAGCGGTTCGGCCACGCTGCGCCGTGCAGCGGGTGGAGGGAATCGGCGAGGGTGGTCACAGGTCCATCTTCCCGGGAGCCCGGAGCGTCCGGCAGCCCCGGGTCCCGTCACTCGACGGTGAAGGACCGGGTGTCGGTCATCGCCGGCCCGCCCTCGCCTCCCGACGGGTCGTCCTCGCGGACCTCGGCGACATAGCGGCCCGCGGGCAGCCGCACCCGGAAGGAGTAGGGCGAGAAGCGCTGCCCCTCCGCCGTCATCGCGGTGCCGGATCGCACGACGCGCCCGGAGGTGTCGAGGACCCGCCAGGGGAGGGTCGCCTCGAAGACCGCCGCGTCGCCGCGCACGGTCACCGGCGAGTGAAGCGCCGCGCCCTCCGCCGGCACGTCGATCTGGACGAGGTTGCGGACGTCGACCGGCGGGTCGCGGTGCTCGGGTCCCGTCCACGTCAGCACGCCCCACAGCTCCCCGGCGGGCCGGCCGTCGATGAGCAGCTGCACGGGACGCTGGGGGCCGAGCGCGGCGGAGGCGGTGTAGACGAGCTGCTGCACCATCAGGGCGGCCAGCCCCGAGCCCACGCTCGCCGTGCGTGCGTCGGCCGAGAGGTCGACCTCGATCGCCCCCGGTGCTCGTCGTACGTCGACCACCCGGGTGGCGGGGTTCCACGAGGTGGCGTAGTCGGGGTCCTCCGGTCCCGCGATCATCGCCTCCACCGCGCCCACCGCGGGATCGGACGCGGGCACCTGGCGCAGCTCGCGGGCGAGCCGGAAGCCGGTACGGGTGTCGACGACGTAGTAAACCGCGCGGGTGACGGTCCGGTCGGTCGGTGCTGAGCTGGTCGGGGTCGAGGTGGTCGGGACTGAACTGGTCGGGGCCGAGGTCGGCGAGCTGCCGGACCCGCCGCCGCAGGCGGAGACCAAGAGCGTGGCGACGGCCAAGGACACGAGGACGGACGACTTCACGTCCCGAGGCTAGGGAGACCGGACCCGCGACGGTGGCGGCGGAGGTCCGCACCGCGATGGACGTTGGGCCCGACCCAGGGTGCGTCCGGTCTCAGACGAGCGCCGCGATGCTCCGCCGGGTCGCGAAGAGCACGCAGAGCGCCGACATCGACAGGCCGAAGGCCGCGGTCGCCGTAAGCACGCTCGAGGCGCCGGCGAGCGCTCCGAGGACGGGCATCGAGAGCGGCATCAGCGTCAGGTCGCCCAGGGAGGTGACCGAGGAGACGCGACCCGTGTAGGTCGGGTCCACCGCGCGGAGGAACGCGGCGGACAACCACACGCTGGCGAGCCCGGCGGTCGCGCCGACGGTCGCCATGCCGGCGAGCACGACTGGGAGCGAGGCGACGCCGACGACCGCCAGCCCGACCCCCTGGAGCACGAGCACCTGGAAGCCGACCCTGGCGGAGTGCAGCGGCTGCCAGCGGATCGCCGCCATGCTGCCGACGATGGCGCCTGCGGCGAGAGCGCCGTCGGCGATGCCGAGCCAGTGCGGTCCCCAGCCGGCGCCGTCGACGCGCAGGGCGAGACCCAGCGCGATCACCGGGCTGACGAACACGTTGAGCGCGGTCAGCCCGGTCACGAAGACGCGTGCGGTCGGGCTGCGCCGGAGGTAGTCGACGCCGTCCGCGAAGGAGTCCCGCCAGCGCAGCTGCGCCGCGCGCGGCAGGGCGAACCGCGCCTCGACCACGATCCCGAGCACGAGGGCGATCACCGCGAAGGTGGCGGCGTCGAGAAGCATCGCGGCGACCGGCCCTCCGGTGGCCACCAGGACGCCGCCGACGGGCGCGCCGAGCAGGCGCGTGACCCGGCTCAGCACCTGGTTCCACCCGAGCACCGTCCTGAAGTCGTCCGGGTCCACGACCTGGCGGACCAGCGCGCTCCCGGACGGCGTCGTCAACCCGGCCGCGGCGCCGAAGCAGAGCGCGACGGCGAAGAGCGTCGGCGCGCCGTCGAGACCCGCCCGCCACGCCAGGGCGCCGACGACGAGGACGGTGGCGCGGGCGACCTGCCCGGCGACCAGCACCTTGCGGGGGTCCCAGCGGTCGGCGACGACCCCGCCGAAGAGGACGAGCGCGGCCTGCGGCAGCATCTCGATGCCGATCACCGCCCCGGCCACCGCCGGGGGCAGCAGGTGGGCGGCGGTCCAGGCCAGGGCGACGGTCCACACGGCGTCGCCGAAGGTCGAGATCGCGACCGCTGCCACCCAGGTGAGGACCATCGGGTCCCGGCGGACCGGCGGAGGCGGCGTTCCGAGGAGCTCCGGCCGGGCCGGCTGCGGCGCCCGTGCGGCAGTCACGGGCGCACCGGGCGGCTCGGGAAGCAGCGGATGACCGTGCGCACCGGGCGCCGCTCGGCGTCCGGATGCCGCTCCTGGTCGGTCTTGACCTCCTCGCCCCACGCCGCGAGGACGGCTCCAAGCCGGCGGTGCAGGTCCGCGGTCTGGTCGGCCGTGGCCATCGCCATGCTGTCGGTGGCGCCGGCGGCGCGGCGCCAGGGCAGCGGCGCCGCGGACATCTCTCTCAGCCACTGCTGGACGGCGCGGACCTGGTGCCGGAAGTTCTCGACCTCGGCCTGCTCGGCCACCCGGCGGCCCAGGCTGTCGGGCTCGAAGTCGTCGACGCTCCAGCTGACGCTGCGCGACGTGGCGCGCCACCAGCTCTCCCGGGTGTCCCTCGCCAGCTCGGGCGCCGGCTCGATGAAGCCCTGCCGGTGCAGCGGCCTGAGGTGGTGGCTGACGCTCCCCACCGCGAGTCCGGTCCGGGCGGCGAGACGTCCCACGCTGGCCGGACCCTCCGTCCACAACAGCTCGGCAAGCCAGCGACGGGTCGGGTGGTGGAGCGCCACGAGCACGTCGATCATCCCGGCCGGTGCGTCCGCGTCGACGACGTGCCGCTGCTCGGCGGTCTTGCGGGTCATGCCACCAGCGTCGGCCGGTGACCAGGTGTTCCACAAGGCCTCTTGTATGACTTCGGGAGCTCGAGCGCGACCTGGAGCTCACGAACCGACTCCCACGCACTTTTCGGACGGCACCGTCCGACTCGTCTCGCTCCCGTGAGGCTTGCTCGCGGGCTGCGTGGGGTCGATCGCGTTTCAGCAGGTCCAGCCGCCGCTACCGGACTGATTTCCGGACGCAAGCGTTGCGGTGTGCCGAGCGATGGTCCCCTTGACGGTCCAGCCGCCATTGCCGGTGAAGTGAAGGATGGTGACGCGGATCCGCTCATCCTCAGGCAGGTCGACGTAGGTGGTGTGGTAGGTCTTCACCTTCTCGCCGTCGTCATTCTTGCGGCGCTCTTCGGTGACGAGCTTCAGCGTGCGATCGCGGCCGACGGCTTGGAACTTGTCGGCTTCGTTGTTGTACTTCACGCCGTCCTCGCACGTGAAGTAGTTGCCGCTTCCGGCAAAGTGCTTCGCAGCGGGATGGAACAGGTCGTCGGGGTAGAACTGGATGGCGTGCGCAGGCTGGGCGTTGGAGATGATCGCAAGCACGGCCGCGAGCAGGGCCGCGACGGTCGCGGTGAACTTCTTCATGAGTGTCTCCTGGTGTGATGCGACTCTTGCAACGGTCGTGCAAGCCGGTCAGAACGGTCGCGTCGGTAGGGGACGGATGAGGGGGGCGAGGAGCGCGCTGGTCTGCTCGACGGTGAGCACCTCGTGCGGCTCGAGCGGGATGATCTGTCGCTTGCTCTCGTCGATCTCCCAGACGTCTTCGCCGACGAGGCGGCCTTCGTCGTCGTAGGGCCAGATCATGTGCTCGACGTTGGCCACGAGGTAGTACGCGGCGGGGTCGACCGGTGCTCCGGCTTCGGCGAGGAGAGCGCCGGGGGTCTGCTGATAGATGGTGGCGGTCGAGACGATCATGTTGTCGCCGACCGCGAGCTTCTCGTCGCCCGCGTAGAAGACGCATTGCGCGGTTCGCGACCACTCCTCGTAGACGGCCTGCACGGCGTCGGCGCCGTCGAGGACGGTGGTGATGCCGAAGACGTTGAAGTGGTAGACGGGGTGGTCGACGGTCATCTCGGGCGCGAAGATCTCCTTCCAGCGGCCGGCCATCTCGAGATTGCGATGGCGGTCGTAGGCCTGGAGCATCCACTTGTGGCGTCGGTTGTCGGTCGTCTCGATCAGCCGCCGTACGGCGGCGTTGGTCTGGGTGATGTCGAAGCGGCTCATGTCGGTGTTCCTTCTTGCATGTTGCGGAGGGCGATCATCCCGGCCCTGGCACCTGACCCTTCCGACCTGGGTGATCGCGGCGCAGAGTCGGTCGTCGGTGAGGAGGTGCTGGACCAAGGTCCCAGGTGACAGCGGACCGGGTCTTGACCAGACGCGACGTGTTCTTGACTCTGGACGACATGTCGCTGATCCGCGGTACGTCGCTGCAAGGCTTCAGCGAGCTGGTCGAGGAGCTGGGCTCAGACCCCGGCGCGCTGCTCGGGCAGGCCCACCTTCCTGCGGATGTGGTCGGGGACCACGACAGCTTCATCGACTACCGGAGCGTCGCCGCCGTGCTCGAAGCGGCCGCACGGGCAACCGGCGCTGAGGACTTCGGACGCCGGCTCGCAACGCGCCAAGGGCTGGAGATCCTCGGTCCCCTCGGGGTTGCCGCCCGCACCGCGGCGACAGTGGGCGACGCGTTCGCGTCGATCGAGCAGTACCTCGCCGTCTACAGCCCCGCGATCGCAGTCTCGATCAACGTTCCGGCGCGCGGCCGCACCGCTGAGTTCGAGTGGCGCCTCGTCGCGCAACGCCCGCCGCCACACCGTCAGGCCGCGGAGCTCGGGCTCGGAGTGTCGGTGCGTGTCTTCCAGCTGCTCGCCGGTGACGACTTCCGTCTGCTCTCGCTCTCACTGCGCCACAGCGCCCCGTCAGCCGATCAGGGACATGAGTCCTACTTCGGCTGCCCGGTGCGTTTCGGCGCTCCGTCGTACGCCTTCATCTTTCCCAGTGCCGTCCTTGGTCGACCGCTCTCGGCGGATCACTCCGTGCACTCCGTCGTCCGCGACTACCTCGCGTCGATCGCGCTCCCGACGCCCGCGGGCTTCATCGATCCCGTCGCCCGGATGGTTCGACGCATGCTGCCGACCGGCGGACCCGACCTCGGGCTGGTCGCCGAACAGCTGTCCCTGCACCCGCGAACCCTGCAGCGACAGCTCAGCGCGCAAGGCACGACGTTCGCCACGCTCGTCGACGACGTCCGTCGGGACGAGGCGGAGCGGTACCTCCGGGACACGACGATGCCGCTTGCGCAGCTGTCGGGTGTTCTCGGCTTCAGTGAACAGAGCTCGCTCACGCGCGCCTGCCGGCGGTGGTTCGGGGCCTCGCCGACGCAGGTGCGGCGGCGGGGATGACCCCAACACCGTTGGTGTGGTCGACCACGGTCCCCGTTGCTGCTCCGGGGTACGCAGGACGCAGCCCGGGTCGTCGTCGCTCCTGGTCGGCGCGCAGTGATGGGCTTCAGGCCGGGACCGAGGTGAGGTCGAAGGTGGCGACGAAGACCCGGTCACCGCTTTGCAGCAGGCGCGGGCTCACCGTGAAGCGCGCCACGGTGTCGGTCCCGTCGGCGCGGACGACGGGAAGGGTGAGTGGGAGATCGAGGAGGGGGCGCGGCCCTCGGTGGCGTTGAGGGTCGTTCCTGCGACGTGGGCCTGTCGGTAGCGCGTCGGAACGACGGTGAGGATCCTGCGGCCTGGAAGTTCGCTCTCGGAGGAGTAGCCGAGGAGCTGGAGGATCGGCGGCGTCGCCGCGACGATGGTGCTGGCCTCGTCGGTGGCCAGCAGGGCCTCGTCCGAGTCCGACCGCTCCGCGTCGTGCGACGGCGAGGCGTCGTGCAACCGACACTTCGGCGCCGTGCCGAACCCAACCCCCACGCGGTGAGATCGAACCCGCTCGTCACCAAGAAGCGCGCTGTGCATCTGAAGTATCCGCCGGTGCCGCCTATCGATCTCAGCGGCCCTGAGGCGGCTTCTTCGTCGTTGAGACGGAGATCGAATAGATCGTGGAGGACGCCTTCTTCCCACTGGCGAAGAACGTGATCCACTGGTGCTTCCCCTGGTGAACCGCGAACGCGTCCCCGTAGCCGTAGTTTCCGAGGTACGCGGCGTGCTCCTTGGCCTTCAGGGTCTTGACCGTGGAGCCGACGTGTACGCCACTCTTGGTGGCGAATGCGTAGCCGTGGCCGGAGCGAGCGTTCACCATCAGCTGCTTGACCTTGCGATGCTCGTCGACATCGAAGCCCATGACCTTTCCGAGCTTGCCCTTGAAGTAGCACGGGTGTCCTCCCGACTTGCCCCCGCACGGGTAGAACGTGTAGCCCGCCCTCTTCAGGTCTCTCAACGAATCGCCGAGCTGGAGCGGTCCGACCGCGGAGGTCGTGATCTTCCAGTGCTTGACCTTCGGGGCCTCGGCTCTCGTCGTGGTCGGCGAGCTCAGCAGCGCGACCGCAATGGCAAGCGCGATCATCAATCGGAGCAGACGCATGCGGCGGATGCTAGCCACCCCATGACGAGTGCGCAGGAAATGTCAGGCCCGACGGGCGCCAGCGGCTCCGAGGTTCCTACCAGGAACAGGTACGAGCGGACGGACCGAACGGCGGCAACGTCTGCAGGCGCAGTGCCATCGACCTGACGGAAGGTTGCGACACCCCCGGCCGGAGACCCGGCCGGGGGTGTCTTCGCAGGTCCGGGACCTGCTCTTGCTCGGTGGGCAGGGGCGGGGTCGAACCGCCGACCTTCCACTTTTCAGGCGGACGCTCGTACCAACTGAGCTACCTGCCCGAGCGAGGCGCCACCTTACCGGAGCGCTCCGCGCGGCACGAAACCGGCGCTCCCGGGAGGTTCTCCTCCACAGGCGCCACCGGGCGAGGTGTCGGCAGCGCGCGTGCCGGGCAGGCGACGCGGCATGGACGAGATCGCGGCGATGCTGGTCGAGCAGGACGGGGTCGTCTCACTACGTCGACCACACCGGACGGCTCTCGTGGCGCCAGCGCTCCGGGGCCGTGGTGCTCGCGTGCGCGCCGGCCGCGCTCGTCGGCAGATCGGCGCTGCGCGCCTTCGAGGGGCCGGGGCGCCGCGCGCACGACGGGCCGATCGAGGTGGTGCCTCTGCCGAGGGTGATCGGGGTGGATCGTGACCAGCATCGGGTCACAACCCTCCCCGGTACCGGTCGCAGCGACCGGCGACGAGCGCCGAGATGGGTCGTCCAAACCGCGGCCCACTATGCTGACCGGGCTGCGCTCGGCGTACGTCGACGCAGCGGGCCCCCGTCGTCTAGCGGCCCAGGACCCCGCCCTTTCACGGCGGTAGCGCCGGTTCGAATCCGGTCGGGGGTACGCGGCCGCTGCCGATTGGGAGCGGTCCGGCAGCATGGGTTAGAGTTCCACCCGCTTCCACGTTCGCGTGCAAGTGCCAGCAAGGCCCCGTAGCGCAGTTGGTTAGCGCGCCGCCCTGTCACGGCGGAGGCCGCGGGTTCGAGTCCCGTCGGGGTCGCCAGCAACGAAGCCCCTCCCACACCCGGGAGGGGCTTCGTGCGTCTCGCGGTCCACAATGGCGGGGTGCCCGTCGACATCAGCGCCGAGGAGTTCGACGGCCTCGTCGACGCCGCCCTGGACGGGATCCCCGACGAGCTGGCCCGGCTGGTTCAGAACGTGGTCGTGCTGGTCGAGGACGAGCCGCCCGAGGGCGAGCCGGACGACCTGCTCGGGCTGTACGACGGCGTGGCCCTCACCGAGCGCGACGGCGGCTACGACCCGCCGCTCCCGGACCGGATCTTCCTGTACCGGGGGCCGCTCACCGACATGTGCGAGGACCTCGAGGAGCTGGTCGACGAGATCCGGATCACCGTCGTGCACGAGGTCGCGCACCACTTCGGCATCGACGACGAGCGGCTGCACGACCTCGGCTACGCCTGAGCCCCCGGCGCTCGGGCCCTGCTGAGGGCGAGCAGGAGCAGCAGCGCGGCCGCCTCGATTCCCACGACGGTCACGACGAGCGCGCGTGGGGAGGCGTCGTACAGAGCGCCGGTGAGGCCGCCACCGACGGCGGCGGCCGCCCCGAGCACCGCGGCGAAGACGCCGTACGCCGTCGCGCGGCGGGCAGGCGGCACCAGGTCGGCGACCGTCGCGCGCAGGGTGGACTCCTGGATGCCGAGCGCGGCGCCCCAGACGAGGGTCCCCGCGACCGCGACCCACACGTGCGAGGTGAACGCGAGCGCGACCGCGCCGGCCGACAGCACCGGGAGCGAGGCGAGCACCCGGGGGCCCATCCGGTCGTAGGCCCACCCCGTCACCAGTGCGGAGACCGCGTCGGCGGCCATCACGGCGGCGTAGAGCAGCGGTACGACGGCGGCCGTCACGAGGCCGTCGGTCACCAGGTGGAAGGAGACCAGCCCGAAGGTCGTGAACCCGAGCATCGTCGCGCCGGTGAAGGTGGCGTAGGTCCAGAACGCGCGGGGCAGCCGGGCCGAGCCGGCGATGGTCGGTCGCTCCTTGGCGACGGCCGCCGGCTCGTAGACCTCGGGCCGCGGCACCCGGGCGCGCAGCCAGAACAGCAGGGCGACGGCCGCGACGCCTGGCACCGCCAGGACGGCCAGCGAGGGTCCGTAGTCGCCGGTGAGGGCCAGCATGCCGGCAACGGCCAGCGGCCCGGCGAGCGCACCGACCTGGTCCATCGCCTCGTGCACCGCGAACCCCTTGCCGCGCCCGACGACCGCGGTGGCGTGCGAGACCATCGTGTCCTTCGCGGGCGAGCGCACCGCCTTGCCGACGCGCTCGGCGATCACCAGCGCCGACGCCGCCCACAGCACGCCGGCGAAGCCCAGCACGGGCACGGAGGCCGCGGTCAGCACGTAGCCGCCGATGGTCCACGCCCAGAACCGGTGGGTGCGGTCGGCGAGCGGGCCGGACACCAGCCGCAGGCCGAGCGCCGCGGCCTCGCCCGCGCCGGTCACGAGACCGACCACGAGCCCGGATGCGCCGAAGGACGCGAGCAGCGGCCCGGTGATCGACCGGGCGCCCTCGTAGACCACGTCCATCAGCAGGCTCACGACGCCGAACACGACGACGAACCGCCACGGGGTCAGGCGCGGAGCCGCCACCTCCTCGCTCACGCCGCGACCCGGAACCCGAGCGCGGCCGCGCCCAGGCCGAGCGCCAGCGTCAGCACGACGTACGCCGACCCGATCCGGGCGCCGCGGTCCCGCGCCTGCACCGCGAACGAGGAGTACGTCGACAGCCCGCCGCAGAACCCGGTCGCCACCAGCGCCCACGCCGCCCCCGAGAGGGCCGCGCCACCGGCCAGGCCGATGACGAGGCACGCCAGCGTGTTGGCGGTGAGCGTCCCCACGTGGAAGGTGCCGTCGAGCAGCTTGCCGAGCGTGAACCGCAGCGCCGCGCCCATGGCCCCGCCGAGCGCGACGAGGAGGGGAGTGATCACAGCTCGTCCTCCTCCGGAAGCGGCGGCGCGAGGCGGCCGATGACGTTCACCGCCAGGAGCGCGACGGCCAGCGTCGCGAGGACGTAGGCACCGGCGAGCGCCGTGCGGCCCTCGTCCAGGAGACCCCGCGCCTGCTCGGAGGCGGCGGACAACGTGGTGAAGCCACCCAGGGCACCCGGGCCGAGGGCGGCGGCCCAGGTGGCCGACCGGCGGGCGAGGGGAAGCAGCTCCAGCCCTGCGAGCAGGGCGCAGCCGACCACGTTGATCGTGAAGGTCGTCCACGGGAAGCCCGACCCGTCGGCGACGAGCTCTCCGCACGCCCACCGGAGGAGCGAGCCCACGGCTCCGCCCGCGGCTACGGCGAGGAGCAGTCGCGGCGGGGGGAGCACGCGACGATGCTAGGCGTCCGCGAGCAGCTCGCCGTCGCCCGACCACGACAGCGGCGGCGCACCGGCCGACTGCCTCCGGAACTCGCCGAGGAACCAGATCTGGAACGACCGCTGCTCCCGCGTGCGGGGCGGCGTCAGCAGCCGCTCGGCGCGACTGAAGTCGTCGGCCGCGTCGAGCAGGTCGACGAGCCCGCCGATCTGCCGCGCGGTCTCCGGCGGCATCCGCAGCCGGAGGTCGATCGTCCCGGCGCCGGCCTCGCGCGCGTGGTCCACCTGCTCGCGGCCCATGTTGGTCCGCAGCGGCTGCTCGAGGGCGTCGAAGTGCAGCGAGAACTCGCGCGCCAGCGGGTACTCGCCCTCCTGGCCCATCGCGAGCAGCCGGATCTCGCGGCGCAGGTCGCGGAAGTGCCGCTGGAACTGGCCGAACGCCTCCACCGGGACTCCGTTGACCTGGATCGCGATCTCGCCGATCCGCGTGCGGCCGTCGGTGTCGACCGGCGGCGGCTCCACGAGCTCGTACGGCGCACCGCGGCCGTCTTGCAGCTCGGCGGCCGGCTCGAACCAGACGGTCTTGCCGTCCTCCTCGATCTCGGTGCCCCAGGCGACCGACGCGCGGGCGACGATGTCGAGGCCACGCCCGAACGACGTCAGCCCGGCCACGTCGATCTTGTCGGGCGAGCTGGAGTCCCAGGCGTCGAGGTCGAACGCGTCGAGGTCGATGCCACCGGCGCGCGAGCTCCGCTGCGGGGCCACGCGGGAGCCGTCGCTCACCTCGAACCGGGGGTGGTCGGCCGTGCCGCGCACGACCAGCGTCACCGGCGGCTTGCCGTGCAGCACCGCGTTGGTGACCAGCTCGGAGACGCCGAGCCGGGCACACTCCTCGAGCTCGGGATGACCCAGACGCGCGCACACGTCAGCAGCCCACCGGCGTGCGTCCTGCACGCTCCGCGGGCCCGCACCCACGGTGAGGGTCTCCCTGTGCGGCACGGGAAGTCCACCTCCGCTGCTTTTCCGGTGCCCGAGAACGTTTTTGTTGTGACAGCCGCGAAATGACCGCGATCTTGCCCTTACTACCCGCTCCGACCCTGCCTAAACCAAGAACATCCGGCACCTCCCGCCCGATGGTGCCGAGCGTGACCAGCACCCTAGAGGAGGCACGCCGTACGGGACTCCTGTGATCGAACAGACGCGACCCCCGAATTGGGGCCAGGTCCCGTGCGCGGAAGAATGGGTAGTGGAGGGACGACGGCGTCGCAGACCACCGCTGCACCCGAACCCGACGCCCAGGAGACACGATGGCAGAGAACGGCACCAGTCCCGTCGACCCGATCGGCGGCGGTGATCCCCACCGGCACCAGGTCGTGGTGATCGGGTCCGGCTTCGGCGGCCTCTTCGGCACCAAGGCGCTGCGGCGCTCGGACGTCGACGTCACCATGATCGCCAAGACGACCCACCACCTCTTCCAGCCGCTGCTCTACCAGGTGGCGACCGGCATCCTGTCCGAGGGCGAGATCGCGCCGCCGACCCGCGAGGTCCTGGCCGGGCAGAAGAACGCCCAGGTGCTGCTCGGCGAGGTCACCGACATCGACCTCGAGGCGCGGGTCGTCCGCAGCCAGGTGCTCGGCCGCGAGCTGGTCACGCCCTACGACTCCCTCATCGTGGCGGCGGGCGCCGGCCAGTCCTACTTCGGCAACGACCAGTTCGCCGAGTTCGCGCCGGGCATGAAGAGCATCGACGACGCGCTCGAGCTCCGCGGCCGGATCTTCGGCGCGTTCGAGATGGCCGAGATCGGCGCCAAGCGCGGCGACAACGTCGACCACCTGCTGACCTTCGTGGTCGTCGGCGCCGGCCCGACCGGTGTCGAGATGGCCGGCCAGATCGCCGAGCTCGCGCACCGGACGCTGACCCGGGACTTCCGCGCGATCAGCACCCGGCAGGCGCGCGTCATCCTCGTCGACGCCGCGCCGCAGGTGCTGCCGCCGTTCGGCCAGAAGCTCGGTGCCTGGACCGCCAAGGAGCTCGAGGAGATGGGCGTCGAGGTCAAGACCGGCGCCATGGTCACCGACGTCGACGAGCGCGGCCTGGTGGTCAAGTACAAGGACGGCTCGGTCGAGAAGATCGACTCGGTCACGAAGGTGTGGGCGGCCGGCGTGCAGGCCAGCCCGCTCGGCAAGACGCTCGCGGAGCAGACCGGCGCCCCGCTGGACCGCGCCGGCCGGATCGCGGTCAACCCCGACCTGACCCTCCCGGGCCACCCCGAGGTGTTCGTGGTCGGCGACATGATCGCGCTCGACAACCTCCCGGGCGTGGCGCAGGTCGCGATCCAGGGCGCGAAGTACGCCGCCAAGGAGATCGACGGCCGGCTCAAGGGCAAGCCCGCCCAGGCCCCGTTCAAGTACTTCGACAAGGGCTCGATGGCGATCGTGAGCCGGTTCCGCGCGGTGGCGATGGTTGGGAAGCTGCGGCTCACCGGCTTCGTCGCCTGGCTGATGTGGCTGGCGGTGCACCTCTTCTACATCACCGGGTTCAAGAACCGGGTGACGGCGGTGCTGCACTGGTTCGTCTCCTTCATCGGCCGCGGCCGCTCCGAGCGGACCTCCACCGAGCAGCAGATCTTCGCCCGGGTCGCCCTGAAGCGCCTCGAGCGGGGGGCGACCGACCTGGTCTCCCAGCCCGGCGAGTACGACGCCGAGGCCGAGCGGCAGCGCCGCGAGGAGCTCGAGGCCCAGGCCATCGAGGAGGCGCGCCTCTCCGACGCCAACGAGCGCGGCGTCAAGGTCGGTTAGGCCGAGTAGGCCCCACGGCACGGTCGAGTGGGCCCGACCGCCCGGTCGAGTAGGCCCCACTGAACCGTGCATCGGGGCCTACTCGAAGTACTTCGGGGACGGGCCCTTGGACTCGCCGCGGGCGATCCGCTCGCGCGCCCAGCGCGGGAGGATGAACAGGCCCTCGGCCTCGGCGGTCGGGCCGTCGGGACCGATGATCCGGCCCTTGGCCCAGGTCTTGATGCCCTCGGCGCGATCGATCCACGCCTCGGCGCGGAGCTCACCGAGCGGCGTGGCCTGGCGGTAGCGGATCGTGAGCGTCCCCGTCATGCCGGGCCGCCCGCCGGCGCCGGCCGCATGGCCGAGAACCTGGTCGAGGATCAGCGAGATCACGCCGCCGTGCACCAGGCCGGGCGGGCCCTCGTAGGGCGCGCCGAGGCGGAAGTCGGCCGACGCCCGTCCGGAGGGCTCGGTGCTGATGGTCAGCGGTGGGGCGATCGGGTTCCGCAGGCCGATGACGGCGTTGCCCCACGCGCGGCCGGTGCCGTCGGTGCGGTAGCGGACGCCGTAGCCGCCCGGGATCTGCTCCTTGGTGAGCCGCTCGGTGATCGCCTCGATCTCGGCCTGCGCCGCCCGGATCTCGTCGAGGTCGACGGTCGAGCGGATCGTCGCGTCGACCAGCGCGCGGACGGCGTCGGTGAACGGTCCGACGACCGCGGCCTCCGCGGCGATCTCCTCGTCGGTCGCCGTCTCGGTGTGGAACGCTCTCGCCTCCGCCATGCGCTCACACTAGAACATGTTCCAGTTCGAAATCGGGGTGACAGGTCTCTCGGGAGTTGATGGGATCGGCGGCATGACCAGCCTCGTCCGGCCCGACCCCTCCCTCGCGTCCGCCTGGGCGGCGATGATGGCGGACTTCGGCGGGTGGGCGGAGGCGCACGGGTCGGGCTACTGGGCCTTCGACACCCCGCCGCCGATCGGCGAGGGTGACTGCGCGGCATTCGTCGACGGCATCCTGGCGGCGGAGGGCGCGGGGGCCGCCCGGGTGCCGAACTCGCACTACTGGATCGCGGAGGGCGACGAGCTGGTCGGCTACCTGCACGTGCGCCACGAGCTCAACGACTGGCTGCTCGAGCACGGCGGCCACATCGGCTACTCCGTGCGGCCCTCGCGCCGGCGGCAGGGACACGCCACCCGCGCCCTCGCGCTCGGCGTACGACGAGCACGCGAGCTCGGCATCGAGCGCGTGCTCGTCACCTGCGACGACGACAACGCCGGGTCGCGCGCCACCATCGAGCGCTGCGGTGGCGTCCTGGAGGACGTGCGCGGGGACAAGCGACGCTACTGGATCACGACGAGCTGACGCCGACGTCCGCGCGCGCCTCGTCGACCGCCGCGTCCCACAGGTCCGGCCGGATCCGGAGCAGCAGCCCGGTGAAGGCGTAGGGCTCGACCATCGAGGCGTCGATCTCGATCAGCGGCCGGTCGACACGTTCGACCAGCACCCGCCAGTTCCGGCGCTCGGGCACGCCGAGGATCAGGATCGGCGTGTAGGGGTTCGCGAGGTCGGCGATCTCCAGGCCGCCGCCCCGGCGGACCTCGAGCACGCCGCGGCGCACCTGCACGCGGGTGGTGGTGGTGCTCGCCCGGACCGCCCACACGACCAGGGTCAGGACGCCGAGGGTGCCGAGGAGGCCGTAGCTCAGGGTCGAGGGCTGCTGCACCGCGTAGTACGCCGCGGCGGCCGTGCCGACGAGCACCGCGAGCAGCAGGAGGCCCATCGCGGTGCGGGCCCGGGTGCGCGGCTTGAAGTCCAGGTCGGTGGAGGTGCCGGACGAGGGCGCCGGTGGCGCCGCGGCGTGCCGTCCGGGGGTCTCCTGCGCGGCCGGCGCGGCGGGCTCGGGCCGAGCGGCCGGCGCGGTCTGCTCGGTCGGGCCCGCCGCGACCGGCGGCGAGATGAGGGCCTCCAGCCGCGCCTCGGCGGCGGTGGAAGGGGCGGTCGGGGTGGGTGCCGCCGGCGGGGGCGTCACGGAGCCGAGGGCCTCGAGGACCGAGCGGCCGACCTCGCGGCCGTCGGGGCCGCTGGACTGCGCGGGGGGAGCAGGCGGCGGTGGCGGGGCAGCGGTTGCCGACGGCAGGTCCGACGCGCGCGCCTCACCGCGGTGCCGGCCCGGGTCGGCCCGGTAGGTCTCGCGCTGGCTGAGCCATCGACGGATCGCATCCGTGTCCGGCCCGAACTCGTCATCTCTCCCCATGACGGAGTCCCTCCCTTTCCCTCCGGGACTCACGGTACGCCCGCGGGTCTCGCCGTGTCCGCTCTTCGGGCGGACACGAGGGCCGGTCGACTACCGTTGGCGATCGATTCAGGGGAGCAGCGAGGAGGCGCCGTGGCCGAGACCGAGGGTGGTACGACGACCCTGCGGCCGACCCGGCAGCGCCGCGCCATCAACGAGGCGCTGGCCGCCGCGGAGGACTTCCAGAGCGCGCAGGACATCCACGACGTGCTGCGCCACGCAGGGGAGCGGGTCGGGCTGGCGACGGTGTACCGCACGCTGCAGGCGATGGCCGACGCCGGCGAGGTGGACGTGCTCCAGGGCGCCACGGGGGAGGCGACCTACCGCCGCTGCAGCCGCTCGCACCACCACCACCTGGTCTGCCGCGTCTGCGGGCGGACCGTCGAGATCACCGGGCCGGCCGTCGAGCGCTGGGCCAACGCGGTGGCGCAGGAGTACGGCTTCTCCGACGTCGACCACACCATCGAGCTGGTCGGTCTCTGCGCGGACTGCCGCGGCTCCTGAGCCCCATCGGACGCGGCAGAAAAATTGAAGCAGCCCCGGCGTCTCGGGTCACCGGGGCTGCGAGGGAGATATTGCCGGATCGGCGCGAACGCTGTCACCGGTTTACGCCGATTTCGCAGAGATTTTACTTTTGCAGGACAACCTTTTGCGTTCGTGGGGTAACGGCGCCCGTCGCCGGCGACGACGCGGCGGGTCAGCACCAGGCGTGCACGCCGCCGGGGGTGAGCGCGAGGTTCCGGCGCTCGACCGGCCACTGGTCGCCGTACGCCCGGCACGTGGCGTGGAAGTCCTTCTTGCGGTACTCGACGGCGATGACCTGGTCGCCGTACGCCGCCGCGTAGCGGTCGCACTCGTCCCACCGACCGCACTCCTCGGCGACCGCGAAGTCGAAGCCGATGGTCGTGCCGTCGAAGCCGGCGAGGTTCTTCTGGCCGGCCGCGAGCCCGTTCCGGTGCGCCCCGCGCACGAGAAGCCGCGCGTAGCCGATGGCCTGCCGCCGCTCGAGAAGGTGGTGGCTGCGGGTGAAGGAGTCGAGGTTGTCGAACTCGACGGCGTCGTAGCCGTCGTCCGCGCACCCCTTGACCCAGTGCCCCATCACCCGGGCGAGCGCCCGGCGCTTCGCCGGCGTGCGCAGGTCGAGCAGCCACTCGCCCCACGCGCTGTCGACGACCGGCCGGCCGCCGTCCTGGAGGACGAGCGACCAGTGGTGCCGCCAGAACCGCTTCTCGTTCGGCTGGGTCTGGAAGCCGTTGACGTAGCAGATGTTGTAGCGACCGCCGAGCGGCGGATCGGTGCGGTCCCGCTCGACGATCCCGACGTGGTCCGGTACGTCGTCCCACGCGCCGCCGAGCTGGTAGTCGACGTCGGTGTCGCCCGGCAGCGGCAGCGGGTCGGCGTGTGCCGGGCCGGTCCACCCCAGGGCGACCGCGAGCAGCATCGCCAGCAGGACTCCGAGACGCCTCCCCATGCCGCACAGCGTCTCTCACCGGTGGGCCCCGTGGGACTCGAACCCACAACCCGGGGATTAAAAGTCCTCTGCTCTGCCAATTGAGCTAGGGGCCCCTCCGGGTGGAGGGTACTGGGCGTGAGGTCCACGCTGGTCAGCCTGGTTGCCGTCGCGCTGGCGGTGCTCGTCGCGGTCGGCATCGACGCACCGGGCAGCGCCGACGGCCGGTCGCCACAGCGCCAAGGAAGGCCGCTCGAGGGCAAGGTCGTCTACATCGACCCGGGTCACCAGCTCGGCAACGCGACCCACCCCGCGCAGATCAGCCAGCCGGTCGACGCGGGCGGCTTCATGAAGCCGTGCAACACCACGGGCACGAGCACGAGCTCGGGCTACCCCGAGGCGACCTTCGCGTGGCAGGTGGCGCTGCGGGTGCGGCACATCCTGCGCCGGAAGGGAGCGGTCGTCCGGCTCACCCGCCACACGAACAGCCTGGACGACTGGGGCCCCTGCGTCGACGCGCGCGGCCGGGCCGGCAACCCCGGCCGGCCCGGGCCGACCGCCGACGCGAAGCTCAGCATCCACGGCGACGGGACCTACGCCGCCGGCGCCCACGGGTTCCACGTGATCCGGCCGGGGCACCTGCGCGGCTACACCAACGACATCTTCGACTCCTCGCGCGCCCTCGCTCGCCGGCTGCGCAACAAGCTCGTCGCGCGCGGGCTCGCGGTGTCGACGTACGCCGGCCACCACGGCATCGACGTGCGCACGGACCTCGGCACGCTCAACCTGTCCGACGTGCCCACCGTGATGGCCGAGCTCGGGAACATGCGCAACGCGGGGGACGCCCGGCGGATGAAGTCCGCGCACGGGCGGCGCCACTTCGCGCGCGCCCTCGTCGCCGGTATCTCCGCCTTCCTGCTCCGGCCGACCTCCTGATCGCGGGGGACCTTCGTCCCTCCCGCGGACCCCGACATGCGACGAGCATGGGAAGCGTCGAGTCGCGGGAGGGAGAAGCGCGTGTCACTGCTGCTGATGACCGGTCTGCCCGGCTTCCTGGGCTCGGCGCTGCTGCCGCGGCTGCTGGAGCGGCGGCCGGGCGCCGACGCGCTCTGCCTGGTCCAGCCCCAGCACGAGGCGCTCGCCAAGGCGCGGCTCGCCGACCTCGAGGAGGTCCATCCCCACCTGCGCCACCGGGTGCGGCTGGTGCGGGGTGACATCCGGCTTCCCGGGCTCCGGGCGGGGGCGCACCGGCCGGGCGCGTCGGCCGGCGAGCTGAAGCGGGTCACCGAGGTCTGGCACCTCGCGGCTGTCTACGACCTCGCCGTGGGCGAGTTCGCCGCTCGCGCCGTGAACGTCGACGGCACGCGGCACGTCCTCGAGGCGTGCGCGAGGCTGCCGCGGCTGGAGCGCCTCCACCACGTCAGCACCTGCTACGTGAGCGGTCGCTACGCCGGTGAGTTCACCGAGGACGCGCTGGACGAGGGCCAGGAGTTCCGCAACCCCTACGAAGAGACGAAGTTCGAGGCGGAGCTGCTCGTCCGCAAGGCGATGGCCGACGGCCTCCCGGCCACGATCTATCGTCCCGGCGTCGTGGTCGGCGACGCGACCACCGGAGCGACCCAGAAGTACGACGGGCCCTACTTCCTGGCGTCGTTCCTGCGCCGCCAGCCGACGGTCGCCGTGGTGCCGCGGGTCGCGGACCCCGACCAGGTCCGGTTCTGCCTGGTCCCCCGCGACTTCGTGATCGACGCGATGGACCGGCTCTCGGTGCTGGACGAGTCGCTCGGACGTACCTACGCGCTGACCGACCCCGCGCCGCCGACGATGCGCGAGCTCGTCGACACCTTCGCCCACCACCTGGGCAAGCGGGTGCTGTGGGTTCCGTTGCCCCTCGGGGTCGCCCGCGCGGTCGTGGACCGGGTTCCCGGCATGGAGCGGCTCCTCGGCCTGCCGGCGGAGGCCCTGGACTACTCGGCCTCGCCGACGACCTACTCCACCACCCACGCCACGACCGACCTGGCCGGCACCGGGTTGTCCTGCCCACCGTTCCACGCGTACGCCGACCGGCTGCTCGACTACATGCTCGCGCACGCCGAGGTCGGCTCGGCCGCGATGACCTGAGCGTGAGGAGATCCTGATGCCCCCATCGCGACCGTTGGTCGTGGTCGACCTCTCGCCGGCGAACCCTGCGGGCGCGCACGAGGAGCGGGTCGAGCTGCTCCACCACCGGTTCCGGCTGGTGCGGATCGGGCTCGGGTCGGACCGCAAGGCGCTCCGCGCCGAGGTCAGCAGGCGGGCCACCCGCGCGGACGCCTTCTCCGTCACCGGCCTGGACGACCCGCGCGAGCTGGAACGACTGCGGGAGCTGGCCTCCGGGACCACGGTGACCGACGGCCGCTGCCTGGACGAGGTGCTGCAGGAGCTCGCCGTGCGGCGGATCCAGGGTGATCAGCCGGGCCATCTCGACAACGCGCGGACGGTGGTCGTCGGCACTGGTCACCGCCGGGCCGTCAGGATCCTGCGCGAGTTCACCGACAACCTGGAGTTCACCGACATCGGCCAGCGGCTGGACCTGTCCGCCCGGGTGGCGTCGGTCCCCGTCGCGGGTCCGGTCGCGCGGGCCACGGTGGCGCCGCTCCGCCTGCTGCCCCAGGCCGTCCGCAGTGCGGCTGCCGCTTCCGGCGCGGCGGCGGGCACCGCTCTCGCGCGCCGGTACGCCGTGGACTGCGACGTCCTCGTGGCCACCTACGACGAGCTCGCCGCGTTCGGGCTGGACGATCTCGCCGGGAAGACGGTGATCACCTCCTCCCTCGCCGACGAGGAGATCGCGAACCTCGCGGCGCTGGACGTCGACCTGGTCGTGGACTCCACCCCCCGACCCTTCCGCGGGACGAGCACGCCTGCCCTGCTGGAGGCGATGATGCTGGCCAGCGTGGGCGGCGGCCCCCTGACCGACGACGACCTCCTCGACTTCATCGTCTCCGCCCAGCTGGAGCCGCGGCTGCTGCGCCCCAACGGCCCGCGGCGCCGCAGCAGGTTCGCGTTCGTGATCCACCCGCTCTCGCAGGAGTACTTCACCAAGATCGAGCCGCTCGGGACCGTCGCCCGGCACGCTCCCCAGCCGGTGCTGGACCTGGTCGAGAAGGCCGTGGCCTACGCGCCGCCGTTCGTCTACAGCCACGTCACCGGCGTCCGGTCGCCCACCGGCGCCGAGGCCGAGGGCTGGTTGATCACCGTCGGCGGCACCCCCAAGGAGCTGATGGCGCACTCCCCGGAGTTCACCTACGCCCGGTTGTTGTCGGCGGCCGAGACCGCACGCAGACTGGGCGCCCAGGTGATGGGGCTGGGTGCCTTCACCAAGGTCGTCGGCGACGCCGGCGCCACCGTGGCGCGGAGGGCTCCGCTGCCGATCACAACCGGGAACAGCTACAGCGCCTCCGGCGCGCTCTGGGCCGCGCACCAGGCCTCCGAGCGGCTCGGTCTGGTGGAGGTCGACGCGGACGGCCGGATGCACGGGTCTGCGATGGTCGTGGGAGCGACCGGCTCGATCGGCTCGGTCTGCGCACGACTGCTCGCCCTCGCCGCCGACGAGCTCTGGCTGGTCTCCCCGGAGACCGCCAAGCTGCTCGAGCTCAAGCGCGACATCGAGAAGGACGGGCCGCGCGCCACCGTGCATGTCGCGGCGACGCCGGATCCCCACCTCGGGGACATGGACGTGATCGTCACAGCGACCTCGGGCGCCGGCAAGCGGGTCCTGGACATCATGGCGGTGAAGCCCGGGTGCGTCATCACCGACGTCGCCCGTCCGCTCGACCTGTCGCCCGCGGAGGTGGCGAAGCGGCCCGACGTGCTCGTCATCGAGTCCGGCGAGATCGAGCTGCCGGGCGAGGTGCGGATGAAGAACATCGGCCTCCCGCCGGGAGTTGCCTACGCGTGCCTCGCCGAGACGGTGGTGCTGGCGCTGGAGGGGCGCTACGAGTCGTTCACGGTGGGCCGCAACATCGAGTGGGAGAAGGTCAAGGAGATCTACCGGCTCGGACTCAAGCACGGGATGCGGCTCGCCGCGATGAGCGGCGTGAACGGCGTGTTCAGCGACGCGGACCTGGCCCGGGTCCGCGAGCTCGCGCTGGAGCGCCGCGCGGCGTCGTCGCCCGGGTCCGCGGGACCGGTTTCCCGGTCGGACACACGTTCGTAGTGCAACCTTCACGCCGTTCCCCGAAATCCCGGTAGCCGCCCCCCTTTTCCGGTCCCCGTTGGTTGCTATTGTCGTGGTCGCAGCAGATGCAAGTTCCAGTTGGTCCTCTACGCCTACGGAGTCTTTGGCCGACGGCGTTTCTGGTTTGTGGTGTTCCGATCACGGGTCCGGAGCGACGTGTCAACGCATCTGGTGTGGGTCGCCGAGGTGGCGGCTCCCGCCCCGACACAAGGAGTAACGAGCGATATGGCTCAGGGCACCGTGAAGTGGTTCAGCGCCGAGAAGGGCTTCGGCTTCATCGAGCAGGAGGGCGGCGGCGACGACGTCTTCGTGCACTACTCGGCGATCCAGTCCTCCGGTTACAAGTCCCTCGAGGACAACCAGAAGGTCGAGTTCGACGTGACCCAGGGCCCGAAGGGCCCCCAGGCGGAGAACGTCCGCCCGCTCTGAACCCAGCGGGTACCGCAACGGGCCCCCACCGCTCCGGCGGCGGGGGCCTGTTCGTTTTTCCTCGCACGGTTGCGTGATGGGGGCTACATTTCGAACAAGCGAAGGCGGGTCGAATGTTGCTCTCGGGAATTGGGGGGCAAGATGGATCGCGACGGGGCTCGGCCGTTCACACCTGCCGCTGAGCCCGCGCCTGGGGAGCGGTGAGGGAAGAGACGTGTCCGATCAGTTCGACGTTTCGCTCGAGGACGCAGATCTGCTGCGCGAGGTCGAGCTGACGATGAACCTCATGGTCGCTGCCAGCGCGTCCGACGACATGCTCCCTCTCGAGGACATCGACCGGATCCTCGGCGTGGAGAAGCGGCCTCCGGCCGCGTCCTGAGTCCGCGGTCAGCAGGTCGCGAACAGCAGCGGCCCGCTGGAGAGGTCCGACAGCGGATAGCTCCCCTGGACCGGGTCGAGGTCCATCCGTACGACGTCGCCGTCCGCGACCACCTGGTCCACGGAGAACCGGTCGGGGAACGCGCCCCCCTGCCCGGGCGCGGGGCCGACGGCGAGCTTGGCCCGGGTGTCGGCATTGGTGCGCGCCTCGGCGTCGGTGTCGAACGCCATCGCGACCCGCATCCCGCCGCCGGGCAGCAGGCCGATCGCGAAACCCTCGTAGGGGCCGACCTCGCCGGCCTGGGTGATCAGGTCCTGGGCGCGCACCCGGTCGTCGTCGCCGGCGTGGGTCATGGCCAGCGCGCCACAGGCATAGTCGCCCGTGTACACGGACGCCGACACGGCGTCGCCGATCGTCGCCGCAGCCTGCCCGACGCCGTCGCCGAGGTCGTTCCCGCGCACCGACCCGTGCCAGGACGCGACGTAGTCCGCCTTGTCCGAGGCCACGAGCACGTGGTCGCCGGCGTCGATCCCGATGTAGGACAGCTGCGGGCTGATGTCGCCGATGCCGGACACCACGGACGCACCGCCGTCCCACGCGTCCACGCCGTCGGTGCCCGTGGAGTGCCGGTAGCCCAGCCCGTCCAGCCGGTCGCCCAGCGCGTCGAGATCGTAGGAGGACGGCAGGCCCACGATCAGCAGCGAGCCCTTCTCGCCCTGCGCCAGGAGCTCCCAGTCCGCGGTGGCGGGCGAGACGCCGTACTCCCGCTGCAGCACGTCGGCGGAGTTGACCAGCGACGACTCCGAGGTCAGGTCCGCGTCGAAGCCCTTGTCCAGGAACTTGTTGATCTCGCCGGCGGAGGAGCCCTCGGACAGCTGGACGCCGAGCTCGTGCCGGACCGCGGACCAGTCGGTCCAGCTGAACCGGGCCGTCGACGACGGTGCGAGCGCGAGCGCCTGCTCCAGCCTGGTCCCGTCGTCGTCGGACCACGGCCGTAGGACGACCAGCACCACCCCCGCCGCGACGAGCACCAGCAGCGCGAGCGCGCCGGCGACCGCGCCGCGGCTGCGCAGCGCGGACGGGAATCGGGGCACGGATCCTCCTCGACACGGGTGCCGGAGGGGACAGTTGACCACATACCCTTACGGCCGTGGCCCGCACCCGCCCGCGCTCCGACGGCGCGTCGAGGCCCGCCGAACCCGACATCCAGGCGGCGGGCGTGGTCACGTTCCGTCCGGGCCGCGAAGTGCTCCTCGTCCACCGTCCCAAGTACGACGACTGGTCCTTCCCGAAGGGCAAGCTCGAGCGCGGGGAGCACCCGACCGCCGCCGCGGTCCGCGAGGCCGCCGAGGAGACCGGGCTGCACGTGCGGCTGGGACCGCCGCTGCCGCTGCAGCGCTACTCGACGGGCCGGCGGATGAAGACGGTCCACTACTGGACCGGCCGCGCGGTCGGGGACGACGACGTCTCGACCTACCGCCCCAACGACGAGATCGACGACGTGCAGTGGGTGCCGCTCGACAAGGCCAGCGACGTGCTGACCTACCCCTACGACCGGGAGACGCTCGAGCGGGCCCGTGCGGTGCGACGCAAGACCCACGCGGTGGTGGTGCTCCGGCACGCCGCGGCTCGCTCCCGGCGGTCCTGGCGCGGTGACGACCGGGAGCGGCCGCTGCTGCGCACCGGCGAGGTGCAGGCCGACCGGCTGGTGCCCCTGCTGGCGGCGTACGACGCCGCGGACGTCGTGAGCTCGGCCAGCCTCCGCTGCGTGCAGACCCTGCAGCCGTACGTCGAGACCACCGGCTACGCGCTCGACGCCCGGCGCAAGCTCAGCGAGGAGGACGCGACCGGACGGGCGGTCGAGAAGATCGTCGCAGAGCTGCTCGACGGCGGACGGGGTGCTGTCATCTGCTCGCACCGACCCGTGCTGCCCCTCCTCTACGACGCGCTCGGGCTGCGCACCATCCAGCGCGGTCCGGAGCTGGCGCCGGCGGAGATGCTCGTCGTCCACGTGCGCAAGGGCCGCGTGGTCGCGGTGGAGCGGCACCACACGGGTCCCTGAGTCCCGTCGCGGAATGGCTGGACGGCGTTCACTGCGCGTTCACCGGTCTCGAGGGTTTCGGTCACTTCTGCTCGCCAGAGTCCGAGGCTGTCCGACTTCTGCTACTTCAGGAGACTTCGAAGTGAAGACCACTTCCATCCGCAAGGCGATGGTTCCCGCCGTCGCCGCGATTTCCCTCAGCTTCGCTCTCGCCGCGTGCGGGAACGACGACACCAGCTCCGACAACGGCTCCGGCGGTTCCGACAGCAGCGGCGCCGCCAGCGGCCTCTCGGGCTCGGTGGCGGGCGGTGGCTCGTCGGCCCAGGAGCAGGCGCAGTCGGCCTGGCGTACCGGCTTCGGCCAGGACAACCCCGACGTCAAGCTCACCTACGACCCGGTCGGCTCCGGCACCGGCCGTGAGAACTTCATCTCCGGCGCCTACCTCTACGCCGGCTCGGACTCGGCGATGACCGACGACGAGCTCGCCGACGCCAAGAAGACCTGTGGCGCGGACCCCATCGAGATCCCCGTGTTCATCTCGCCGGTGGACGTGATCTTCAACGTCGAGGGCATCGACGACCTCCAGCTCTCGCCGGAGACGATCGCGAACATCTTCAACGGCTCGATCACGACCTGGGACGACCCGGCCATCGCCGCCGACAACCCGGACGCCGACCTGCCGAGCACCAAGATCGTGCCGGTGCACCGTTCCGACTCGTCCGGCACCACCGACAACTTCACCGACTACCTGGAGAAGGCCGCCGGCGGTGCGTGGAAGACCCCGCACAGCTCGGACTGGCCGACCACCAGCGGTGAGTCGGGCGAGGGCACCTCGGGCATGACCGACGCCGTCAAGGCGGGCGACGGCACCATCGGCTACGCCGACGACGCCGGCGTGCAGGGCACCGGCCTCGGTGTCGCGAAGATCAAGGTCGGCAGCGAGTACGTCGCCCCGTCGGCCGACGGCGCCGCGGCTGCCATGGCGGCCTCGGAGCCGACCTCGGGCACCCCGGACACGGTCATCACCTACGACCTCAACCGGACGAGCGACGACCCGAGCACCTACCCGATCTTCCTGGCGTCCTACGAGATCGCGTGCCCCTCCTACGACGACTCGAACACCGCGGCGATCGTGAAGGGCTTCCTGTCCTACATGATCTCCGAGAACGGCCAGAAGGCCGCCGCGGCGAACGCCTTCTCGGCGGAGCTCCCCCGCGACATCGCGGACAAGGAGCAGGCGATCATCGACCAGATCTCCTGAGCCACGTAGCACCCCGTCGGGACGGGCTGCCCATCCGCGCAGCCCGTCCCGGCGCCCCCTCGACCCGGGAGGCACATCCGTGACCGTCACCACCGAGCCCGACACCTCCGGGCCCGACCTGTTCGCCGGCCGCAGCGGCATCGGGGACCGGATCTTCCACGGTGCCGCGCTCGCCGCCGGCGCCAGCATCATGGTCGCCCTGGCGGCCGTCTTCGTCTTCCTGGCGGTCCGCGGGTCCAGCGGCTTCTCGGCGGCCAAGGACCTCTACCAGCCCTACGACAGCTTCCTCCCGTACGCCGCCGGCCTGCTCTTCGGCACGGCCCTGGTGGCGGTGCTCGCGCTGGTCATCGCGACCCCGTTCGCCATCGGCGTCGCGCTCTTCCTCTCGCACTACGCGCCACGCCGCCTCTCGGCCCCGATCGCCTACCTGATCGACCTGCTCGCCGCGGTGCCGTCGGTGGTCTTCGGCCTCTGGGGCCTGCGGGCGCTGGCCCCCGCGACGCTGCCGATCGAGACCTGGCTCAACGACCACCTCGGCTGGGTGCCGTTCTTCAGCGGGGACGTCTCCGCCACCGGCCGCACCGTGTTCCTCGCCGCGATCGTGCTCGCGATCATGGTCCTGCCCATCACCACGGCCATCTGCCGCGAGGTGTTCCGGCAGACGCCGCGGCTGCACGAGGAGGCAGCGCTGGCTCTCGGCGCGACCCGCTGGGAGATGATCCGGTACGCCGTCCTCCCGCACTCGCGCTCGGGCATCATCGCCGGCACGATGCTCGGCCTCGGCCGCGCGCTCGGCGAGACGATGGCGGTGCTGCTGGTCCTCAACGCGCAGGGCCCCAAGGTCACCTTCAAGGTGCTCACCTCCGACAACCCGGCGACCATCGCGTCCAACATCGCCCAGAACTTCCAGGGCGAGAACGTCGACCTGCAGGTCGTGCTGCTCGCCACCGGCCTGGTGCTGTTCCTGTTCACCTTCCTGGTGAACTTCTCGGCCCGGTGGATCGTGGCCCGCGCCGAGAGGAAGTTCGCATGACTGCGACCGACGAGGCGCTGATGCCGATCGCCGAGCCGGCGTCGCTGATCAACCCACAGCTGCCGCGCCTCGCGTGGCTGGTGGCGGCCGCGATCGCCGTCATCCTCGGGATCCTGGTCGGACCGCTGCTGCTCGGCTGGTCCTGGTGGTCCGTCCCCTTCGTCGCCGGCATCGCGCTGCTCATCGGGCTGCCCGCGTGGTCCGCGGTGGTCGAGGGCCGCCGCGCCGCGGTGGACCGGACCGTGACGCTGCTGGTCTTCTACGCCGTCACCGGTGCGCTGGTGCCGCTGGTCTGGGTGCTCGGGTACACGGTCGCCAAGGGCCTCCCCGCCATCGACTGGAACTTCCTGACCCACGACCAGACCTCGAAGCTGGACCCGGTCACGTTCAAGCAGCTGCCCGGCGCGGGCGTCCTGCACGCGATCCTCGGCACCCTGTGGATCACGCTCGGCGCCGCGGTGATCTCGATCCCGATCGGCCTGATGACCGCTGTCTACCTGGTCGAGTACGGCCGCGGCACCTGGGTGGCGCGCACGACCACGATCCTGGTCGACGTCATGACCGGCATCCCGTCGATCGTCGCGGGCCTGTTCGCCGTCGCGCTGTTCACGGAGTTCGGCGGCCCCGGGACCCGGATCGGCGTGATGGGCTCGGTCGCCCTCTCCCTGCTGATGATCCCCACCGTGGTCCGGGCGGGCGAGGAGATGATGCGTCTCGTCCCCGCCGACCTCCGCGAGGCGTCCTACGCGCTCGGCGTGCCGAAGTGGCGCACGATCGTCAAGGTCGTCATCCCGACCGCGTTCGGCGGCATCGTCACCGGCGTGATGCTCGCGATCAGCCGGGTCATCGGCGAGACCGCGCCGCTCCTCGTCGCGGTCGGCGCGATGGACTACTTCAACAACAACCTCTTCTCGGAGCGGATGGCGACCCTTCCGGTCTACATCATCAGCCAGTACAAGCAGGGCGCGGGCCCGCTCCAGAACGCCTGGGGCGCGGCGCTCCTGCTGATCGCCATCGTGATGGTGCTCAACATCGTCGCGCGCATCATCGGCACGATCTTCGCCCCCAAGACCGGGCGCTGAAAGGGATAGGGCAATGGCCAAGGGCATCGACGTCTCGAACCTGAACATCTACTACGGCGACTTCCTCGCCGTGGAGGACGTCAACATGAGCATCCGGGCGCGCACGGTGACGGCGTTCATCGGACCGTCCGGCTGCGGGAAATCCACGTTCCTGCGCTCGCTGAACCGCATGCACGAGGTGATCCCGGGCGCTCGGGTCGAGGGCAAGATCGTCGTCGACGGGCAGGACCTGTACGGCGCCGGCGTCGACCCGGTCGCCGTACGCCGGCAGATCGGCATGGTCTTCCAGCGGCCCAACCCGTTCCCGACGATGTCGATCTACGACAACGTCGTCGCGGGCAACCGGCTGAACTCCCGGAAGATGTCGAAGTCGCAGACCGACGACATCGTCGAGAAGTCGCTGCGCGGCGCGAACCTCTGGACGGAGGTCAAGGACCGGCTGAACAAGCCCGGCATGGGACTGTCCGGCGGCCAGCAGCAGCGGCTCTGCATCGCCCGCGCGATCGCGGTGGAGCCGCAGATCCTGCTGATGGACGAGCCGTGCTCGGCGCTGGACCCGATCTCGACCGCCGCGATCGAGGACCTCATCCACCAGCTGAAGAACGACTACACGATCGCGATCGTGACCCACAACATGCAGCAGGCGGCGCGGGTCTCCGACTTCACCGGCTTCTTCAACCTGAAGGCGACCGGGGAGCCCGGCCACCTGGTCGAGCTCAACACCACGAAGACGATGTTCGCCAAGCCCGACAACCCCGCGACCGAGGACTACATCTCGGGGCGGTTCGGCTGATCGGGCCATGTCCACTCGGGAGACAGCGGTGCGGACCTACCTGCACCGCTGGGCGGAGGCGGCCGGCGCCCACCTGCTCGTCGTCGACCCCGGCTCGGAGTCGGGCGGCCTGACCGACGCCATGGCGGCGCGCGGCGTGCACGTCACCTGGACCCGCTCGACGGTCGACGGCCTGATCGAGTTCGGCCGGGTCGATCCGCAGGCGGTCGTGGTCGCCCCGGACACCCCGGGGCTTCCCGCAGAGGACTTCGTCGCAGCGCTCATGCGGCACGGCAACCCGTACGTCGTCGCCGCGCTCGAGCACGCGCGCGCCGGTGACATCGCCCCGGTGCTGCTGGCCGGTGCCAGCGCGGTGGTGACCCGGCCCTACTCGGCGATCCAGCTGTGGGAGCTGCTCAACCGCTCACCGCGGGCGCTCGACGACCACGCCAAGGTCACCGCCGGCGTGATCGAGCTGGATGCGAGCGCCTACACGGTGACGATCGCCGGCGGCCGGATCGCGGACCTGCCGCTCAAGGAGTTCGAGCTGCTGCGCACCCTGATGCTGCGCGCGCCGGGTGTCATGACCGACGACGAGCTGCGCACGGCCCTGTGGGGGTCCAACGCCAGCCGGCCGTCGGGCAACACGATCGCCATGCACGTCACCCGGCTGCGCAACCGCCTCGGCGACGCGGCCGACGTACGCCGGATCCGCGGGCGGGGCTACTCGCTGACCGTCGGCTGACGGGTCAGACCGGCACCACGAGGTGCAGGATGCCGAAGGTCGCGGCCGCGACCAGGGCCGCCGACGGCAGGGTCAGCACCCAGGCCGTGACGATCGACTTGGCCACGCCCCAGCGGACCGCGGAGAACCGCTTGGTGGCGCCGGCGCCCATCACGGCCGAGGTGATCACGTGCGTGGTGGAGATCGGCGCCTGGTAGACGTACGCGGTCGTGTAGAGCACCGTGGCGCCGACCGACTCGGCGGAGAAGCCGCGAGGCGGGTCGAGGTGGATGATCCGGCGGCCCAGGGTGCGCATGATCCGCCACCCGCCCGAGTAGGTGCCGGCCGAGATCGCACCGGCGGCGCCGACGACCACCCAGAGCGGCAGGTCCACCCCGTCGTAGTGGGAGGGGTAGGCCGTCACCAGGACCAGCAGGATGACGCCCATCGTCTTCTGGGCGTCCTGCAGGCCGTGGCCGAGCGCCAGGGCCGCGGCCGAGACGGTCTGCATGCTGCGGAAGCCGCGGTTGACCTTGTGCGGGTTGCGGCGGCGGAAGACCCAGATGATCAGCAGCATCACGAGGAAGGCCCCCACGAGGCCGACCAGCGGTGAGAGCACCATCGGGATCACGACCTTGTCGACGATCGTCGACCAGTGCACGGTGGCGCCACCCGCCAGGCCGGCACCGACCAGGCCGCCGATCAGCGCGTGGCTGGAGGAGGAGGGGAGGCCGAAGTACCAGGTGATCAGGTTCCAGGTGATGGCGCCGATCAGCGCGGCCATCACGATGATCAGGCCGTGGTTGTTCCCCGGCGGCTCGATGACGTCGCTGACCGTGTGCGCGACCTTCTGGCCGAGCAGCGCACCGACGAAGTTCATCACCGCGGCGAGCGTCAGGGCGATGCGCGGGGTGAGGGCACGGGTCGAGACCGACGTCGCGATCGCGTTGGCGGCGTCGTGGAAGCCGTTGGTGTAGTCGAAGGCGAGCGCGATCACGACGACCGCGATCACGATCGCGAGGGTGAGAGTCACGGACGGCCTGCCTTGGAAGTCGTCGGGGGAGGGGCCACGGGGGCCTCAGCCCTCCTTGACCGCGATCTGCTCGACGATGTTCGCGACCTTCTCGAAGGCGTCGATCGCGCCTTCGAGGGACTCGACGATGTCCTTCAGCTTGAGCACCTCGATGGTCTTGAACTCCCCGGAGAAGAGCTTCGCGAGCGTGCGCCGGTGGTTGCGGTCGCCCTCGTTCTCGAGCCGGTTGATCTCGATCCAGTAGTCGTCCATGTCCTTCATGGACTGCAGCCGGGGCATCGCCTGGGCGGTGAGCTCGGCACAGCGCTGGAGCACCGTCACCTGGGCCGACAGCTCCGGCGGCAGCGCCTTGACCTCGTAGAGCAGGATCAGGTCCACCGCCTCGTCCATCATGTCCATGACGTCGTCGAGGCCCGAGCCGAGGGCATAGATGTCCTCGCGGTCGAACGGCGTGACGAAGGTGCTGTTCACCTTCTTGACGATCTCGTGCGTCGTCTCGTCGGCAGCGTGCTCGGCCTGCCGCATGCGCTCGGCGACGGCATTCCGGTCGGCGCTGTCGGCAAGCATCTCGGCGAGGATCTCGGCCCCGGCCACGAGGTGCTCCGCGGAACGGGTGAACAGGTCATAGAAGGAGGTGTCGACCGGACGCAGACGAAAACCCACATGGACTCCCGGTGAGGCGGAGGCGAACGGCCTCATGCTAGGGGGTGGCCGCGCGATGGACGCAACTGCGGGTCTCGCGGAGGGGCCGATTGCGGCGGATGTCACGCCGGGAACGGCCTCAGGCGGGCGCCGAGCGACGCGTCCGGTGCTGCGCGATGAGCTCCTCCTGGAGGTGCACCTGGCCGCGGTTGCGCGTCCACTCGCCGTGCGCGGTCATCTCCCAGGCGTCGGTCGTGGGGTCGAAGGCGAGGTCGAGCAGCCGGCGGACGCTCGCCTTGGCCTCCTCGCCGGGCAGCCGCACCAGCACCTCCACCCGGCGGTCCAGGTTGCGGTGCATCATGTCGGCCGACCCGATCCAGGCGGTCGGCTCGCCGCCGCCCTCGAACCAGAAGATCCGGCTGTGCTCGAGGAACCGGCCGAGGATGGTGCGCACGCGGATGTTCTCGCTGAGCCCCGGGACGCCGGGGCGGATGGCGCAGATGCTGCGGACGAGCAGGTCGACCGGGACGCCCTCGCGCGACGCGAGGTAGAGCGCGTCGATGACCTGCTCGTCGACGAGCGAGTTCACCTTGAACCGGATCCCGGCTGGGCGACCCGCGCGGTGGTGGGCGATCTCCGCGTGGATCTGGTCGATCAGGCCCACCCGCACCGAGTCCGGCGCGACGAGGAGCTCGTCGTACGTCGCCTTCCGGGACCACCCGGAGAGGTTGTTGAACAGGTGCGCGACGTCCTCGCCGATGGCGTCGTTCGTCGTGAGCAGCCCGAGGTCCTCGTACATGCGGGACGTCTTCGGGTTGTAGTTGCCGGTCCCGATGTGCGTGTAGCGGCGGATGCCCCCGGACTGCTCGCCCTCGTCGCGCACGACCATCGCCACCTTGCAGTGGGTCTTGAGGCCGACCAGGCCGTAGACGACGTGGCAGCCGGCCTCCTCCAGCTTCCGGGCCCACCGGATGTTGGCCTGCTCGTCGAACCGCGCCTTGAGCTCGACCAGCACCAGCACCTGCTTGCCGGCCTCGGCCGCGTCGATGAGGGCGTCGATGATCGGCGAGTCGCCCGACGTGCGGTAAAGGGTCTGCTTGATCGCCAGCACGTGCGGGTCGGCGGCCGCCTGCTCGATGAACCGCTGCACCGACGTCGCGAAGGAGTCGTAGGGGTGGTGCACCAGCACGTCGTGCCGGCGCACGGCCTTGAACACGTCGACCGGGGCCGCGGACTCGACCTCGGCGAGCAGCGGATGCGTGATCGGCACGAACGAGGGGTACTTCAGCTCCTCGTGCGGGAGGTCGGCGATGCTGTGCAGCCCGCGCAGGTCGAGCGGTCCCGGGAGGTGGAAGACCTCCTCGTCGCTGACCCCCAGCTCGGAGACCAGCAGCTCGAGCACCGACGGCGTCATCGACTCCTCGACCTCGAGCCGGACGGGCGGACCGAACTTGCGCCGGAGCAGCTCCTTCTCGAGCGCGGCGAGCAGGTTCTCGGCGTCGTCCTCCTCGACCTCGAGGTCCTCGTTGCGGGTGACCCGGAAGGTGTCCGCCTCGAGCACCTCCATCCCGGGGAAGAGCCGCGCGAGGTGGGCGCCGATCACGTCCTCGAGAGGGACGAACCGGGTGTTGCCGAGGGCGACGAAGCGGTCGAAGTTCGAGGGGACCTTCACACGGGCGAAGTGCTGCTTGCCCGACTTGGGGTTGCGGATCAGCACCGCGAGGTTGAGCGAGAGCCCCGAGATGTAGGGGAACGGGTGCGCCGGGTCGACCGCCAGCGGCGTCAGCACCGGGAAGATGCGCTCCTTGAACAGGCGCTTGCAGAACTTCTGCTCGTCGCGGTCCAGGTCCGCCCAGCGCACCAGCTCGATCCCGTGGGTTCGCAGCTCCGGGACGACCTCCTCGAGGAAGACCCGCGTGTGGCGCTGGCTCAGCCCCGCGGCGCGGCTCCAGATGGCCTCCAGCACCTCGCGCGGCATCAGGCCGGACGCGGCCCGGACGGCGAGCCCGGTCGCGATCCGGCGCTTGAGGCCTGCGACCCGCACCATGAAGAACTCATCGAGGTTCTGCGTGAAGATCGCCAGGTACCGCGCACGTTCGAGCAGCGGCACGGTCGGGTCCTCGGCGAGCTCGAGCACCCGCTCGTTGAACCGCAGCCAGGACAGCTCACGGTCGACGAAGCGGTCCTGGACCTCCTGGATCTCCTTGACCAGGATCTCGTCCGGCACGTACGCCGATCCGCGTTCCGGCGACTCGTTCGCGCCGGACCCCGTCGCGGCGGACGGCTGGTCGTCGGACACGGGCTCGGGCAGCATCTCCAACGACATGGATCGAGTTTCCCACCTGCGGGTGAACGCAGGGTGTCGTTGCGAAAGGGCGGGTGCGGTCCGGGTCGATCCGGCCAGTACGTTGGCGGAGTGGATCTCAGGACCTCGATCGAGGCGATCACCCTCAAGACCCTGATGGGGCTGCCGGAGCGCGTGCAGCGCCTGCTCGCCGGCCGGACCGTCGACATCGACGGCCAGCGACTGGACACCGACGTCCAGCTGATGCTGCGCCTGCAGCAGGTGGCGCGGGTGAAGGGGTCCGAGGAGCTCCCTCTCGCGGAGGGGAGGGCGCAGATGGTCCGTACGGCGGGCCTGGTGCGAGGTCACCAGCCCGTGGGCGCCGTCCGCGACCTCGAGGTCGCCGGCCTGCCCGCACGGCACTACCTCCCGACGGGGCTCGCCGACGGCCCCGGCCCGGTCCTGCTGTTCTTCCACGGTGGCGGCTTCCTCTACGGCGACCTCGACTCCCACGACGGCCCGTGCCGGGTCCTCGCCGAGCAGTCCGGGGTGCCGGTGCTCTCCGTCGCCTACCGGCTCGGGCCCGAGGCGGCGTTCCCCACGGCGTTCGACGACGCCGAGGCCGCGCACCGCTGGGTGGTGGACCACGCCGAGGAGCTCGGCGTCGACCCCCAGCGGATCGCCGTCGGCGGCGACTCCGCGGGCGGGAACCTCGCGGCGTGGGTCGCCATCGCCGCCGCGCGCGGCGGCGTGCCCCTCGCCTGGCAGCTTCTCGTCTATCCCTGCACCTTCCCGGAGCGCGACACCGCCAGCCTGCGGCTGTTCGGGGAGGGGCTCTACCTGACCCGCGAGTTCATCGACACGGCCAACAGCGTGTACCTCCCGACCGAGCTGGAGCGCAAGGACGAGCGGGTGGCGCTGCTGGGTGCCGAGCTACCCGCCGGCCTGGCGCCGGCGTACGTCGTCACGGCCGGCTTCGACCCGCTCCGCGACGAGGGCGAGCAGTACGCCGCGCGGCTCGAGGCCGAGGGGCACGCGGTCGAGGTCGAGCGCCGGCCGGGGCAGATCCACGGCTTCCTCAACATCGTCGGTGTCGGCCGCAGCAGCCGGGCCGCCGTCGACCGGATCGCCGAGCGGCTCGGGGACGCGCTGGCCTGACCGGCCTCGCGTCAGAGCGAGGGCCGGTACTCGCGGAGCTGCGCGACGAAGGCGGCCGGGTCGACCATGTCGGTGTCGACGACGAACGGGTCCATGTTGCGGCGGAGGAACTTCACCTGCCAGTAGGCGTCGCCCGGCTGGCCGACCATCTCGACCTGCGTGGTGTCGCTGCGCAGGTCGAAGCGGTACGTCGTGCCCTTGTGCTCGGCGTAGAGGATGCCCCGGGTCAGGTTGACCTCGACGGGCTGCGGCCGGGCGCGCGTCGCGGCATAGGCGAGGGCGCAGGTGAGCGCCAGGATCACCAGGCCGAACGGTGTGAAGAGGTTGCCGTTGAGCAGCGCGAGCAGGGCGACCATCGCGCCGACGACGGCGGTGGCGCCGAGTGCCAGCGGCACCACGCGCGGGTCGGTGCCGTCCGAGCCCAGGGCGGCGGCCTCGTCGGGGTCGGCGCCGCCGAAGATCGAGAACGGCTCGTCGACCGCACGCAGCTCGGCGACCTCGGCGGTGAGCCGGTCGACCTCCTCCTCGGCGTCGGCCGCCCGGCGCTCGGCCTCCTGTGCACGACGCTCGGCGTCGGCCGCCCGGCGCTCGGCGTCCGCGGCACGCCGCGCGAGCTCGTCCGCGTCCGCGCCGGCGGCGGACCCGGACACGGGGGTGTTGCTCATAGCTCCGGTCGCCACTGACGCACGGCCTCGGTGAAGCTGCGGGAGTCGACGGTCTTGGAGTCGATGACGACCGGCGACAGGCTCCGGCGGATGATCAGCATCCGCCAGTTGCGGTGACCTGGCGTGCCGACCATCTCCAGCTGGGTGCTGGGGCTGGTCAGGTCGAACCGGCTGTTCATGTCGCCGCGGGTCACCTTGAGGATCCCGTGCTCGTCGATGTGCACGCTGCGAGAGGAGT
Organism: Nocardioides panacisoli; assembly: GCF_039537325.1. Taxonomy (GTDB): domain Bacteria; phylum Actinomycetota; class Actinomycetes; order Propionibacteriales; family Nocardioidaceae; genus Nocardioides; species Nocardioides panacisoli. The sequence continues at coordinate 140,220 of NZ_BAABAH010000012.1, forward strand.
TGCTGGAGCGGAGGGCATAGAGGAGCAGCACGAAGGCGACGCCGGTGAGGGTCGCCGCGAGCCCGACGTCCTCGGTCAGCGTCTTCATCAGGGCCATCCGGCCGACGACCGCGGCACACGCCAGGGCGACGAGGATCGCGAGCGGCGCGAGCGCGTCGGTGCCGCGCTTGGAGTGGTAGGGCTTGTACCTCGGCGCATCGCCACGCTCGCGGGCCGCGCGGGCGTCCGCCGCTGCGCGCGCCTTGGCGACCGGCTTCTCCTCCTCGGCCGGGACCTCCGCGAGGACCGCAGCGGGCTCTTCGCGCTCGTCCTCGACGAGCTCCTCGGGCTCGTCGAGCTCCTCGGGCTCGTCGAGGTCCTCGGGCTCGTCGGGCTCGTCCTGGACGAGCTCCTCCGGCGGGGCGGGCTGCTCGATCAGCGGCAACGGGGCGGTGAGCGGGTCGAACGTGGCGACCGCGAGCTCCGGGGCGGGCTCGTCGGTCACCGGCGCGTGCAACGCCGTGGCGTCGACCTCGTCCGCAGCGAGCTCGTGCTCGTCGGGCTCGACGGGCGCGGCCTCGTCCGCGGGGAGCTCGTCGAGCTCCGCGGCGGCGAGCGCGTCGTCGTCGGCAGGCTCGACGGTCTCCTCGAGGCCGGCGAGGTCACCGGCCGTCGGCACGCCGGTCTCGACCGGGCCGATCGGCGCCCGTGCGGCAGACCGGAACTGGTCGAGGTCGACCGGCTCCTCGGCCTGGGACCAGGACGCGTGCCAGCGATCCAGCAAGGAGTCGGCACCGGCGTGGGTCTCCGGGTCGGAATCGACAGCAGCGGGGTCGTCCGGCAGCAGGTCGTCGCTCGCCTCGGGCGAGTCGTCCGCGGGCTCGGGCAATACCGGCTCGGTGCGACGACTGGTCGCCCAGGACTGCGCCCAGCGATCGATCAGGCCGTCGGCGGCCTCCTGCGCAGCCGCCTCTTCCTCGGCGGCGACGCGGGTGGCTTCCTCCTCCGCGGCGACGCGGGCGGCTTCCTCCTCGGCGGCGACCCGAGCGGCTTCCTCCTCGGCGGCGACCCGAGCGGCTTCCTCCTCGGCGGCGACGCGGGCGGCTTCTTCCTCGGCGGCGACGCGGGCGGCTTCTTCCTCGGCGGCGACGCGGGCGGCTTCCTCCTCGGCGGCGACCCGAGCGGCTTCCTCCTCGGCGGCGACCCGAGCGGCTTCCTCCTCGGCGGCGACCCGAGCGGCTTCCTCCTCGGCGGCGACGCGGGCGGCTTCCTCCTCGGCGGCGACGCGGGCGGCTTCTTCCTCGGCGGCGACGCGGGCGGCTTCCTCCTCGGCGGCGACGCGGGCTGCCTCCGCTTCCGCAGCGGCGCG